>JBKHWE010000010.1:0-3932 GCA_046566705.1 Bacteroidia bacterium | reverse complement strand
AAACCCCCGGTCAGCAATTGCTAACCGGGGGTTTGTGTTATCTAAAAAGCTAATCGCTAAATGCTGACAGCTGGTTATCGTTTCATAGCGAAGTGCGCCCTGAACTCCCTTGTCTGTCCGTTCTCGGTAAACTCTACAAGGAACCAGTAATCATCACTCGGAAGCTCTTTGCCGTTAAAGGTACCATCCCAGCCTTCGCCTTCGTCTGTCCTGCTTAATGGGTTAAGCTGCTTGATCAGCTTACCGTAACGGTCAAAGATAAAGATTTTCGCATCTTCATAACCGTTGTGGGTCATGCCCTGGATGTTCCAGTAGTCGTTATAACCGTCACCGTTCGGAGTAAAGAACTTCGGATAGTCAATGATGCTCACACCTTCAATCACGTAGTCTGTACATGGGTTGTCGGTCTTGGTATCCCTTACATAAATATCGAAGTAACCCAATGGTACGTTTTCAAATACGTTAGAGTTTTGCCAAGGCCCGTCAGGACCCAGTGAGTACTGGTACTCGCCATAACCTTCGGCAAGAACCGTAATGGTCTGGTTGGCGCTAAACGCCGCGCTTATGGCGTATGGCTTGTTCCCATCTATAGCCTGTGCAGGACCTGATTGTATCACTTCAAACTCCGCTGACGGTTCAGACACACACTGCTGTGCTGTAGTGCTTGTAGCCACTACCGAGTAGAAGCCCGGTTCATTAGCGTTGTAAACATTGCTTACAAGGTCCGTAGCGATTTCCCTGCCTCCAAGGTACCACGTAAAGGTGTAGCTGCCTACAGGCAGGTTTACACTAAGCGGTAGTGGGTCTATAGCGGCACCGTTGTACACCATACATAGCGTATGGTTGTCGCCTGTTGTTGAGATTTCAGGCTCGGCCAGCAGCTCTACACCTATCTCAAAACTTGTTACATCAATACACGGTGCGTGGCTGGTAAAGTTCTTAACCGTAGCCCAGATCGTTTGCGGGTTGCTCTGGTTTACAAAGTTTACAGGATCGGCTATATACGTTGTAAGGTCGGTTGTATCGGCAAGTAACGCGGCAGCCTGTGTGCGGTAGTATTCTACCCTGAACATGGCTGTGCTCTGGCTGCCTAGTATTGAGGCATCCTGCGCCGTAAGGTCAAACAGGTGCTCCCCGTCGTTGGTACCGTCATCATCACACACTATCCATGGGTTGGTTGCAGCGGCATTCGCCACAGCGGCCTGCTCAGCATACAGGTTCATATCTGCAAGGATAAAACAGTCGGTTACCGTGTTGCGTACCTGTACCACTATGGTCTGGTGGTTCGGTACGGTGTTCGTATACACATGTGGCAGCGCCGTACCGTTATTGTACGCAGTCATGTCAAAGTAGAACCTCACAAGGTAGTCGTTCGGGTTTTCACCGGCATCGGTTAGTACTCCCCTTACAAAATCCATCAGTCGGAAGGTTTCTGTACCCGTGCTGTTAGGGCTGCATATCGCGTAGTCCTTAATATCACCTGTGGCAGGGTCGTATACCGGAGGTAGCGGGTTCACAACCAGCTCCTGCGCTACTACCTGTACACAGCTTGGGTCAGCCACCTCGCTGCCGGCAAGGGCTACACGGGCGTATACAATCTGGTTCCACGGGGTAGTGTTGATATAAGGTGTTGTGGTAACACCTGCCGTATTCACTACCGTAGGGATGGCATTGGTACCGGCCTCTGCATCTGCCTGGGTTTCGTAATAGCTGATTACGCTCCTGCTGTCGTTGGCCAGTATCCTGCGGCTGGCAAGGCTAAGGTTAAACTCCTCGTAGCCGTAACCGTTGGTTTGCGTATCACACAGCTCCTGTGGCTCAGGGTTGGTGTTCGGCGTTGGCTGCGGAAGCACCCTAAGGGTTAAGAACGTGGTGCTGGTACAACCCTGTGGCGTGGTTACACGCACATACAGGTCTTGTGGGTTGCTCGTATTGGTATACGCCGTTGCCGTGGTTATAGGCGTGTTGGCCGTCATAGCAGCCGCGCTTACAAAGTACTCTACGATGTTGCCCTCTCCTATACCTGTAGGGGTAAGGATATAATCGTTTTTAAGGGTAAGGTTAAATTCAGCACGCTGGATATTGGCTGCGCCGTCGTTACACTTGGTAAACATAGAAGCGGCGGCAAGTTCCTGCGGCTGGTTGATGCGCAGCTCAAAGCTGGCTACCTGGTAACAGTTATTAGCCGGGTTTTCTATGCGAACCCATACCTCTTGTCCGTCTGCTGTGGCAAGGAAGCTTTCCGGTGCCGTGATGCGTGGTGTACCCGCATTAGCATCTGCTTCGGTAGTGTAATAGTAAATGGTAAGGGCACCGGCCGTTACGCCAAGCTGGGTTTCTATTACCGTATTCTGCTGGGTAAGGTCGAATACCAGGCGGTAGTCCTGGCCGTTGTTATCGGTATCATCACATTTGGTCAGGTCCTGAAGCCTTACCGCGCGTGGTGCAGGGGCTACAATAAGGGTGATAGGATACGATTGCGACTGGCAGCCTGTAGCGCTATCGGTAGCCACTACATAAATGGTTTCCCTGCCCGGGATGATATTGGTATATGCAGCCGGATTGGTGATGGCGTTTAGACCGTGGTCTGCATCATATGCCGTATGGTAGAACGCAAGGGTAAGGTTTACCCCGTTGTTTATCATAATGTCTTCAAGGGTGGTCAGGTCAAACTGTCCGTAGCCACTGCCATCGGTATCACATACCGTAAGCTGGTCTGCCGTAGGCTGGGTTAGCTGCGGCAGCGGCGATACGCGGATGTCCAGCAGTACGATACGGTAACAGTCCGTTACGGCATCAGCCACACGTACAAAGATGCTTTCCACACCGTTGCGTACCGTATTGGTATACGTCCTTGGGTTGGTAATCTGGTTTATGCCGGCCTGTGCATCGGTAAGGCTGGTGTAGAACGTTACATTCACACCCAGCACCCCGCCGGTTATCTCGTTGATTTTTGAAGTAAGGTCAAACTGCTCCTGCTCATCGCCAGGGGTATTTTCATCACAAAGCGTTAGCGGTGTTGGCTGGTTGGCTACCGGTAGCGGGTCTACCACAAGCTCCAGTTCCACCAGGTCATAACAGCCCGTAACGTTATTGGTTACCCTTACAAATACAGAACCTGTAGCCGACTGGTAGGTACCGGGGGTGGCTATGACAGGGGTACCGGCTTCGGCCTCCGCACGCGTGGTGTGGTAGGTTACCGTAAAGTCGGCAGGGTTAATTGTATTGAGTACCGTGGTATTATAGCTGTTAAGGTTAAAGGTAGCTACACCATCGGTATCCGATGCGCCGTCGTCACATACGTGGTAGGCCTCAAGCGGATCGGTAGCTACAGGTACAGGGTGCGCCACAAGGCGTACTTCCTCCACATCAAAACAGCCCGTAGCGTTTGATACCCTTACGTATATAATCTGTACTCCGCCCGTTAGCGCGGCATTTACATTCGTATAGTCCGTAAGGTTCGTAATAGGGTTGGTACCCTGCTGGTATTCGGCATCCTCCCTGGTTTCATGAAGGGTTACCGTTACGCCCGCGCCAAAGTAAGCCACCATATCGTCGATTACCTGTTGCAGGTAGAACGGGGCTACTTCGTCGTTGTTAAAGTCACATTCGTTAAGTACAGGAACCGAAGGAATGATCGGTGCCGTTTGTACATCAAGGGTAAATGAGGCAACGATCTTACATCCTGTAAGCGCATCGGTAATCGCAGCGTACAGCGTGGCATCCTGTGAAAGGTAATCTACCGTGGTATCAAGTGGTGTGCCTGTACCGTTCTGGGCATCCGTAGGACTCGTGTAGTACGAAACGATATAGCCCGAATGGCCATTGGTTATAACCGGAGTCACTTCATTAAGGTCGAACAAGCCTTCGTTAGGGTTCTCCTCACATGCAGCAAATACAGGAACCGTCAGGTTAGCGTCAGGAAGTGGGTT
>JBKHWE010000009.1:0-85102 GCA_046566705.1 Bacteroidia bacterium | reverse complement strand
CCGAACAGAGAAGTTAAGCCCGCCTGCGCAGATGGTACTGCATCTTGTGGGAGAGTATGTCATCGCCTTTCTTTATTAAACCCTGTGTCTGAAAGACACAGGGTTTTTTGTTTTAATGCGATGTCTTAGACTTCGGCTCAGCCGCACTGCCGCATATTGGGAATCAACATGAACACTACCAAAACTTGTAGGATAAGCTTTATTGGGGATAATTTATATTCAGGGAAATAAAGTATTTCCCTGAATATAAACATTATCTGCTAAGTATTTATTTCTAAATCTTTTATGTAGTCTTCATATTCATAATAGAAACGTTCAAATGCATCCATTTGTTCTGAAAAGAAATCAAAAATCGTTTCCCATGTGGCTTTGTTGTAAAGGCTTATGCCTGTGAGCTCTACCCAGACCCGGCTTATAAGCTTATTATTTTCTTCCAGATAATAGTCACGTTCAAAAATAGCTTCAGGTACATATTCTTCCAGCAAAATGGTTTTTAAAGATTCTATTTTTTCAAAATATATCTTACGCTTCTCCTCATCTTTTGGCTCAATATCCAGCATGACACGTGCTTTCTTATTATCAACATAAAATTTAAAGGTAACGTCTTTAATCTGAGTGTTATATAACAACCACTTACGAGGATTATATTCAGAAAATGCTGTCCAGAATTCTTTTTTTATCTGTTGGGCTTCAGCTTTACTATACATGCTAATGTTTTTTTAAAAGATACTTTTTTGTATATTTAATCAATATACTTTACTACAAAAAGAATGTTTTTTTCTGATTTTACCAATAAATATCTCCCTAAAATACAATCCGTAACACTTCCCGGTATCAACGCTCATATTCTTATGGCTCCTTCAGGAAGGCAGCCAACACTTTCTCCTGATTATTATATCAGCATGAATCCCAGGGCATCGGCGGTAATGTTACTTGTGTATCCCCGTAACGGAGAAGCTACATTAGTACTTACAAAAAGGCGTACGTACGCAGGTGTGCATTCGGCTCAGGTATCATTTCCGGGTGGCAAGGCTGAGCTCGAGGACACTGATTTGGAACATACAGCTTTACGTGAAACCTTTGAAGAGATAGGCATTGCTTCAGATATTATACGTGTGAGTATGCGATTTACCGACCTGTATATTCCTCCAAGTAATTTCCTAGTATCGCCATTTTTAGGTATTTTAGATAATGAACCTGTTTTTCACCCTGCCGATTATGAAGTGGCCGAGATTATAGAACTTCCACTAAGTATGCTACTCAATGATACAATTGTTCAGAATGCCGCCTTAGAAGCTTCTTATGCACCCTTAGCCAAAGTACCTGCATTCAATGTATATGGGCATATTGTATGGGGTGCTACCGCTATGATGCTGTCTGAATTCAAAGAAGTGCTAAAAAAAGTACTAAAATGATTTCGTTTTCGTAACTTGCAGTCTGTTTTAATGCAATTATGGGATTATTCAAAAGAAATCCGTTTGGTCATATACTGTTTCTTAAGCGCTGGATGATATTTATATTTGGAGTGCTTACCCACAGAAGGTACCGCGGATTTAACCGATTGGAGATAGAAGGATCTGATATTATAAGAAATTTACCGGATACTAATGTACTTTTCATATCTAACCACCAAACGTATTTTGCCGATGTGGTGGCTATGTTTCATGTATTCAATGCGAGCCTAAAGGGCCGTGAAAATGACATTAATAATGTGGGATATCTTTGGAAACCAAAGCTTAACCTATACTATGTTGCCGCTAAGGAAACCATGAAGGCTGGCCTGTTGCCGCGTATACTTTCGTATGCGGGAGCTATATCGGTGGAACGTACATGGCGTGCCGGGGGCAAAGATGTGAGTGAAGATGAAAAACGTGCTGTAAACCCTAATGATACAGAGAATATTCGTGTAGCACTGGAAGATGGCTGGGTTATTACTTTTCCGCAAGGTACTACAAAACCTTTTAAACCTATCCGAAAGGGAACCGCACACATTATAAAGCAGCACAAACCTATTGTAGTTCCTATCGTTATAGATGGTTTCCGTCGTTCATTTGATAAAAAAGGACTGCGATTAAAAAAGAAAGGTATTTTCCAGTCTTTTGTAATCAAGCAGCCCCTTGAAATAGATTACGATAACGAAACTATAGATGAAATCGTAGAGAAAATAGAATTTGCAATAGAGCAGCACCCAAGCTTTTTGAAAGTTATTCCACTGGAAGAGATCCAGGCTGAGGAAGAACTAAATAAGCAACGCAGGTGGGATGCCTACTAATTTCCTATGCTGTTTTGCTGCTGTTGTGGATTGTTATTATTTAGTAGGTTATTTTCCCTTTCCGGTTTGCCTTTGGTAGGTATTTTGTAATTAAGCGAAATTCCTACCCTACGTGAATCGTATTTACTGTTATAATACAAATTAGTGCCTGCCATCCTTAAATCCTGCTTGTTGGTATTCAGTATGTCATTAGCATATATAGATGCCGACAGGTTATCTGACAAGAACTTCTTTGAAAAAGTTACATCCAGCTGTTGGTTAAATGGCGCACGGGATATATAGTAATAATAGTTACCCCCTCTATTAGAAGTATTATAATTCGCTGTAAACTTTATCTTCTTAGGCAACAATATTTGCGACATTAGGTTGTAGCTCCATATACTCTTAGTATCTAGTCCGGGAATGATATGCTTTTGGTTACCTGCATAAATGTACATAAAATTGATTTCGTCAGGGTTAAAGTTCATCTCCAATACTTTTTTAAGCCCTTGTGTAAATAGCATATAGGGTAGCGGTATGCCGAAGTTGAAATTACGCATGGTAATGTTCGGTACGTTTTCTGTAACGCTGGCCGCCCCGTCTGGTGTAGTTATAATGCGGTTGATGATTTGGTTTTTAGCATCGGTTAACGAAAATCCTATGTTGAAATACTGAAACGCGTTTACTTCCACTTCATAGTTGTGAAAGAAGGTGGGCTCAAGGTTTGGATTGCCAAAAAAACCTACGTTAGGATTTTGGTAGTTGGTGTTATTCGGGTTAAGCGAACCTGTATCGGGCAGGCTTATCTTATTGTTATAGTTTACCTTAGCATACACATTGTCTATGATGTTATACTGTAGGGTAGCATTAGGGAAGAAACGCGTTTTATGGAACGGCAGTAAATCTCCGGAGGGAGTGCTTCCTTCTATGTTATAAGTTTCAAGGCGGCCACCTGCTATTAATTCAAATTTCTTATATGTAATTTGTCCTTCAGCATACCCAGCTGTTGATGTACGGCGATAATCCAGATTTGTAATGCCTAAATTTGTAGCTTTAAAATCAAGCAGGTCAGCCAATACACCCAGGCTTATTTTGGTTTTGTCCAGGAACTTTATTTCCTGCGTATAATCTGTTTTAAACTGGTAAAAGCCCTGTTTGTTTTCATTACCAAGCACATTTACTCCGGTTAGCCTGGATAGCTGGTCAAAATCGTTTGTACTATTGTTAAAGTTAAAACGGAAGTCCAGCTTTTTTGCCACATCATCAAAACGCTTTTGATACGTAAGCATCACATCATGATAATTCCATTTGGTTTTGCTTTGGTCATCAGATACAAATCCTTCACCATAGGCTCCTATGTAGGCATCGTTATTGCTTGAATTAAGATCGTAATTCACCAAAAGACGGTCTTTCTTAAAATCAAATTTTAGCCCGGTTTTAAGGTAATAAAAACGGTTAACCCTGTCGGTTATATTATTACTTAATATAATGGCATCATTATAAAAGTTGTTGCGCCTGTAGCCCTCGCTATAACTTTGTCCGCCCTGTACCTGCCAGCTAAACAGTTTATTGGCGGCACTGATGGTCATACTATTGTTAAACTTGTGCCTGCTGGTATCGTATTTGGTATAGCTGTACCCATTAGAATAGGTAGCGGTGAAGTATTTTTTTACTTTTTTTGATGTGATAATATTAATAATAGCACCGCCCGATGTTGCAGGAAACTCTGCCCCCGGATTTGTAATCACTTCTACTTTCTCTATAGAGTTGGCGGGCATGCCTTCAAGGTAGGAGGTAAGTTCGTTAGAATAAATATTAAGCGGACGCCCATCCATATATACCTGAAGCTGCTTGCCTTGGTACATCATACCTGCAACTTCAGATACAATAAGGCCCGGCAGCTTTTTAAGCCCTTCCATAAGCGAACCTGAATTAAGGTGTGCCTGTTCGGAAAAATCAAAAATAGTACGGTCGGCTTTACGCTCCACGGCCTGTTTTTTCTTTTCGAGTACTACCTCATTAAGTTCAGTATTTATTTTTACGGAGTCTTTTACGGCTTCGTTGGTTTTTTCATCTTGGGCAGATACAGCCAGTGCACCCAGCAATGTTATGCAGGTAAAGAGGGATTTCATGTTTGATTTGGTTTATGATTGATGATGATTTATAATAGTTGGCTATATTTTACTTTAGCCTTTCAAGTATTTTATAACGTTGTTTTAAGTATTCACGATATAGCTTCTCGTCTTTAGAAAAATAATCTTTTACGGTATTACCGGCAATAGGAGCATTTTCTATAACTCCATCACCATTTGGGAAATTAGTAAGCACGCCATTCAACGGTATATCTTCGCCAACAACTACAGTTGAGGATGTTAGCAAATGTTCCTGCCCATTTTTAGAATAGGCAAGCACTGAAATTTTAAGCTTAGAACTCTTCTTTGTGCTTCCATATAACATAACTGTTTTCACTGCAAGACTGTCGCCTTCTTTTATGGTATTTGCGTGAATAGGTTGAGGCTTGACAGAATTAATTTGGGCGGTAACACTATTAATACCTACAAATAGTAAGGCTATGTAAAATGCGATATATTTTCTCATGGTTTGTTGGTTTTAAAATAAAAATATCTCGTTACTTCAACACTGCCTCCACTTTATAACCCTTTTTGCGTAACAGGTTAATTACGCCATTCTCGCCGCCCAGGTGAGCGGCACCTACAGCAAATAGGGTAGGTGTAGTTTTAGCAGCGGTTTCTATACCCGGAATCCAGCTTTGGTTACGTTCGGTAAGCATAATGTCGGCATGATCACCGTAGAGCTTGTTGTCTTCCTCATTCATCATATCTGCAATGGCTTTCAGGTTTTGGCTTTTGTAAACGGCTTCCAGCTTTTTGCTTTCCGCTATTTGCTTATCCAGCCCTTCTTTAGCCATGTTAACAAGCTCTTTCATCTGTTCCTCATACGGAATCGCATCAAACAGTGCCAATTGTTTTTCTATGGTTTCCAGCCCGAAAACCTGCTCCTGCTGCTCTTTGGTCACTTCCATAAGCGATTGTTCAATGCTCTCGGGTGCGCAGCCCATAAACTTAGGGGCAAGCAGTGTACCTACCAGTGCAGGCTTAAAGCTATCCAATAGCGTAGCCGGCATACCCAGGTTGTTATTCAGGAAATCGTTAACCAACTGAAAATCTTCGGCAGAAGAGAGTTTGCTCATTTTCTGCCCGTCTTTCATCATCATCCCCATCATCATTTTGGTTTGTATGGTAGGGTCATCCATGTTTATTTCCAGGTACAGTTGTTTGGTTTCATCCAGGGCTTTTAGTACCTTGGGTTCCAGCGTGGCGTCGCAAAGTATGTGCATAGTACCAAACAGGTAAGAGGGTTGCTTTATTCCTTTGCCGGATATTTTCCATAGCAGCGAATTCTCATTCTTTTGGCTGTAGCCGAAAACCGCACAACAACTTAATACGCAAATAAATAATT
Source organism: Bacteroidia bacterium (assembly GCA_046566705.1). Lineage (GTDB taxonomy): Bacteria > Bacteroidota > Bacteroidia > Flavobacteriales > Flavobacteriaceae > Flavobacterium. The sequence goes on along the minus strand of JBKHWE010000009.1, from coordinate 79,371 downwards.
TTTTCATAGACCTGAAATCTTTTGTAATTCACGATAGTTCTTGTTCAGTTTACGTACAAGCCTTCCATAAAGCAGGTAATAAATAATACCTATAAGCGATAAGAATAGCGTTATGATGATTACGCCTGCAACAAGTGCTTTCTGCGGATTGTTTAATGTAGTATCTGCTTTTACAATAGACAGGCTGATGATCATACTTGTTAGTATAACGGCTACATTATACACCATGTAAACAGTAACTATACGCCTTACACGGATTATATTGTCTAATAATCCTTTAACCGGCCGTTCTGTAGATATTTTTCTGTAATTAATGTAAAACAGGATTATAAAAGTAAGCGCTATAAAGTAGTTGGCATAATCCATTATTGCCAGGAATGCAGGGATGTCGTTATAATCAGACAGATTAAAAATAGAATTGCTTAATGATATAAGCCCCCAGAATGCAAATTCGAGTATGCTTATAATTAATATCCATTTTACTGCAGAAGACGAACGCTTGTGCAGCATGCCATATATTTCGGTTTCGGTAACCTGCGGGAAGTTTTCCTCACTCTTCTTCCAGTGGTTTTTCAGTTTATCCAGTTCGTCCATTTCTTTTCTCTCCCTACGGATTTAATAATTTTTTAAGTTTGCCTTTTATCCTGTTCATTTTCACTCTCGCGTTCACTTCGCTAATGCCAAGTGTTTCGGCTATCTCTGTATAATCCTTGTCTTCCAGGTACATAAATACCAGTGCTTTTTCTATATCGTTTAACTGGTGTACGGCTTTGTACAGCTGCTTTATATGTTCTTCCTCTTCATAGTTATACTCATCCTGGCGCACTTTGTGCAGGTTGTTGTCAAATTCTATGGTGTGTATGATACGACCTTTTTTACGGTACAGGGTTATGGCTGTATTTAGCGCTACACGATAGGCCCAGGTGGTAAACTTGGCATCGCCCCTAAACTGTGGGTAGGCTTTCCAGAGCTGGATGGTAATTTCCTGGAAAAGGTCTTTGTGCGCATCCTCGTCATTAGTATAGAGGCGGCACACCTTGTGTATCAGGTTTTGGTGTTCCTGAAGCTGTTGTACAAATTCCTTTTCTCCGTTTATACTCATGGTAAGATATAAGTATATGGTGTAGTAAAAATGTTACACCTGTTGTTACAATTCTTTGTCTTTATAATAATTTACAAGCAATCCGGTAAATTTACTATAGGTTTCCAGGCCGTCTTTTTGTTCGTTGGCCTTAAGGTAATGGTCATAGATGTATTCAGAAATGTCCTCTATAAATGACTCATATTTCTTGTTGAAATCCTTACTTTCCTTAAAATTCTTCCGGACACCTTTATTAACCTCTTTGATAATTTCCTTGGCTTTTGCCTCGTCAAATTTGGCAATGTTACCTATACAATACCTCACTGCAAAACTGTATCCTGAATATTGGAAATACACATCATTACTATGCACGCTCGCCATGTAGCCTATAAAGTTGGCCTCGCTTTCGTTGGCATAACCTATCTGGTGGCTCATTTCGTGGCAGGTGGTTGTAGGTTGGTTATACAACGGAAGCATATAGTTAACCTGTGCTTCGTTTGTAAAGGGGTTCAGATAACCGCCAAACCCCATATACGACTGCGCCACACTCATAAGCGATGATTTTATACTCTTATGTTCATAGGTAAATTCGGGGAATGTTTTCTGTAGCTCGGCATAGGCCTGTGGTGCCTTTTCATAAATACTTTCAATGTTGTAAGGCAGCATTACTTTTACAGTATCACTGTGGGTTATCTGTAAGTGAAGCGCATTGGTTTTGGTAATCAATTTATGGGTAAAGTCAATGAGTTCCTGCTCTGTATATTCTTTTTCAATGCCCATTTTTTTGTGTAAGGGCAGGCGTCTGTAATTCATTGCCCAAAGTAATGTAAACACAAAATATACCACTGACAGGCAAGCAGCTATTTGGAGTAAATTTTGCTTATACGATGTTTTCCAGGTTTTTCGTGTTTTCCAGACCCAATGTAACGCTAAGAGGAGTGCCAAGCCATAAAGTATGTCGCCGACAGAAAAGCCCATCCATCCGAATAGGACTCTCTCCGCACGGCTGATGTAAGGAAAGATGCCATTACTGTAATACGTTTCTACAAAAACAGGAAAGAACGAAAGGATATTTACAATAACAATTTGTATAGGGAATAGTATGGCGAGCAGTTTTGTTCGGGTCATGGATTTTGAAAATGATTGAGTAAATATAAACAGTATTTTTTGTAATTTCTTATCTTTGTAGTAAATGATACTGCTATGGAATATATAGCCGAAAGGATAACTCTCGATGAAAAGATTTGTAATGGAAAGCCAACAATTCGCGGTAAACGGATTGCTGTGCAAACCATTTTGGAATTTTTAAGTGTGGGAGAATCAGCTGATGAAATACTTGTACAATATCCATCGCTTGAGCCTGAAGATATAATGGCCTGTCTTAAGTTTGCTTCAGAAATGATGAATCGTAATTTTGTCATTAAAACTGTTGCGTAATGGCATCATATCTCATTGATGTAAATCTACCGTATTATTTTTCTTTATGGAATTCTTCTGACTATATTCATCAGAAAGATATAGATGATACATGGAGTGATGGTCAAATATGGAATTATTCAAAGGAAAATAACCTTACTATAATTACAAAAGACGCAGATTTTTCTAATAAGATATTATTAAAAGAACCTCCCCCGCGTATTATTCATATTCGCTTTGGCAATATGAAAATGAAACAATTTCACGATATACTAGTACGTTTATGGCCCGAAATCCATTTATTATCTGGTAATTATAAACTATTAAATGTATTCATTGATAGGATTGAGGCAATTAATTAATACACAAACAACAAACAATAATTATGAGCAATGAAGTACGCAACCTGGAGCCAAAAGCACTTTGGAAAAAGTTTGCCGACCTTAACGCTGTACCGCGTCCGTCTAAGAAAGAGGAGCGTGTAATAGCTTTTATGAAGGACTTTGGTAAAAACCTTGGTCTTGAAACCATTGAAGACGAAGTGGGCAACGTAATCATTAAGAAGCCTGCTACCAAAGGGCTGGAAAATCGCAAGACAATAGTAATGCAGAGCCACCTGGATATGGTGCACCAAAAAAATGCCGATACAGTATTTGATTTCGATACCCATGGGATAGAAATGTATGTAGATGGCGACTGGGTACGTGCAAAAGGTACTACACTAGGCGCAGATAACGGTCTTGGTGTAGCTACTATCATGGCAATACTGGAAAGTACAGATATTCCGCATCCCGCTATTGAGGCACTTTTTACAATAGACGAAGAAACCGGAATGACCGGCGCTATGGGTCTTAAAGGCGGTTTGCTAAACGGCGAAATACTGCTTAACCTTGATACCGAGGAAGACGATGAAATAGATATAGGCTGTGCCGGTGGGTTAGATGTTACTGCCGAACGCGGTTATGAACAAGAGGAAGTACCGGAAAACTCTCTTGCCTACAACATTACGGTTAAAGGACTTAACGGTGGTCACAGCGGTATGGACATCAATAAAGGGCTGGGGAATGCCAACAAAATAATGAACCGCCTGCTGTTTGACGGTTTTGAAAACTGGGGGCTTCAAATAGCTGAGATTAATGGCGGCAGCCTGCGCAATGCTATTCCACGCGAGAGCTTTGCCAAGGTTATTGTAAGTGATATTTTCGACGGGGCGTTCCAGCTGGATATGCAGGAAATCATTGCTGATATTAAAGCAGAGTTTAAAACTACCGAGCCAAACCTGCAAATTCTTGTGGAGAAGGCCGACGAGCTACCCGCTTCTGTAATGGATCTTGGTGTTCAGGAAGGTGTATTACGTGCTATTTACGCAGCACATAACGGCGTATACCGTATGAGTGCCGATATGGCTGACCTGGTAGAAACCAGCAACAACATAGCCCGTGTAATTATAAAAGATGGTAGTGTATACATTGGCTGCCTTACGCGTTCGTCTGTTGAAACCAGCAAGTTTGACCTGGCTAATGCCCTGCGTAGCGCGTTTGAACTTACAGGGTGCGAGGTTACCTTTAGCGGCTCATACCCGGGCTGGACACCAAATGTAAGTTCGCCTATACTTGAAGTTCTTAAAAATATTTATACCAAACAAAATGGGGCTGAACCGCACGTAGTTGCCTGCCATGCCGGACTTGAGTGTGGTATACTGGGTACTAACTACCCTGATATGGATATGATTTCGTTTGGCCCTACCATTAAGGGGGCACACAGTCCTGACGAGCGTGCAAGCATATCATCTGTACAAAAATACTGGAAGTTTGTACTTGAGATATTGGAGAACATTCCTGTAAAATAAGATAGTATTCAGCTTACACTGTAAGCTGAATACAAAAAGCAAAAGCCATCCCAAAAAGGATGGCTTTTGCTTTTTTACTCTATATTAATTTGATACTTCTGTAACAAACCATGTATATTTTCCCTGCTGAATTTGGCTTTCTTTACCTTATTGTTTTCGGGGCAAATGGCAAAATTATAGGCCGTACGCAGGTCGGCTTTTTCTAAAATGGTACGGTCAAAAACAGCATTTCGAAGGTCGCATTCTGTAAAGCAGGCACCTGTGAGGTCTGCCTCGGTAAAGTCGGCTTCGCCCAAATCACAATTGATAAACTTCGTAGACTTAAGTTTCAGTTTGTAGAAAGAGGTAAGCTCCATATGACAATGGTTAAATGCCGCGCTAAACAAAAACGGGTCGCAACTATGAAATTGTAGTCCCAGTAGTTTACACTCCTTAAAATCACATTCTTTAAATGCGCTGCCACCTATGTGGGCATTACCCAGGTTGCACCCTGTAAATGTACATTGTGTAAAAACAATACCGCATAAATTGGCATTTTCAAAATTACATCCGGTAAATGTACAGTTGTCGTATTCTGCTTTCAGTAGTGGGTTATCGGTATAGTCTTTCTTTAAAAACTCTTTATCTTCTATAAATTGCATAGATTATTTTATCTTTTTCATGGCAAACGTTTCACTCTTGTCTTCGCCTTTTTGTTTACCGTAAATTATAGCGACTAATGAATCAGGCTTTACCTGTCGGTACACAATTTTGTTTGGGTAATCGTGCTTAGGGGCTTCAAATGTTATTTCTGTGTCAGTAATTTTTGTCAGGTCGAAGCGCACGGGTTTTTCATCGTTTTGTCCGGGAACACTTACAGTATAGGCCATTTTTCCGTCAACTTCATCAAGCACTACAGTTTCCGAAAAAACGGTATCGTTTTTAGATGTTACAAAATAGCTTTCGCCATGGTATACCGAGTCGTTAACCTTAACCCAGTTTTCCGTAAGGCTGCCTTCGGCGGTGGTAAAACCCCAGTTTCCTGAAAGCCATGCTACTTTTTCAATTGTGCGCGGTGCTTTTTCAGTGGTTTCGGTTTTTTTGCATGCTGCGAATATTACACACATACAGCCAATGAGCATTAATTTTTTCATGAAATTGGTTTTACTGCCAAGGTAATATTTTACTGCCAAAACTATATAAAATATTAGTAATTTTACATTGGAACAATTTTTGTACTTTTGCACTTCAAAATACAGGAGATAAGATGAGTATGATAGACAGGCTACAGTTTATAAAGCAACGTTTTGACGAAGTGTCTGACCTTGTGATACAACCGGATATTATTGCCGACCAAAAACGCTATGTACAGCTGAATAAGGAATATAAAGACCTTAAGGCGCTGGTAGACAAGCGCGATGAATATATGAAAGCTGTGGGTAACATGGAAGAAGCCCAGGAAATTATAGCAGATGGCAGCGATGCCGAAATGGTAGATATGGCCAAGCTTCAGCTTGATGAAGCCAAAGCAGTCCTGCCTCAGCTTGAAGAGGAGATCAAGTTTATGCTGATACCTAAAGATGCTGAAGATGCTAAAAACGTAATGGTGGAAATCCGGGCCGGTACCGGTGGCGATGAAGCCAGTATTTTTGCAGGTGACCTATACCGTATGTACAGTAAATATTGCGAAAACAAAGGCTGGAGAACCAGTGTGGTAGACGTAAGTGAGGGTACATCTGGTGGATATAAAGAGGTTATCTTTGAAGTAAGCGGCGAAGACGTATACGGAACTCTTAAGTTTGAAGCCGGTGTACACCGTGTACAGCGTGTACCACAAACCGAAACACAGGGGCGTATACACACATCCGCAGCTACGGTAATGGTACTTCCTGAAGCAGAAGAGTTTGATGTACACCTGGATATGAACGAAGTACGTATAGATTACTTCTGTTCGTCTGGTCCCGGTGGGCAGTCGGTTAACACTACTAAATCTGCTGTGAGGCTTACGCACATACCTACCGGTCTTGTGGCACAGTGCCAGGATGAAAAATCACAGCACAAAAACAAGGACAAAGCTACCCAGGTACTACGTTCACGCCTTTATGAAATGGAACTTGCCAAAAAGCAGGAAGAGGATGCAGCCAAGCGTAGCAGCCAGGTAAGCAGTGGTGACCGTTCTGCTAAGATACGTACCTATAACTACCCTCAGGGGCGTGTAACAGACCACCGTATAGGCCTTACCATTTATGATCTGGATGGTGTAATGAACGGTAGTGTACAAAAGCTTATAGACGAGCTTCAGCTGGTTAATAATACCGAGAAACTTAAAGAAAGCGAAGTGTTTTAATTATCAGTTCCTTTTAACATACAAAAAAAGCTACCATTTGGTAGCTTTTTTTGTATGGCAGACACGGATTTCGTCCGTTACAATAAAAACAATTTGTATACAGTAGTGAAATTCATGTCAAAAAAGTTACCAGTCCAGCTTTACAAAAGCTACTGCCTGTCGCTGTAATTGTAGCGGGACTGTAAGGGTATTGTGAGTTATGCTTACCTTTTTAGTAGTGATACATTTTAGCGTGCTTGCAGCTTCAAGTTCTGCAATTTGGGCAGCGGTAGGGTTTTGTGGTGAGCCCATTTTTTTCCATACCTCATACGAGTTGCTGTTATCCTTATCTATCAGATAGATTTTCATCATGGCACTTTTTGCCGGAATATTATTTACAGTAAGGTTAACAGCAGTATCGGCGGCAGGACCATCGGTATCATGGTAGTTCCAGGCCATAACCGCAGCTGAATTTTCATCCAAACTTGCAAGGCCGCCTATATCCGGGTTTTCACCGCGTACGCTTTTCGTAAGGATAGTTTCCAGCGGGTACATACTGCTGCCTTCTACAGCTACACGATCGCCCTTCATCATGGCAAACATTCGGAAAACATTAAGCACCGGCTTGTCTACACCATTAGTGGCAAGGTCGCGGAAACCATAAAACCACGGTTGGTTTTCAAACTCAAACGACCAGGATACGGCACCGAGAAAATTGGCCTTAGTCTGGTCAGCCAATAAATACTTACGGGCAAATGAGGCTGCTGTATAGCTGGAATATAAGGTTCCGTTACGATATGCGTTTTCAGGATTCGTAGCCATACCGCAAGCAGCACAGCCTTCAGGATCCGACTCGCCTATGATAAGCGGCAGGTTTTTAGTTTCAGGGTAAGACATGGCTATGTTAAAGCCCGTCATGATATCATTTAGTTGCGGACTCATATCCATCTGCACCACACCATTCACCGATTTAGGCCAGCCCTTGGCATGAAAAAGCAACGCATCGAGCGGGGCCCCTTTTTTGCCAGTAGCATAGTTAGTACCGTAAAGGCAGTGTTTTATAAACTCATTTACCCAGTCCTGTGCTCCTTTGCTGCGTGTACCGGCTATATTATTACCGCCAATTTTTGCCGTAGGGAGCGCCTTTTTTACGCCGTCTGCAGCGTAGTCATACATTTTTAAGAACTCTTCGCGGGTACCTTTCCAGTAATGGCCATTTGGTTCGTTCCAAACCTCCCAGTACCAACTTTCTACTTCTTTTTTGCCATAACGCTGCACGCTGTGCTTTACCCATTCGTACACCAGGTTACGCCATTTATCATAATCTTTTGGCGGATAGGCCCACCCGGTAATAATATCGGTATACGGGTCGCCGGGTTTCCAGTAATGGCGGTAGGGGTCAGGGTGTGTAGAGAGTGCCTGCGGCATAAAGCCAATTTGTGCTAATGGCTTCATGCCACGCTGAATGTATGTATCAAAAATACTGTCTATAATCCTCCAGTTGTAAATAGGATTGCCTTGGGCGTCTTCGGTATACGCGTTTGTAGAGCCCCATTTCAGTGCAGCAGTGCCATCGCCGGTAACCAACAGGCTGTGCGTGCGTACATAAACAGGTGTTTTGCTAAAGGCGGCGATTTCGCTGAGCAGTTTTTTACCGTCTTTCATATAGGTATAGTTAGGCTCATCATAGCCAAACCACGCCCATGCGGGATTCATTTTACCGGTTTTCTTACTGAGGTCTACTGTGATTGTGGCTTTATCTGCCGGTTTGTTTTGTGCATGGAATTGCGTCGCCGCAATGCAGAACAGCATGCAAAGCAATTGTTTACTAAGGGAATTCAACATAATATGGTGTTCTTTAAATGAGGTTTACACAAATTTGGTGAAAATAATTATGTAATTAACACTTATTTTGCTGAATTTTTATATTCTTATGAATTGTCTGGACTTTTGGGTACACTCTTTAAATAAGCGACTGTTTTTATTCACTGTTCGTTTACACCATGGTAAAGAAAAGCGCTGGCTTTTTTTGAGGTAAAAAATGTTGTATAGCGTTTTGTATCATCGCTTCGAGTTTGTTGTATTCTGAAGGCTTCGCGGCAAATCCTGAGGCATGATTTTGCTCAGCAAACGCTATATCGTATTGGTTAGAACTTGTAGTAAACATTACAACATTACTTTTGCAAAATCTATCATTGGCACGTATAAGGTTAAGCAGGGTATAACCATCTACCGAGGGCATATTTATATCAAGAAAAATAATCTCTGGTAAAGTAGAAGATGCACCTTCCATATAATTTATAAAGGTTTCCCCAGAAGTATATTCTTCAAAGGTGTCCTCGTGTCCGCTGCTTTTCATGGCTTCCCTGAACAGCATACGGTCATCTTCATCGTCATCTATTAATACAATACGGGCATTCATGGTAAATAAGGTAAATTATTGGTGTATTCTTTAGCAAAAATACTTTCAGAAATCACTATATCGTTGCCAATTCCGTTAAGAGAGGTACGAAGGTTCGATGAGTTGCAACAATCCTGCGGCTAACCGTTCATCGTTATTTTTAGGAAGACACAAGCGTGTAGGGATTTACCTCATATAAACTTCGCTTTACCTCAAATAAGGAGGTTAATATTTAAATTGAAATACATTCGTGTAGCACAAAATAACCACTATGCTACGCAAATTATTATATACATGTATTGCTTTTTGTACTATGAGCAGCAGTTATGCCCAGCTGTGCAGCGGCAGCCTGGGAGATCCTGTGGTAAAGCTTGATTTCGGTTTCGGTAACGGTACCCATGGTACAGCACTGGGCAGCAGCATAACCAGCTACACGTACTCATCGGCCAGTTTCCCTAACGATGGAAGTTATACCATAGAGAGCACAACAGCCGGAGCAGGAAACGTTTGGTGGAGTACAACAGACCATACCGGCGGTGGGTATATGATGGTGGTAAACGCCAGTACATCGGTAACTGATTATTTTTATAAAAATACCGTTACAGGGCTTTGCGCCAATACCACATATGAGTTTGCCGCATGGATAATGAACCTGCTCAGGACACAGGATAACAGTACCCCTGACATTACCTTTACCATAGAAAAGACAGACGGCACAATACTGGAAACATACAGTACCGGAAATATTCCGCTTGCGGGCAGTGCCCTGTGGAAGCAGTATGGTTTTTTCTTTCAAACACCCATGGGAGTTGATACGGTAGTCATTCGTATGCGAAACAATAAAGTGGGTGCTATGCCCGGTAATGACCTCGCACTAGATGATATTACCTTCCGCCCGTGCGGGCCCACGGTAACATCAGAACTTGCCAGCAGTAGCTCAACAAGCATACAAGTATGTGAAGGACAAGCGACAAATTATACTCTTTCGGGGCAAATTGTAACTTCGGGTGTATATGCCAATGCGGCTTACCAATGGCAGTTAAGTACTGACAGCGGCACTACCTGGTCAGACATTGCCGGGGCTACAAACACAACTTATACCGCCACACCACAAAACGCCGGCGTGTATATGTACCGTCTTTCTACGGCCGAAAGTGTTAATGTAGGTTCAGCAGCCTGCAGGGTCGCCAGTAACGTGATTACCCTTACCATAAACGATGCGCCCGATGCACCTGTAGCTGCGGCTACTCCCACGCAGTGTGGCACGGCAACAGGTGGCATTACCATCAGTTCGACAACGGGTGCTACTTATAGTATAGATGGTATTAACTATCAATCGTCAGCAACGTTCAGTAATTTGGCCGAAGCCAATTATAATGTTACCGCTAAAAACAGTACTACAGGCTGTATTTCGCCGGTAACAGTGGTTCATGTTATTGTGGGAAGCGGTATACCAAATGCTCCTGCTTATGTAGCCACGGCACCTGCCAACTGCGCCATGCCAAACGGAAGCATTACCATAACCGATAGTGCCACGATGTATAGCTTTGATAATGGTACCAGCTGGACGGCTTCTAATATAGCTTCATTACCGCCCGGTGACTATCAGGTGAAGGTACAAAATGCGGCAGGTTGCTCGTCTGATGCTACAGCTGTTACTATAACGAGAGCTATCAATTTTCCGCCTTTGCCTACGGCAAATGTTACACAACCCGATTGTATAATGGCAACAGGAACAATTACCGTTACCGATACACAGGCAGCATATAGTTTTGATAATGGAGTTACGTGGCAAACATCAGCAAGTAAAAGGGGACTACCTCCTGCGTCATACACTGTACTAACTAAAAATACATTAGGTTGCCCTTCAGACCCGCTTACAGTAACTATTAACGCGTATGTGAATAATGAACCACTACCGGTTGTTGCAGGAGTATTACAAACGTTCTGTGTATATAATAACGCTACCCTCGCTGATATAGGCATCACCGGAACGAACATAAAATGGTATGCCACGGCAACGAGTACAACTGTTTTACCAATTACCACAGCTTTGGTTAACGGCACCACCTATTATGCAAGCCAAACTGTTACTTTATGCGAAAGCTTAAGGGTAGCTGTAGCGGTAAATGTCCTTACAGTAGCTGCACCGACAGGTAATGCTTCACAGCAGTTTTGTACAACGCAGAGTCCTACCGTAGCTTTATTGCAGGCACAGGGTGCAAGTGTGCAGTGGTATGCCTCGGCAACAGCCACAACGGTGCTCACTTCGTATACGCAACTTACCAATGGTGCTACCTATTACGCTACACAAACCCTTAACGGTTGCGAAAGCCAAACAAGATTTCCAGTAACTGTTACCATAGTTACACCTTCTATGACAGTGAGCAATGTTACTGCCGATGTGTGTGATACGGATAACGACGGTACAGAAATCGTAAACCTTACTGCCTATCAAACACAAATTACTACAGATGTTACCGCAGTATTTTTGTACTATATATCGGCACATGCAGCAGCTACAAAAAATGCAACATTCCAGGTTACCGACCCTACATTGTATGCTTTGACAGGGACAAACACATTATACGTTCGAGTGGAAACAGCTGATCTGTGTTACCAGGTGGTTTCATTAAAACTTACATTGGTGAGTGCGCCAGTGATTTCTATTACTAATACGGTAACCCTTTGTGAAGGAGGGACGGTTATAGTTAATGCGGGTTCAGGATTTGACAGTTACACCTGGTCTACAGGAGAAATTACACAAACCATAACTATTGCTACTGCCGGGAATTATTCAGTTACGGTAACTCAAAACCACAATGGGGTAGTGTGCTCTTCGCGGAAAGAATTTACCGTAATACTTTCTACTAAAGCTACCATTGTGGCTATAGATGCAAACGACTGGACACAGGAAGACAATACCATTATTGTACAGACATCCGGATTGGGAAGTTATGTATATTCTTTAGATGGCATTAACTGGCAGGCTTACCCGACTTTCGAACATTTAACACCGGGACATTATTATGTTTTTGTGAAAGATACCAACGGCTGTGGTATGGTAACTGATGATGTTTTTCTGTTGTACTACCCTAAATTCTTTACTCCAAATGGCGACGGGTATAACGAAACCTGGCATGTGGAATACGCCACTTCAGAACCGGGTCTGGTTACCAGTATATTTGACCGTTATGGTAAACTCATTAAACAGCTAAAATACACCGATACCTGGGATGGTACGCTAAACGGTCGCCTTTTACCCTCTACCGATTATTGGTTTGTAGTAACCCGTGCAGATGGTAAGGTGTATAAAGGGCATTTTAGTTTACTTAGGTAATTTCAGATTTTAGAATTCAGATTTCAGAATGAACTACACTCATATTCTATAAAATATTATTTGTTATAGTGCGCTTGAGTAGAATCTGAAATCTGAATTCTAAAATCTGAAATTACCCGCCTATAATAGTCTTCCTGTGCAGCCTGCCCCATGCTTCCAGGGTTTGCATAACATCACCCAGGGTATAGCTGTGTGCCGTCCAGCGGTACTCAACGGTAGGAGGAAAGGTATCCAGTACGCTACGTTTTACCAGCATGTTCATTTCAAGGTCCTTTAGTTCCTTACTCAGCATTTTGTCTGTAATGCCGCCTACTTCTGTCGAAAGTTCTTTAAAGCGTTTCGGGCCACTACTTAAGGCTACCATAATGGGCATTTTCCATTTGCCGCTTAACACCTCAAGCGCGTCTTTTATAGGGCGCATCGCTTCTTTGTGGCAGCGAACGAAAGGTTCCAGTTCAATTACTTTTTGTTCCATGATGTGTGCGTTTATTTGGGTTGCTATACAAAAGGGAAGCGCTACCTAAAAGGATAGTACTATATTTTGTATAGCAAATGTATATAAGTTTGTAGTGATTTTAAAACAATTCAGAGTAAACTTTTAAATACAACAAAAAATGATATTAGTTACCGCATCAACCGGGCAGCTTGGTACTGCCACCGTAAACGCCCTTTTAGAAAAAGTTCCAGCAGCTCAAATCGCCGTTTTGGCCCGTAGTGCAGAGAAAGCACAAGCCTTTGCCGATAAAGGCGTGAATGTTCGCATAGGCGATTATAAAGATTACGCTTCACTTGTAGCCGCTTTTGCAGGCGTGGAGAAAGTATTGCTTATTTCATCTAATGATTTTGACGACCGTTTTGGCCAACATAAAAATGCCATTGATGCCGCTAAAGAGGCTGGGGTAAAACTTGTAGCTTACACAAGTATTGAGGCGAAAGACGCGCATAATTCTGCTACTGAAGTAATAGCTAAAGACCACGCTCTTACGGCTGATTACCTTAAAGCATCGGGTCTTAGCTATGTACTGCTTAACGACAGCCTTTATGCGGATGTAGTGCCTATGTTTGTTGGCGAAAAAGTATTGGAAACCGGTGTGTTTTTCCCTTCCGGAGATGGTAAAGTTGCTTTCGCCACCCGCGAAGACATGGCGCTGGCCGCTGCCGTGGTGCTTGCTACCGAAGGTCATGAAAACAAAGAATACGCTATTGCCGGAAATGAGGAGTATTCGTTTGCCGATGTAGCCGCTTACCTTTCTGAAATTTCAGGTAGAGAAGTAGGCTATGTTAGCCCGGATGAAGATACCTACAAAACGGTATTAACCGATGCAGGTGTGCCGGACATCTTTGTATGGATGCTTAGTGTTTTTGCAAAAGCTATTAAAGCACACGAGTTTGAAACTGGTAAAGCCGACCTTGAGGCGCTTATCGGCAGGAAACCTGTAACGCTTAAAGAATACCTTACTCAGGTTTACGGGAAGTAATTTTTTCCATAATTCCTGTATAATTCAGCCACGAATTTCACTAATTATCATTTGTGTAAATTAGTGGAATTCGTGGCTTTTTTCATATTTGTTTTTACAAATTATCTGCTTTACTTCTTACAAACTTCTCATAAATAAAACCTTTAGGTCCGCCTACAATTTGTGAAGTGTAAATTCCAGTACTACCTGAAAATAAGTAAGCCACTGTACAGGCAAGTGCCAGGTAAAGTCCGGCTTCGGTACCGAAGAGTTCCATCCCCATAATGGTACAGGCGATGGGCGTATGCGTAGCCCCCGAAAATACAGCCACAAAACCCATCCCTGCAAGCAGGCTTATGGGCAAGGGTACTATGATGAACAAGGCACTGCCCAATGTAGCTCCGATAAAAAATAATGGGGTAACCTCTCCGCCTTTGAAACCTGCCCCAAGGGTAAAAGTGGTCAGCAACAGCTTCAGTAAAAATGCGTAGGGAGGTTCACTTACACTGAAAGCTTCTACTATAGTGGGTATGCCAAGACCGATATACTTAGTTGTGCCCAGTGCCCATACGGTAAGTGCTATTACCACGCCTCCTACAACGGGGCGAGGTGGGGGATAGGCTATGAACCGTTTAAACTGCGCACTAAAGAAATGTACTGTTTTACTGAATAGTAAGGCTACCAACCCAAACAAAACTGCGCACACTATGGTGTATCCAATTGCTGATGGCACTATTTCCGGTATTTCGGTTATATGATAATGTGTATGTACTACGGGATAGATGGCGCAACTGTAATCCGCTATAAAGGCCACGATTACGGAGGGTATTATGTACCAAAGTTTCACCCGGGTTAGTGCCATGACTTCTAATGCGAAAACAGCACCTGCTAATGGTGTTCCGAATACCGATGCAAACCCCGCGCTGATTCCCATAGTCAGGATAACTTTACGGTCGTTATCAGTTAATTTAAACCATTTGGTAAACAAGTCGGCTATAGCGCCGCCCATTTGTACTGCGGTACCTTCGCGCCCTGCCGAACCACCAAACAAATGTGTTACTAGTGTGCCAAAAAGCACTAACGGAGCCATACGGAAAGGAATTATCTTTTTTGGTGAATCAAATTCTTCCAGTAGCAGGTTATTGCCCTTTACTACGCTTTCGCCAAAGTAATGGTAGGCAATTCCAATGGCGAGTCCGCCAACCGGCAGTAATGCAATAATCCATAGGTGGCTTTCGCGATAGTCAGTTACCCAGTTAAGCGACCACAAAAAAAACGCGGAAGCCGACCCAACAAGAAAACCTATAAGAATACTTAACGACAGCCATTTGGCTAAAAACAATAGATATTTTGTAAAAGGAATAGCGGCAATTGTGGACTTTTGGTTGTTCATATATGTCTGATTTATGTAAATAACATCTACTGTGGCATAAGCCGGTTAAGTAGACGCCATCAGCTTTTTAGGGCGGTTCAGGGCAGACATCATTGCCATATTTTGTTTTGTAAAGGTAAGTGTTTTGACATTAACATTCAACAATTCCTTTTATACTATTTTTTGCAATTTGTAAAAATTAGTGTAATTCGTGGCTGAACTGCTGGTTTAAAACCCCTCAAATACCCCCAGCCCAAACAACGCGAAATCATACTTTACCGGGTCGGTAACGTCAAGCAGACGGAGCTGGGTGTCAAGTTCTGCAAGGGCTTTAGCATCGTTTTGTTTTCGGGTAAGCAATCCTAGTTTACGCGCTACATTACCGCTGTGTACATCAAGAGGGCAGGATAGGGCAGCGGCAGGTATATTTTTCCACAGGCCAAGATCTACACCCGCATTATCGTTACGTACCATCCACCTCAGGAACATGTTTATACGCTTAGCGGCACTGCCCTCTAAAGGGTTGCTTACATGCTTTTGGGTACGTTGCTGGTGCGGTATCTCAAAGAACGCTTTTTTAAAACTTGCTATGGCCGGTTGTAAGCTGTTTTCTTTTTGGTGCTGTGCAAATACCCCTTCAAGGCCACCGTGATTTTGGTAAATGTGTTTTAACGCGATAATAAACGTGCCAAAATCCACGCTGTTAAACGTGCGGTGTACAAAACCATCAAGCGACTCAAGGTGTTGTTCGCGGTGGCTCATTACAAAATCATAAGGGCTGTCGCCCATAAGTGCCACCATTTTCTTGGCGTTATTTATAATCATCTTGCGGTTGCCCCAGGCTATGGTAGCGGCAAGAAAACCCGCTATTTCAGCATCTTCCTTTTGGGTAAACAGGTGTGGGATTTGTATGGGGTCGCTTTCTATAAAATCAGGACGGTTATACAGGTATACCTTTTCCTCAAGAAAAGCCTTTAAATCTTCGGCATTAAGTTTCATTTCCATACTGCAAAATTAGCAAAAGGAAGCATTGTTAACAAACGGAAAACCCTGAGTAAGGCCAAATCTGAAGTCTTAAATTAAAATCCTCCCGTCGCTCATTACAAGCTTGCGGTCAGCCATTTCGGCAAGGTCTTCGTTGTGTGTTACAATAACAAAAGTCTGCCCCATTTCATCACGGAGCTTAAAAAACAGTTTGTGCAGGTTCTCTGCCGAAGCCGTATCCAGGTTACCCGAAGGTTCATCGGCAAAAATCACGGCAGGCTTATTTATAAGCGAACGCGCCACAGCCACACGTTGCTGCTCACCCCCTGAAAGGGCAGTGGGCTTATGGCCTGTCCTGTGGCTAAGGCCAAGGTAATCCAAAAGTTTTTTTGCCTCAGCTTCGGTTTCATTCTTAGGCTTGCCGGCTATATAGGCGGGTATACATACGTTTTCAAGCGCGGTGAATTCGGGTAGCAGCTGGTGGAACTGAAATATGAACCCAAGCTGTTGGTTACGGAATTTAGAGAGCGCCTTGTCTTTTAACTGCAGTATGTCCTGGCCGTTTATGATGAGCGACGAACCGTTTTCGGCATCGGGTTTATCCAGCGTACCCAGTATTTGCAGTAAAGTGGTTTTACCCGCACCCGACGCGCCTACAATAGATACGATTTCGCCTTTTGCTATGTGTAGGTTCACGCCTTTTAGTACGTGGAGTTCGTTATAATATTTATGGATATTATTTGCTTCAATCATTGTTACCGGTTCTGAAATTTCGCCATCCCGTTTCGTTTTGATGGAAATGGAGGACCAGACAAAGAAACAAACTATTTGGGTCAAAATAAATCTTTTTGGCACAATATTTCGTATATAGAAATGTATCTATAAGTTAATACCCTGCCTTAATACCGGCATAAACCGTAACTTTACAAGAAAGGAGCACTATGAAAAAAGCGGCACTGATTTTATTTGCCATGATGGGCATTTCCTGCCAGGGAAACAGTAATCCTATGGCACAATTTAAGCCCGAAAAACAACAGGATAAACAATTAGCAAGCAAAGGAGAAACAACAATGGATGACAAAAAAACAGAAACTGCCATTTTTGCAGGCGGTTGTTTTTGGTGTACCGAAGCATTTTTTACCGAAGTAAAAGGGGTAGAAAAAGTAGTTTCGGGATATATAGGCGGTAAAACCGAGAATCCTACCTATAAAGAGGTTTGCAGTGGTTACACCGGCCATGCCGAAGCCATACAGATTACTTACAATCCGGCTGAGGTAGCTTATGAAGACCTGCTGGAGATATTCTTCGCTACGCACGACCCTACAACCATTAACCGCCAGGGAAATGATGTAGGTACTCAATACCGAAGTGAAATCTTTTATACTACAGAAGCGCAAAAGGCGTCTGCAGAAAACTTTATTAAGCTGCTTACCGACCAGGACATTTTTGGAAAAAAGATAGTTACCAAGGTTAGCAAAGCCACCACATTTTATCCGGCTGAGGAGTATCACCAGGACTACTATGCTATAAACCCTGACCAACCGTATTGCAGTATGGTTATAGCACCTAAAATGGATAAGCTGAAAAAGAATTATGCCAGTAAACTGAAAAAGAAAAATTAATTGGTTTATATATTGCCATAGCCCTGCCATTGTGTGGGGCTTTTTTATTTAAGGGATATTCTTTTGATTTTTGTTGTCTTTAGGAATAAGGAAACCCAAGCCCAGGCTACGAAGCATTTTCTTCTCAAAGGCCCAAAAGAATGTAAACTGACCTGATATAAAGCCAAAAAACATAAGCAGTACCTGATATGCCGGAAATATCAGGATAATATACAGGGGGTAATATACCCATGGAGAAAAAGTGTCTTTAGTAATGCCAAGGCTCGATAATATAGGTTTTGAAATATAAGCGGACGTAGATCCGGTTATTGCAAAAACAATAAATATAATTACTAACTGGTAGTTGTGCTTTAATCCCCAGCGTTGCTTGAAATTTTTCATTTTGAAAGGCTATACCGCAAATATACCGTAATTAATCTCTTGGTACAAGACCGCCGAGCCTTTGATTGTTGGCAATCTGAAAATAAGAGAGGTAGTTAAACAACAGGTAGTTTACCTCATAACCGTATTTTATATCAGCGTGATAATCTATCTGCATCTGATACATATCACCATATCGTTGAGGCTGGTTTACCCTGAAGTTCCATTCGGTAACCCATTGTATGTTTCGCCCCCTTAAGTAGTCTTCTGAGTAAAAACCCCTTGGTTTTGCGCGTGTATACAGCCAGCTATTAAAACCTGCGTCTATTATTATTACCTCGTATTCTAATGAGTCGTTAGCTATGCGAACCGTATCATTACCTTTTTTCGCATTAGTAGCAGCAATATTCTTATCAGGATTCACGGCTTTGGGTACAGGTGCATTTGTACGGCATGCCGGCATCATTACACACATCATTACAATTACACCGGCAACAATTAAGATTTTCATAGGGTTGCGTTTTACTTATAAAGATATACAAAATAAAAAAGGTATCCCCATATTATGAGGATACCCAGTGTTATATAACATACTTGCTATATAGATTATACTGTAGCCGATTTCACTTCGGTAGCAGCCCTGTCGGCAATTTCATTGCTCTTGTGCATAATCTCATCGATTTTTTTGCGGGCGCCATCTTTAGCAGTACGGTATTTGTCTTTAATTTCGCTGCCCAGTTCTTCAGCTTTTTCGCCAAGGCCGTCAAAATATCCTTTACGTTTCAGGATAATTGCTGTTACTGCAAGGGCCGCAACTCCGGCTGCAACGCCCAATATTACTTTTTTGTTACTCATTATCTTAGATTTTATTGAATTTTCGTTTGATTTAAGGTTGCTGTACCTGTGCGGGCTGGTACCAGATGGGTCTGAATGGTTAACAATATCTTTTGCATGTTTCAGAATTTGTTCACGTGATTTCATGATGTTACTTTTTTATGGTTATGTATTGTTTTTATTTCTATAACCTAAAATTACTCAATGAAAAAAGGTATGCGTATTAACGATGTCTTAAAATTACTTTTCACAAGTTAAGTTTAACTTTTTGTTTGGTAAAATGCTGTAAATTAAAAAGATAATGTTAATGCTGTATGTTGAGGTAAGTATATAAAGCAGAAAAAGCACCCCATTTTGTGGAGGTGCTTTTTGTGTGAAAATTTATGTTGCGTACTTTAAACTGATGTATTATACAAATAGCGGATGGTCTTCATTTTCATAAAGATCTTCCATTTCTTCGTCCAATTCATCTTCGCTAAAAAAGCCGAAGATTTTCACCAGCCCGAAACCGGCAACAGCTGCAAGGAAAAATTTTAGCAGTTTCATATCGCTTTGGTTTTTTGGGTTAATGATAGTTTTCATGACTGTTGATTTATGAGGTTATTGCTAATTATCTGGTAGTAAAATTATCACTATTATCCTCAAAAATCCAGCGTCTTTAATAAAATTTTAGTAAACAAAACGTAAATTTGTAATGAAATACTTATTTGATGTAACAAAATAGATTTGCGATACCATGCATGCATAGTTTTTTAACAAATCGATAACATTTTGGGTTAGAAAACACTTCCTTCAGCGAACGTTCACTATTTTTTTTAGGATTTTTTTAATACCGTGTATTAAAAAAATATAGGTTTGGAAACTATATTGGATATATCTAAATTATAATAGCATAAGATTTCTGGCGGGGTTCTCGGCATAGATAATTTTATCTGCAGCTGTTTGTATAACCTGCATAAGTGTACCTATATCTGATGGTTTTACAGCATAACCTACAGCACCCAGTTTCTTAGATTTTTCTATATCTGAAGGATTTTTGCTGGTAGAAAAAATAACCACAGGTATATTCTTTAGGCGCTCTTTCTTTTTAAGCGCCCTTAGTACAAAAAAGCCGTCTTTAAGAGGCATATTTAAATCGAGGAAAATAAGGTCGGGGGACATTATAAAGTCGCAATCAAGGTAGGAAATTACTTCCTCAGCACTTTTAAAATCATTGTAGAGTATGTTGGTATACGTTTCGTGTATAACAGCACTAAACACCATGCGGTCGTCCTCATCATCATCAACAAAAATGATGTTTTTAAAATTACTCATCCCGTATCTCTTGTGTTTCTCTTAAAGATTGCTAACAGCAAAATTAGTGTTTTTTTTAACATTTATAAACTATTACCTTCCTTTTAAGCGATTTATAAGGAAACTTATTTTTAATTATTAACTACTTCATATAGCTTTGTGTTTACCGCTAAAAAGGTAATTTTTACCGTCACGAAATAATTATTGGCGGGTTATGTGATTATATTTGGCAAAATTTTTTAGACCTATGAAAAAAATTACACTGGTTATTCTTCAAATATTTTCGTTGGCTGGTTTTGCACAACATAAAGGCGTAAGTAATAACGGGAAATTTGAGCAATTTGCTCAGGCTGAGATGAAATCAACGCTGCGCGTTGCGGCGTTTACTGCCAATGCCCATACCGGTAATTATGATTTGGGTCATATAACCCTGCAGCTTACCGTAAACCCCGCCAGCAGCTTTATAAACGGTACCGTAATGGCCACTTTTACTGCTAAACAGGACATGAGCAGTATCGTTTTTGACCTCTCTGACCAAATGAGTGTAAATAGTGTGGTGAAAGATAATACCAGCCTGGACTTTGACCAGCTGGGTACAGGTGAACTTGTTATTACCCTGCCAGCTACACTACCTGCCGGTCAGCAAGGGACAGTTGTAATAAATTACAGTGGTTCGCCCGATCAGAGCAATGGCTATTTTACCACAACCTCTCACAATGGCGTGCCGGTTTTGTGGACGTTAAGTGAGCCTTACGGCGCTATGGAATGGTGGCCGTGCAAACAAGACCTCAACGATAAGATAGATGGACTTGATGTATATATCACGGCTCCGTCTCAATACACAGCGGTGAGTAACGGACTGGAGCAGGCTCAGAGTATATCGGGCAGCAGTAAGACCACACATTTTTACCATAGCTATCCTATACCGGCTTATTTAGTGGCCATTGCAGTAACTAATTATAATGTATACACACAAACGTATAACGGCGCGCTGGGCAGTTTCCCTATTGTAAACTATATGTATCCGGAAACCCAGTCGGCTTACCAGCCCGATTTGGCACAAACGTTAGACATAATGCGTTTTTACGAAGATACGTTTGAACAGTACCCGTTCCATAACGAAAAGTATGGTCATGCCCAATGGAACTGGGGTGGGGGTATGGAGCACAGTACCGTGTCGTTTATGGTAAGCTTTGATCGTGAACTTGTAGCGCATGAGTTGGCACATCAGTGGTTTGGCGATAAAATAACCTGCGGTTCCTGGCAGGACATCTGGCTAAACGAAGGCTTTGCTACTTACCTGACCGGCCTTGTAGTAGAACACCAGGATGGAGACAACTCTTTTACAGGCTGGAAACAGCAAAATATAGCCAGTATAACATCATCACCGGGTGGTGCAGTGTATATACCCGCAGCCGATACCATAAGCGATGACCGTATTTTTAGCAGCAGGCTCAGCTACAATAAAGGCGCAATGGTACTGCATATGCTGCGCTTTAAAATGGGGAATACGGCATTTTATCAGGGGGTGAAAAACTACCTTGCCGATAATAACCTTGCATATGCTTATGCTAAAACGCCCCATTTACAACAACATCTGGAGCAGGTATATGGTAGCAGCCTTCAGGAGTTTTTTAATGATTGGGTGTATAATCAGGGATATCCGTCGTATACTGTTACAGTAACCAAGACAACCCAGGGAGCAGTAACCGTAAAGCTGGTACAAACGCAATCGCATGCGTCGGTAAACTTTTTTGAAATGCCGGTACCGGTACGCCTTACAGGAGCCAATGGACAAACGCTTGATGTGGTGTTGGATAACACGTTTAATAACCAGACATTTACCGTTCCTGTAACCTTTAATGTTACCGATGCTGAGGTCAATGCAGGATATGATATAATAACAGGAAACAACGCCGTAACGTTAAGCACTCCTTGCGTTACATCCAATCCTGAATTTGTGTTATACCCAAATCCTGCAGTAAATATGCTAAACGTGCAGGTACCTAATGGGATAGAAATAACCCATGCAATTATATATAATATGCTTGGACAAAAGGTACTGGAAACTTCAGGAAGCAGCGCGTTTAATGTTTCTGCGCTTTCGGCAGGCGCACATATCCTTAAACTGCAAACAACGCAGGGATCAGAACAGATGCGTTTTATAAAACAGTAAATACTACTCTGATAAAACAAAAACGGCTGCCTGAATTTTCCGGCAGCCGTTTTTTTATAGCTTAAAATGCGGGTTGTATATAAGCCCTATAATGTTGCCCCACGGGTCTTTAACCGATGCCGTTACTATATCACCGCCCACGTCGGTGGGTGTTTCATCTTCGGTAGCGCCCAGGGTAAGGAAACGCTCATAAGCCCCTTTAACATCTTCCACTCCCCAGTAGGTAACCGTGTTGTTTCCTACGGTGCTTTCATCGGGCATAAGGCCAAGTTCATATCCTGCAATGTTAAAACCTACGTAGAAAGGTTCGTCAAAATACGGTTGGGTCTCAAAGGCTTCTGCATACCATTTTTTAGCCGCGTCCAGGTCGCTCACTTTATAGCCAACAGTGCGCAGGCCTACTATTTTTGTACTCATAATGATCGGTTTTTATACGTGTTATTTGTTGGCTAAAAATAGCAAAAGCAACGTAATATATGTCAATTAACTTTTTAACAGTTGCCATAATTGCTTTAAAAGGCTGTAATTATTACCTTTAGCAGGCATTAAATGAACAGTAGGGATGAAGCGGGAATATGCTATTGTAGATATAGAAACCACAGGAGGGAATGCTGCCGGCAGCCGCATTACAGAGATTGCCATAATTATACATAACGGTACAGAAATTATAGAATCCTGGGAAACACTTGTAAATCCTCAAAAAGAAATACCATTACCAATTTTTGCACTCACAGGTATTACAAACCAAATGGTAAGCAATGCTCCTGTATTTGAATACATTGCCGAAAAGGTAACGGAACTGCTTACCGGACGCGTATTTGTAGCACATAATGTAAACTTTGATTATTCATTTGTACGCCACCAGCTGGAAGAGGCAGGCCATAAATGGACTGCAAGGAAATTATGTACTGTGCGTGCCGCCAGGAAAATTAAGCCCGGATTACATTCGTACAGCCTTGGAAACTTGTGCCATACGTTGAATATTCCCTTGCAAAACCGTCACCGTGCAGGCGGCGATGCTCAGGCTACCGCAATATTATTTTCCCGGCTGCTGGAGTGGGATACAGATGGCGTTATAGAACAGATGCTGAAAAAAGCATCGCAAGACCAGCGCCTGCCACCCAACCTGCCACCTGCCGACTTTGAGCAACTACCTGAAAAACCGGGTATTTATTATTTTTATAACAAGGCCAGGAAAGTGGTGTATGTAGGGAAGGCCATCAACCTTAAAAAACGTGTAGCGTCGCATTTTAGCGGGCATAATGTAAACCCGCAGCGGCAAAATTTTTTACGTGATATTTATAGTATTTCGTTTGAAACCTGTGCTACTGAGCTCATGGCACTGTTACTGGAGTGTACTGAGATTAAAAAACTCTGGCCTGTATACAATACCGCCCTCAAGCGGTTTGACCCTAAATACGGTCTCTACAGCTATGAAGCCCGCAACGGTTACCGCTATCTTGCTGTGGGTAAGCTTTCAAAATTTCAGGCTGGTATAGAAGTATTCCATTCACAACATGCCGGGGTAAACCTGTTACGAAACCTGGCTACTGAGTTTGGTATAGACCATAGGTTTTGCATTTACGGCAGGCCTGCGGAAGGGGAAGCCATGTTAAAACCAAACCTTAATAATTTACCCGCTATAGCAGAGCATAATGTAAAGGTAGGCCACGCAATCACCGCTGTTGCCACTAATAAGCCCAGCTTTGCAATAATAGATAAAGGGCGTACTCCATATGAACGTAGCTGTATATGGGTAGAAGATGGGCATTTTTACGGCATGGGCTATATAAGTACTGAAATTGGTTTTACAGACGTATCCGAAATTAGAAGCCACTTGACCCCATACAACAGTAACCAATATATAATGCAACTACTGCATTCTTTTGCTGCCAAACATCCACATAAAGTATTCTTTAAACAACCTTATGCAAATACAGAGGTAGTAACGGATTTGCTCTGATACATACCAATAAATAACAAACGGGGCTGCCTTGCAATAAAGACAGCCCCGTTTTAGTTGCTAACTAATAGCCTTAAAAGCTTATTTTTTAGGTTTTATGCTTATGGCAAAACCACCGCCTTTCGCTACAAATTGTTTTAAAACCGTTTTAGAGCTAACCTCTACGGTTTTTATTTCATAATGCTGCGGATTTGCATTCCAGCTGGCATCTTTTGCATCGGCATAGATGGTAGCTGTAAATTTTTTGCCTTTTGGCAAAAAGCTTAGGTTAACCGTAGCTGTCCTTTCGTTTTCGTCGGTAACACTACCTACAAACCATTCGTCCTTGCCCTTAGCCTTACGGGCTATGGTTACATAGTCGCCCGGTTCAGCTTCCAGTACATAGGTGTTATCCCAGTCTACAGCCACATCCTTTATAAATTGGAACGCGTCAGGAAAACGCTCATAGTTTTCAGGCAGGTCGGCTGCCATTTGCAGCGGGCTGTACATGGTTACGTAGTAGGCCAGCTGTTTAGTAAGGGTAGTATTTACCCTTTGGTTGCCACCCGTATTGTAGTACGTAAGATCGGTCTGGAAAATACCAGGGGTATAGTCCATAGGACCACCCATAAGGCGTGTAAACGGCAGTATGGTAGTATGTTCCGGCGCCAGGCCTCCCATGGCTTCAAACTCCGTTCCACGAGCCGATTCCTGTGCTATCCAGTTCGGGTAGGTCCTGTTAAGGCCTGTAGGGCGTACAGCTTCGTGGCTGTTTACCATAACCTGGTAGTCTGCTGCCCTTTCGGCTACGTGTATGTAGTGGTTTACCATCCATTGGCCGTCGTGGTGTTCGCCGCGTGGTATAATCTGGCCTACATAGCCTGTTTTAACGGCATTATAGCCATTGTCTTTCATAAACTGGAACGCACGGTCCAGCCTGCGCTCATAGTTTGTAGCCGAAGCTGAGGTTTCGTGGTGCATTATTATCTTAACCCCTTTAGATGCTGCATACCTGTGCAGTTCTTCAACATTAAAATCAGGGTAGGGCGTTACAAAGTCAAAAACTTCTTCTTTCCAGTTGCCTATCCAGTCTTCCCAGCCAATGTTCCAGCCTTCTACAAGTACGGCATCAAAACCATGCTTGGCAGCAAAGTCTATATACTTTTTTACATGTTCTGTAGTAGCACCGTGTTTGCCATTTGGTGTAAGCTTGGTAAAGTCGTCGGTAAGCTTTACGTTGTTTTCCTTACCGTATGCCCAGGTGCTTTTTCCGGCCACAAAATACTCCCACCATACACCTATGTATTTTACGGGTTTAATCCACGATACATCCTTGTATTTGGTAGGTTCGTTAAGGTTTAGGATGAGCTTTGAAGCCAGTATATCGGTACCTTTATCACTTACTACAATGGTTCTCCATGGGGTTTGCGCATCGGTTTGTATGTAGCCGTTGTTACCCACCGCATCAGGGGTAAGGTGCGAGCTTAGCTTAAAGCCATCGTTTACGTTTAACGACATGGCCGGGTAGTTAATCAGGCCTGCCTCGTGGATGTTAATATACAGCCCGTCTGATGACTTCATCATGGAAGGGGTTTGTACCGATGGATTTTTTATAGGCTGCTGTGCATTGATTTCAATGGTTGCCTTTTTTTGAAGTCCCGGTATTTCAGATAATTTAGACGTAGTATAGGCATACTCATTGGTGTCATAATCGCCCGGAATCCAGAAAATCTTATGATCGCCTGCAAGGTTAAACTGGGTATTTTCATCCTTAATGATAAAGTAACTCAGGCCATCCTGCTTAGGGAATTCATACCTGAAACCAAGGCCGTCATTAAACAGGCGGAATCTAAGGCGTATATACCTGTTATTGTTTTTTGCCTGTGACAGGGTAACCAGCAGTTCGTTATAATTGTTACGGATGGTTTTTTCCTCGCCCATAACCGGTTCCCATGTAGTGTTTACGGTAGCCTGTTCTGTTTTTGTAACAGTAAAGCCATCGGTAAACGAAGCGCCGTTTTTAACTTCAATACCTAAAGTACTGGGTTTAATTACAGCTTTTCCTTTATAAGTCAGTTGATACGACGGTACACCATTTGCTTCCAGCTTAAATTGCATGGAAAGGTTTTTGTCGGGCGAAGTAATGGTTTGCGCCTGAGTAAGGTAGCCGCAGCATACAAAAAGCAGCAGGGCTATTTTACTAAAGCATAAACCTAAAAAAGCATTGCGTTTGTTGTTCATAGTATAAGATGAATGGGTTAATTATTGGCCTAATTTTTTAGCACCATGTACTGATATGGTTGCAGGGTAAGCTGTTGGTTTAGCGCTACAGTAGCATTGGTAAACGCATCTTTCCAGGCAATACCAGTCAGTTGCGATGGCGCTATGTAATTTGTAGCACTGCCTGTAAGATTAGCCAGCACCAAAACCGTTTCGCCATCTTTTTTCATGGTAAAGGCACTAACGGCGTCACTGCTGTACCCTGTAAAGGTACCTCTTTTTATAGCATCGCTGCCATTGCGAAACGCTAATATTTTTTTGTACTCGGCTAGTACTGATGCATCTGCGGTAGTCCAGTCTATAGGAGTACGCCTAAAGTAATCTAGCCTTTGGTTATAGCCAATTTCCTGGCCGTTATATACCATAGGAACCGACCTCATGTAGGCGGCAACCACAAAAGCAGCAAGCGAACCGTCTTTACCGCCAAAAAGCTGGTACGGGGTACCGTCGCTCAGGTTCACGTCATGGTTGGTCGTGTAGCGTACCACGCGCTGCGACTCTACATAGTTGCTTGCATATTCGGTAGCGTTAGATTCCTGTAGAAACGTTGCTGTCTTAGCACCTTTAAATACCTGTTCCAGTGACGAAAAATAATTAAACCCAAAGGTAAAGTCAAAACCTGCCTGGAAGTGGTTAAGCCTTGAACCCTCTGCAAGCATAAGCAGTTGCTGGTTTTTAGCCGTACGTACTTTGGCAATAGCCTCCGTCCAGAAACCCTGTCCTACAAAATCGGCATAATCACACCTGAAACCATCAATATTAGCTGTATACACCCAGTAGGTCATAGCATCAATCATGGCAGCCCTCATTTCTTTATTGTCAAAATTCAGTTGCGCTACATCATTATAATTGGTTCCGGGAGGGATAATTATATTGCCCGATGCATCCTGCTGGTACCAGTCAGGGTGCTGGGTTATCCAGGCATTATCCCAAGCGGTGTGGTTAGCTACCCAGTCCAGGATAACGGCAAGGCCTTTGCTGTGGGCTTCATCTACTAAAACGCGTAAATCGGCTAAAGTACCGAAATCAGGGTTCACAGCCTTATAGTCTTTTACCGCGTATGGAGAACCTAAACCGCCTGCCGAACGCTCCTGTCCTACAGGATAAATCGGCATAAGGTATACCACATTAGCCCCAAGGTCTTTTATGTAGTCCAGTTTTTGGCGTACGGCATCAAGCGTGCCCGCCTCGCTAAAGGCGCGGATGTTTACCTGGTAAATAATAGCGTCCTGTGGTTTTGGCATCTGGGTAAATGTGCTGCCGTATTGTTCGTACGGTGCAGCTGCCGGCTTATCATCATTATTGCTGCACGACAGTAACGATACCGCCGCAAGGAGCACATACATTATATTGAATTTTAATTTCATTTTTTCTGATGTTTAAAGGTTGGCATACATCCTTTTTTTTGGGGAAGATATATGCCTAAACCTAATATTACTTTAATTACGCGTTACAGAATAAGCAGCCGTGGCCGGGTTAGCATTTACCTTAAAGGTTACGGTATAATTTCCAGCCTCATTTATGGTATGCGCACCCTGGTTGTCCAGTAATACGGTGCCGTTTTGTAGCACACCGTTTTCGCCGTTTGCCGATCCGTAGTTAATTGTCCACTCATCATTCAGCCTGAATTTTAGTGCCCCTGGAACCAGATCGCCGGTAAACGTCCATTGCTCCGCTACATGGTCAAAACTCATATCGCTGTCTACATTCCAGCCACCTGCCTGGGCAGGGCCTATTACGCCATAAGAATACGGTACGGCAGTAAAGGTTAATGTATTAAGGTTTACGGTAATCTGGTAAGTACCGGCTGCGGGTACAGTAAGGTCGTCGTCGTCGTGTTCGGCTATACCGTTACCGCCTGTAGAGCCGTAAAAAGTATCCCAGTTCATTTCGGGTGTAACTTTAAAACTTAGCGCTCCAGCAGGGAACGTAGCATACCCCTGGAAAACCCCTACATCTATAGCCTTTAGTTTTGCTGCTGTAGCGGGGTTCCAACCCTGGTAGCCACCCGGTAGATAAATCTCTGTTATAGTTATTACCGGTACATAAGGGGTTACCGTTATTGTAACGGGTTCTGAGTATATAGTTCTGTCCAATGTAGCTGTAGCCCTTATTACCAACTGCCCAGGTACATCCTGGGGTAGCCCAAGCCTTAGTGCCAAACTGTTAAGATCATCACCAAGGAATGATTTACTTAATGCGGCTTCTCCGGCTGTTACCGATACAGCATGGCTCCATGCTCCGTCGCCTGACGTATCGGCAGGGAGATCTACCTGTAACCCGTAGGTAACCGGCGCATCTACAGGGAACTCAACCTCTGGCCATGATACCGTAAGTACCGACTGGTAACGGTTAACGGCTGTAATTTGTATGGTACCCGGTGTAGCTTCTATAGCTCCCGGAAAGTTTACTTCGCTCAGGTAGGTAAGTGCGGCGTCTTCATCGCACGATGTACCCAGTACGGCAACCATGCACAGTACGAGTAACTTATTTATATATTTTTTCATGATAAGTCTGATTTTTAGTAACCTGTGTTTTGTTTAAGGCTGCTGTTTGCGTTTAGGGCAGATGTAGGTATAGGGAACAATTTCCTATGCTCAGTAGAGGCGCCCCTGAAAAGGTTTGGCAACAAAAATTTGTTGAAACGTATCATGTCCTGCCTCCTGTGGCCTTCCCAGTTCAGTTCATAGCCACGTTCGTTATACACATCATCCAGGCTGGGGTTGCCTGCTAAAGCCCCAAGGCCGGCACGTTGCCTTATAGCATCGATATATGGTTTTGCCGTAGCACCATTACCCAGGCGTACGTTACATTCGGCCATCATAAGCAGTACATCGGCATAGCGGTATACGGGGAAATCATTAGAGGCACCGCCACCGTCTAGGTTACCTGCAGGGTAAAATTTAAGGTTTCTTACACCGGCCTGTGGTGCGGCTCCCGGGTTGTCTAATGACGATACATTTACAGTATAGTTAATGCCACCACCCTGGTCTCCAACAATAAACTGTTTCCTCCTGATGTCGTTTGTATCATACTTTTCATAGAAATCCTGTGGTACTATGGTACCATTCCAGCCGTTAAAGCCCAGAAGCGTAAGCGCATGGGGCCCGTAAAGACTACGAATACCATAGATATTCCTTGAAACAACGTTTACCGTAGCAAATAGCGAAAGTATGGTTTCATCATCCGGATTAACATCACCAAAAAGATCGTAGTAACTATTACCCAGCGGGCTACCGGCAGCAGCAGCGGCAGGGTGAAGGGAAAATCCGCCTTCAGTTACCACCTGGCATGCAGCAAGGCATTCGCTCCAGCGCGGTGTACCGGTATATACTTCGGCATTAAGGTATACTTTTGCAAGAAATGTGTATCCTGCCCATTTGTTAAACCTGCCATAGTAAGCACCGCCCTTAGTAGTAGAAAGCTTGTCTACGTTTTCGGTCAGTTCAGCTACTATAAAATTATAAATTTCCTGGCGGCTGGCCTGCGGTATGCGGTCTACCGTAATATTATTATCGGTAAAGAACGGTACACTGCCCCAGTCATCCATAAGCAGGTAGTAAAAAAATGCCCTTAGAACCTTAGCTTCGGCAATTTTTGAAGCTTCAGCATTACCGTTTTCAAGCAAAGAAACGGCCAGGTTAGCGTTAAAAACTGATTTATACAGCCAGTTCCATGTATTACCTATCATAACATCTGTAGGCAACCACTCGTGCTTGTACACTCGTGCAAAATCAAGCTGCCAGTCGCCGGTATTCCTGTGAGGTATTACCTGCTCATCGGCACACATGGTATTAAGGTCGTACCAGCCGTTATCGGCACCGGCATAGCCTACACCGTTCCAGTTGCCGCTCAGCTGCGCGTATTCGCCTGCAAGGGCAGCATCTGCGCCTTCGGGTGAACTGTAAAAATCATCAGCCGTATAACGGTCGTATACGTCTTCCCTTACATCGGTACAGCCGGTTAGCAGCATAAGGCTAAAGGCTGTGAGTATGCTTATATTTTTTATTTTGAACTTCATGTTTTGTCTTATTTAAATTTTACATTCACCCCGAAAGTAAAGGTCCTGGTACGCGGGTAAATACCGTTATCGCCACCGGCTCCGTTACCACCGCTAAAGTTAAGTTCCGGATCCAGCCCTGAATATTTTGTAATCAGCAACAGGTTGGTGCCCGTAAGGGAAAGCCTCAACGACTCTATATAGCGTACATCTTTAAAATTAAAGCTGTAGCCCACGGTAGCATTTTCAAGCCTTACAAAATCGCCTTTTTCCAACCAAAGGTCAGACCCATACTGGCTGGTATATATACCCAATGGTATAGCGCTTTGCAGCAGGTTAGAGCGGCCTATGTTTTCGGTATAGCTAAGGCTCGATTTAATGCTGTTGTAAATTTTATTACCTCCTGAACCCCTCCATAGCATAGACGCGTCAAAGTTCTTGTAGCGCAGTACCGGGTTAAATGAAAATGTATATTTAGGGAGTGACGAGCCACTAAGCTTCCTGTCGGCGCTTTGGTTACCCTGGTCTATAACGCCATCGCCGTTAACGTCCTGTACCGTTTCGGCATTTGCATCGTTTTTACCTGTATGGTGCAGTATGTTAAAGGTGCCTATAGGCTGGCCTTTAATCAGGTAAGTACTAGGCCCCCACGATACATAGTCAGTATTTAGCGGAACACCATTTATGCTGCCACTAAGGTTAAGCACTTCATTCCTTAGGAAGGTAGCGTTACCGTTAAGGGTAAGTGTAGTGTTATCTGTATTTATAAGGTCATAGCTTAGTGTAGCCTCTATACCTTCGTTCCTTATGCTGCCCACATTTGCCCTGATGGTAGAGAATGGGAACGGTGGTTGCGGCACAGTATAGTCAAATAGCAGGTTATCTGTTTTGGCGGTAAAAATATCAAATGTACCGCGCAGCCTGTTTTTAAGGAACGCAAAATCTATACCTACGTTGGTCTGCTTTTTTGTTTCCCACTTAAGGTCGGCATTAGCGTTTTGTGTAATGGCATAGTTGTTAACCAACTGCCCGCCAAAATAAGTAACGCCGGTAGAACCTACAAGCGAAATGGTATTGTAAGGGGATAAACCCTGATTACCCGTAACACCATAACCCACACGCAGCTTAAGCCCGCTCACCACATCCTGGTTGGCAAGGAACGATTCCTGATCCAGTTGCCATGCCACTGAAGCCGATGGGAAGTTACCCCACTTGTTGTTTACCCCAAATACCGATGCGCCGTCTCTCCTTAAACTGGCGGTAAGTAAATACCTGCCCATATAGGAGTAGTTTACACGCCCCAGGAATGATACCAGTGTCCGGTCGTTTTTATATGATGAAATATCGCCCGGCAGTACCTTTGAAATGTCACCCAGCTGTAGCGCGTTGTAAGCGGTTATATCGTTTATAAAACCCCTTGCCTGGGAGTAGTTGCCTTGGTACGCCTGGTTTTGCCATTCGTATAATGCCAGCGCGTTAATGCTGTGGTCGCCAAAGAGTTTTTTATAGGTAAGGCTAACGTTCATAAGCTTTTCGTCCTGCCTGTTGTTGTTTATGTTGGCAAAGCCTTTTTGGTTAATGGCGTTGGCATCAGTAGATGCTACAGGTATAAAGAAGCCTGTAGTATTGCTTGTTCTCCTCCAGCTGCCAAACCAGCCTGCTGTAAGCCCGTCATACAGGTCAAGGTCGGCTTTAACGCTGCCAAAAAGGTTATCGTTTTTAGACTCGTTGGTTACTGTTTGGCTTACCGCGTAGGGGTTAAGGTACTGGAACACGTTCGGGTCTGTAAAATACGTGCCGTCAGTGTTAAATACCGGGTCAGTAGGGCGCATCAGGTAGGCGTTGCTGATAAGGTTAGATGTAAATGATGCCCTGCCGATGCTCTGCACAATGCTTGAAGTATTGTTTACACCGCTGTTAAGGTTAAAGGTAAGCTTCAGCTTATCATCTAATGCCGACTGCGTAGCCTGTACACGACCAATATATTTTTGGTTCTCGGAATTTAGCACCACACCCTCTTGCAGGATGGCAGCAATCGAAGCACGATAGGTAAACTTATCTGTACCACCGCCAAATGACAGCGTATAGTTTTGGGTAGAACCCGGTTTGGTAAGAATGTTATACCAATCGGTATTGGCACCGTGGTTAGCCGATGCCGGTACCCCGTTTTTTTGTGCCTCTGTCCACCACTGGTCGGCACTCAGCATGTCCAGCTTATTGGCTATATAATCGTATGATGTAGATGAGGAAAACTCTACCGAAGTCCTTCCGGCTTTGTTTTTCTTGGTGCTCACAATAATAACACCCGCAGCACCCCTGGTACCGTAAATAGCGGTAGATGAGGCGTCCTTAAGTACGTCTATTGATGCGATTTCGCTAGGGGGGATCTGGTTAAGCAAATCCATATTACCCTGTACACCATCTACTACTACAAGCGGGTCATTTCCGCCTATAAGTGATGATATGCCACGAATCCTTACGTTAGGCGCTGAACCCGGTTCACTACCCGTCTGGGTAATGTTTACACCGGCCATTTTACCTGATATAAGTTGCAGTGGGCTGGTTTGCGCCCCCTGGTTCATGTCCTTCTCAGTTACCGAAGCCACCGCACCGGTAAGGTCTTTCTTAGAAGTGGTGCCGTAACCTACCACAACAAGCTCCTGCAGTTCGTTAGCGGCAGGTACCAGTTTTATGTTCGTGTTGTTTTGCTTTGCGGTTATCTTTTGCTCCGTATAGCCCATAAAGCTTATAACAATAATAGCATCTGGCGAAGAAACATTTATGGTGAAGTTACCCTCCATGTCTGTAGAAACTGCGTTTGAAGTTCCTTGTTCCAATACCGATGCACCGGGTAGAGGCAGTCCGTTTTCATCTATTACGGTACCCTTAACCGGCAACTGTTGTACTTTTAAAACACTCGTGGCAGGCGGCGCTTTTTTAAGTATTATCTGGGTATCGCGCACCTTAAAGCTGATTGCGGTACCGTTAAACAGCTTATTGAGTATATAGTCGATGCTCTGCTCCTTGGCACGGATAGTAATTACACGCTCCAGGTCCACATCTGTGAGCTTATAAATAAACCGGAAATCGGTTTGCTGCTCTATGGTTTCTATAACCTTTTCTACGGTTGTATTGTTTAACTCAAGGCTTACTTTAGTTTGGGCGTAAGTACTTGCCTTAACATTAAACATAGCGACCAGAAGAAGTAATGTTGTTAGTTTCACTTTTAGGTCAATTTTAAACACGGGGAATCTACACCCTGCGTTCTTTTGGGTTTTTTTCATAAATTTGTGAAGATTGCATTTAATTTACGTTAGGTTCAATCACTACTCAACCGGAAATTGTTCTCAGGCTTTTTCCGGTTTCTTTTTTTCGGGTATTACTGTTGCATATACATTTGGGTTTTTAAGGTTTGGGTTATTTAATAATAATCTGGTTATTTTTTTTGGTATAGCTTATGCCATGTATGTCGTTAAAGTAGCTCAGTACCTTTTCTACAGGCTCGTTCTTAAAGCTGGCGTTAAACCTTTCATTTGCCAAAGCTCCATTCTGGTTTTCAATGGTAATGTCATAATGCCGTTCCAGCCTTTTTATAATGCTCTTAAAGGCCATATTGCGGAATACAAGCCCGCCACTTATCCATGCGGTATACATAGAGGTATTAACCGGTTTTACTTTTATGCTGCCGTTTTCTTTAGAGTAACTTCCTTTACATCCGGGCTTCAGGATGGTACTTTTTTCTGCCGAAAAACTTTCAGATGCAGTATGCATGGCTACAGAGCCTTCTACAAGCACTACATCTGCCGCTTCATCTTCCGGATAGTCTGACACATTAAAGTGCGTGCCCAATACCCTTACATCAAGTTTATTGGCATTAACTACAAAAGGGTGCGCTGCATCTTTAGCCACATCAAAAAAAGCTTCACCATCAAGAAATACTTTACGGTTTTGCCCGGCTATAAAGTTTATAGGATATTTAAGGCTGGTACCGGCGTTAAGGTGCACCTGTGTACCGTCAGATAATTGCAGTTTAAAACGCTTACCGTTAGGTATGGTTATGGTATTATACACCAGTTTTTTTATATCAGATGTGGTGTTATATACAATACTGTTGCCATTTTTGTTGCCTATTACATTACCGTCGGCATCGGTAACCGTGGTTGTGCCGTCTTCTGAAATTACTTGGATATTACCATTTTCCAGTTGAAGCGTTATTTCTTTACCGGTCAGTACGGGTTTTGTTGTACCGTTTGCAGCACGTTCATAACGTAAATAACTTATGCCTGCGGTAAACAGCAAAGCAAGGCCGGCAGCTATGCTTATGTATTTTTTATATGTTGTTTTATTGCGACTGAGGTGAATTACTTTAGCTTCGTTGCCCTTAGCTATTATACCCGAAAAAACAACATTAGCTGTTTCCGCATCCATTTCCGGAAGTGTGCCTAACAGCTCTTTTACCTCTTCTACGGTAGGGAAGTCATCGGTTAGGGTGTTTTCCCTGTAGTAAGTTATTACCTGTTCAGTTTCCTGAGCACTGCACTGGTTTAAAACAAATTTTTGAAGTAGTATTTTTATATCCTGGTTGTGGTTCATGGTGCCTTTTTTAGTCCTTTTGTATATAATATACAGTTGGGGGCAGCCTGACTACTACTCAAACGATATAAATTTTTTAAATTTTCTTAAAATAATATTTAAGTTACTGTTTTTTAGTATTTTAAAATGTAATTATTTTATTGAAAAAAACAGGATAATAAGTAAAACCTCGTCATGTGCCTGAAAAAAAATACGCAGCGACTCCAGTGCTTTGCCCATTTGGTTTTTTACGGTATGTACCGAAATGCCGAGTTCTTCGCTGATTTCTTCATAGGTTTTTCCCTTGCGCGACATTTTAAAGATTTTCTTACGTTTAGGAGGCAGTTCGTTTATGGCACGCTTTTTCAGTTTTTTGCAATCGTCTTCGCGTATGGCATAGTCGCCCTGCTCATAAGAGTGGTTACTGCTGTAAAAAATCTGCTCTTTAAGTAATACATCGTTTGCGGCTTTGTTTAAAGTATTAAAAGCCTGATTGCGTGCTATAGTAAATACATACGCCCTGAAAGATTTGGTGGTGTCCAGAGTCTCCCTGTGCTGCCACACCTTTAAAAATACCTCCTGCACATTTTCTTCTGCAAAATCTTTCGATTTAAGCAGGCTGATGCTATAGCCGTATACATCCTGGTAGTACATATCGAAAAGCTTACGAAATGCCCTTTCGTTGTGGTGCTTAAGTTCACCTACCAGCAGCATTTCCTCTAATCTTTCAGCTTCGGGCATTTTGTATATCCTTTATTTTTTATAGCACTAAATTACGATTGTAGTAATTTTACAATGGTATTAAAATAATCTTGTCAAAGATATAAAAATATTGAATAAAAAAATATTTGGGCTGATATTGTAAATATTAGCCCGAACTGTGCCGGAAAATGTAACGTTTTATAATGAGCCTGTTAGCTTAATTCAATATCCATTTGCTCAAGCAAATCATTATTAATGGTATATACATGCAGTACTTTTCCATCAAAAAGTACAGTACCGTCTAAATCCTTCACCAGTTGTTTCACTTCAACTTCAAATGTGCCGTTTTCCCTCTCACGGAAACCTACAGGTGTTACAATAGGATTAATTTCTTTCCACTGGCGTTCCCAGTACGCCCTTACTTCTTCATGCCCCTTTACATAATCGCCTTCCCATGCTTTTGGCCATTTTATGTCGGGATGCATCACTTGTAGCGTCGCATCTATATTACGGGTATTGAAGTTATCATAGGCATGTTTAATTAACGCCTGGTTTTTAGCCATTTTTTCTTCTGTCATGTCTCTTGTAGTTATTTGGGTTTAGCGAGTACAAAATAATAATAAATCCCCCTACAATTACAGGCTGTCGCTAATTCACAAAGCAGTATTTTGCTAAACGTATACTTTGCCGTAACTTTACCTTATGAAACTTTCCATTAAAAATATGGTTTGCCCGCGCTGCATTTCGGCAGTAGAGCGCGTACTCAATGATTTGGATTTGCATCCTCAGCATGTAGCGCTTGGAGAGGCTGTAATTGCCGCTGAACCCGATGAAGCTCAATTGTCAGCGCTAAGGGAAAAGCTGCAGGAACAGGGGTTTGAGCTTTTGGAAGACAATAAATCCCAGGTTGCAGACCGTATAAAATCCATTATCATTAACCATATTCATCATTCGGGAGAGGGGAGCGTAGTATTTTCAGAACTATTGGCGTCAGAGTTGCACCGTGATTATTCTGGGCTGAGTAAATTGTTTTCAGCTCAGGAGGACTTTACTATAGAGCAATATATCATTCTCCAGAAGATTGAAAAAGTAAAGGAACTGCTGCAATATAACCAGCTTACCCTTAGCGAAATTGCCGATATGTTAGGTTATAGCAGCGTAGCCCACCTTTCGGCACAGTTCCGCAAAACGGTTGGGATAACCCCATCAGTTTTCAGGAAAAATACCACTGCATTACGCCAGCCGCTAGACGCGGTTGCCAAAAAGGTATAAACCCTTTCCGTAATCCTGTAAATTCCTTTAGTAATGCCGCCGTAACTTTGTGTAAGACAAATCCAGAACGTTATGGCAGCTCACAGCATTATATATTTACCCCTGCAAGGAATGGACAGCGAACACTGTGCCATGATCATCGACAAAGGTTTGGCTGAGGTCAAAGGTATTACTTCACACAAAGTAGAACTGAATAATAATCGCGCGGCTATTGAAACTACTGATGTTGCGACCGCAGTTCCTGCCGCTGTAAAGCAAATTCGTAGCCTGGGCTATGATGTTCCTACAATAAAAAAGACGTTTCCGGTACTTAATATGAGTTGCGCTTCATGTGCTGCCGGAAGCCAGGATGTATTGGCTATGCAACCCGGTGTGGTAAGCGCCAATGTAAATTATGCCAATGGTAACGGCACCATAGAATTTATTCCCACAATAACAGATCCGCATCAACTTAAGGCCGCCCTGCAATCTGTAGGATATGACCTGATGATTGATGAAAGTGAAGACGCAGGCGATAGCTTGGCCGAACTGCAGCGCGCACATTATAGCAACCTGCAACGCCGTACCATTTGGTCGGTGGCTTTGTCAGTTCCTTTAGTGGTCATAGGTATGGTTCCGGCTTTTATGAATGAGGCATGGGCACCGTATGTAATGTGGTTGCTGGCTACCCCTGTTGTGGGGTACTTTGGCAGACAGTTTTTTCTGGGTGCGTATAAACAGACAAAGCACCGTTCGACAAATATGGATACACTGGTGGCACTGAGTACAGGTGTAGCCTATATATTTAGTGTGTTTAATACATTGTTTCCTGATTTTTGGCACCAGCGTGGTTTGCACGCACATGTGTATTTTGAGGCTTCAGCGGTAGTAATCGCGTTTGTATTGCTGGGCAAATTACTTGAAGATCGTGCCAAAGCAAAAACATCGTCGGCTATAAAAAGCCTGATGGGGCTACAGCCAAAAACAGTTACAGTTGTGCATCATGGCGGACACCAAATGGAAATGCCGGTAAGCAGTATACAGCAAGGCACCGTAATTTTAGTGAAGCCTGGAGAAAAAATAGCCGTAGATGGCGAAGTTATAAGTGGTAGCAGCTATGTAGATGAAAGCATGATAAGTGGTGAACCTGTTGCTATTGCCAAAGAAACCGGGAGTAAAGTCTTGGCCGGTACGCTAAACCAGAAAGGCAGCTTTCAGTTTAAGGCAGAGAAGGTAGGGGGCGATACACTTTTGGCTCATATCATTAAAATGGTACAGGATGCCCAGGGCAGTCGTGCTCCGGTACAACGCCTTGTAGATAAAATCGCGGGAATTTTTGTTCCGGTAGTTATAGGTATTGCGCTGCTAACCTTTGCTGTTTGGATTGTTTTTGGTGGAGAAAACGGCTTTACGCAGGGGCTTATGACTATGGTAACGGTATTGGTCATTGCGTGTCCGTGCGCATTGGGCCTTGCCACGCCAACCGCCCTGATGGTAGGAGTAGGACGCGGTGCCGAACTTGGCATACTGGTTAAAGATGCCGATAGCCTGGAGCGGGCAGGAAAAGTTACCGCAGTAGTTTTGGATAAAACAGGAACGCTTACCGAGGGACATCCAAAGGTTACCGATGCTCAATGGTTTGCAGATGCGACTCGATACAAGTTAATATTATATAGTATTGAAAAGGCTTCGTCGCATCCATTAGCCGAGGCCGTTGTAAATTTTATGAGTGATGAAAGATTCCTTGAGAATATCAGCATAGAGAATATAGCGGGTAAGGGCGTAATGGCTGTTTATCACGGCAGGAAATATTTCGTAGGTAATGAAACTCTGCTGAATGATAATAATATTCCCCTAAATGAAGTAGCTAAAAGTTGGATTCAGAAGCAAATGAAAAATGCCCAGACACTTGTGTTTTTTGCTGATGGACATACTCTTATTGCAGGTTTTGCAATAGCTGATACATTAAAAAACACATCAAAAGAAGCTGTGAAAACGTTACAAGAGAAAGGAATCGAGGTGTATATGCTTACCGGCGATAACAACGCTACTGCCAAAGCCGTGGCAAGTGCTTTAGGTATTACACAATACAAATCAGGTGTGCTCCCGCAGCATAAACTTAATTTTATAAAGCAGCTACAACAACAAGGTAAAGTAGTAGCCATGGTGGGAGATGGTATTAATGACAGTGCCGCCTTAGCCCAGGCAGATGTTAGCATAGCTATGGGACATGGTAGTGATGTTGCTATGGACGTAGCCAAAATGACCATCATATCAGGTGACTTGCTTAAGCTGCCTATGGCAATTAACTTATCAAAAGCTACTATGGCTACGGTAAAGCAAAACCTTTTTTGGGCATTTATTTATAATGTTATAGGTATTCCTGTAGCTGCGGGCATACTATATCCGTTTAACGGCTTTTTACTCAGCCCTATGCTTGCCGGGGCGGCTATGGCGCTAAGCAGTGTCAGTGTGGTAAGCAACAGTTTATTATTAAAAATCAAAAAGATATAATTACAATGGAAAAGCAAATGCAATTTAAAACAACGATTAACTGTGGTGGATGTGTGGCAAAAGTTACCCCGCTGCTTAATGCTACTGAAGGTATAAAAAACTGGAGTGTAGATACAGCCAATCCCGATAAGGTACTTTCGGTCACTACAGCATTACCTGAAGAAGTAGTGATAGAAACCATAAAAAAAGCAGGTTTTAAAATAGAGCCAATAGTATAATTGATTATTCATTTCAACATAAAACAAAACCCTGTACCGGAAACGGTACAGGGTTTTTGGCTAAAATATAAAAGATGAATGTTTGTGGACGTTATTTAAGGCTGATGGTATACGTATAGGTGTACTTGTCAGCAAGTAGCCTGTACGGGTCGTGAGGTAAAGCACCCCAGCTGTTATCACCGCCTACACCACGTTGTGCAAGGTCTATCTGTAAGTATACCTTATCTTCCGGGTGCACATCATTTCTGTGTTTCTGGTTCTTTTTATCGCCCGGATCTATGCCTTCGGTAGATACGTTTAGTGCGCTAAAGCCTAACGGCTGTGTACCCTTAACCACGATGCCTTTTCCCTTGGCATCAGTAAGTGAAACCCAGCGGGCATCAGTCTTATAACCGTTTTCCTGCGGACGGATATATGTCCAGATAAACTGGTTGGCTACTTTATCGGTATAGGTGCCTACAAAGGTAGCGGTATTACGGTCGCTATAGTTTTCTTCAGGGCCACGGCCATAGTATTCAAGGTTATCATAACTGCCCGTTAGTTCGGCACGCATCCCAAAACGTGGTAACTCCGGTGTATTTTTACCCGTACGATCCATGCTTGCGGTTACGCTTATGCTGCCGTCCGGCTGTATAAGATAATTAACGCTATACGGCACATTTATGTTCTTAAGCAGGTATTTTACTTCTATAGGCTGACCCGCATCAGTTTTTTTACCTACTGTTACAGCTTCTACCACAGGATTTTGGTGTGCTGTGCGCCATACCGCTAATTTTTTTTGCTCCTGGCTACCAAAATCATTATCGGTAGGCGCACGCCAAAAATACGGAATAGGGAAAGCGGTAAGGGCTTCGTTAGCAGCATCCTTTTGTTTGTAGCTTGTAAAAGTTCCGGTTTTTACATCAAATGTTCCGGTAACACCGTTGGCTTCAAAGGTTAGTATATCTTTTTTCTGTTTTACAGTTAGCTTGCCTGTGGCATTGGCTTTCGCCGAAGCAAAATAATCACCACTTATTTTAAACTGTTCGCGTGCCAGTTCATGTCCGGTTGGTACAAGTGTTGTAGCTGTATTTGTAACGGCGTAAATGCTTAGGTAATATTCGCCACTGTTATCTGTTTTAAAGCTCAGGGGTACATTTGCCGATTCGCCTGCTGCCGTTTTCAGGTTAAAGGTACCATCCTGTACTTTTTTACCGTCTTTAAGCAATTCCCATTTAAAGTTAAAACCCGAAAGGTCTTTAAACTTATACAGGTTTTTTACGGTAAGAGCTTTACCATTCAGCTTAAAGCTTATGTCCTGGTATACTTTTTTAACCTCCTTAAGCCCTGGATGAGGTATGCGATTAGCATTGATAAGGCCGTTTGCACAGAAGTTTTCATCATTATGCATGTCTTTACCTCCAAGGTCGCCACCATAGGCTAGGTATTCTACACCTTTATC
The DNA here is from genome assembly GCA_046566705.1 of Bacteroidia bacterium. Classification (GTDB taxonomy): domain Bacteria; phylum Bacteroidota; class Bacteroidia; order Flavobacteriales; family Flavobacteriaceae; genus Flavobacterium. The sequence continues at coordinate 37,961 of JBKHWE010000009.1, read as the reverse complement.
GTCACGAGTAGTAATACCCTGGTCTACCCAGTCCCAAATACAGCCACCCTGCATTTTAGGGCTGGTAGCCATAATATCATAATATTCCTGGAAGTTACCATTACTATTGCCCATAGCATGGCTGTACTCGCACATTATAAACGGACGTGTTTTATTGCTGGCTGCATACTCCTTCATGTATTGTATAGAAGGATACATAGGTGCCACTATATCGGTATTATCCTTTTCGCCTGCCTGCTCAAACATAATAGGGCGGCTGTTGTCGCGGCCTTTAAGCCATTTGTAGGCATCAACAAAGTTCTGGCCGTTACCGCACTCGTTGCCCATACTCCATATAATGATGCTCGGGTGGTTTTTATCCAGCTCTACCATACGCTCTATACGATCATGATGTGCTTTGCCCCATTCAGGCAGATAGGCCGGGTGCTTGCTTTTATCAAAAGGATTTTGCAGTTCGGCGCCCATGGCATGGGTTTCTATATTAGCTTCATCTACTACATAAAAGCCATATTCATCGCACAGGTCATAAAAATATGTGTCGTGCGGATAGTGGCACATGCGTATGGTATTGATGTTGTTTTGCTTCATAAGGGCAAGATCTTTCATCATCAGTTCCCTGTTCGGGGCATGGCCGTTTACGGGGTCGTGTTCATGTATGTTAACGCCGCTTACCATTACAGGCTTGCCGTTAACCATAAGCTGGGCATCCTTTATTTCTACCTTACGGAATCCCGTACGACCCGATATTACGTCGGTTTCACCTTTTTGTCCGGTCCAGGTTATGGTGTAGTTGTATAGGTAAGGGGTTTCGTCACTCCACTTTTGTACACCTTTTACAGTAGTGCCAAAATTTAGCGTTGTAGCATTTGCGGCTACAGCCTTGGTTTCAGCATATACCTGTTTTCCTGTAGCGTCTGATAGCGTAAAGGTAAGCTTACCGGCTATATTGTCTTTTTTGTATTTCTTAAGGTCTATTTTAGCCGAAAGCACACCGTTGTTATAGCTGTCGTCCAGCCCGGCGCTCACCTGGTAATCCCATACCGAAGTTGCCGGTAACGCGGTCATGTACACATCGCGCTCTATACCACTAAGGCGCCAAAAATCCTGGTCTTCGAGGTAGCTGCCATCATGCCAGCGAAATACTTGTACCGCAAGCAGGTTATCTCCTTTTTTAAGAAACTTGGTAACGTTAAACTCGGCAGGGGTCTTGCTCGCTTTAGTCATGCCTACTTCCTTACCGTTTACAAAAACGCGTGCATAGCCGGTTATTGAGCCAAAGTGCATAATCACTTCGCGGTTGTTCCAGTTATCAGGCGTAGTAAAGTGCGTGCGGTAACTCCCCACTGGGTTATATTTACCGTCGATGAACGGCGGGTTTTTAGGGAAGGGATATATTATATTAGTATAGATGGGAATGTCAAATCCTTGTAGCTCCCAGTTAGAAGGTACTTTTATTTCTTTCCAGCTGCTGTCGTTATAATTTTCGGTATAAAAATCCTGAGGCCGTTCGGCAGGTGTTTTTACCAGGCTGAATTTCCACTGCCCGTTAAGGCTCTTATACCATTGAGAGGTTTCGGGCTTATTTGCCAGCGCATCTTTTTCGTTGTTGTAAATTAAAAATTTCGCATGAGGCTGTAGCTTATTCCTGTCGGTAAGCTGCGGATTTTCCCACTCGTTTTGCTGTGCCGCCATAAATTGGGTTACAGCAAGGAGGGTAAGCGGCAATATTTTTTTCATATAAGATGATTTGATAAAATATGAGGTTACACAATGTTAAAGTATATGTGCGCTTACAAAGTAAACGATTGCGTAAGAACTAAAACAAGGGTAAAATGGAAAAACAGGTAGGGTAAAATCGCAGTGATATTTTTGATGTAAAAATTATTTTAAGTGTAATGTATTGTTTTTTAAATGTTTGTGTTTTATTGGTTATGAAGTGGCAAATAATAAATTTCGTAATCGATATAGTGGTTTTTAATTTAAAAATCTGACTTCAAAAATTAACAATGTATATTTTAAGATGTTATTTTTTGTGTTTTCCTTAAATAAGTGTTAATTTGGCACTGCTGTAAAACACAGTGCTCCATTCACCCCTTACTATAGAGCAAACAGGAATGATGATTATGAGTAAAGCAAAAGTATTTTTTGTCTTTTTTGTGCTTTTATATACACAATTTATACTGGGGCAGGGGTATCCGGTAGCGTTTTATGATTTGGCACAAGGGCTGTCAAACAGTTCAGTACTTACCATGCACCAGGATGCCAATGGCTTCATGTGGATAGGGACTTACGACGGGCTTAACCGCTACGACGGTTATGAGTTTAAAGTTTACCGAAATCGCCTGGGGGATGACGCTACACTGATTTCTAATAACGTATATTGTCTTTCTAGTGACGCCGCTAACAATATATGGATAGGTACTTCTAAAGGTGGTTGTGTGCTGAACCAGGCTACACAGATTTTTAGTCCCCTGGAATATAAATCCGGACAGAAATTACTTACTGTTAACGGCGATATTCACCAAATTAAGAAACTTGCTAAAAATGGCATGCTGGTAGGTACCCAGCAAAGTGGCCTGTTATTTTATACGGACCGAAACTTTACGGGAAAACAGATTGGTCTTAAAAAGGGGAATAAAATAACCTATGCTTATGATGTTATAGGGGTTGAGCCTTCTGATAATAAGCAGTTTGCCTGGGTATTTGTGCGTAATATTGGCCTCTGTCGTTTTGATGTAAAGTCTAGTAGCCTGGTACATGTATTTGCTTCTGACCTCAATGTAAACTGCCTGCTTTCGGCCGGTAATACCAGTGTTTGGCTAGGTACAGATGAAGGATTATTTCTATATGATACGGTAAAAGGCACACTATCGGCTAATTATCTTGAAAAATCAAGCGCAACGAACCTTTTGTATGATAACGGCACATTGCTTATCGCTACGGATGGAAGTGGCCTTTTCGCATTAAAAAAGAATAGTACATCTGCAGTACCCTACCGGGATATAAATCCCGAAACGGTGGTAAAAAGTAATGCTGTATATGCCTTGTATAAAGATGCCGCAGGTAATAAATGGGTAGGCACTTTGCGTGGCGGCATTAGCATTATAGGAGCTAATCCTACATATTTTTCCACAATTAAACATAAGGGAACGGATACGAATACCCTCGCCGAGAATTTTATCCTTTCGTTTTGTGAAGACGAAAAGAAAAATGTGTGGATAGGTACCGATGGGGCAGGATTGCGATACTGGAACCGAAAAACCAACAGTTATACTAATTATACGAAATCTGCCGGTTCTTCTTATAAGCTTACAAGCAACTTTATTACAGGATTAGTGCATGATAGCTACAATCGTATATGGGTATCTACCTGGGCGGGTGGCATAAACCGTATAGACCCAGCAACAGGCAAAACAGAATATTTTGACTGTTACAATCCTATTACCAAAAAGGTGGAGCGTAATACATGGCTGGTTTTTGAAGACTCTGAAAAAAACATTTGGGCCAGCGCTACGAATGAGGGCTGCCTCTACCGTTTTAATGCAGCAAGTAATGCGTTTGAGCTTTTTGATCCCAAAATAAAAAATCTGCAATGCCTTACGGAAACTGCCGATGGCAGGTTATGGGGCGGTAATTATACTTCATTGTACAGTATAGATACGCAAACGCGTAAGCATAATGTATACGAAATAGGTTACCCCGTAAGAAGCGTGCTGGAAGATAGTAAGCACCGGCTTTGGGTAGGTACACAAGAGGGAGGATTATTACTTTTTGACAGAAAAACAGGTGCTTACAAGCGTTTTTCTACTGCCGAAGGGTTACCCGGAAATACAATACTACGCCTGCTTGAAGACAGAAATGGCGATTTATGGATGAGTACCTATAACGGCCTCAGCCGCTTTGATGTGGAAAGCAATCTTTTTATGAACTTTTCTGTAAATGATGGGTTGCAAAGTAATCAGTTTAGCTTTAATGCGGCACTGAAACTCTCTGACGGCCAGTTTCTTTTCGGTGGTATAAGAGGGTTTAATATGTTTAATCCTGAACGTATTAAAGATAATAAAACGACTAATAATATACTTTTGTCCGGGCTTTATATTAATAACCAGCCGGTAGAAAATAATCCTGGTATTATTAGCGGTACTACAGCGGGTCAGATTAAAAACCTTCGCCTGCCGTTTGACCAGACTACACTTACCATAGACTTTGTAGAGCCTGATTTTACAAACAGCGATAAGCTTACCTATGCCTATTATCTTGACGGATGGGATGACCATTGGAATTTTTCAGACCATATCCATAAGGCAAACTACAACCGCCTGCCCGAAGGTGATTATGTGTTTAAGGTAAAGACCAAGAACATTAATGGTACCTGGAATAAAGATACTTCACTCCTTTATATTACGGTTTTGCCACCATGGTACCGCAGCTGGTGGGCGTATGTACTGTACTTTGCCATGACAGCAGGGGCGGTGTACGCGTACATCCGTTATAATAAGAATAAAGAACAAATGCGCTATAAGGTAAAACTTGCGCAGATAGAAAGCCGTAAGGAAAAAGAGTTTGCAGAGAAGCAGATGGAGATGTTTACCTATATTTCGCATGAGTTCCGTACACCATTGTCCTTGATTATAAATCCACTGCGCCGTGCGGTAAAAAAACCGGTAAATGAAAACCCTGATTTGCCCGCAGACCTCGCCGTAGCGCACCGTAATGCCCGCAGATTACTGAGTCTTGTAGATCAGTTATTGCTTTTCCGTAAGGCAGAAAGCGATGCGGATATGCTGAAGATATCGGCTATAAACCTCAATCATATGTGTAGTGAGGTGCATCAGTGCTTCGTAAATCAGGCACGGGAGCAGGATATAGATTTTAAACTGGAACTTCCGAAGAAAAAAACCGAAATTTTCGGTGACTATGAAAAAATAGAGATAGCGCTGTTCAACCTGGCTTCAAACGCGTTTAAGCACACACCATCAGGCGGTACAATTATCATAAAGTTGTCTATTGAAGATAACAAGGCCCACATAAGTATTAGTGATACAGGTTGTGGTATTAATGATGATGACCTTCCTTATATTTTTGAAAAATTCAGGAGGGTGAATACCAAGCCTGTTGCAGGAAGCGGTTTTGGTATCGGGCTGTTTGTGGTGAAACATTTTACAGAAAAACACCATGGTAGTATACGTTGCACAAGTGTGCAGGGGGAGGGAAGTACATTTACGTTAAGTTTCCTTAAAGGGTACGAGCATTTTGCCGACATGCCTATCAGTGCCATTAGCCCTAAAATGTCTGAACTTGTAGAAGAATTATTAGGAGATGCTATTAAGGAGGAAGCTGTTACGCCGGTAGAAGAAATTCCTGTGCTTGATAAAGAGATTGTTACCGATAAAAAATCAGTACTTATTGTAGATGATAACCCTGAGATTCGCGGTTATCTGGGGAGTTTGTTTGCGCCGTCTTATATTGTATTCACTGCCGAAAACGGCATTGTGGGGTATGATATGGCAAAACAACATCATCCAGACATTATTATAAGCGACATTTCTATGGATGGTATGGATGGACTGGAACTTTGCCGAAAGGTGAAGGAAACCCCTGAGCTAAGTCACCTTCCTGTAATATTGCTTACTGCTACATCTAGCCCCGAGATACATCTTAAGGGGATATCTGAAGGGGCAGATGATTATATAACCAAGCCATTTGATAGTGATATTTTACTGGCCAAGGTAGATACCCTGCTTAAAAGCCGCACCAGCCTTAAGAGTTATTTTCTTGATACCATAACCCTGCGCGATGATAGTAATAAGGTACCTGTAGAGTATAAAGATTTCCTGAAAAAATGTATAGAAATAATTGAGGCAAATCTGGATAATGCTGATTTCACCATTAAGATATTTGCTCAGGAAATGGGTATGAGCCATCGTAGCCTCTATGATAAAATAAAAAATATATCTGGGCAAACGCTTAACGCGTTTATACGTTCAGTACGCCTTCGCAGGGCTGCTGTACTTATGCTTACCGAAAACATGAATATAGCGCAGGCAGCACTTCAGGTGGGATTTGAAGACCAGCAATATTTCCGCCAGCAGTTTGTAAAGCTTTTCGGTATGACACCATCCGATTATATTAAGAAATATAAGGCTTCCTTTAACCGTGATTTAAATGTAATAAAATAAACATTTGCTAATTTTTAAAGTAACGTTTTCATTATTCCATAGTTTACTCTATGTAAACGACAGAATAACGAAAACGTTTTTTTAATTTGAAGCATCTATACATGGTAAATTAGGGTAAAAACAGTAGCTATATTTTAATGCTTTGATTTACAGTATTTTTGTTTTGCAGGCATGCGAATTTACCCCCGTTGTTTTTCTATTTTACCCGCCTAAAATGTGTTTTTACCCCCCTTACTTTGTAGCTGTACCCTGTTACTATAACGTTTAAGTTTTAATAGGGGCGATTGCTCCTTGAAAATCCGGTACGTACAGTTAAAGAAGTTTGGAGTTAATATTTGGTTTTTTACACCTGCCCCTTGTATTTGGTGAGTTTTACTTTGGGCAGGTTTATTTTTTCAGAATCATTTATTAAACAAATAGTATATAATCAAACACAAATAACCTTAACAAAACACGAAACGCCTATGATTAGTACATCCTGCAATTTTCTAATTCAGGAGATTAAAACATTAACCTAAAACTAAACCTCAAGATCCCTAAACTTAAAAAAGCGGGGACCTACTTAACACTTTTTGTATTTATGAAAAAAACTACGCTTTTAAATTCAAAAAACAGTGTACGGGGGCAGATGCTGCTGCTCATGTGCATGAGTTTATCTACAGCTACTTTTTACGGAGCATCGCCACTAGCTGGTGCGTATAATAAAACCTGGTATCAGGCTACTGTAAAAGGTAAGGTAGTTTCGTCGGATGGTATGCCTGTGCCGGGTGTAACCGTAATGGTAAAAGGTACCAATACAGCCGTAAGTACCGATCTTGACGGTAATTTTGAAATACCTGCAGCTTCGGCAGATGCTGTACTTGTATTCAGCAGCATTGGTTTCCAAACCCAGGAAATAGCCGTAAGCGGCCAGAGCACTATAAACGTAACCCTAAAAGAAGACAACAAAGAACTTGAAGAAGTTGTGGTTGTGGGTTACGGCGTTAAAAAGAAAGCTACTCTTACCGGTTCAATATCTGAAATAAGCGGTAAAGAAATGGCTAAGAGCCCCGCGGTGAACGTATCTAACGGATTTGCCGGACGCGTATCTGGGGTTATTGCAAACAACCGTGGAGGTGAGCCCGGGTATGATGACTCAGGTATAACCATTCGTGGTCTTAACACAACGGGTAGTAATAACGTACTAATCGTAGTAGATGGTGTGCCAAGCCAGCTGGGAGGTCTAAACAGGCTTAACCCTGCCGAGATAGAAAGTATTTCGGTACTTAAAGATGCCTCTGCAGCTATTTACGGTAGCCGTGCGGCTAACGGTGTTATACTTGTTACGACCAAGAAAGGAAAGAAGAGTTCTAAACTTACTTTAGATTATCAGTTTGACCAGGGTTTCTCGTCTCCAACAAGACTTCCTAAAATGGCGAATGCGGCGACGTACGCACAAATTCGTAATGAAATAGAATACTATAACAATCCTGCTAACGGTATGAACCAGATTTATACTGCACAGGACATACAGCAATTCAGTGACGGTTCTGATCCGCTACTACACCCTAATACTGACTGGGCAAAGGCTACATTACGTGATTTCTCGCTACAGTCCAAGCACAACCTAAGCTTACAGGGTGGTTCTGAAACTACTAACTATTATGTATCGTTAGGTAAGGTTTCTCAGGATGGTTTGTATAAAAACAGTGCTGCAAACTATGATCAGTATAACATCAGGACAAATATTGACGCTAATATTAGTGACAGATTTAAAGTGGGTGTTGCGCTTAACGGTCGTAAAGAAGACAGGGTTTATCCTATAACCGGAGCAGGTGGTATTTTCAGGGCAATTTACCGTGCATACCCTACAACGGCACCATATTATCCTAACGGATTACCTACAACAGGTGTTGAAAACGGCAACCCGGTATTATTGCCTACAAGCATTGGAGGTATAAATGAAAACCCAACATATGTGTTTAATGGTATCCTAAGGGGAAGTTATGACATAGGTGCAGGTTTCTCTGCTGATGGTTTCTTCTCTACAGACGTAACGGAGAGCCGTTCAAAAGCATTTAGCGTACCATATACACTGTATCAGTATAACGTAAATACCAATGAATATGACCCTAGGGTTGTAGGCGGTGGTGCGAACCAAAAAGGAGATCTTAGTGAATCTCAGACAAGTCAATCGCAGGCAGTATCTAACATTAAGCTAAACTTTAAGCGTAAGTTTAATGAGCATAATGTAGACGCGTTTGTAGGTTATGAACAAAGTGATCTTAAATTCCATAGCTTTAGCGCAAGGCGTATTAACTTCCCTACCATTACAACTCCTGAACTAGGACAGGGTGGTGCAGCTGCAACTGATGCTACTAACGGTGGTTATTCTTGGAACTTTACAAGGCAGAGTGTTATCAGCCGTGTTGCATATGATTATGGTGAAAAGTACTTGTTAGACCTTCAGGCTAGGGTAGACGGTTCATCAAACTTCCCTAAGAGCGGACGTTTTGGTTTCTTCCCTTCAATTTCTGCAGGTTACCGTATTTCGAAAGAAAGTTGGTTTGCTGATAACGTGAAGTTTTTTGACGATCTTAAGCTTCGTGCTTCATGGGGGCAATTAGGAGGCGACGACATACCTAACTTCCAGTATTTTGATAACTACTCGTTTAATAATCGCTATGTAGTAGGAAATGTACTTACTTCAGGGATAGATCTAACCAAGCTTGCAAACCCTGCCATTACATGGGAAACCGCTGTTAAAACAGATATAGGTATTAATGCAAGGTTCCTTAAAGGCTTTACTTTCGAGGGTATCTATTATACACAAGACAGGAGTGATATCCTTGCAACAAGAAGTGGCTCATTACCGGGATCAACAGGTATTGTAAACCCTTATGGTGGTGATGCTCTTGTACCGCAGGAAAACATTGGTAAAGTAAAAAGCCATGGTTTTGAGGCAACGCTGGGCTACAGCCATAATGGTGATTTCAGTTGGGGTGTATCAGGTAACTTTACCTATGCCAAAAACAAAATTCTTTTCGTAGACGAGGCACCTGGAGTATTAGATTACCAACGTGCAACAGGTAATCCTATGAATACGTACCTTCTTTATGATGCTGTAGGTATTTTCCAAAACCAGGCACAGATAGACGCAACTCCACACGTTACAGGTACACTTCCGGGTGATCTTATATACAGGGATGTTAACGGTGATGGACAAATTACTGCAGACGATATGACAAGGAGCAAGTTTGGTAACATACCTCAAATAATTTTTGGTCTTTCTGCAGATGCCAGCTACAAGAATTTTGATATAAGCCTATTGTTCTCTGGTCAAACTCAGGTAAGCCAGTATGTATTGCCGGAAAGTGGTACTGTAGGTAACTACTACAGCAGCTGGGCAGATAACCGTTGGAGTCCTACAAACACAGGAGGAACATATCCGCGTGTAAGCGACAGGTCTTCATCTGCGGTAAGTGGCGGATTGTACCGTAACAATTTCTGGCTGAACGATGCGACTTTTGTAAGGCTTAAAAACGTACAGCTTGGTTACACCATCCCTGCTGATTTCGTTAAGCAATATGGTATAACCAGCTTAAGGTTCTATGCAAGCGGATTTAACTTATTTACTCTAACAAAAGTAAAAGACTACGATCCGGAAGGAAACAACGAGAGTGGTCAGTTTTATCCGCAACAGAAAATCATTAACCTAGGTTTTAATGTACAATTCTAACAAAAAATCGCAATGAAAAAATCAATAATAATAACTTCTTTGTCATTAGCCATGGCTTCAGGGCTAATGTTTACAAGCTGTGAGAAAGACTTCCTGGATATAAATCCTACGGACAGGCTTTCGGATGCGGCTATATTTTCAGATTCAACTTTATTTGAAGCCTTCGTAATTAACCGTTACGTAGGAGTTAGGCTTGGTAATAAAGAAGGTGATGCTAACCAGCCGGGCTTCGGCCGTGGTTTTGAATACGGTCTTTGGGCATCGCTTACAGACGAATCTATGTATAACAATGATGATAACACGTGGATTATACAACAGGGAGGTCTGTCTCCTGAAAACCTTGGTATAGCAGGTACTTTTTGGGCACGTAGCTACCGTAGTATCCGTGAGGTAAATTATGCACTTTCACGTATTAACGAGTTAGGCATGGCCGAGTCACATAAAAATCGCCTTATTGCTGAACTTAGGTTCATCCGCGCATTCCGTTATCATGATCTTATCCGTAACTATGGCAAGGTTGTGCTTATGGGAGACAGGGTAACACAGCTTGGTGAGAATTTCTCTGATCCTGCGCTTTTTGACCGTAGGCCTATAGAAGAAGCTATGGCATATGTAACCAGCGAGTTAGATGCAGCCGCAGCCGTACTACCGGTAAATACCTTTGCTGCTTACGGTGAAGGTCGTGCTACAAAAGGAGCTGCCCTTGCACTTAAAGCAAGGTTACTTTTATATGCCGCGAGTCCGCTTTACACAGGTGGAAGTAGCAATACCCAGAAATGGGCTGCCGCAGCTGCTGCCAGTAAAGCAGTAATGGATATGGGTATGTATAGTCTGTATAATAACTATGCTCAAACGTTTACTACATCAGGTAGTAACTCAGAGTATATTTTTGCAAGGTTCTATAACCTTTCTGCAAGACACTATGCGCTTGAAATTGCCCATGGCCCTAACGGTTATGGCGGATGGGGCGGAAACGTACCACTTCAAAACCTTGTAGATGATTATGAAATGGCCGATGGTACTGCATTCAGCTGGAACAATCCTACTCAGGCTGCAGCTCCGTATGCTAACAGGGATCCACGTTTTTACGCTACAGTACTATACAACGGTGCACCGTATCGTGATAGAAACGTAGAAACATTCAGGTCACTTACACCTAGTTCATTACCCGGTGGTTTAGATAGCCCGCAAGGACCGGATAACTGGAACAGCAGTAAAAGTGGTTACTACCTAAGGAAGTTTATGCGTGAAGATTTGCCTATCATCAACCCTTGGGATGTAGCGGGTGTACAAAACTGGATTTACTTCCGTTATGGCGAAATCCTGCTTAACTACGCTGAAGCGCAAAACGAGGCTGTAGGTCCTGATGGAAGTGTTTATGCTGCTATAAACCTTATCCGCCAAAGGGCAGGTATGCCTGATTTCCCTGCGGGTCTTAGCCAGTCAGACATGCGCGAGCGTATCCGCCATGAGCGCAGGATAGAGCTTGCTTTTGAAGAACACCGTTTTTACGATGTAAGGCGTTGGATGATCGCAGATGTTGTAGAGAATACCCCTGCTTACGGTATAGACATTGTTAAAAATAACGATGGTACGCTTACCTACGCAAGAAAAACAGCATTGGCAGGAAAAGCATTCCAAACCAAACATTACTGGTTGCCGATACCTAGGACTGAAATCCAGGCATCTAATAACCAGCTTGAGCAAAATCCAAATTACTAGTTTATAATAAGCCGGGGAACACTGTTTTCCCCGGCTTTTATTTCTTTTATCCGGTTAAACCTTATCAAAAATTACCATGCTTAAAAAATCATACAATCGCGCGCTAATAACCCTTGCAGGCATTGCCATTACAGGATGCAGCAGCAGCGATGGTGTAAAAAATTCAACTCCCGCTTCATCGCAGGAAATAATACTTACAATTAATGACGGCGTAACGTATCAGACTATGGAACACTTTGGCGCGTCAGATGCATGGTCGTGTCAGTTTACCGGAAACTGGCCCGATGCCAAACGTAATGCCATAGCCGATTTGCTTTTCAGTAAAGAGAAAGACGCTTCGGGTAATCCGTTGGGTATAGGGCTTTCCATTTGGCGTTTTAACGTTGGGGCGGGTAGTGCCGAACAAGGTACAGCCAGTGGTATAGGCGACGAATGGCGCCGTGCCGAATCGTTCCGTAATACCGATGGTACATACGACTGGAACAAACAACAGGGGCAGGTTTGGTTTGCACAGGCAGCCAAAGCCCGTGGCGTAGAAAAACTACTGATTTTCCCTAACAGTCCGCCGGTTTCACTTACCCGAAACGGAAAGGCATTTGCATCCCAGGGAACGATTACTTCAAATTTAGCCTCGAAGAACTATGGCAGTTATGCTGATTATCTTGTAGCGGTAGCACAGGGTTTGCAAACAAAAGGACTTACGCCAAACTACATCAGCCCAATGAATGAACCTCAATGGGACTGGAATGACGGAGGCCAGGAAGGAACTCCTTTTTATAATAACGAAGTGGCTGGTATTACTACCTTGCTTAACCAAAAGATAGAAAATAGCGGTATTGGTGCTACAATCAGCCTTAGCGAAGCCGCACAAATTAATTACCTATACGAAGTAGGCAACAAACCAAACCGCTCTAACCAGATACAGGAATTTTTTATGCCGGGTTCTGCAAACTATGTGGGAAATCTTTCTAAAGTAGAACCAAAAATTGCAGGACACAGCTACTTTACCACATCGCCTTTCAATACTATGGTGAGTCAAAGGCAACGGCTGGCAACGGCAGTAAGCCAGGTAAGCGGACTTAGGTACTGGATGTCAGAGTACTGTATTCTTGGCGACAACTCGGGAGAAATTGACGGTAACGGACGCGATTTAGGCATTAGCCCGGCGCTCTACCTTGCCCGTATTATACATACCGACCTGGCTGTGGCAAATGCAACTGCATGGCACTGGTGGCTGGCTATTTCGCCTTACGATTATAAAGATGGTCTTATTTACATAGACAAACAAAAGACAGACGGTAACTATTACAAGAGTAAAATGCTTTGGGCATTGGGTAACTATAGCCGTTTTATAAGGCCGGGCTACCAGAGGGTAGGCATAAGCAACAGCCAGGGAGACAGTGTAAACCAAAACTTTTTATACTCGGCATATAAGGATCCTGCTACAGGTAACCTGGTTACGGTTATTGTAAACTCTGGTGCGCAACCGGTAACTGTTAGCCTTAAGAAGGGCACAGCTAACCTTAGCGGTACTAAGGCATATGTTACCTCTGCCGATAAAGAGCTGCAAGTACAGGCTGTTACAGACGGGCAACCGGTTACAATCCCTGCTCGCAGTATTATTACTCTTACAACAGGAGGGCTTTAAATCACACTACATAAAAAGAAGAATAAAAGATTTATCATTTCATTAAAACCAAGAAGAGTGAATACAACTACGAAAATTTTCCTTTCTATGCTAAATGTTACCTGGATGGCCGCAGTGGGTCAGGTATCGTTTGGGCAACCACAAAAAATTAACGACAACTGGAAATTTGCCCTTGAAGACAAACAAGAGGCTAAAGAAATCAGTTTTAACGATAAAGACTGGCAGGCAGTAAGCGTTCCGCACGACTGGAGCGTAAAAGGCCAGTTAAGTCCTACACTTGCCAGCTGTACCGGTTATCTTCCCGGAGGTATAGGCTGGTACCGTAAGAGCCTTAATGTGCCTCAGGCAAAAAAAGGAGAAAAGGTATACCTGCACTTTGAAGGTGTGTACAACCGTAGCGAGGTGTTTATTAACGGTCATTCTTTAGGCAAGCGTCCTAACGGATATATATCATTTAGCTACGATGCTACTCCTTACATAAACTTTGGCGGAGACAATACAATTGCCGTACGTGTAGACCACAGCCAGAGCGCTGATTCACGCTGGTATACCGGTTCTGGTATTTACCGCGATGTGTATGTGGTATACGCAAATCCGGTACACATTAACCAGTGGGGTGTTTATACGCACCCTGAGGTTAAAGGCAATGCCGGTACGCTAAACGTAGAGGTAGAAGTGGAGAATGGACTTGCTAAGAAATCAGGTGTAACGGTTCTTAACGAGCTTGTTGACAAAAACGGTAAGGTAGTAGCCAAAAATTCGCAGAAACTTACTGTTGCGGCTAATGCAAAAGATAAGGTAGCTACACAACTTAAGGTAAGTAATCCCCAGCTGTGGAGCCTTGACACGCCAAACCTGTATACGCTTAAAACTACTGTACTACAAGATGGCAAACAGATAGATGCTACAACTACACAAACCGGTTTCCGTACGTTTACATTCGATCCTGATAGAGGTTTTGCTCTTAACGGCAAATGGATGAAAATGAAAGGCGTGTGTCTTCACCACGATGCGGGTGTACTAGGTTCTGCCGTACCGGAAGAGGTTTGGAAATCAAGACTTCAAACCCTTAAAGCTATTGGTGTAAACGCCATCCGTACCAGCCACAATCCGCAGGCTCCTGTATTCTATGAACTGTGTGATGAACTTGGTATACTGGTACTTAATGAAGCGTATGACGAGTGGGAATACCCTAAACGTAAATGGATAACAGGTTGGAACCAGGGTACTCCAGGCTTCCAGGGTTCGTATGACATTTTTGCCGACTGGGCAGAAAAAGACCTTGAAGATATGGTACGCCGCGACCGTAACCACCTTTCGGTTTGGGGCTGGAGTATAGGTAACGAGGTAGATTACCCTAACGACCCGTATTCGCACCCGGTACTGGACGGCGGTAAGGATACAGGCTTTGGACAGGCAGCTTACGGTGGCTACAAAAAAGATGCCCCAGATGCTATGCGTCTTGGTGGCATTGCCAAAAGACTGGTTAATGTAGTTAAGAAATTTGATAAATCACGTGTTACTACAGCGGGTCTTGCCGGTGTAGCCATGAGTAACGAAACAGAATATCCGTTCCTTATAGATGTAACGGGATATAACTATACTGAAAGCAAATACGTATCGGATCACAAAAAATTCCCTAAGCGTGTTATTTACGGTAGTGAAACCGTACATGACCTTGATCCGTGGTTAGCGGTTAAAAATAATGAGCACATTTTCGGTCAGTTCATCTGGACAGGTATTGATTATCTTGGTGAATCAGGTGCATGGCCATCTCGTGGGTTCTACTCAGGTCTTGTAGATTTTGCAGGACAAATAAAGCCCCGCGGATATTTCCGTCAGTCGCTTTGGTCAGATAAGCCTATGGCATTCATTGGTACATACCCAACACCAGATAAGGAAAGACAACCGTCTAAAGACGCGTGGGATGTATGGAACTACGAGGACGGACAAAGCATCCGTGTGGTAGCGTACACTAACGCTGCAAAAGCACGACTGGAGCTTAATGGCAAGCAAGTAGGTGAGGTGAAGCCTTACGACGAAAAAACAGGTATCATTGTTTGGGACGTATCATACAAAGCAGGAAAGCTAGAGGTTATCGGTCTGGATAAAAACGGAAAAGAAGTAAGCCGTTATGCTATTAACTCATCTAAGCAACCGGCTGCACTGGTTGTTAAACAAAAAGGCATTACTATTAATAAAGATAAAGGCGTGGCACAGGTATTGCTACAGGTTGTAGACGAAAACGGTGTTCCGGTAATGCTTTCTGACAATGAAGTAACCTGTACCGTTAGTGGCCCTGGTAAACTACTGGGACTTGAAGCAGGTAACAACAGCGACATGACAGACTATACTGACAACGTACAACGTGTACTACACGGGCACATCCTGGCTTATATAGAGTCTACAGGTACTGCCGGTACCGTTACGGTGAAGTTTACCAGCCCATGGCTTAAGCCTGTGGAAACCACTATTACTGTAAAATAACGTATGAAGAAAATCATCCTTACTATTTTTTCATTGGTAACCTTATCTATGCCTGCTGTCGCGCAAACCGACAGCAGGCCTAAAGACGAGGTGGCGTACCTGTTTACGTATTTCACCGGAAATACCGTAGAGGAGGAGGCCATCCGTTTTGGCGTAAGCCTTGATGGTTACCATTACTATGCACTAAACAATAACAATCCGGTCATTGATTCTAAAAAAATCAGTTCTACCGGTGGCGTACGCGACCCACACATATTGCGTGGCCCTGACGGTGTGTTCCGTATGGTGGTTACCGATATGACTTCCTCTAAGGGGTGGGACAGCAACCGCGCCATGGTATTGCTAAAATCTGCCGACCTGGTAAACTGGACGTCTTCTATTGTAAACATCCAGAAAACCTATCCAAATAACGAAGACCTGAAGCGTGTCTGGGCACCCCAAACGGTGTTTGACAAAGATGCCAATAAGTATATGGTATACTTTTCTATGCAGCATGGCAAAGGTCCGGATATTATTTACTATGCTTATGCGAATGCCGATTTTACAGGGCTTGAGAGTGCTCCAAAAGTGCTTTTTACGCCAAAATCAGGCAATGCATGCATAGATGGCGATATTATAGAGAAAGACGGTGTATACCACTTGTTCTATAAAACCGAAGGTGGTAAAAACGGTATTAAAACCGCTACTACAACTAACCTTACATCGGGTGTTTGGATAGAAAAAGACGAGTACCTGCAGCAGACTAACGAAAGTGTGGAAGGAGCAGGTGTGTTTAAACTGAACAATTCTGATACGTACATACTTATGTATGATGTGTATATGAAAGGCAAATACCAGTTTACAAAGAGCACCGACCTGGAACATTTTTCTTTGATTGACAGTGAAATCAGCATGGATTTTATGCCACGTCACGGAACTGTTGTGCCTATTACGCGTACGGAACTGAAAAGGATGCTTGCCAAGTGGGGAACTCCTGCTAAGCTACCACGCCTGAATAACAACCCGGTGCTGGAAGGCTACTATGCCGATCCTGAGATTTTGTATTCTAACAAGACTAAGAAATACTATCTATACCCAACCAGCGATGGTTTCGACGGATGGTCGGGTAAATATTTCAAGACGTTTTCTTCAACCAATCTTGTAGACTGGAAAGACGAAGGAAAAATCATTACTCTTGGTAAAGATGTAACTTGGGCCGATCGTAACGCGTGGGCGCCGTGTATCATAGAAAAGGAAGTAAAGAAAGGTCAGTATAAATACTACTACTACTTTACAGCTGCCCAGAAAATAGGTGTTGCCGTATCTGACAATCCTACAGGACCATTTAAAGACAGCGGTAAGCCGATTGTGGCTACAAGGCCTGAAGGCCAAAAGGGAGGTCAGGAGATAGACCCTGATGTATTCCGTGATCCGGTAAGTGGTAAGTTTTACCTGTACTGGGGTAATGGTTATGCTGCTGTAGCAGAGCTTAATGCCGATATGGTAACCATAAAGCCTGAAACAGTTAAGGTTATTACTCCGACTAAAAGTTACAACGAAGGTACGTATGTGTTTTACCGCAAGGGTACCTATTACCTAACGTGGTCTGAAAACGATACCCGTAGCCCTGACTACCAGGTGCATTACGCTACGTCTAAATCGCCACTGGGGCCATGGACGGTTCCTGCCGAAAACCTGGTGCTGACCAAAGATGCCAATGCAGGTATTTACGGTACGGGCCACCATTCGGTATTGCAGGTTCCGGGTAAGGATGAGTGGTATATTGTCTACCACAGATTCCCGTATCCTAAGGGCATTACCATGGGTGATTCGGCTGGTTTCCACCGTGAAGTAGCTATAGATAAACTGGAGTTTAATGCCGATGGTAGTATTAAAACTACTGTGCCAACACACAAAGGTATTGAGCCTCTTAAATAGAGTTTTGTTTTGATTACCCTATAAATTGTTTATCCCGTTCCTCGAAAGTGGAACGGGATTTTTTTTTAAAATATTTTTACCACAAAGCTCACGAAGTTTTTTCACAACGTACACGAAGCTTTGTGTTCTCACTACCGATTTATCGGTATTCAATCCTTTGTGTAAAATATGTGATTGGCTTTGTGTCCACCGTGAAAAAAACTTCGTGCACCTTGTGGTAATATTTTAAAGATGTTTTTATGATACCTCATTCTGTTGGCGCTTAGCTACTTTTTCTCCGATAACCTGTGCTATGGGTTTGTTATAAATGTTACTTTCCAGCCACGAAATAAGGTCGAGGTACAGGAACGCTCGGCGCTCAAACGGGTCTTTTTCAAAGGTCTTTAAGGTTTCCAGAAGCTCAATGAAACGACGTTTAATGAGTAGTGGCGATACATTAGACAACCCCTTCAGGAAGTCGATAACGGCACGCTGTACACCATGAAGGTCATTCATTTTAATCAGGAAGTTGTAGGTTGATCGAATCAGGGCTTCCAGCCTGTAATCAAGCCCCGCCTGGTAATGTGCGGCAAGATTAAGCATGTGGGCAAAGCACATCAGGTCTTCGCGTATCTGGGTCGTTTTGCTGTTAATGATTCTCTTCAGGTAAGAAATACACTTTGCATACTCCTGCGTACCAAAGTGATAACACGCTATCTTATAATATAGTACCATAACGTGGTGGTCGTCTATCTTGTCTTTGTAGCGGTCGAGTTTTTTGTGGATGGTTTCCAATAGTTCCTCGCCACCGCTAAACTGTGCCCGCATAAAACGCAGGTTCAGCTTATTAGCGTATACGTATAAGAACGACAATACAATGATGTTATCATCTTCGGGTATGGGTTCGCTGCCCAGGATTTCCTCAAAACGGTCGAGCGCTTTTTCAAACTGCTCCACACGGTTCAGGTAATAAAGCGATTCCAGCACATAATGATTACCTTTAATATAGAACACGGGGTGTACGGTAATAAGGTGCGGATTCTTTTCAAACAAGCCAACCCAGCGTGTAGCATAACGATAACACGCCACAAAATCCTGCGTAATGAAACTGTACCATAAATGCGACTGGTACAACCACAGCTTTTCGCGGAAGCCCAGTTTTTCATCGTCATAATCAGGTAGCATTCTGTAAAAGTGTCGTGAAACATCCTGTGCTTCTTCATCGGTACGGGCATAACCATTCTTCAGGAAAATGTTGTACATGTCCAACGCCAGGCTACTCAGTTGGCTTGCAATATTGTTCAGGTAGGTAAGCTCCGTGGTTTGCGCTATGAGCAGGTCGGCACGGTTGCTACGGCTTCGGGTTATGTATTGCGACTCAATGATTTTCTCCAAATCCAGGATTTCATAACCCAGGTTTTTCTCCTCGTACATCAGTGCCTGGTTTTTCAGCTTGTCCAGGAGTTTAAGGCATTGCTGATACAATCCCTTGCGGTAGAGTATCATGGCAAAGTCAAACTGCTCCCGTAACTGCAACGGTATGTTTCGTTTACTGGGGTTAAGGCGCAGGCTGGTCAGTATCTGGTGGTAGAGGTGGGCTTTTACATTACTCAGCTGTTCCTTGCTTATTTTGGTGGCTTTCAGCAGGGCGGCTTCGTCATATTCCTTTTGGGCTGAAAGTACCTTAAAAAGGTTCAGGAACTTACTGTCGGTATTTGCCTGAAGCCTGTTTACAAACAACGAAAACTGTCGCTTTTCAGATGCCGAAAGCGATTTGATTAAAATAAATAAGTTATCGGTAAGTTGATTACGGCTCTTCATACAGCATGGTATTCATTACATTCAAATATAAATAAAAAACGGTAGGTTTTGTTAATTGTTATGAGTGCATATTAAATTTGGGTAGTATAAAAATATATTTTTTAAATTGTTGTTATTCAGTGTTTTGTTTTGTTTTTTTATATGTTGGGTGTCGTAATGTAATTTTCTGTCAGAAAGTACTTGGAATGAAGTTGGCTATTTTAGCTATACATTAAACCACGAGCACTATGAGTACTGAGCATATTGACATTTTCGACACCACGCTGCGCGATGGCGAACAGGTACCCGGTTGTAAACTAAATACCACCCAAAAGCTAAAGATAGCCGATGCGCTGGACAACCTGGGCGTGGATATAATAGAAGCGGGTTTCCCAATTTCGAGCCCGGGTGATTTCCATTCGGTAGAGGAGATTGCAAAACTCGTAAAGAATGCTACCGTATGCGGACTCAGCCGTGCGGTTAAAAAAGACATAGAAGTGGCAGCCGAGGCACTGAAATATGCAAAGAGGCCACGTATACATACCGGTATAGGAACGTCTGATTCGCACATAAAGCACAAGTTTAACTCTACACGTGAAAAGATTATAGAACAGGCAGTTGAAGCAGTTACCTTCGCGCGAAACTTTACATCAGATGTCGAGTTTTATGCAGAGGATGCAGGCCGTACGGATAACGCTTTTCTTGCCGAAGTGTGTGCCGCTGTAGTAAAGGCGGGCGCTACCGTACTTAACATTCCCGATACAACGGGCTACTGCCTACCTGATGAATACGGAGCCAAGATAAAATACCTTAAAGAGCACGTAAGAGGCATTGACAAGGTTAAACTTTCGTGCCATTGCCACAACGACCTTGGTTTGGCTACAGCCAATGCCATTGCAGGGGTAATTAATGGGGCAAGGCAAATAGAATGTACCATAAACGGTATAGGCGAGCGCGCAGGTAATACGGCGCTTGAAGAAGTGGTCATGATACTGCGCCAGCACCCGGCACTGCACCTGTCTACCCACATAAAATCGCAGCACCTTACTGCCATGAGCCGTTTGGTTTCACAGGAAATGGGTATGACGGTTCAGGCAAATAAGGCTATAGTAGGGGAGAATGCCTTTGCACACAGCTCGGGCATACACCAGGACGGGGTAATTAAAAACCGCGAAACCTACGAAATCATAGACCCTGCCGATGTGGGTGTAACCGAATCGGCTATTGTGCTTACGGCACGCAGCGGACGTTCGGCACTGGCGTACACGGCTAAAAAAATTGGCTATGAATTGACTAAAAATGACCTGGATATTATCTATCTTGAGTTCCTGAAATTTGCCGATAACTGCAAGCAGGTTCAGGATAATGACCTGCACCAGATTATAGCACTTTCTAAAAGCAGGCTGCAAATAAATTATTAAGCGATGAAGAAGACCCTTTTTGATAAGGTTTGGGATGCCCATGTGGTAGAAACGATACCTAACGGCCCCGAAGTTTTATATATAGATAAGCATCTTATACACGAGGTGACCAGCCCGCAGGCTTTTTCTGAGCTGGAAAGCCGTGGGATTCCTCTATTCCGTCCGCAGCAGATTGTAGCTACTGCAGACCATAATACGCCTACAAAAGACCAGCACCTGCCCATTAAAGACGAAATGTCGCGCAAGCAGATAGAGGAACTTACCGTAAACTGCAACAAGCACAATATTACGTTTTACGGACTTGGGCACCAGTATAATGGAATTGTTCACGTGATTTCGCCTGAGTTGGGCATTACCCAGCCGGGCATGACCATAGTATGTGGCGACAGCCATACCTCTACACACGGCGCGTTTGGTGCTATTGCCTTTGGTATAGGAACCAGCCAGGTGGCACAGGTGTTTGCGAGCCAATGTTTGCTTTTGGAAAAACCTAAATCACTGCGTGTTAACGTAAATGGCACGCTGAAAAAAGGCGTTACCCCAAAAGACGTTATCCTCTACATTATTGCCAAACTGGGTACCAATAGTGGTACGGGCTATTTCTGCGAATATGCCGGTAATGTGTTTGAAGAAATGTCAATGGAAGGGCGCATGACGGTATGCAACATGAGCATAGAAATGGGTGCGCGCGGAGGGCTTATTGCTCCCGATGCAACCACCTACGCTTATGTAGAAGGTCGTGAGTTTGCCCCAAAGGGTGAAGCATTTGAAAAGAAAAAAGCCTACTGGGACAGCCTGCGTACCGATGAGGATGCTACTTTTGACCAAGAGTATTTTATTGCCGCCGAAGAGATAGGCCCTATGATTACCTACGGAACCAACCCTGGTATGGGCATCCGTATTATCGATGCCATTCCGGAGAGTGTGGATGCGTCGTCTGACAAGGCATTGGCGTACATGGGTTTTACCGGTAAAGATACACTTATAGGGCAACCCATTAACTATGTGTTCATAGGCAGCTGTACTAACTCCCGCATTGAAGATTTCCGTGCGGTGGCGAATTACATTAAAGGTAAAACCAAAGCCGATAACATAACCGCGCTGATTGTACCGGGTTCGCAACAGGTGGTAAAACAAATAGAAGCCGAAGGTCTTGTAAAGGTTTTTACCGAAGCAGGCTTTGAGATACGTGAGCCGGGCTGTTCTGCATGCCTTGCAATGAATGAAGACAAAATCCCGGCAGGCGAATATTGTGTAAGCACCAGCAACCGTAACTTTGAAGGCAGGCAGGGACCGGGTGCACGCACTATTTTGGCAAGCCCGCTTACCGCAGCCGCCATAGCCATAGAAGGTAAAATTATTGACTATACCCAAAACCTTAATTAATGGAAAAGTTTGTAAGTTACAGCGATACCGTGGTGCCACTGGATATTGCCGATGTAGATACCGACCAGATTATACCCGCGCGTTTCCTTAAATCGACTGATAAGGCCGGTTTTGGCGATAACCTGTTTCGCGACTGGCGTTACGACAGTAACGGCAACCCTAATGCCGATTTTAACCTGAATAATACGTTGTATGAAGGAACCATCCTTGTAGCGGGGAATAACTTTGGGTGTGGCAGTAGCCGTGAGCACGCTGCCTGGGCACTTTCGGGTTATGGGTTTAAGGTAATTGTATCGAGCTATTTTGCTGATATATTTAAAGGGAATAGCCTTAATAACGGACTGCTTCCGGTACAGGTAAGCCCTGAGTTTTTAAGGGCTATATTTGCTGCCGTTGCCAATGATGCCGCTACGCCAGTAACTATTAACCTGGAGGAACAAACCATAAGCTTTGAAGGCTACAGCGAGCATTTCGATATTGACCCATATAAAAAACTATGCCTGCTGAATGGTTATGACGATATTGATTTCCTGGTGAGCAGGCTTGACGCGATAGCTGAATTTGAAAAGAAAAACGCCTAATTATGATACTTAAAATTGCTGTACTGCCCGGAGATGGCATAGGACCCGAAGTAACCCATGAAGCAATAAAGGCGTTAAATGCCATTGCAAAGAAATACGAACATACCTTTGAGTATGAAGAAGCCGCTGTTGGCGCAGTAGCCATTGACCAGTTTAATGACCCATTGCCACCGCAAACACTTACGCTCTGTAAAACTACCGACGCGTTACTTTTTGGCGCCATAGGGCATCCTAAATATGATAACGACCCTACGGCTCCTGTAAGGCCGGAACAGGGCTTGCTGAAGCTACGTAAAGAGCTGGGACTATTTGCAAACATTCGTCCTACCACCATTTACCCGAAGCTGTTACACCAGTCGCCATTAAAACCGGAGCGCATTGCAGGGGTAGACCTTACCATATACCGTGAGCTTACCGGAGGTATTTATTTTGGCGAAAAACAACTAAGTGATGACAAGACCCAGGCATCTGACCTGTGCAGTTATAGCCAGGAAGAGGTAGAGCGCATTGCGCACATGGCTTTTCGCGCGGCACAAAAACGCCGAAAAAAACTTACGCTGGTAGATAAGGCTAACGTACTGGAAACCTCACGTTTGTGGAGGAGGGTAGTAACCGAAATAGGTAAAACTAATTACCCGGATGTGGCATTGGATTACCTGTTTGTAGATAACGCAGCAATGCAACTGATACTAAATCCTGCCCAGTTTGACGTGATGCTTACCGAAAACATGTTTGGCGACATCCTGTCTGACGAAGCGAGCGTGCTGGGTGGAAGCATAGGCCTTGCAGCATCGGCATCGGTAGGTGCGGTGCACTCCATGTTTGAACCCATACACGGTTCGTATCCGCAGGCAGCAGGAAAGGGCATAGCTAATCCGCTTGCCTCTATACTTTCGGCGGCCATGCTATTAGAACATTTTAATCTGTATCATGAAGCAGGGCTTATTAAGGAAGCTGTGGCATACAGCATAGAAAAAGGCGTAAGCACTCCTGATATTTTTGAGGGCAGTGCGTACACCACACAGGACGTAGGTAACTTTGTAGAGACTTATATTCTTAAAAAAGAGATACCTGCTCCGGTTCTGGATAACAAAACCATAGGGAAATCTACTATTATATAGTTTCTTTGTAAAACAACTACAGATACGTTCTGAGGATATAAAAAAGGAGCCGGCTGAAAAAGCCGGCTTTTCTGTTTGTGGATGCTCGTTATCCTAAACTTGGTAATCCTGAGACCGCAGTCGATTTCTCCCGGCTCCCTCAACATTTGCGTATTTGTTCTTGTGTTTTAAGTTTAAAGGTACCTGTGGCCTGTTACCAGGTTTTTACAATGTTGCTTCCGTCCCTGGCCGGGGTAACGCGTTTGTTTACCAGATGACTGTCGTGGTCGGGATGTCTGTTATTGCCGTTCATTACCATCTTTGGAAATGAGGCTAGCTCTGTGGGGTTAACAATTGCTGGGTCATCATAGGGTAAGTTAAACCTACTGGATGAATGGCTCATTTGCTGGTTACCGCCCAAATCATCCTGATTGGTACGGAAGGTAGTTGTTGCTGCCATAACTAATTGTTGTTTTATATTATAAATGTACGACATTTTATTAAATCAATACTAAATTATGGCAAAAAATATTAATTCACTAAAACGATGTAGATTTTACACTTATAACAATTTACTTGTTTTGCAGGCTAATCAGTGATTTCTTATCCCTGCACAAGGATCTGAGCCTGGTCTTTCAGGCGTTCTATTAGCAAATTCATCATACGTTTATTAAGGTTTGAGGAGTTGGTTATGTATGACTTAAATTCCTCGACAGTAAATAAACCTATAATCATCCCCTTTAACGCGTTCCTAAACTTAATGTCGCGGTGAATTGCATTTTCTATATATAGTAGTTTTTTTTCGGTATTCAGGGTAAAGAACTGGCCTTTTTGTTTTACAGCGTAGTTTATAAAAGCTTCGGCTAATAATTCATTTTGGAGTTTTAGTATAGGTCTTAGGGTTTTATTTTGGAAAATTTCTTCAGCAGAAGCCTGCGGGTGGAGTGCAGCACCTTCTATTACGGGTCTTAAGGAAATAAGACCTTCGTCGCGTTTGTCCATGGGTTTTGTTTTTAGTGAAGATAAGAAAAAATACCCTAAACTTAGTAAAGTTTAGGGTATTTAGATGGCACTGCTTCGTGCATAATGCCATATACTTTTTCGTAAATATCTTCTACAGATGGCTTACTGAAATAATCACCGTCGGTAGCATACGCAGGGCGGTGTGGCTTAGCGGCCAGTGTTTCGGGCCTGCTGTCCAGGTGCTTATAGCCATCCTGAATTTCTACAATTTGTTGCAGTATGTATGCGGAAGCACCTCCCGGTACGTCTTCGTCTATTACAAGTAGCCTGTTTGTTTTTGCTATACTTTTTACAAGATCATGATTAATGTCAAACGGTAGTAATGATTGTATATCTATTACCTCGGCATCAATGCCCGCTTCAAGAAGTTCTTTAGCGGCCTGTTCTACAAGGCGTAGGGTAGAGCCGTAAGAAACAAGCGTAATGTCAGTACCTTCTTTAAGGGTTTCAACAACGCCAAGCGGTGTTTTAAATTCTCCGAGGTTTACCGGCATTTTTTCTTTAAGGCGGTAACCGTTAAGGCATTCTACCACAAGTGCAGGTTCATCACATTCCATAAGAGTGTTATAAAAACCGGCGGCTTTTGTCATATTTCTGGGTACCAATATGTTTATCCCCCTAAGTGCATTGATTATCATGCCCATTGGCGAACCTGAGTGCCAAATTCCCTCAAGCCTGTGCCCGCGTGTGCGGATGATTAGCGGTGCTTTCTGCCTCCCGAACGTACGGTAATGTAAGGTGGCAAGGTCATCGCTCATTATTTGTAATGCATAAAGCAGGTAATCAAGGTATTGGATTTCGGCAATAGGGCGGAGGCCACGTAGCGCCATACCTATACCCTGGCCAAGAATGGTAGCCTCGCGGATACCGGCATCGCACACACGGAAATCTCCGTATTTTTCCTGCATGCCTTCAAGTCCCTGATTTACGTCGCCTATGTTTCCACAGTCTTCGCCAAATATTACCGCTTCAGGGTATTTGGTAAATAACGCGTCAAAATTATCACGCATTATCATACGCCCGTCAGCATTTTCAGGAGTGTCTCCATATTCAGGGGCCACTTCCGTGGCCTTAAGAACATTCAGCTCTGATTGCGAATGTAAATGACTGCTATATTTAGGCTGGTTTTCGTTAAGGTAACCGGTAATCCAGGCCGATAGTTTTTCTTTTCCCGGTTCGTTAATTACCATGCGAAGCACTTTTCGTGCCGCTACCAGCATGTCTTTGCGTTGTACTTCTTTTATAGACGATAAATCACTGATGTGCCTGTCTATAAATATTTTATTATCGCTTGCACCAGCTATGCCTTTAAGGAGGTTTACAAGTTCATCGCGTTCGTCTTTAATAGGATTCTGGTAGGCAGCCCAGGCTTTTTTACGGCCTTCGAGCACCGCATCTTTTGCATCTTTTTCTATGGTCAAAAGCTCTTCTTCGGTAGCTATGCCATTTTCTATAATCCACTTACGCATTTGTACATTACAGTCGTACTCGGCTTCCCAGGCCAGGCGCTCCGGGCTTTTATAACGTTCGTGCGAACCCGACGTTGAGTGACCCTGAGGCTGTGTAAGTTCATATATGTGCATTAGCACCGGTACGTGTTGGGTACGGGCAAGCTCTCCGGCGCGCTCATATGCCGAAATAAGCTCTGCATAATCCCAACCTTTTACCTTAATAATTTCGTATCCTTTGCTGTCTTCATCACGCTGGAAACCTTTAAGTACTTCAGAGATATTTTCCTTGGTGGTCTGGTAACGCGCATGTACCGATATACCATACTCATCATCCCAAACGCTGATTACCATAGGTACCTGTAGTACCCCTGCGGCGTTAATGGTTTCAAAGAAAAGTCCCTCACTGGTGCTGGCATTGCCTATGGTGCCCCAGGCTACTTCATTTCCGTTATCCGAAAAGTTTTCACTGCCTGCAAAGTTGCCTAGGTTGCGGTACATTTTACTGGCTTGTGCAAGCCCTAAAAGCCTAGGCATTTGCCCGGCAGTAGGAGATATATCTGAACTCGAATTCTTTTGTTGGGTAAGATTTTTCCAGTTGCCGTTTTCGTCAAGGCTATGGGTGGTAAAGTGTCCGCCCATTTGCCTGCCCGCACTCATCGGGTCGTGCTCTATAGAGGCGTGCCCGTAAAGCCCGGCAAAAAACTGTTCTATAGTAAACCGGCCAAGAGCCATCATAAACGTTTGGTCGCGGTAATAGCCCGAACGGAAGTCGCCATTCTTAAAGGCTTTTGCCATGGCAAGTTGCGGTACTTCTTTTCCATCACCAAAAATACCAAACTTGGCTTTTCCGGTAAGTACCTCACGGCGCCCAAGCAGGCTGCACTCGCGGCTTACTACGGCTGTTGTATAATCGTGGAGCACTTCTGCCCTGAAATCTGTGTAAGATAGCGTTTGTTTCGTTTCTGTACCGGTCATATTTCGTGTGATTTGTGCGAAATACAAATGTAAACAAAAACACGAGATTTCATAATATTCGGTGTTAAAATTAAATGGGGTTTTTGTAACAAAAGCAAGGTAAAATTTTTAAAAACATATTTTAATGCCATTTTTGACTTTAAAATTATGTATTGTTTAATTTTTTAGCACTGTTTGTGCCAATGTAGGATTTAGAACCACTTACGTGTAAACAGGCTTAAAAGCGTACCGGGGCTCAGTGTTACCACAAAACGGATCTTTTGGGAATAATTACCCTGTGAGGGTTCAAAACCGTTTGATGAATATACTGGGAAGTACAGTTCGAAATAATCAGTAACAAGGTTAAGACGCACACCGCTGTCGTATACAAAACGCGGGTCGCGGTATTTGCTTTTTACAAGTCCGGCATCACCATAAAGCTCTACCCAGTTCCAAATATTAAAGCTGCCGTTTACGGTAGTCATCCACTGGTTTACATAACGGTTAGGGAGTATGGATTTAAAACCTCCGTCGGCCATGATAAATTGCTGGCTGAAAAGACCTGTGGTTTCACTGCGTCCGTAATAATTATAGTCGAACAGATAATCAGAGGCACGATCCAAACCAAAACTAAAGAAATCATTATTGGTATCCCGATACATAAATGCACCTGCAAAAAAGCGTAGGTTTACCTGCCTGTTATCATTAAAAAGGTGGCGGTACTGGTATTCGCCAGACATCCTCCCGAACATATTTGATACCTGGACATCGGTATTAAAATTGTTATGGTGGCTTATATTGGTATTAACGTAGCTGTAGCGGGCGTTAAAAACCGAATAGCTTTCCGTTTGCGAATTATTAGGTACGTAGGCAGAAGGCCTGCGGTCTACCATAACCTGCCTGAACGTAATAAACTCTTTTTGGTTTTTACGGTAATCATTCGGCCTCATCCTAAACTGAACAGTAGGGACCAGCCTGTAATACCGTGCATCGGGTGTGTAATGGTAGGTGTTGGCCGACAGGCTGTAACGTATGTTGTACAATGGCCCGTCATTGCGTATATATTGGTTGTACAACACAGAAAGTGAGCCTATGGTTTGTTGCGTATTTGGTGAGTAAAGTCCGTTAATATCAAAGGTAAAAGGCTTTTCTAATAGGGTTTTGTTGTGCAGACGCAGTCCGGGAGATAAGCCGTCATAAAGATTGTAGCTAAATGCCGGTACATAAAATACCTGGTTGTAGTTTGGGTTTTCTATATCCTGGAAAAAACTGAATTTTACAGGCCTGTTAAAATGGAATGCCTTTAATGACCGTGTGTTGTTACGCGGATTATATTCCGGCATTTCCGGTATATAGTTTATAGCTATCCTGTCAGCACCCAGGCGGGGTAAGGTAAGGGTGGTGTCTTTAGTAAAAGGCTCCAGCCATTGTTTAAAAACCACATCTTTTTTTCGCATACCATAAAGCGATACGGGGACTGCAGTACCAGATACGTTTTTTAAGGTAACGGTTACCGCGTCTTTTGTTTTATCTATATCGGCCACTTTGTAGTCTATAACATCCCTGGAATCTATAACATAATTAAAAAACCAGCTAACGTCTTTTCCTGTTTTTTTACACAGCAACAGTTCAAGGTCATTACGGTTTTGAATCACGGTTTGCTTGCTTTGTATAAAAAAGTCTTTAACTGTGGTGGCAACTACATCGTCACCCAGATAGCTGTCCAGGTACTTTACGGCCTGAGCTGTTTTATATTTATTCGCTATCTGTTCGTTAAATTTTATGAAGGTATTTTTAGGGTCACCCAGCGCCTGATCCAGGTTTTTTCGGGCCATAAGCAGGTATACGTACAGGTACTGTTCGTTTTGTTTGATGTTAAACAGATGATGTCCCTGCAAAAGGCCAATATTACCTAAGAGTCCCATAAGTTTTTCCTCGGGGTAATTTTCGTCTATATATTTTATAACCAGTGCCATTTCCATAAAGTTATATACCCAACTGTCTTTACGGGGATCTAACTTTAATGTGTTTTTTAATACAGCATTGGTGTAGGTTTTCAGGAATTTAAGCTCGTAAATAAACGAATCGGGGAACGGACGTATAAATGATGGCAACTGGTTAAGCCCGTATATAGGGTTACGATCGTAATCAGTTTGTAGTACCATTACATTTTTCTGTGCGTTACTGCCCAGATTGTCTGAAACGAAATTTTTTATTTTATCAATAGCTATACTCCTTTCGGTACTGCTAAGGCGTTTTTCATTAAGATTACAATAAACAGTGCCTTTGGCAAAACGGTTTTCTTCCATTTCTGGCTGTTGTTCCGCTATAAGGTTAAATCCCATACGGTCATTACCCGTGTATGTAGTTACAGCATCATCATTTGTTTTGTCTAAATCACAATATACCTTATAGCCTGGGCTAATGGATAGTTTTAAAGTATAATCAGTAGCGGCATTCGCTATGTCATCAAGATTTTCGTTGCTGTTTTGAATAAAACCATGTTCATAGCGCGCAGGTGCCAGGTACCAGTCACGAAGGTTGTAATTGCCTGTTCGGGTATTATATCCAAAACGCGTAAAGCGGTCGTTAGGTATTTTAACGGAATAATCAATTTGTAATGTTACTGATTTCCCCGGCAGGAGTGGACTCGTCAGTGGAACCAGAACAAGGTCAGGATGGGTATCAGGCCGGCTCCAACTAATAAGTTCGTTGTTAGGACCTTTTATATTTGTAATGGTAGTGCTGCCCCGGTCTGCATCCTTTGCTAAATGAAATGCCTTAATAAACTCATCGGTAAAACGCTTAGCCATAGGCGTGATTTTACTTGAATACGCGTTGTTCCAGTCGTTTAAAATGATGTGTTGTAAGGTATCCGATGATGTATTTGTATAAGTAAGTTCCTGGTTAACGGATATAACACGCTCATTTGCATCAAAATTCGCATTTATAGTTGTTTTATGCTGTGCAAAAGTATATTGGCACAACAATAGCATTAAACAGCAAGCTAACCTGTATAAGTGATTCAAAATGCGGTATTTAAATTTTTCTTCCGGTCATAGCAATCAGTCCGGTGGCGGTAACCTTTTAGTAACTGAAAAGTTATAAAAAAATTGTGCCGTACAAAACAGTACGGCACAATTTTTTATGCTTTTTTACCAAATCTTAAAAATTAGGACTAAGGCTGTATTTTTTATAGAATGCATCTATAACCTCTACCACCTCTTCGGCAGTGTCTACCACCTTAATAAGGTTAAGGTCATCCGGGCTGGCATTGTGGTATTGGTCTATGATTACTTTCTTAATCCAGTCTACCAGTCCGCCCCAGAAATCGCTACCCACAAGGATGATAGGGAACTTGGCTATTTTCTTGGTCTGGATAAGGGTAATCGCCTCAAACATTTCATCAAGCGTACCAAACCCCCCCGGCATAACTACAAACCCCTGAGAGTACTTAACAAACATTACCTTGCGTACAAAGAAATAGTCGAAGTTAAGGTTTTTATCGTGGTCTATGTATGGGTTAAAATGCTGCTCAAAAGGTAGTTCTATATTAAGACCAACCGATGGGCTGCTGCCACGGTGAGCCCCTTTGTTACCGGCTTCCATAATACCCGGGCCACCACCTGTAATCACGCCGTAGCCGGCATTAGATATTTTCTCGGCAATTTCTTCAGTCAGTTTGTAATAACGGTCTTCCGGCTTGGTACGTGCCGACCCGAATATAGAAACACAAGGCCCTATACGTGCCATGGTTTCAAACCCGTTTACAAATTCCGACATGATTTTAAAAATTGCCCAGGAGTCATTACTCCTTATTTCATTCCACGGTTTTTGCGAAAGACCTTCTTTAATCCACTCGTCTTCGCTGTTATATTTTTCTTTTGCCATTGTCTCTGTTGTTGATTTTAAAACAGCCCGCTAATATAGTACTTTTTTACAATTCCTTTTTAAGGAAACGAGCCGTGTGGCTTTTTTTATCTTTTGCTACCTGTTCAGGGGTACCCTTTGCTACCAGCTGTCCGCCGCCTTTACCGCCCTCGTAGCCTATGTCTATAATATAATCTGCCAGCTTAATCACGTCCATGTTGTGTTCTATGATAAGAACTGTGTTGCCTTTGTCTACGAGCTTGGTAATAACCTCCATAAGTACACGGATGTCTTCAAAATGAAGCCCCGTAGTTGGCTCATCCATAATATAGAACGTATTGCCTGTATCTTTTTTAGATAGCTCAGTAGCAAGTTTAATACGTTGTGCTTCACCACCACTCAGTGTGGTACTTTGCTGCCCAAGGGTAATATATCCAAGTCCTACATCCTGTATGGTTTTTATCTTACGATAAATTTTAGGGATGTTTTCAAAGAACGGAACTGCTTCATCTACCGTCATATCCAAAACATCGGCAATCGACTTGCCTTTGTATCTGATTTCAAGGGTTTC
This sequence comes from Bacteroidia bacterium, assembly GCA_046566705.1. GTDB lineage: Bacteria > Bacteroidota > Bacteroidia > Flavobacteriales > Flavobacteriaceae > Flavobacterium. The sequence goes on along the minus strand of JBKHWE010000009.1, from coordinate 6,154 downwards.
ACGGTTAAAGCGTTTGCCCTGGCAAGTTTCGCATTCTACATAAACATCCGGCAGGAAGTTCATTTCAATGACACGTAAGCCAGAGCCTTCACAGGTTTCACAACGCCCACCGCTTACGTTAAAGCTAAAGCGCCCCGGTTTGTAACCGCGTATCATGGCCTCGGGTGTTTGTGTGTAGAGTGTCCGGATTTCACTAAACACATCGGTATAGGTAGCAGGGTTAGAACGTGGCGTACGGCCTATTGGGCTTTGGTCTATATCTATAACCTTATCTATATGTTCAAGGCCTTCAATCTTTTTGTAAGGTGCCGGCTTCTTTACCGCGTTGAAAAAGTGCGCGTTAAGAATAGGGTACAGGGTCTCGTTGATTAGTGTACTCTTACCACTGCCCGAAACTCCCGTAACGCAAATCAGCTTACCAAGCGGGAATTCTGCTGAAACGTTCTTCAGGTTGTTACCTGTAGCTCCGGTAAGTTTTATGGTTTTACCATTGCCTTCACGGCGTTGTTTTGGTACGGCAATTTCTTTTTCGCCGTTTAGATACGCCGCGGTAAGGGTGTGTTCTTTAAGTAACTCTTCAGGTGTGCCTTTGCTTACAATTTGCCCACCAAAGCGCCCTGCTGCAGGGCCTATGTCAATAACATAATCGGCACGTTCTATCATGTCCTTATCGTGTTCTACCACGATAACCGAGTTGCCAATATCCCGAAGTGATTCCAGCGAGTGGATAAGCTTTTCATTATCACGCTGGTGTAGCCCAATGCTCGGTTCATCCAAAATATAAAGTACACCTACAAGCTGTGAGCCTATTTGTGTAGCCAGCCTGATACGTTGCGCCTCACCTCCGGATAATGTACCCGAGCTACGGTTAAGTGACAGGTAGTTTAGCCCAACATCTACCAGGAAGCCCAGTCGCGCGCTGATTTCTTTTACGATTTCTGATGCGATAACTTTCTGTTTGTCCGAAAGGTTGTTGTTAAGTTCTCCAAACCAAGCGGCAAGGTCGCTAATGTCCATGGCGCTTAGTTCGGCTATGTTAAGGCCGTTCACCTTAAAGTAAAGCGACTCTTTTTTCAGCCTTGTACCGTTACATTCCGGGCATGGTATTTCATCCATAAACTCTTTAGCCCAACGTTTAATAGATGCTGAAGCTTCCTCATTAAACTGGTTTTTTATGAACGACGATATACCTTCAAATTCTATTTTGTACTCACGGTTAACACCGAGTGTTTTACTGTTTACCGTAAATTTTTCTTTGCCGCCATTCAGTATCATTTCCATGGCTTCGGCGGGGATTTTTTCTATGGCATCCGTCAGCTTAAAACCAAACTTTTCGCCAATGGCTTCGAGTTGCTTAAAAATCCATGAGCTTTTATATTCGCCAAGCGGCGCAAAACCGCCCTGCTTAATGGTAAGCTTAGGGTTTGGAACAATCTTTTTCAGGTTGATTTCGTTTACCGTACCCAGTCCGTTACAATGCGGGCAGGCTCCCTTAGGGGAGTTAAACGAAAAGTTATTCGGCTCAGGGTTAGGATAGGAGATGCCGCTGGTAGGGCACATAAGGTTACGGCTGTAATAACGCACTTCATCACTGCCGTGTTCTATGACCATCATAACGTTATCGCCCTGGTGCATGGCAGTGTTTATACTTTCGGTAAGTCGCTTGTCTGTATCTTCAGAATCATCTACAGCCATACGGTCTATAACCGTTTCTATGTCGTGTACCTTATAACGGTCCAGTTTCATGCCGCTTTCTATGTCGCGGATTTCGCCATCTACACGAACCTTAAGAAAGCCCTGTTTGCTTATTTGCTCAAAAAGCTCACGGTAATGTCCCTTACGCGAACGTACAATGGGTGCCAGGATATTAATGCGCTTACCGTCAAATTTCTCTTTAATGAGCTCCTTGATTTGCTCATCGCTGTAGCTTACCATTTTTTCGCCGGTCATATAACTATAGGCATCTGCGCCACGGGCAAAGAGCAGTCGTAGGAAGTCGTAAATTTCGGTTATGGTTCCCACTGTTGAGCGCGGGCTTTTGCTGGTGGTTTTCTGCTCAATGGCAATAACCGGAGAAAGCCCGTCAATCTTATCCACATCGGGGCGTTCCAGCCCGCCAAGGAACTGGCGCGCATACGCCGAAAAGGTTTCTATATAACGGCGTTGCCCCTCGGCATAAATGGTGTCAAACGCCAGGCTCGACTTACCCGAACCCGAAAGCCCGGTGATAACCACAAGCTTTTCGCGGGGTATGGTAACGTCTATGTTTTTAAGGTTGTGGGCGCGTGCGCCAAGCACTTCTATCGTTTCGTCTGTATTCAGCATATTGGGTGTATGTGCAAAACGCAAAGGTACTGATTTTATGGCAGATTTTTAGGTTGGGGCGGTGGTAAGGTGGTGTTAAAAGGTTGATGGTTTTTAGTTGCTGTTTTTAGACATAACAGGTTCAGGGTTACGCTATTTTTACCGGTTTAATAGTCTTAATAAGCATTAAACCTTTAATAATAAAATTAGACTGCTTGTAATAGCTCCTCACAACGACAGGCGCGAAAAAAAGAAACCGGCATATTTTAAAAAATCCAACATTCTTAGGAAACTCAGTTAATCAGTAACTTACAAAGTTATTTATAACCAATCTATTTTCAAATTATTGTAAAACAGTTATTTAGAATTTCTATAACATATATTCTCTATAACTTTACTGTAAAGAAATAAAATACGAAGTATAACCTCAAAAAATAATTGTTATGGACATCAGATTAGCAAATTGCTGTGGTAACTGTGACCACCACGTAAAAGGGCAACTATGTAATGTACACGAAATTGTTACTGCCGAAACACAGGCCTGCGGTGCTTACGAGTTCCGCGCTGTACTTAACAGGGAATCAGACTGTTTAAAATGTTCTAAATTCCAAACCCCGCACTGTCCTCACTCAGAAAAAGCCAGCGAAGGCATGATGTGTACGGTGTTCTATCCAAGGATTGTAGCATAAGCACATTTATAGAAAATGAAACAGGCTATCCCAAAAAAAGGGTAGCCTGTTTTTTTATGCTTATTTTTTCCTAATAACCGCATCACCAAATAACCGCATCACCGCTATTTATACTTCATAGCCAGGTGTACCACCTTTTTGGTTTCAAAGAATTCGCCTGAAAAATAATCGGGCAGGTCATAAACCGTTACTTTCTGGAAAACGCTTAGCTCTTCGGTAAGATCGCCGCCTTTAAGGTAAAGGATGCCGTTTGGCAGGGCGTGTTGCTGCTCTTTCTTAACCTTGCCACGTACCCATTTTACAAAGTCGGGCATATTGGTTACTGCACGGCTAACAATAAAGTCGAATTCCTCATTAATGGTTTCCGCACGTTTTTGTTCGGCGCGCACGTTTTTCAGGCCAAGCCCCGCGGCTACTTCCTGCACCACTTTTATTTTTTTGGCAATTACGTCTACCAGGTAGAAATTCGTTTCAGGAAACAGTATTGCCAGCGGAATGCCCGGAAAGCCACCACCGGTACCCACATCGAGCACACTTGCACCGGGTACAAACTCCATAACCTTGGCTATGCCCAGCGAATGCAGTACATGGCGGGTGTAGAGTTCGTCTATATCTTTACGGCTAATCACGTTTATTTTGGCATTCCATTCCTTATATAGTCCTTCAAGTGCGGCAAATTGCGCTTTCTGGGTATCGGTAAGGTCCGGGAAATACTGTAAAATTTCCTCCATCGGTATAAATTTTTGACAAAAGTACGCATTTCCGTGATGAAATTACCGCTTAACAATGCCTTTACATACGGGTTTAATATTTATCTTTGGCTCCCGTGATGCAGGACTGAAAACCAATATATTCAAATCAAAAACTGAACTAAAGTTAATCATTGGAAACAATAACAGAAATATTAAGTAAGTACCATACTTTAGTTCTCAACAACTTATTTATAGGTCTCCTTTTCGTAAAATTGGTTTCCTGTTTTTTTATCAAAGATTTCTACCCGATTGCTAAAGAAATTATTCGTTGGATGATTCTCGGTTTTGCTGCTACAAGCCTGCTTTATTGGGCTTTTTGTCTGATAGGTGATTCTTCTTTGCAACAACGTGCTATCGGACAATACGCATGGACATTTTGGTTAGTACTATTTTTATCAGACATATTACCTTTTGCATTATTGATAAAAAGAATCAAAAATAAAGGCTGGTCAATACTCACGATATTATTATTTATGAATTTTGCAAGAGGGATGGAATGGCTTGTTGTAAATGGGGTCTCAGGGAGTGGTTGGTCAATTGGGGTATCACTTTCTCCTCTGTTAATATTTTTAGGTGGTGGCATCCTTACAGGTTTGGTAATTACAGGAATAAGCATAGCGATATTAAAATTCAGAAAAACCGAATTACCAGAAAACATCAACAACAAATGAAACGGACTGTAATGGTTAATGGTATTGTTTCAGCAGTTATCTTTGCCATGTTGTTTAAAAAAACAACAACCGTTAAGACAATATAAATTAAGTAAATAAACACACAAATAGAAATATAATGAGCGTTCTTTCAGACAGGATTAACAACTTATCTACATCGCAAACGCTGGCAATGGCAGCAAAAGCAAGGGAACTAAAGGCACAGGGCATAGACATTATAAGCCTTAGCCTTGGCGAACCCGATTTTAACACCCCTGAATTTATTAAAGAAGCCGCCATACAGGCGATTCATGATAACTACAGCACGTACCCTCCGGTAGACGGCTATGCCGAACTGAAGGACGCAATAGTGCTTAAGTTTAAGCGGGATAACGGCCTTGAGTACAAACCTGCAAACATTGTGGTAAGTACAGGTGCCAAGCAGTCCCTGTACAATGTATGCCAGGTATTGCTTAACCCTGGTGATGAGGCCATACTGCCTGCGCCGTACTGGGTAAGCTATGCCGAAATGGTAAAAATGGCTGAGGCTACCCCGGTTGAAGTGCCTACATCGGTAGAGAGTGATTTTAAAATTACACCTGAACAACTGGAAGCCGCCATTACACCAAAAACAAAACTGATCATGTTCAGTTCGCCATGTAACCCAAGCGGTAGCGTATACAACCGTGAGGAGCTTACGGCTATCGCCCAAGTGTTGGAAAAATATCCGGACATTTACATAGTGAGCGATGAAATATACGAGCACATTAACTTTAGCGGCAACTTTTGCAGCATAGGTACCATACCGGGCATGTTTGACCGTACCATTACCGTAAACGGTGTGGCTAAGGCCTTTGCCATGACCGGATGGAGGATAGGCTACATAGGTGCTCCTGAGTTTATAGCCAAGGCGTGTACTAAAATGCAGGGCCAGGTGACCAGTGGTGCCAACAGTATTGCACAGCGCGCTACCATCACCGCACTTCAGGCTGACCCGAGTGTACTTAAGGAAATGGTAGACGCGTTCCACCGTCGTCGTGACCTTGTGGTGGGCCTTGTCAAGGAAATCCCCGGATTTAAGATTAACGTTCCTGAAGGTGCCTTCTATGTATTCCCGGATGTGTCTGCCTATTTTGGCAAAACGCTAAAAGGCATGGAAATTAAAAACGCTGATGATTTCTCTATGTTCCTTCTTGAGCATGCTAACGTGGCTACCGTAACCGGGGACGCGTTTGGTAACCCTAGCTGTATCCGTTTTTCTTATGCTGCTGCCGATGACCAACTTGCCGAAGCACTACGCAGGATTAAAGCTGCCGTAACCGAGTAATTCACTTAACAATTTATACTAAAAGGCTGCTCTATGCAGCCTTTTATGTTTTTATTATTATATGTAGTTACGGCAAATGCTTAACTTTATATAATATGATTTCCTGTATGCGGCAAACTGCTTAAAACGAAGACGACGGGTAGGCAGCCTGCCGGGGAGGCTGTAACGGGTCCTGCACTTTCCGCCCGTTCGTGCAGGGCAATAACTAACGCCGGCGTACACCCTTTATAGTGCGGAAACCGGTCAGCAACACGGCAGGAGCAGTAACGTTGTTACAGGAAGTCATTAATTTATAAGCATCCCTATTTAATTAATTCAAGTTGCTAGTTCATAGCTTTAGTTAATTGTAGTCCAAATACGAACAGAGTCAGCTTTATTAAGAAGCCTTCCAGAGTTACAGCATGTATTGTTCTTGGAAAAAGCTTTTTAATA
>JBKHWE010000008.1:0-17127 GCA_046566705.1 Bacteroidia bacterium | reverse complement strand
TCTTTTAAAAATATGCGAAGCGGGTTTATGAGCTTTGTGCAGAAAGACGGTCCGCTTGAAAACCGCGAAATAAACCATAACCTGCTTGAGAGTTTTAAAGCGCAGCTGGCGTCGCTTATAGCAGAGTTGCTTAATGCCGGTGTGTCATTTAAAGAGGAAATTGTATAAAACGTATTGTTATAATAAAATCAATTCTATTTTTGTTTAAAAGGTAAACCAACCCTATATGAAAAAGATAATTTTAGCTTTATTGGTAAGTGTGCCGTGTATGGCGCAGAAAATGGCGGTTAATGCTGTAGATCCTGCTACCGGAGGTAAAATACTTCTTACAGAGAGCGTAGAAGGTAATCCTCCTAAGAATGATGAGTCGGTGGTTAATAACGGGCTTGTGTTTTTCTCAGCCGGATACCATGAGGTGCCAGCGGGTAATGGGCTACAGGGACTGTACTTTATATCACTTAATATTGTGCATCATGACAAGCGTGTGGGCTGCCTTACCCAGGAAACGGGCAGGGTATTACTTACACTGGAAGATGGCACCGAAATAAACTGTAGCCAGATTAGTGCTACCGATTGCGACCCGATAGGCTTTACAACCGACTTTATGTTGGTTAAAAAAGGAGGTAGTGTTGCCGAAATGAAGCAGAATTTTGAGAAGCTTCAACATACAATGATTAAGCGAATAACCATTATTACTACTGAGACAGCTATTAAATACGGGGTAAAACCGGCAAAACGCATGCTTCTTGCAAAGCATTTTGCCCTTGTAGCTGAAAGTTTGAAGAAATAATGTGTTTGATATTGTGTTAGTTATAGCTGAGTCTAAAAATAATGCTGTAAAATCTCAAAAAATATTTGCTTCGAACGTAAAAATGCAGTAATATTGCACCCACCAAAGAGGTCCTATAGCTCAGTTGGTTAGAGCACCTGACTCATAATCAGGTGGTCCCTGGTTCGAGCCCAGGTGGGACCACAAAAGGCAAAAGCAATCACTTGTAAATTAAGTGGTTGCTTTTTTGTTTTAGGCAATTTAGTCCGTATTTAGTCCTGAAATTGTATTTTGACTTTGAAGTAATCCTTTATTGAAAAGTTTAATCACTGCAATTCAGATAAGCATAGCCAATTCTGTATGGTTAAATCGGTAGGTTTAGAAATAGCATATTATGACAGGTCTACTATAGTACTGTTAAACTAATACAGATAGTATGTAACAAGGGCTAAACTCTGTAGAAAGTTCAAAAAAATTCAACAAGACTTTCATTAAATGACCCCACCCCCTTTTTGAAAAGTGGTTTTCCTTTTTTGGATTGTGGGGGCGGTTTCAGGAAGAGTACCTAACGACCTCTTCGGGCTTTCTTAAGTGGTTATTTAGTTAATGTATTATAGACTCTCTTCTTATAGTAGTTTGTTACAAGGCCGCCCAGCTCTCTATCATCCATAATTTTTGAAAAGATGTCTTGATTTTGCTCCATGCGAGCAATTAACTTATCGAGGAATATGTCATAGAAGCCATAACCAAAGTTCTCTTCAGTGTTGGCTTTGGCTTGCTCTTTTAATCTTTCATCCTGTAATAACTCCGTTTCAATCTGGTCAAAGAATAAACGGTCTGCATCAGTAAATTCAGTTTGAAATTTCTTATTAAGCAATTCCACTATACTTGAAAGCACTGCTTGCTCGTCTTTATTTGGAAGTCTTATCCCAGCACTTCCACCACCTATAATTTCATATTCTCCTTTAGGCTCCAAGACAAGCTTTTGTTCGGATATTCTATCAAGTCTGTAATACTCTAAGGAAACCTCGTCTCCAAGCCTAAAAACATCCTTAGAACCTCTTGGGAGCTTCTTTAATAGAAATCTACCGTACACATACAGCTTTTCTAAATCAATGTCTGAAAAGGGCATTATTTGCGTTAAGAAGGAATATAATCTCACAAAGGATTGTAATGTGTGTTTGAAGTTCTCCTGAGTGCTTTGAGTACTTATTGTGTCTTGTTCTGTATTTTCCTTAGGTAGCCCTTTGTATCGTTCTACAGCGGGGTCTATGTATGCATTGAGTTTCCATTGCTCTTTTACGGATAAATCTACATTAGACTTAAAGAACACATTACAAAAGTTGTCAATTTCACTTCCCCAGATAACCTGCCCTTTTTCTATTTCAGTCTTTAAGTCATATAGATGGTTGGGGTCAGTAGATGATTCTATTGAAGTCAGTTCATAGTAAGGCTGGAAAGAGTCCAGTATATCCTGTGTTTCGTTTGCAAAATCAAGGACAAATGTATCTTCCTTACCTGCATGCATCCTATTTAGCCTCGAAAGGGTCTGCACACATTTAACACCTGAAAGTTTCTTATCTACATACATTGTATGTAAAAGAGGCTGGTCAAAACCGGTTTGATATTTATCGGCTACTATCAACAGTTGATACTCATCAGAGGCAAATTTGTTAGGTAACTCCTTTTCACCAAAGCCATTTATTTCATGTTCGGTCACGCCATCAGGGAAAGAATCATATACTACCTTTCCGGAGAAAGCTACCAAGGTTTTAATGTCATTATAGCCTTTAGCCTGTATGTATTTGTCGAACTCATCTTTATAACGTACTGCATGTAATCTGGAACCCGTTACAACCATGGCTTTTGCCTTACCTCCGATTTTCTTAGAAACCACCTGCCTGAAGTGCTCAACCATTACTTCTGTTTTCTGTGCAAGGTTGTGAGGGTGCAGTGACAGAAACCTGCCAATAGCCCGTGCTGCTTTCTTTTTATTTACATTCGGGTCATCCTCAATCTGTTTTGATAACTTAAAGTAAGTTTTATAAGTAGTGTAGTTCTCCAATACATCCAGAATAAACTTCTCTTCAATAGCCTGCTTCATGGAATATAGATGAAAAGGCTTCGGTTTACCAGTGTTGTCTTTTATTGTGCCGAATACTTCAACAGTCTTTGCTTTCGGTGTAGCTGTAAATGCAAAAAAGCTTAGATTGTCCTGCCTGCCTCGGGCTGCCATAGACTTTCTTATTTGGTCTTCAGCATCCTCATCAAGGCCAGAGTATAATTCTTCTTCAGCACTCTCTAACGACTTAGACGAAAGCACTTCCTTCATTTTTTTAGTTGCCTCACCTCCCTGAGATGAGTGTGCTTCATCTACAATAACAGCATATTTACGGTTGGGTAGTTCTCCAATCTTATCAAGTATAAACGGGAACTTCTGTAGCGTTGTTATGATGATGTTAGCACCTGCGGTAACGGCATCGGCTAATTGTTGGGAGTTTTTGTCAATCTTTTGAACTACTCCCATTTTATTCTCAAACTGGTATATAGTATCCTGTAATTGACTATCCAATACCTTTCTGTCGGTTATAACTATAACAGAATCGAATACCCTGTCATCTTCTTCATTATGCAGGCTTGAGAGCCTATACGAAAGCCATGCAATTGAGTTTGACTTTCCTGAACCTGCCGAATGCTGTATAAGATAATTTTGCCCGGCACCTTTCTCCCTTACATCTTTTACGACTTCTCTTACTACATCTAATTGATGATAACGTGGGAAAATCAGTGATTCCTTTTTTTTCTTTACCCCATTTAGTGTGAACTCTTCTGCTTTGACATGTAGGAACCGTGCTAAAATATCCATCAAACTGTCTTTAGCCCAAACATACTCCCATAGGTAAGACGTGCGGTAACCATTTTTATTTACAGGATTTCCAGCTCCGTTATCAGAACCCAGGTTAAAAGGAAGGTAGCGGGTGCTTTTTCCAGCAAGGTTAGTAGTCATGTAGCACTCATCCGTATCTACAGCGAAGTGAACTAACGAACGCTTCTTAAATTGAAATATTGGCTCTGAAGGTTCCCGGTCATATACATATTGTTTTTGTGCATTATCAATTGACTGGCCTGTGAACTGATTTTTAAGCTCTATAGTAGCGATAGGAAGCCCGTTAAGAGACAACACCATGTCAAGCGAGTTCTTGCCCTTACGTTCATAATAAAGCTGTCTGGTGACACTTAAATGATTTTTTTGATATAATGTAAATGCTTCAGGGTTCAAGCTGGTTTCCGGTTTGAAGTAAGCCATGTTGAATTTTACTCCATAGTCAGTAAAACCTTTACGTATTACATCAAGGGAGCCTCTTAAATCAAGCTCTTTTAATAGTCGCTGTATTACTTTTTGCTCTACTTCCTCCATGTGCATAGCTGAGATTTTATCCCAAGCTTTAGGCTGTGATTCTTTAAGGAAGGATATAACATAGCTGGGGAATAAACCTAGGTTTGCATCAAAGTCTTTAGAGAAGCCTTTTACATAGCTTCCTTGTTCTAATAAAGAAGCTTCGATTGCTGCTTCAAAGGTTAGTTCTGTATGTATTGCCATACTTTTTATTTTATCTGTAGTTGTTAAGCAGTTTCCTTTTGCTTAACCTACTGTTTTATCTTTAGACTTAGTTACTAACTTAGTTACCGTCTTAGTTACTATTTTATCTACTGCCTTAACGTTAGTCTTAGTTACTACCTTAGTTACTGACATGGTTACTTCTTAAATGTCGTAAAAATTATGTTCATCAAGTACATGTTTTACAGCATTACCTTTATCTGTTATAACGTATTTCTGTAGCTGGCTTGTGGGTTTGTCTTTTAAAGTGCGTTCAATAAGTTCCATCTCAATAAGAGGTTCTACATGGGTAGTGAAGTTTTTAGACTGGTTTGTTAAATTAAGACAGTCTTCCAAAATCTCTTTCCTTTTCTTAGGAGTTGTTACAAACTGTAATACGAGTTTTTGTTCATCACTAAGAGATTTAGCCATCGCTATATACTTTTCAATAATATCAAAAGTAACGGGCTGCTCTTCATGGGCAAACACCTCTTCTAAGGTTTTAGTGTAAGATTCAAAACCTTTTTGGAGATTTATTAAAGATTTACCTAGTTCAACAAAATCCCGGAAAGACTTATGTATAGGAATCTCAACAATAAAATGCCTCCTATCTGGTTCGTCAGTGTCAAACTTAGCCTCTTCTGAACCGTTCTCTCTTAAAGCCCTTTGTATTGTAGGTATTCCGGTACCCCGGCCTTCAGTTAATCTTAGTTCCTTTAGAAATTCACCTATTCGCCTGTTTCGGTAACGCCTTGCCCGGACAACCCCTTTGTCAAAGTCAGCTTGTTTAAGAGAAGAATCAGCACCACTATAGCTTATTATTTCTATAGCTTCCGGTAAAATCCTTACTTCTATAGGGTCTTGCAACTCATAGTTTCTATGATAAACAGCGTTAGAGAGTGCTTCCTCAATAGCATCGTACGGGTAGTTAACAACACTGTCAGATTGTTCTTTATTTCGGAATTTAGTTACCTTGGTTTTTATGATATTTGTCCTAATGTAAGACAGTACATCAGTAAGTTGTTTTTGTATCTGGCCTGTAAAGGTTTTTTCTGTAAAATTTTTACCCGCTAATCCTTCGGGATATTCCACAACATCTATCTGCACCCCTTTAAAATAGCGTTCCGGGTGTTCGGTGAACATAAGTAGTCCGACATTTTTAGGGAATAAATGCTCGTTAGCTCCTTGGCTCAATTCCATTTGTTGTGCTAACTCCTCAACAGTCATTCTTAAGCTGTCTTCATAGAGTTTGCTTCTCGTTTTTTCAAGGTGGTCACGCATCAGGGCAAAGCTTAGGTCACTAACTTTAGCCTGATTATTTACTCTGTCATCAAATGGTATTTTAGCAGTCAGTTCTATAAGCTCTCGTTCCTGCTCTTCATTAGGGACAATGCTGTTGGAACGGTATCGTATCCGGTAATTATATGTTTTATGCTTGGCTGAAACATCATCCGGTACTTTATAGGGTCTGTTGCTTCCGGCAGGAACCCACAGGACAAGCACATGTTTACCATCAATAGCTTCTAAAGATATGCGAGGATAGTAAGAGGGCTTAAATAAATTACTGAACCCTATAAGTTCTTTTTCGACTTTCTCTAACTGGTCAGGGTTGAATCCCTTTACGGGGCGTATAGGCTTGCCATCTTTTTCTTCAACACCCACTATGATGTACCCACTACCTTCATTCTCAAAATCATTGGCAAAAGCACACACCGAGCGCATAATAGGGGCGGGATTCCAACCCTCTTTAAACTCCATGCGGGTGCCTTCAACAATAGCTCCGGATAATAAGTCTTCTATATTTATGGGTAATGCCATTATATGCCTTTTAGTTGAAGGAAGTAGTAGTTTCCTACCTGCTTCCAATCAAATATATAATTTTTATTTAAAGATACCGAGACGGGCTTGCCTCCAATAGGCGTGTCAAGACTAAGTATCTGTGAAATTGAGCTGCCATGAGATATATCATACACCCAGCTTTTACCTACTTTGCTTTTCGGATAAATAAAATTCCTGCTGTCTGTCATGGTTAGCTGTATACCTTGTAAAATAGATTCACTACAGTAATTCTCTAACAATTGCAGGTCTTCATATATACCATACCTGAAGAGGTCTTGCGCTCCTCTTAAACCACCGCTTGCGCTTTTGGTTTTGTAGCACTTCATTTCTATAGGAAGGAAATACAGCCTGTCAGCTTTCTCTATACGTATCACAATATCACACTCTCTTAACCGACCCTTTACAGGGATGGAAGTTTCAAGCTCTATGGTTACCTGCTCGTCTTTATTGTATAACACTAAATCAGCAGCATTTTTAAGGATGTAGGCAAAATGAAGCTGCATAGAGGCTTCTTTATTTACCTCAATAAGACCACCGCCTACCTTAGCTGAGAAACTGTCCCAGCAAAGATTAATTATGTTGTTTACTCTTGATACTAATTCTTTCAAATTCACTAAAAATTAAAATATAATTCTCTATCAACGCTTATTCCTACTCTATCAGTATCGATATATATCCTTCCTCTTTGTTGCTCAGAATTATAGATGAAAGGTTTTATTTCTTCGCTAATACCTTGCTTTGCAAAAGTATGTATAGCCTTAGGTAGAATTAGGGAAAGGTTATAAAATTCTCCTGCTAAATGGGGTGGATAAGGAAAGACATCATAGTATTTTTCCAAATTCCTTGATAATGAAATCTTATAAAATTGCTCTCCTTGATATTCTTGCTCTCGATATTCAAACAAGTCAGTTTCGAGGAAACTTAGTAATCCGGTATAGTATTCTTTAGTCAAGGCACGTAAGAGGTCTGAGTCATATTTAACATCATCATTAATTGGGTCGTAATATTTACATTTGATATTGTTGTAAATATTATATGACACACAAGCTACCGAGAAGTTGACCGGGATACTACCCCGAGATTGATTTTTATGAGTAGTCATATTTCCACTGCTTCCAGCCATATAACCTTTTGACTCAATCGCAAATATAGCATTGATATTACTCAAAGAAGAATTTTGCCGAAATGCTATTAAGTCCGGTCTTGTACCTTTTATTGGCATTTTCAATTCTCTCATTGCTGCTTCATAATTCATCGTAAACAAACTGCCGTCTATTTGCTTCGACAAAAAATCAGCAATAGCTTTTCCTGCGAGGTTTGAAAATTGTCCTTTTTCAGTAGGGTCTGACAGATTGTTTGGCGGAAGAGAAAATCTATTATTACGAAAGCCTTCTCTTTTAAGATACTGGTTATAGTGGAAAAACATTCCAAGAGTCCTAAAAAACTTTTTAGTGGTTGGAGCATATCTTTGCCCGGCTATTGCAAAGTGTTTTGCAAAGGCAAGCCTTGACATGTTATAAGTCCTGTTACTGATAACTCCATTGTCATCTTTATACTCTACTAATAAATTCATCGGTTGGTTTTAACGGTTAAAACGCTAATTTACAACTTCTTCCTTTACATCCAACTTTCCTGTTACCACATCACTTATTAAGGATGTTCTATATTCTTCAAGTAATTCTATTTCTTTTTTAGTTTCGGTAATTATATTGTCTATTTGGGAAGTCTTCTTGTCTAAAAAAATAACAATTGATTTAAGTTCATCTTCTGGTATTTTGAAAAAAATTAAATTCCTTATATCCCCCAAAGATAAAAACCCTTGCGCGCCCCCTCTTGATTTAAGTTCAATTTGTCTATCCAGTAAGGTACTTTCAAAATAATATCTCAAGAATTTAGCCATGCTGAGACTATTATGTGTCCGGAATAATGCAACGTTTTTAATTGAAAACTGGTCATTATCACCTACTAATACGGATTTACCAATATTCCCTCCAATCATTGACATTAAGACATCACCTTTTGTTACTCCTGACCTTTTGGATATATCTAAGTGGTCTTCAATGGAAATTAGTTTGACATTATTAAAAACAATTTCACCATTTTTAAAATCCTTCGAGGTTATCAATGGAATCCCTCCCTTACTATTAATAAAAGGTGGTGTCTCATGAGTTCCATCACGAACATCAATAAGTCTTCTAACAGGAACTATCCACCAATGTTCCGGGATTTCCCCAATCCACTCTATGCCACTATCCTTAAGTTTTCCATTAGGGTTTATGCCCTTAGTTACTGCTTGGTTAATAATGGCAGTACGCTCTTCTTGCAATAATGATATAAGATGCTTTTTCTTTACTATGAGTGAGTTTATCTCGGAGGTTTTACGTTCGAGGTAATTAGCAATGGTTTGTTGTTCTGAAAGAGCCGGACACGGAAATTGGAACTCATTAAAAACATTCTGGTACAAGTGCTGTATAGTAGAACCGGATTTATTAAAATTATAAAAAGAAGTAAAAATATTAGAGTTCAAAATCCAGTACATGTATTCTGTAATATAAGCATTGTCAATTGGTCTTACCACAAATATTCCACTGTTTAAGGTTGTCTCCTTTGGAATATTTTTCACTAAAGCTATCTTACCAATTGTGCCGTCTTTGGTTATAAGTAAATCATTATCTCTCAGTTGTATATAAGGGTCTTCATTATACCTTTCCATTGTAACTTGATAGCAAGTCTTCCAATTGACTTTCCCATTTTTAAAATCAGTGCCTGTTACAACATAGCATTCGCTTTCCTCTTGGAACTCCTCAGACCGTAATCCCTGCCATCCAATACGACCTTTAACATACGTTGTATGTTTTATTTTCTTTAACTTCCAATGCTCAGGTATCTCACCAATCCATTCAATTCCTGAATCCTTATAAGCTTCGTATCTCTTCATTATACAATAGCCTTTTTAAGTAAACCTTCTGTTTCAGCTTCCAATGCAAAAATATCAGCCCGTATCTCCTCTAAGGTTCTAAGGGGCTTGTATTGATAAAAATACTTGGTAAAGTTTATTTCATAACCGGTATTGGTTTTGGTTTCATCTACCCAAGCATCCGGCACGTGCGGCAGTACCTCACGCTTCATATAGGCTTGTATATCTTCCTTTAACGGTATGTTTTCGGAATCCCGTAATGAGGTGTCGGGCTTTGGCTTGCCTTTAGTCATTACTTTTTTGGCGTTGTCGTATAAAGGGCGTTCTACAGTTACTTTACGGTAACCAAAATCTTTATTGTCAAATATCTTGCTAACAGTGCTTTCTTTAAACTCTCCGTAAATATTGGTTAGCTCTTCAATCTGCTTTTTGCTTATCTGGTTTCGTTTGTTCCCCAAAGACTTAGACATTTTTTTAAAGAAATCCACGCCATTTATAAGCTGTACTTTGCCTTGCCTGCCACCTTTTTTACGGTTGTTTACTATCCAGATATAGGTGCTTATACCGGTATTGTAAAACAACTGGTTAGGAAGGGCTATAACGGCCTCCAGCATATCGTTTTCTATTATCCACTGCCTAATACTGCTTTCGTTCTTTGTTGTGCTTGGAGAGCCTGAAAACAGTGGAGAACCATTAAACACTATTGCCAGCTTAGAACCCTGTTCATCCTGCTTCATTTTAGAGATGAGGTGCATCAGGAACAGAAATGAACCATCGCTTTTAGAGGGTAGCCCGGCACCAAACCGTCCGGCATGTCCTTTTGCTTTATGCTCGTCTGTAACAGGTTTGGCAAATTTTTCCCACTTCACTCCAAACGGCGGGTTGGTAATAAGGTAATCAAATTGCTTATCCGGAAATTTATCCTCCGAAATGGAGTTACCCCTTCTTATGTTTGTTGGGTTCTGGTTCTTAATAATCATGTCGGCCTTACAAATAGCATATGACTCAGGGTTAAGCTCCTGCCCAAACATTTCAAGGTGGGCATGCTCATTATGTTCCCTAACATATTCGTCGGCAACAGATAGCATCCCGCCCGTCCCCGCACAGCAGTCATATATAGTTCTTCGTTTGCCTCTTTGGGTTAGGATGTCATTATCATTGAGGAAAAGTATATGAATCATAAGCTTGATAACTTCACGTGGGGTAAAGTGTTCCCCGGCTGTTTCATTACTTAGCTCTGCAAACTTCCTGATAAGCTCTTCAAACATATAACCCATGTTTACACTGGAAATAGTTTCCGGGTGCAGGTCAACTTCCTGAAAGCGTTTCAGTACTATAAAAAGCAAGTTGTTATCGTCTAATTTGCTTATTTGATTGTCAAATTCAAACTGCTCAATGATTTCACGAGCTTCCTCAGAGAATCCATTGATGTAATCTCTAAGGTTAGCAGCCAAGTTATTAGGGTCGGCTATAAGCTTGCTAAAATCGAACTTGCTGCGGTTATGGAAACTGTAACCGGCTTCTTTATTTAATATGGGGTCAAGATTTTGTATATTCATGGTCTTGACCTGTTCGTAGCGTTTAAGTACATTCTCTTTTGAGGCTTCCAGAACGCAATCCAGTCTCCTCAGTACCGTTAACGGAAGTATAATCTTGCCATAGTCACTTTGTTTGTAATCACCTCTTAAAAGGTCTGCAATTGACCATATAAAGTTAGCAGCTTCTTTTATACTCATAATTGTATATTGGTATTATAATCGGCTGCGAAAATATAACAAAAAGTCATGACATAACAAGTTTAAAACTGATTCTTGGTTTGGCTATATCAGCACGAGGTATAACACGAATGTGCTACTATTCCGAAGGGTCTGCAAGTAATAAAAAAACTGTTGTGAATAAAGCCAATAGATACATAGACATTGATAAGTAGTCTTTCTTTTCCTTGTCTTTTGTCATTTTAACTATCAGCCAGCCTATTGCAATCAATATGGCAATAAGAATGTTAGCATCATCAAATCCTAACGATTGAACAATATCCGATATTACAATGCCTGAGTCTTTCATGACTGCTGCTAAAGAGACGAATGTTATTCCCGTTACTAAAGCATATAAAAGGTTGTTCCTTTTCTTACTAAGTGCTTTCTTATTCGGAGCTTTACTGTAAACTTCAATTCCTTTGAAAAGGATATAATTGATACAAAGCCCGGCACCGAAACCTAAGGGCAAAGCCAAGATAAATTGTGCAGTATTCATAGTAATTTATCTTTTACAAATTGTACGGGCTATTGTTTTTCCTAAAGAATAGCCTATGCGTTGGCTGTAGCTTCGGGTTTCATTTGGGTTGACTAAGCCAACTTTTATAAGTATAGACCTAAAATCTTTTTTTATCAGTTGAAAGGCAATAAACAGTATTGGCAACATTATAAATGCCAATACTGTAGATAAGGCTTTTCCTAACATCTCGTCATTCATGATTTCGATTGGTATTACCTGCCCCAAGGTAAAATTAAGTTGGTTAAAAAAACGAGCGTGGGACATTGGCCTATAGTCTTTGAGGCATCGCCAAACGCCCTACACACATATAAACCAAGCCCACGCAAGCCGTGAGCGATAGTCTATAATCTGTGTGTATTTGTAAATTGGCGATTTTCAAAGACAGATTAAAAAGCTAACGCTGTTCTATTTAATAAATATATTGTTCTTACTTATGCTCTTATATTATTGAAATTTTGTTGGTGTAAAAATAATAAACTTATATTTATCAAAACCTAATAGTAAAAAATAACCTTATGGAACTATCAGAACCAATCTATACCGTTTTTTGGATTGATGTGGGAGAAGCTCAGCTCAACATGATTCTACAATTCATAAATACGTTTGGAAGCATAGCTACTGCTGCTACATTCATCTATCTACTTATTGTAGATTACCGTAAAGGAAAGCGTATATCAGATTTAGAGCGTGTTGCTATGACATTGGAAAAAGATTTAGAGCTAAGATACCAACCCCACCTATGGCTTAATGGCTGTAGCACAAGACCTGACACCGTAAATTTTGACTTGAATAATAAAGGAGCTTGGTGTAAATTATTAGATTTTAAAATTATTTCCGGGGACTTAGCATTAGATGAGCAGAATAAGCACCTCCCTTGGGAACTCGAACAACCATTTAACCAAGGACTGTTATCAGATACTACAAGACGATATATTTTTACAATTAACAATTCTGGCAAGTCTTTCCGGGATATTGAAACTGAAATTGAAATTATTTATGAGGATAGACTGGGCAAAAAGTATAGTGCAAAAATCATACGTCAAAATGGGAGTACCACCTTGCAAATTGTATAAATTCTTTTACCAAGCTTCAGTAGCCAGAGATAGCTCAACACCAAAATATTTACAAAAATCTGTTTCTACCTCTTGTTTGAGCAACGTTATATCACTTTCGGTGGTGACAATGCTGTCATGAATAGTTATGAGAGGCATGGCAGAGTAATTTTTAGCTATCCTTTTAGTTGAGTAGTCCAAAATAAACTTAGACTCCATGTTTAGCAACAACCATGAAAAAACTTCATAATTACCCTCTATAGCATTTTTAATCGTATCAACTATTCTGAAAATTGCCGGAAACAGTTCTTTTAAAGCTTTGACCGCCTTGTTGTTGTTCTTACTGGATGAGTATAGGGCATAGAAGGTTATTTCTTTGCCACACGCTCTAATTGAATCAAAAGTCTTTAATGAAGGAGTTTTGAGTTCTTCATCAGTAAGCAAGACGGTATATTGTTTTCCAGTGTTGCCAATTATCCCACCTTCCAATAGTTTATTACCCACATATTGATATAATTGTTTATCACTAGATAACCTATGAAAATGCTTAATTTCTTGTATATCAAACTCTTTAAAGGTATTTGACAACATTATGGAAGCCAAAGCATAAGATATTTCTTTTATATTAGTTATAACATTATTAGCTGTAGCATATACCTTCTTATTATGATTTGTTCTATTGTCAGCAATAACACAATACTGCTTCAGGATTTTGCCTATTCGTTTTGTCAATGACTCAATGCTTGGCTTATTGCAGTCCATTTCCCTGTCAAGCCCTACTATTAACGTATTTATAAGAATCGAAAGCATTAACGGTTGACTATTAGGTAAATCAATCGCATGTAAGCTTTCGCCCTGATAGGTCACAAAACGTCTTAAGTCAGAAGGCATTCTTGTAAAATTTGTGTGTAGTCTGCCGTCTTTTCCGTCTCGGGAATATAGTGCTGTATCAAACCCTTCAATTACCCTAAGCCTTGCTATTCTCGTATCTTCCTTTAAGTCAAACAACGAGTTTGTATGACATATTGCAGTTTCCTTATCAAAGTCGAATCCGTTCTTGTCAAGCCATCTTGTAAGATGAGGTGTCATTCTTCGGGCATTTTTTTTCCTCTGCTCTTGTCTGATACTAACTTTAGCTCCTAATCTAGGGGTCAAAGCCACCGGTAACAATACATCTTCGGCTTTCAATAATTGTTCGTTTATTTTATGCCCTTTTGCTCTATTTTTAACAGTGCTGTATGATTTGCTTCGCTCGATTAGTTTGTGATTCTCTAGATGGTCTAAATGCTTTTTATAGCTATAGTGAATGCCTTCTAGAACATACTCATAACCTTTCAGTATTTTAGAAGATAGATGACACCAGCCTGAAGCGTTAGATTTCTTTTTTTGCTGTTGATGATGGATTAAATGAATCAAGTACGCTAGGAATGATTTGTCTATTCCTTTTACATCAGGCAGAGCCGAGATAACACGGCAAAGAGTTTCGGGTAAGTATATCTTACCTTTATTAGTAACCATATTCATAGCTATGGTTAATTAAGTTTAATCATTGCCTGTTCTATCTCGCTGTTCCGGTAGTATACCCTGCTACCAATACCATAGGAGGTGAGTATGCCACTCTTAGTCCAATTATGGAGGGTCGAGAGGTTGATTTTTAGCTTTTGTGCTGTCTCTTCCCTTGTCAGTAGCTCCTGTGGTACTTTAGGTTGAAAGTGTTCTATGAGCTTGTTTAACTCATTTGTAATACCGTCTACAATTAGCTTTTGTAATTGCTGCGGGGTAATCTGAAGTAGTTGTATACTTTCCATAAATTTTCAAGTTTAAATTCATGGCAAAGTGACATTAGGGATTTTTTAGGGCTTCCCTAAAAAAGAAATCGGGTGTTTAAAACCCGATTTGTGTAATTTTACTCTTTACTTTTTCAACATTCTCTTTAGTGCTATATGGGCTTTTGGCTTGGTCTGTTGTGGGGTTATTTATTGGATTTATGTATGACTGCAATGTGCTTGCATTTTCACCAGTAATATGACTTAGTATTTTGGCGACCATATTTTTACTAAAACCGTTCTTAGCTCTATTGTTTAGGTATTCTATAATTCCTAACTCATTTAAGAATATGACTTTGCTGGCAGCAGTCTCTTCTGTATAGTCGTATATTAATTCTTCACCTGGGATTTCTAACTTTTCGTAATCGTACTTGATTTTCCCATCGACTTCATTTCAAACTATCCTATATCCAAGACCTAGTATTTTGTCAGTTAAGTATTCTTTCTGTTTTCTTAACGAAAGCCTTATCGTCTCTTTTAAATTATCTGGAAGGAAGACTAAATATGAGTATGTGCTAAGTTTTTCATATTCATCAATAATGAAATCAACCTCGGTGCCCACAATGCTTTCTTTGATATAGTTCTTGAGCCTTGTAGGGTAAGTTTCAATATATAATTTGGGCAGGCATCCAAGAAAATAAATATTTTTCTCAGACAGGCTTAAATATTCTTTTTTGAAAGCCTCTGAGAGCATGTCATCCCAAAATTTTCCTCTAGGGTGAGGAAGGAATTCGAGTAACCCTTTCTCGTCATATTCATTTATTTCATCGGGGTGGTTTTCAAGATAATTCTGATACTCAGTAAATAATTTTACAGTCTTTTTGAATTGGGGAAATGTTAATTCTAACATGGTTGGTATATATTTATTAGCTCACAAGGCTAGTTATGCGTTTAATATTTAACAGCTATCAGTTCTTTATAGATTTCAAGTTGTCTAGTATGCTAGGGATTCTTGTATTTTGTTCTGCGTTCCTGTTCTCATGGAAATTTTTTCTTCTTTTTTTCCTTGTTGCCATCCTCATGGAAAAATTCACTCGTTTCCTTTCCTCATCCTCTTACTTTTGTTTGTGGTAATGCCGGTAATATGAAAGTAATATCAGTCATTGTATTTATTGGTTAGAAGCTTTTTTGATGACAGTAAGTTTTGGTTCTCTTCTCTGAAGGGCTAAGGTCTTTAATTCCTTAGCCAATTGCAATGAATTATGAGTTCCTTTTTTACCAACGTAGGTAAGAAATTGCTGCTCGGTGCTGTGTCCGGTTGCAGCTATTAGTAAAGCAGTATTAATTTTGCCATAATAGTTAGTGGCAAAAGAACGTCTGCCAATATGAGAACTCACGAGTTCATATTTCTTAAATTCTTTAGTTTCGTTACGTTTGGTCTTAGGGTCTTTTTTCGTGCCTATCACAATATTGTTTATTTTGCTTTTGCGGCACACCTCTTTTACTAGTTCATTGTAAATGGTTTCGTT
Source organism: Bacteroidia bacterium (assembly GCA_046566705.1). Lineage (GTDB taxonomy): Bacteria > Bacteroidota > Bacteroidia > Flavobacteriales > Flavobacteriaceae > Flavobacterium. Next base: position 1,383 of record JBKHWE010000008.1, on the reverse strand, counting down.
ACTTGATAGCTTGTCAGAGAAGAGAGGTGGGAAGTTTCCTTCTCTCTTGGCTAAGATGTTCTCAATTTCGGGATTTACCATTGGCAAATACAGTGGGTCGTCAGTCTTATTCTGTCTTATATCAATAAATTTCATCCCTTCCATTTCTACAATGTCCTCTTTCTTGAAACGCATAAAGTCAGATACACGTTGTGCAGTAAAACAACTTATAATAAGCCAATCCCTAGCTATTTCTAAACGTTCATCTGTAAATGAAGTATTGATGATTTTATCAATCTCTTCAAATGTTAGGTGAATATTTTCAACTCTTTTATAAGATGTCTTAATATTGTCAAGCTTATGATTGGTCTTTACTCCATTTGAATTAGCGTGCCTACATACTGTCTTAATTATCTTAACCGCTTTGGCTTTAGTGTTGTGGGCATAATTATTTTCATCACAAAACTTCTCAAACGATATTTGAAATTTCGTATCAACATCTTCAACCTTATGTCGCTTGCCAGTATGACTTTCAAACCTTACAAGCATTGCCTTTATTACCTTCAACTTCTTAATTGTCGCAGGAGCATTGCCTGACTTCTTAAAATCAATATAGTAGTCAAAATAGGCTATCAATGTTGTTGGTACGATATTCTTTTCTTCCGGAGGACTAATGATGTTTTTTAGCCATTCTGAATTTACATCACTATCACTTTCCCTAGCATTAAAAGCACTTGTCACTTTGCTCCTTAAGCCATTAAGGCTATCATCTAATTTAATTAGGTGGCTATTCCTTTCAGATATATCTCTTTTAATTTCAGCTGTCGCTCCCCTGGGCATCTTTATCATCTTAACTTCACCGGCATCCCAATTCTCAGGGTCTACAAAATATTCTGTCTTGGCCTTAGCATCAATGCTGCCTTGCCTTATCCGGATATAAATAGGTGCTGGGGATTTCTTACTCTGTAGATAATAGATTATAGCCATGTTTGAATAGGTTTGTTGTGCAAAGATATAAATCTAGTCCGTATCTAGTCCGGAATTAGTCCATCTTATTAGATTTCATGCAATCTCATTAGAGATGAATTTGCAAGGACATGTAATTTATAAAGCTGTAAATCAACAAATTAAATTTGTAAAATATTCAAAAACAACAATTTACAAAAACTATCAAATTGGATAAAAGTGGTACAGGTGGGACCACAAAAAACCCTTGAGAAATCAAGGGTTTTTTTATTTTTTAAGCAGTTCTGCAAATTTTCTCAAAATTATTTTATTATATAATTCAAGTTGCTAGTTCATAGCTTTAGTTAATTGTAGTCCAAATACGAACAGAGTCAGCTTTATTAAGAAGCCTTCCAGAGTTACAGCATGTATTGTTCTTGGAAAAAGCTTTTTAATATC
>JBKHWE010000007.1:0-123171 GCA_046566705.1 Bacteroidia bacterium | reverse complement strand
ATGCGGGTGCAAAAGTAGTAAACTTTTCTTTACATCCTAATGTTTTTGAAACTTTTTTTTAAAGCCTAATCTCTTACGCCAAATACCCGTATTTACTACCGGTATCCCCAAAATCTCTATCAGTCTGTTTTTCCAAGAACGTCTACAACTTCTCTGTTGCGGGTGCAAAAGTAACACTCTTTTACTCTTAAACAACACTTTGTTTACATTATTTTCCAGATTTTTTAATGCCAAAACGTAAACCGCTGAAATGAAAACATTTGGAAGGGAAAGTTTTTTTGGGGTTAAAGTCTATCTACAATCTAATTAACCGCTTTGCTGCTTCAATTAGTAAATCATCTGTCTTGGCAAAGCAAAACCGTACCAACCTGTCATCCTGAAAATCCGAATAAAGCCTGGAAACCGGTATTGCTGCCACTCCATATTCCGTTACAAGTCGTTCACAAAATGTAAAATCTCCCTCATCTGACACACCAGAGTAGTCATAAAGTTTAAAATATGACCCCGGAGAAGGTAGCTCTCTAAGTTTTGTAGCCTTCATTGCCTGCGTAAACAAATCCCTTTTGTTTTGGTAAAAATTCCCCAGGTTCAAATATTCATCATTCTCTTTAAGGTAGAGCGCAATTGCTTTCTGTAGCGGATGGGATACACTAAAGGTAACATTTTGGTGTACTTTCCGTATTTCAGCAGTTAAATCAGGCGGGGCAATTGCATATCCTACACGCCAACCTGTAACATGAAGTGTTTTTCCGAACGAATATACCGCCACAGTACGTTCTCGCAATCCATGATGCTGCAAAGGTGTTATGTGTGTTACCCCGTCATAAATCATATGCGAGTACACCTCGTCACTCATTATCATAATGTCGGTTCCTTTTACTAATTGATACAATTGCTCCATATCTTCCATAGTTATAAGTGAACCTGTAGGATTATTGGGGCTGCTTATACATATAATACGTGTTTTAGCAGAAATACAATGAGCGAACTCAGCCCAGTCTATCTTAAAATCGGGCGCTTTCATTTTGTACACTATTGCCTTCCCTCCTACCGCATCTATGGCTGGGCGATAGCAATCATAACCGGGTTCTATAATAATCACTTCGTCTCCCGGCCACACGAAAGCAGCAATCGTATCAAAAATAAGTTCGGTTGCTCCGCAACCTATGGTAATATCTGAATCTGGATTTGCAGTAACTCCAAAACTCTTATTTATGAGTACTGAAATTTGTTTCCTCAATTCCAACAGTCCCGGCATGGGTGCATACTGGTGGGTATTTTGCCGCAGGCTTTCATTAACCAATGCAGACAATTTAGCCGAAGGTTCAAAATTAGGGAAACCCTGTGATAGGTTTATGGCACCATACTGATTTGCCAATCCCGTCATGTACGAGAAAATATGTTGGGTTATGTGCGGAAACTTAGTGCGGATGTTCATACTATATATATAAGTGTAACGAAAATACGGAATTCCCGAATACTATAAAGGCCTGCCCTTACGGCAAGCCCTTATAAACCAACTTTAACTTATAACTATTATTGTGACTGCAGCTTTACAATCTTCTTTTCATTCTTTTCTATTTTCTTTCGGAGTGAAGCTATATTTTTCTGGGCTTTTTCCAAATCTTTCTTGGCGCTCTCCGCTTTATCCGAATCTTTCTCTGCCTGTCTTGCTGTTTTTCGTGCCTTACGCGCTTTTGAAGCATCGGTTACATCGCCCTGAAGCTTGCGAGCCGCATCACGATTATCATCTGCAGAAGAACGCGCTTCTTTTTGTAAATCTTCCGCTTTTTGTTGCAGAACCGGAATTTGAGCTTCAAGGGCAGTGAGTTCGGCCTGATAATTAGCATTATCGGCTTGCAGGCTGGTTACTTTAGGGTTTACGAAAGCAACTGCAACAACTGCTGTGCTATCTGTAACAGGTTCCTGGGCAAATACGCTTAACGAACATAGCGCTAACGCACCATAAATAATCAATTTCATACGCTGTTTATTTATATCAATACAGAATCAAGATACGATATAATTTTATCTCAAACAATTTATTGACTACTAAACTGCTTCTTCTATGCCTTTTTTAATGAATGCCAAACTACCCAAGGCAAGTTCCAAAGCGTTATGAGGCGAGGTTTGCCAAAGCGACACCGCCTGCTGCATGCCCGGAACCGACGATGAAAAGTTTTCCAATACCAGGTTTCCTTCAAAGTCGATTTCTTTCAATGCTGAAAAGAGTTCTTCCCAGTTTACCGTCCCTTCACCCGGCATACCCCGGTGGCTTTCTGTAATGTGCAGGTGTTTTAGTAACTTACCCGACTTAATAACCGGATCCCTGAAGTTGTTTTCCTCAATATTCATATGGAAGGTATCCAAGTGTACCGCAAGCGCAGGCGAATTTGCCATTTCTATCAACTCCAGGACATTATCAGCCGTATTACAAACGTAACTTTCGTACCTGTTTATGGGTTCAATGCCTATGGTAATGCCTAATGACTGCGCATACGTACCGGCCTTATGCCATACTTCGGCTATGGTTTCCTTTTCATGCTGTTGTAAAACATCTCCGGTAAACGCACCAATGCCACCATGAAGCACGCCCCCAAGAAAATCAGTACCCAACCCGGCTGTAATGTCTAAGGCTTTCTTAATGGTTTCCAATGCTTTTTCAGGATGCGCAGGTATGTGTGTTTCTTTAGAGAGATTTAGCGAGCAAACCACACCGAGGTTATTTTCCTTTAGCTGCTGCTTAACGGTATGTACATCAAATTCCATAGTACCCGGAAGTAGTATTTCAATGATGTCAAAACCACTTTTGGCGGTTTGCTCAATGGCAAATTTACCGGCTTCGGGATTCCACTGAGGCAATACCCACGAAAGAAGCGAAGCGCCATAATGTATTTTCATAATATAGTATTTTACAATTACCCTTTAACAGATAACGGTTTGCTTAAAAAATCCACCACTCTGAACGTACGCCAAAGTAGGTACCGAAACGCTCATGCCCTGCCTGTTCCAAAAATGGCGAGTACAGCGTACTCACCGCCCTGTCATTATATCGGGCTACAGAGGCAATGAACCTTATGTGAGGTCTTGCCCACGGACCACGTTCGGCAGTAGGCACAATGGTAGGCGCCAGCGTAAACTTTACCATTGAGGCTTCAGAGTAGGTGCCGTCAGTACGCGAGGTGTAGTGTAGCTCGGTAAGGATATGGAACCAGTCTTTGGCATAATAAAAGAAACGACTACCTATAGCAAAATCAGTCTTTCGGTTAAAAATTTCACGGTTATAAAAATCAAGCGCCATGTTATTGGTATCGGCACCGCCCTTACTCTTTATATATACTGCATAGGGATTCATCGAAAATCGATCGGACAGGTTGAGCAGTAAATGCTCTACTATGGTAAATGAATACGCTCCGGTGTACCGCCCTTTTTCATCCGGTGCGCCGTAGGTACGCCAGGTTTGGGTATTACCAGAATCTCCACCGTTTGCAACACCCGCCCCATAGCGAACCGAAAACTGGTTAAACGAACCAGGCTTAGGTGTTACCAGGTCAGTACTTAATTTAGCACCAAGTACCCAGCCGTTGTCAGACGGATAATCCCTATCGGTATTTTTATGGATACCGTCTATAGAGTGCCATTCGGCAAGGAGCTTTACAAGGTTACGCTTAAACGGCTTAAAGCTGTGCTCCCACACAAAAACCTGACGCTGCCTGTAGGTTAACGACTTATATCCGGTAATAATGTTTTCATACGAATACGGCGTAGCATTGGTAGACGTGGTATCTATAGCCGCCGGGAAAAACATGGAGAACGATGTATTTTTATGCTTTATCCCAAAACCTTCGGTAGAGTGGTCGTCAAAATAAAAGTAATCACAAATATGGATGTCGTCGTAGCGCATATAGCGTGCACCCGCCCAAACCGTCCAGTTACTGCCCACTATGTTCCGGGCTTCCACAAAGGCTTCAGGTACGCTGGTTACCAAACCATTTACATTAGACGAACCTACGTTACCCAGAAAAGTACCATTGGTTGAATAAAACGCCAGCCTTACCTGGAAGTCTATCGCGGTACTGTCGTTATTGGCATTAACCGCTTTAAAATGGAATGCCGGCAGCAGGTCGAAATAATCTCCCTGATCTGTACGACCACCCAGTGATGCCTGATTTTTCAGGTTGATTTGCCTGGCTGTACCGCCATCAATACCCGGCGAATATGCCGCCCCTATACGCCCCGTAGTACCAAAACTGAAATTTTTATTGGTAATAGTTATCTGGGCGCTGATGCTTCCTACAGTAAAAAACAGTACTGTAAGCATGCGCAATGCAAGAACCGATATCATGGCGCTTGTTAGCTTTTGGCGTTAACGCCCATGGTTCTAGGTTTATAGAATTTTAGTGCGAAAAGCAGTATCACTACATAACAACCTATGGGCAGTAAATATGATGATGCCACGTCTTTCTCAGCTATGATACCCATTATAGGTGGAAACACCGCCCCACCAAACATGGCCATTACCAAGAATGATGATGCCTGCTCTATCTTATTGCCCAGCTTTTTCAGCCCGAGGCTAAAGATGGTAGGATACATAATGCTAAGGAAAAAATTCAGCATGATGAGCGCAATGAATGACACCCACCCGAAACTTTGTGATATGATGATACACAGCACTACATTAGCAAGCGTATATATGGCAAGGAGTTTATTTGGCGCTACATACTTCATTACAAATGTACCTATGAAACGGCCTATCATCATCATGGCCATGCTTAGCGAAAAATAATACGATGCCTGATGGTCTGTAATGCCCACCTTTTCCACACCATAATTAATAAAGTATGCCCATGTGCCGCTTTGCGCAGCAATGTTAAAGAACTGTGCCAGCACCGCGAAGATAAAATGACGTTGCTTATAGAGTGGTGCACCCGGTACAACCTCGGTATTTTCTGTCTCACCTTCGGCAGTGGCTTCTCCTGCATGAGGGTCTTTTAGTGGTGGTACTTTTACAAAAGCAAAGGCAAGTGCTACTACAATTATTACAGCACCTATGCCACCGTAGAGGGTTTTAACCGAATCCAGCCCTGCACCTTCTCCCCCGCCAAAAATAAAATATCCCCCTAACAGCGGACCAAGTATGGCACCCAGCCCATTAAACGATTGCGCGAAGTTAACGCGCTGATCGCTGGTACGCTCGTCACCCAGGGCAGCCACAAACGGATGCGCTACGGTTTCGAGGGTGGCAAGACCTGCCGCAAGGATAAACAATGCCACTCGGAAAAACCCAAACGACTCGTTATCGGCAGCAGGTATAAACAAGAATGCGCCAAGCGAGTAAAGCCCTAATCCTAACAGCACGCCTTTTTTATACCCGTATTTTTTCATGAAAAGTCCGGCAGGTATGCCCATAAGCGCATACGCCCCAAAAATGGAAAGCTGTACAAGGCCGGATGTAGCCTTAGAAATATTCAGTACATTCTGAAAATGTTTGTTCAGGATGTCGCCCATAGTTATGGCTATGGCCCACATGAGGAACAAAGAGGTTACAAAGATGAGTACCACGCGGTACTTCTTTTCGGTAAATTTTGCGTTCATTGTTTTAATAGTATTTGAGATAAAGGTTATAGCGAAAACTAAATACTGGTTGTGGTTTTATGAGATACAAAATTTTCAAAATCGACAAGCGAATATTCCGGGCAGGCGCCTTCCTGTGAGGTTACAAAAGCACCAAGAGCGGTAGCACGCAGCATAATATCTTCGGGCGAAGCACCCTGAATGCGTTTAGATATGAACCCTGCAAGGAACGAATCGCCACTACCCACGGTATCTTTTACAGTAACCGGTACGGCCGGGGCAAAATAATCCTGGTGCCCATCGTAGTACAATGCTCCCTTACTTCCTTTAGAAATCAGTATTTCGTTTACCGAAAAATAATCCTGGATGTAGCGTACGGCATCGTGTTCTGTGGTGTACTCCGTACCCATAAACTCCAACACACGCCTCATCTCGGCCTTGTTCATTTTTACAATGTCTGCCTTGTGGAGGAGCTGGTTAATGACTGCGAAATCACAGTACGGCTCGCGAAGGTTTACATCGAAAACTTTAAGGTTAGATGCTTCAAGCAGTTCAAACAGCGTATTCCTGGAAGCAGCACTACGGGCTATAAGGCTGCCAAATACAAATGCCGCGGCATTGTTTACTTCATCAAACAATCCCGGGGTATTTTCAATAAAATCCCAGGCAACAGGTTCTACAATATCATACTGGGCTTCGCCATGCTCATCAAACGTGGCGCGTACAGTACCTGTGGGTTGGTTTGGGTCTATTTGCAAATCACCTTTAGGAAATCCCCAAGCAGTGAGTTTGCCATGCAGGCTCCTACCCAATTCGTCATTGCCTATGCGGCTGATGGCGCGGGAGTTGACGCCCATTCTTCTGAGGTTATATGCCACATTAAAAGGGGCGCCCCCTGCCCTAGCTCCATCAGGGAAGATATCCCACAATACTTCCCCATAACAAAAAACCCTATCGTTATTCAATTGAATGCTGTTTTCCATAAACCATTTAAACGTTTAAATTTTTAAACAAATTTTCATCAATTATATACTGCTCACCAATTTAATAAGGTTAAACGTTTAAATTATTGAGCAAAAAAATATTTTTAATCAGACGAAGCTTTAATTTTCAGTTTAGCTTCCAGCTCGTGTATTTCTACAGGGGCATCTTCATTATCTATTTTATCAAGCAAAAGCTCCATAGCTTTACCCGCAATAGCTGGCAATGGCTGCTTTATAAACGTAACCGGAACCGGGAAAAGCTTGTACGCATCGGTCTGGTCAAAGGCTACTATAGCTACATCCTGAGGGACTTTAATATTGTTTTCCACCAACCATCTCAATCCTGAAACCGACAGTTTATTGGTTATAAAAAACAAAGCATCCGGCTTATTTGATGAATTGAACAGAGCCGAGAGCGACCCGTCCATATCGTCGTCAATGTTTTTCTCATTGATGTATACCACCATGCTCTCATCTACAGCTATGCCATTCGATTTAAGAGCATCAAAATACCCTTCTTTACGGTCGGTAAGGCTTGTAATACCCGTATTATACATAACCAGGGTTATCTTCTTTTTCCCTTGAGCTAACAGATGCTGTACCGTTTTAGCAGAAATCGCCCTATTATTTATCAGTACCGCCGACGCATCAAATCCTGGGACTTTACGGTCTATCAGTACAAAAGGAACGTCCTTAAGCGAAGCGAGTTCGGCAGGGGTTTTACTTCCTTCTACCGGGGCTATGATAAGCCCATCCACCATCCGGTCGCGAAACAAGGTAAGCAGTTTGGCAAACTTCATGTCGCTTTCATCACTACTGCCAATGATGAGCGTGTACCCCTTCTTCTCTGCTTCGTCTTCTATAAAACGTGCAAGCTGCGAGAAGTACGGGTTGGCAATATCAGCTACAATAAGACCAATGGTATAGCTCTTTTGCGTTTTAAGGCTTCGGGCTATTTTATTTGCCGTGTAGTTGAGTTCCTTAGCAGCATCAAGTATGCGGGTTATGGTGGCTTCCTTTATGCTTTTGTTCGGTGTGTTGTTTAATACGTATGACACTGAAGCGATGGAAACACCTGCAAGCTTGGCAACATCTTTTATGGAACTCTTCTTCACTATATCGTTTGCTAACAGGACAAATATATAAATTAAACGTTTAACTGTTAAAAAAACGTTTATTTTTTTTAATGATATATTCAGGAATAAAGACAACGCATTCAAAATTAACCCTTTGCACTAACCCTTATAAAATAAAAAAGCAACCCTTAAGGTTGCTTTTACTATATCTATGAAGTAATTTACTTACACATTAAACCTAAAGTGCATTACATCACCGTCTTTAACAATGTATTCTTTACCTTCTACCCTAAGTTTTCCTGCTTCTTTTACTTTAGCTTCGGTACCGTACTGGGCATAGTCATTAAAAGCGATAACCTCAGCACGGATAAATCCTTTTTCAAAATCAGTGTGGATAACACCGGCTGCCTGTGGAGCAGTATCGCCAATGTTAATGGTCCATGCACGTACTTCCTGAACACCTGCCGTAAAATACGTTTGCAGGTTAAGCAGTTTGTACGCACCACGAATAAGCGCAGAAGAACCCGGCTCTTTTAGTCCAAGGTCTTCCAGGAACATCTGGCGCTCCTCAAACGTTTCAAGTTCTGTAATATCTGCTTCAGTTCCTACCGCCAGGTAAAGCACCTCAGCATTTTCATCTTTTACAAGTTCGCGAACCTGCTCAACATATTTATTTCCATCTACAGCCGAACCTTCGTCTACGTTACATACGTAAAGTACCGGTTTTGTAGTTATAAGCTGGAAGCTTTCTATAAGCCTTACTTCCTCATCGTTCTGAGGAACTACCGTACGTGCCGATTTAGCCTGAAGCAATGCCTCACGAATCCTGTCTAGCAGTGCTACCTCAGCCTGGGCTTCTTTGCTGCCTACTTTAGCCGCTTTCCTTGATTTTTCAAGACGTTTTTCTACCGTCTCAAGGTCCTTTAGCTGAAGCTCAATATCTATGGTTTCTTTATCACGGATGGGGTTTACGCTACCGTCTACGTGAATAATATTATCATTGTCAAAACAACGCAGTACGTGGATAATGGCATTACACTCGCGGATGTTACCCAAAAACTGGTTACCAAGACCTTCTCCCCTGCTGGCACCTTTTACAAGACCGGCAATGTCTACAATATCTACCGTTGCAGGAACCACGCGCTGCGGATTAACCAGCTCTTCAAGTTTTAAAAGCCTTGGATCCGGCACGTTTACCACACCTACGTTTGGTTCTATAGTACAAAACGGAAAGTTGGCACTTTGCGCCTTAGCGTTAGACAAACAGTTGAAAAGAGTTGATTTACCCACGTTTGGCAATCCTACGATACCTGCTTTCATTATAAAATGTTGTTTTTTAAGGGTGCAAAGATATGCTTTTTGTAGCTTCTGAGCAATTAAGTTTCTGAGCTTCTAAGCCGCTGAGTTACTTAGCTCTTTCATTATTATTAAAAAAAGGCTCAGAAGCTAAGCCACTAAGTAACTCAGCAACTTATTTAAGCTTTATTTATATTTTCATTACAACAGCCCTTAACATTGTAAAAATACCTTTGCATAAGTAACATATAAAACAGAACTGTCATGAAAAACATAGCTTTAGCGCTTATGCTTACCTTGGGTCTTTCAGCTTTTGCACAAGATAATCCGGGCAACGTAACCAAAGAAACAACCACTACTACTGTAACAGTTAATAATGGTACGGGTAAACCTAAGAAGGTTACTAAAACCGAAACCATGGAATCTAAACAAAACATTGAACTTAAGGATGCCGACAGTAAAAAACTGAACAAAGAAATGAAAAGCACTGATGTACAGGTTGCATCGAGCACCACTGTTAAAGGTGACGGCATACCTACCTACTACGAGAAAAACGGTACACGATATATTTTTGTAACCGACAAAAATGGCTATAAAATTGCATCGCCAAATGACATAGGGTATGGTGTAATCCGTAAGACATCGGATGGGAGATATATATTCCGCACCAAAAATGGCACTTCAATAGGTAAGTTTGATGAAACCGGAAACTTTGTAGTAGAAACCTATGATGATAAGAACGATGGCTTTATGGTAGAAACTTATACCAAAGTGGCTACTCCGTAATAAACATAATACTGCTATGAAAAAGAAATCCTGAGGCAAATACCTCAGGATTTTTTATGCTTTCCTCTGTTTTGACTGCGCCAAAACCGATTCGTAAATATCTATCCAGTACTGTGGAGTCATTTTAGTAACCAGCTCCCCTATTAATTCAAACGGTATGTTTTCGGGCTTTTTAAAGCGGATACAGCTTTTTCCCATATCCAGCTTGGTCTTTACATGTTTAGGATATTCGCCCACAAACCAGTTGCATAACGCAGTATCAGAATATATGCCCATATGGTAAAGAGCAATGAAATTCTTTTGGGAAGCAATGCTTAAAAAGGGTAACGCCTGCTTAGGATTGCAATGATACCCATGAGGATATGTACTGTGTGGCACTACCCACGTAAGCATACCATAGCTAATACCCGGTTGAAAACCCTCAGGCAGGTTATTAACCACAGTGTCATACAACTTTTGCATGGACGCCTTACGGTCTTCCTGTAGTGTTTCCAGATACTCTTGTGGCGTAATGGCTGTAGAGGTCATAAAATCAAATGTGAATTCGTTAGGACAAAACTACAAATATCTTTCCTTAAAAATTTTCATGTGGTGGTTTTGATGCCCTATAAGCAAAAAGCCGAGTGCCCTGGCCGAAACAGTATAACCGCTGGCCGTGCCGGTGCGTAAGAGTTCCTCTTCCCTGAACGATTTAAACATAAATATGTTTGACTGCCTTACGATAGACAGCTCAGTGAGTAAATCCTGCAAATGCCTTCGCTCACCATCAGCCGAAAGTGCATAATCATTTTCTTCAAACCCCGGAAGCGGCGTTTTATCACCACGGGCTATACGCAGCGCACGATACGCAAAAATGCGTTCGCTGTCTATAACATGCTGAATAATTTCCTTAATTGTCCACTTGCCTTCGGCATAACGGTAATCGTATTTATCCATGGGGATTTCGCGTACAAAGTGGATAAAATTATGCAGGCTTACTTCAAGCTCTTCGGCAAGGCTCCACTCATCATTAACCAGTTTTATGTAAGCTTCCTGGTACGGCGCATATTCTGCCGGTTGTATATCTTTAATATTCATTGTTAAGCTGAGTTGCGGCTGGCGTTAATATTTCCAAACAGCGAACGGGTTACTATTTTTTCGTACGTTTCAAGCAATGCATCCGATACATCGCCCTTTTTCATTTTGCGGATTTGTATCAGCGCATATTGTTGTATGGTAAGCAATGGCAGTACTATATTTTCGCGCATTTTTATAGAAGCCCAGCCATCCGGGTAGTTTTCCATAAGTTCTTTGTAGCCCGATATTTTGAGTAACAAGCGTCTTGTTTCAAGATACTCATCGTAAATAATTTGCCAGAATTCGCCAAACTCCGTATCATTTTTCATATATGCAGTAAGCGGGAAAAATGATTTGCTTAACGACATCATACTGTTTTCAAGCAACGTGCGGAAAAACAGTGACTCACGGTATAAGCCAGCCACCTCTTCCCAACGGCCTTCTTTTTCGTAATAACCAAGTGCATGGCCAACCCCAAAGAAACCCGGTACGTTTTGCTTCATCTGTGCCCAACTGCCCACAAACGGTATGGCTCGAAGATCGGCAAAATCAAGTTCACTGCCTTTATTACGTTTGCTGGGACGACTGCCTATATTAGCCTTAGCATAATAATTCAGCGTACTCATACCTTCAAGGTACGGCAAAAATTTAGGATGCGCCTTAAATGCCGAGTACTTCTCATAGCTTAGGCGTGCCATAGCATCAATCAATTCTTTTTGTGCATTGGTAAACTGCTGCTCCCCTTTTTTAAACACGCTGTTTGTTATACCGGCGCTTAACAGGTTTTCAAGGTTAAAACGGCAACTATCAAGTGTACCAAAATTACTGCTTATGGTTTGTCCCTGTACGGTAATCTGTATTTGGTTGTTCTCTATGGTAGAACCTAATGATGCATAGAATTTATGGGTTTTTCCTCCGCCACGGGCAGGTGGGCCGCCACGACCGTCAAAAAACACCACTTTAACATCATACTGGCGTGCCATAGCCGTAAGGCTTTCCTTAGCACGGAAAATACTCCAGTTAGCCATAAGGTAGCCCCCGTCTTTAGTACCGTCGCTAAAGCCCAGCATTATGGTTTGCTTATTTCCACGGCGCTTAAGATGTGCCGCATAAACAGGATTCTCATACAACAGTTTCATGGCATGTCCGGCTTCTTCAAGATCATCTACGGTTTCAAAAAGCGGTACTATGTCTACATCGGGAGTACCCCAATCTAACAATTCAAACATTTTTAGCAGTTCCAGTACGTTAAGGGCGCTTTCGTTATTGCTAATTATATAGCGGTTAGCTCCTTTCTCCCCATTACGTTGCTGTATGGTTTTAATCGCAAGGATAGACTCCAGCGTACTTTTAGTATTTTCATCTTCAAAGTCAGCCGGGGCTATATGCGCTTTAATATTGCCTAATTGTTTCAGTTTTTCTTCTTCAGGTAAAGATGCATAGTCTTTACTAAACTCATGCTTATCCTGCAAGTGTTTTACCACATCGGCAAATACTGCATTATGTATTTTGCTGTTCTGGCGGATATCCAGCGACGCGAAGTAAAAGCCGAACTGGTTTATCTTATTTATTAAATCATCTACCTCATCCAGGTAAAGCGACTGGTGGTGGGTAACAATCATTTCCCTGATTTCGGCCAATTCGCTTTTTAGTTCCTCCAGCGTAATGAAAATATCTCCTTTAGAATAGAAAACCGACCTGTAGAGCTTATCTTCAAGCACGCCTACTTTATCATGCACATGATTAAAGGTAAGATGCCTCCTCAGGTTCCTTATATCGTTATAATAACATTTAAGGATAGAAGTACGCAACCTGTCAGCTACTTTCAGGGTAATTTCGGTAGTTACAAACGGATTCCCGTCCCTGTCGCCACCCGGCCAAAAACCAAAAGTAATAATAGGATCTGGTATGGTAGCGCCCTGGTAAATGGCATCCTGCACATAGTGCGAAATATCGCCCGCAGCTTTATAAAAAACACTTTCCAGATACCAGATAAGACTTACAGCCTCATCAAATGGCGTAGGCTTTTCTTTTTTTATAAAAGGAGTTTTACCAAGCTGGGCCAGCAGGGTCTTCACTTCGCTCAGGTTATTATTTTTTATAGATTCGGTAAGGTCGGTAATAATACCTAGTACCTCTCCAGGATAAAACTGTGTAGGGTGTGCGGTAAGCACCGGACGCACATTAAACTGCTCCAGGAAATCGCGCAGCTCCGGCATCATGCCCTGATTTTCGGCTTTTTCCCTGGCCTCACGCAGTGTGCCGCTACCTTCAAGATTATTAAGGCCCGCAAAGGCGGCATCTTCAATCGCATCAAAAAGCACCACCTGGCGTTCTACGTACTGTATAAAACGGAACATAAGGCTCACGCGCTCCTCTTCAGGCATTTCGGCAAGGTACTTATCGGCAAACTGGTTAAAGATTTCCTCAGGACTCAGGTGTTTTTTAAAACCCTCTTCGCATATTTCAGAAAACAGCGGCAGCAAAACTCCCGTATTATCTATATCTGTAAAAGGAAGGGTTATAAAAATACTGTTAAACAGCTGGTATTTAAGTCGTACGTTTTCATCAAAACGTTCTATTCGTGTAGCAGGATACATGCTTATATTTTTTTGATGAAGTTAATAAAAAAACCCTCATGCAATAGCATGAGGGTCTTAATCTTTCTTTAAAAATTCTTACAAATCTTTAAATATGGTGTGCATTAGCCTTTTCTTATCGTTGATGCTTTCTTCAAGCGAAATCATGGTTTCTGTCCTGTACACACCTTCAATGTCGTCTATCATAAAGATAACCTCTTTAGCGTGCTTGGTATCTTTTGCCCTTATTTTGCAGAAGATGTTAAACTTACCTGTTGTAACATGTGCTACGGTAACGTAAGGTATTTCATTTATCCTTTCAAGGACAAATTTGGTTTGCGACGTGTTGTGAAGAAACACACCTACGTAAGCAATAAAAGAATAACCCAGTTTTTCATAATCCAGTGTAAGTGAAGAACCCATGATAATACCGGCATCTTCCATCTTCTTTACCCTTACATGGACAGTACCCGCAGAAATAAGCAATTTTTTTGCTATATCTGTAAAAGGTACTCTGGTGTTGTCAATCAGCATATCAAGAATCTGATGATCAACTTCATCTAAACGAAACTTGCTCATAAATGTGTGTTTTTAAGGTTTATATATCTGGTATAAGGTCGAAATGTCTCTTAACAAATTCTCAAACAACCGGAAGTAATTCTAAAAACTTTCAATACCATTAACAAATTTTCTGTTTTTTCCGATAAAAAAGGTGGCTTCAGCATCAATTTTTGGTATTTCAGCACCATCTACGGAGGTAAATCCTTCTTCATTACAGTCAAATTCGGCGTGACCAAAACAACCGTCCAGATTACCTATTTCTCTTATAAACGCTCGAAATTTTACAGATTTGTCAATTAAAACTTCCTTATATTGTGATGCAAAATTCGTGATTTTTTCTTTATTTTCATAATTTATTTTAACTTTTTTGTAGATGAAATCATAAAATACATTCTTATTTTGAGGAATATTAAAATAATCACCGTTTCTGTTAACAACTAAAACGTTTTCGTTAATTGTAATAAATCCTGAAAATAATGCAAAAAATATCATTTTTCGTGTTATTTCCCTCTCGTAGTCGTTTTCATAGTGCCCGGCCTCAAATAACACCGTAGGTACACCAAGCGATTGAAACATATCGCCTATACAATTAATATTAAATGAATCGTCAAACCTCCCCACCTGTTGCGGTATGTATTTTTGCAAAGTATCGTTCATCGCCGCAATAAGGTTTATAGCGGCCTGCCTGCACGGGTTAATTTCCCTTTCCTCATTATATGAAGGTGCCAGGAAGGATACAGTAGCCGGCTTTGGCCTGCCCTCACCTACCCCAAAAATGGTACGCTGGTCGTGCATGTTATAGCAATAATGAGGTTTAAAATTTTCAAAAGCCTGTCGCAGTAGGTTGCTTTCGGGCTGCGATAGGTTTACCGAATCGCGGTTTAGGTCTACACTATTAGCATTTTCGCGGGTATACAACCTCGCTCCATCTGGATTTACGATAGGAAGTATATAAAACGTAAAGTGCTCCAGGAACTGAGTAGCCCATGGGCTGCCATCCTTTAAAAGATTAAGAAAATCAAAAACAGCCCTGGTAGTGGTAGACTCATTGCCATGCATTTGCGACCAGATAAAAATACGCTTGGCACCTGTACCGGCTATTATATTATATATAGGTAATCCTTCGGCAGAATATCCTTCAATACCTGTAATAAAATGCTGTTTTAATTTTTCGAGAAGTGGTTCTATATGTTCATTTGTTATATAACGCCCAGAAAGCGAAGGCTCTTTAGCACCTCCGTATATCAAATCCAAATCCATTTTATCTAATTTTATTACAAAAGTACATACTTGATGACTTAACTACTGAGTAAACCCCAAAGAATAACGAATACGTACATTTTTTTGATATTTTCATACATAAAAAAACCCCGATATGTTTACTAATAAACAGTACCGGGGCCATTAACCAATAAAACAAACACAAATTATCTTTAAAACCCTTTTAAAAAAAGTATATATGTTGACATTAAAAATGTATCAATACTAATGAGCGTTTAAGACATTATAAAATTACACCCTCTTATTGTTAATTTATACATACAATTAGTTAAACTGTTCTTAAAAAATAAATTATTGTTGTGCCTGCCTGATTCCCTGCTCCTGAAACAGCAGCTTTATATTTTCATAAGAATTGCTCATTGCCTCTTTAATCTGCTCAGGATTTAGCCATGCTACTTTTTCTATACCCTCTTCTATCTGACCGGATAATTTACCCTCATAGCTGGTTTTCATTTCATACCAGTGGGTTATTTTAAGCTTATAAGCACCATTTCGTTTAAATACGTGATATGTTTTTTGCAGTTTGTTAGTTATCTTCAGCCCTTTTACACCGGTTTCCTCTTCAACTTCGCGGATAGCAGTATCCTCAATTTCCTCATTTTTTTCAATGCCACCTTTGGGCAAATCCCATTTGCCATTGCGAAAAATAAACAGCACCTCTCCTTTTTTGTTATATACCAGGCCTCCACCGGCCTTAGCCACAGGTATGCGCTCTTTCAGTATCTTAAGCCCCTGTTTTTCATCAGGGTAATATAAAAAAGCTTTTTCAATGCGGTTATTAAACATCTTGGCTATAAGTTGCTCTATATCAATACTTTCTAAAAGAAACAACTGAAAATCAGTTTCCTTCTCTACTGTAGAGGTTAAAAAAAGCGGCTTATCGTTTACAAAAACTTTATACATTTGCGGTATGATTATAAACACAGACACAGCTAAAAAAACAGCCGAGTTGCTGCTGCAAATAAACGCAATTAAATTAAATCCCAAAAATCCTTTTACATGGGCTTCGGGATGGAAATCGCCTATTTACTGCGACAACCGTATTACGCTATCTTTTCCTCCCATCCGTAACTACATCCGTGAGGAATTTGCTAAGCACATAGAAAAAGAATATGGCAAGCCCGATGTTATAGCCGGCGTAGCCACAGGCGCTATAGGCATAGGAATGCTTGTAGCCGAATATATGGGGCTTCCGTTTGTATACGTACGCCCTGAGCCTAAAAAGCACGGCCGCCAAAACCAGGTGGAAGGCTTTATACAAAAAGGCCAGAACGTTGTAGTGGTTGAAGATCTTATAAGCACAGGAAAAAGCAGCCTGCTCGCTGTAGAGGCACTTCGCGAAGCCGGTGTTAACGTAAAAGGTATGGTGGCAATTTTCACCTATGGATTTGATGTGGCGGTTAACAACTTTAAAGATGCTAAAGTAAACCTGCATACTCTGGGCAACTACGATACATTGCTGGATTTGGCTGTAAGCAAACAGTACATTACCGAGACCGAGCAGGAAACACTAAAAGAATGGCGTGTAAGCCCTGATACCTGGGGACAGTAATAATTTCAGATTGTCGATTTTTAGATTTCAGAATCTAAGACAAATATGTAAATAATATATTTTTAGATTAACGACGGTATGATTGTGAATGAAATTCAAATCTGAAATCTGAAATCTAAATTCTAAAATAAAAATTATGAACTTAGAAAGTCCTAAAGTAACGGTACAAAAGCCGGCGCAATACATATTTGACGCATTAAGCGATGTAAAAAACTTTGAAAAGCTGATGCCTGAAAACATAGCTAAATTTGAAGTTACCGGTGAAGAAGCCTTTATATTTGCACTAAAAGGAATGCCTGAGATAAAACTGAAGATTAAGGACAGGCAGGCGCCAGACAAAATTGTATTGGGTGCCGCCAGCGACAAACTGCCGTTTACCCTTACCGGTTTTATAGACACTGTTACTGAAGACAGCTGCGAGGTAATCCTAAAATTTGAAGGTGAATTTAACGCCATGATGGCCATGATGATTAAAGGCCCTATAACCAAGTTTATAGAAACCCTGGCTACAAATATGAATAAGCTGTAAAACATACAGTTAATAATACAAAGCCTCCTCTTGCAGGGGGCTTATTTTTTGGGTTAAAGTATTGCCAACCGGGTATGGTATAAACCTTTATTTATTATATTTAAGAAACAAAAAACAATACAATGAAAAAAGCAGACGAAATAGAAATCCCGTTTGACCTCAGAGCAGAAATGGACGAACGTGAACTCATTAAGGTACACGCCGGCGATGTAAACCTGCCTACAGGGCGCATTGTCCTGGCCGACCCATTCCTTGCTTACGAGCAGGCGGCTTTCAGTAAAAATATAGAGCCGGATAAGTACCCTGTATATATTTACATTTCTGAAATAGATAAACTGCACAACCGTATAGCCTATGCCAAAATAAAATTCAGGCCGGAGAGTGCTACCAAATGGATACTGGCACTTACCGAAGATGTTACCGCTGAAGAAGTGGAAGAACTTGAGGAAGACGAATACTTCGGTTTTGATGTAGAATCAGGCATTGCCGGTTTTATGGATGAAGAAACCCGTGATGAATTTACGGCTAAGCTGGACGCCGCTTATGAAACAGATGAAGAATATGACTACTATGATGCAGTACTGGCGGAAGAGTTTAAGGAGTATTCGGGCAAGAATAACTTTTCCCGTGAGCTGGGAGACTGGAATGACCATAAGCTTTCTACTGATAGCGATAACAATATTATTATGTTCTCTGCCGGCTGGGGCGAAGGCTATTTCCCGGCCTACTGGGGCTACAACGATAACGGCGACCTGGTGGAACTTGCCGTAGATTTCCTGCTGGATGAACACGAGGAAGACGACGACGAATAATGCACTATATTTATTTTGCACTACTTGCTTAGCTGCCTTCGGGCAGCTATTTTTATAACAATCGGTTATTTCGTTTTTAAAAATTTATATCTGCTAATGCACTGATTATGGCAAAAAAATCACACCTTTGCGGGAGCAATTTTAAAAAATACGCAAAATGCCACAAGTATCGCACAAAGGCAGACAAATGCCTGAATCTCCCATAAGAAAACTTGTACCTTACGCCGAATCGGCTAAGAAAAAAGGCCATAAAGTATACCACCTTAACATAGGCCAGCCTGATATTAAAACCCCGGAAGTGGCACTTGAAGCCATAAAAAACAACGATATAAAAATACTGGAGTACAGCCACTCGGCAGGGTTTGAAAGCTACCGCACTAAGCTGGCTGCTTCCTACCAAACGCATGGCGTTAATGTACACCCTGAAAACATAATCATTACCACAGGCGGCAGCGAAGCACTTTTGTTTGCCCTTGGGAGCACGCTTGATGCCGGTGACGAGATTATTATCCCTGAGCCGTTCTATGCTAATTATAATGGCTTTTCGGTAGCATCGGGTGTAACAGTTGTACCGGTTATTTCTACGATAGACGAAGGTTTTGCCCTTCCTCCTATCGCAGATTTTGAAAAGCTGATTACATCAAAAACCAAGGCTATACTTATTTGTAACCCGGGCAACCCTACCGGTTACCTGTACACTCAGGATGAAATAAGCCAACTTGCCGAACTGGTTAAAAAACACGACCTGTTCCTTATCGCAGACGAGGTATACCGCGAGTTTACTTATGATGGCGACAAGCACTATTCGGTTATGAATATAGCAGGCCTGGAAGAGTACGCTATAATGATAGACTCGGTAAGTAAGCGTTACAGCATGTGTGGCGCGCGCATAGGCTGTATCGTGTCTAAAAATAAAGAGGTTATGGCTACCGCAATGAAATTTGCACAGGCACGCCTTAGCCCGCCTACCTTTGAACAGATAGCCAGCGAAGCAGCACTTGATACCCCGCAAAGTTATTTTGACGAGGTAATTGCCGAATACAAAGAGCGCCGCAATACACTTGTTGAAGAACTTCACAAAATAGAAGGTGTTAAAGTAGCCACCCCAAAAGGAGCATTTTATTGCATAGCCCGTCTACCCGTTACTAATGCCGATGACTTTGCACAATGGCTCTTAGAAAGCTATGACAATAACGGCGAAACGGTAATGGTAGCCCCGGCCGCAGGGTTTTACTCTACACCGGGTGTAGGCCTTAACGAAATACGTATTGCCTACGTACTTAAGAAAGAAGATCTTATCCGTTCTGTAGCCATACTTAAAGATGCACTGAACGCTTATAATAACAAGTAATAATATAACGCTATATTAAAAATGCCGCGACAAAATCGCGGCATTTTTTGTTTCTCTGTCTATCAGAAATTATTTCCTGTAGGATTCGCTTAGTAAGCGTACTTCTATAATTTTTGATGTAATAGTATTTGTAGCGGCACTAAACTTAACGGTTAGGCTTTCTTTGCTTTTTTCACTATCCGGAATGGGCAGTAGTAGAAACTGTGGTGATGTACCGTTTTTACCATCGGTAACCTGCGATGTTACTTTTTTCCCGTTGATTTCTACATTAAGCGTCCTGTTCCTGTCGACATCAAAATAAGACACATACAAATATTTCGCATTTTTACCAGTATTCCTAATCTTATAGCTAAACCATCCACGGGCATCCCTAAAATGGCGATCTTCCATATAGCCAATATAAGCATCTTTGGTTTCTACAAAATGGTCGGCTTCAGGTTGCTGCTCGCCAAGGGTAATTTTATCTACAGTAATGTTAGTCAACCTGCGTTCCTTTTCTTCTTCTTTGGCTTTTTGCTGCTGCATGGCTACTACCTTATCGGCATCAGCCTGCGGCCAGTATATAATATAGCGTTCGCCTTCAATCTCATAAAAAGGCTTAAGGGTAAAACCCGAAGCATACTGTTCTTTAGGATATAAACCGCTTACCTTAAAATTAAGCGGCGCATCGGCAAAGGCAGAAACATGCCCTAATACCGAGGTTTTATCACCTAACAGTACCGGCATGGTATTCAGCGGAATTTGCGGGCCATGCGCCACGTGCCCACCGCGGCTGTCATCGGCAAAAAGGCCATCCTGATTATTGGTACCAAAACCCGCAGCAAGCACTACAGGCCCGTATGTAAAGGCATAATAATCTGACTTATCAGGCATTTGTTCGGCATCCAGGTGCATGGGCAACCTAAGCAGCACCACATCGCCTTTTTTCCATTTCCTGTTTATGGTAATATATCCCGCAGCATCGGCTGTATTAGCTACTTCCTTGCCGTTTACAAGTACTTTTACAGCAACCTTATCTGTCCATTCAGGGCAACGCAGCTTTAGGGCAAATACGGTCTTTTTAGCAGGGTTTATGGTGATCTTAGTATCCTGTTCCTGCGGGAAATTATTTTCCTGCAGTACAACCACTTTCTTTTCATCCCACGTAAGTTTCGATGGTATGAACAGGTTTACATACAGGTCATTTCCCGTATGGGCATAAATCATTTCGCCATACTTGGCATGATTCTCCATACCTGAGCCTACACAGCACCAAAAACTTGTTTGCGGCTGCGAATATACCCTGTAATGCCCCGGGCGCATAGGCGTAAAATATACAAACCCGCCCTTATCGCTGTGCTGGGAAGACAGTATATGGTTGTATAATGCCCTTTCATAATAATCCATGTAGGAAGCCTGTGGCAAAGTCCCATAAAGGTCTTTGGTAAGCTTCAGCATGTTGTACGTATTGCAGGTTTCGGGTCCCTCCACACTTTTTACCATATTACTGAAATCATCTACCGGGTTAAAATGTTCACTGATACTGTTCCCCCCTATGGCTACCGACCTTTTTTCGGTAACGTTGTGCCAAAAGAAATCAGCCGCGTCACTCCATTGTTTATTGTGTTCAAGATCGGCAATACGTTTAAACCCGATTACCTTAGGTATCTGTGTATTGGCATGAATCCCGGTCAACTTATCCTCATGCTTCAGCAACGGGTCTAATATTATTCTATGCGAGAACTTCTTTCCTAAGTCCAGGTATTTCTTATCGCCCGTTATGGCATATACGTCGGCAAATACCTCGTTAAGGCCACCATGTTCGCTGGTAAGCATTTGCTGTATCTGGGCATCGGAAAGGTTGGCTGTAATGTTAATCATCCAATCTGTAAGCTGTATAAGCATATTCTTGCCCTTAGCATTATGGGCGTACAGGTAGGCATCGCGGAGCCCTGAGAACGTTTTGTGTATGTTATACAAAGGTACCCAACGATCGTTAAGGCCAAATACACCCTCGCGTATGTTGCCCTGCTGAATTTCATTCCAAATCTTTTTACCATCGGGCACTCCAGATATGTAACCATTGCCGTTTGCCTTTTGGCAACGCTCCAGTTCATTAATCATGTAATCCAGTTTCTTCAGGATTTCGGCATCACCGGTTGACGCGTACATCAGCGCCAGGGCCGATATGTAATGACCACCCACATGACCGTCCAGCCCCGTGTTTTCCCAGTTGGGATAGTTATCGGCCTTCGGTGTAAGCCCGGCCTCTTTAAGATAGGGCGCCAAAAGCCTGTCGGCATCCATTTGAAGCAAGTAGTTCTTATCGGTTTGCATGGCATTATAGAACGGACTTGAGGTAAGCTGTACTTTCTCTAGGGCGAAGTAAGAAACAGGTGTAGTCTGCTGCGCGTATCCTGTAATGGAAAACGCCAGTAACAGTAAGGTTTTATTAAACATTGTATCCAGTTTGGTTATGCTTTTTTATAAAAGTGGCTATCAAAACAAATTTGAATATGGCAAAAATCATTCTCAAATAAAACAGGAATGATAAAATACACACTTTAAGATCACTAAAAAATAAATGTAAAAATAACATTTATTAATTAACTCTACTGTTGCATTTAAAATTTATCCTGTTTTAATATCCGGATATGGATACCGAAAAGATTAACTCAAATATAAACTACCCTCTATCCCTGCTTGTGTGCAGATTTTGTACTATGGGGCTTTAAAATTTTACATGAAAAAATTAGTTAACATCCTACTCTTACTCACGTTTACCGCCCAGGCACAGCAACCCGTAAAAATAGCCTTCCTGGCCGACGTGCATTTACAGGACCTCTACGGATCTTTTCAGGATAACGATTATAAAGGGATTATAAATCCGTCTAATGGTAAACCGGTACTGCTGCGTACCATGGAAGCCCAACTGCACAGCACACGTATTTTTAATGAAAATTATTTTGCGTTTATAGCTGCATTAGATAATATAGCCGAACGTGGCATTAAAATAGTAGCCCTGCCCGGGGACTACACCGATGACGGACAACCAATCCATCTTCGGGGTTTACAGCGCATTTTAAATGAATACACCCAAAAGCATGGTATACAGTTTTTTATCACTACAGGTAATCATGATCCGGTAGCACCATGGGACAGCCCCGCAGGTAAAGAGGATTTCTTAGGGAAGGATGGAAAACCTCAGCCTGTCTTCAGTAAAGAAGGCTTTTATACGCCTAAACGGACAGATACCCTGCCTACTGTCATTACAAAGGATATAGCCACTATGGGATATGATGGCATAGCGGAATATCTTAAGGACTTTGGTTACTATCCTAACCCAAAAGTATTATACTGGGCAACACCTTACAGCAGTTACAATTACAAAAATTACAATTACACTAAAGCTTTAAATGAAGCTAGTTATACTACTCGTAGCTATACAATAAAAGATAACTATAAAATTCCTGATGCAAGCTACATTACAGAACCTGTAAACGGGATTTGGCTCCTGGCGCTGGACGGTAATGTATATATCCCAAAAAAGACGGCAGACGGAAACCCGGCCAATCCCACCAATTACTCAGGGGCATCTGTAGGTTATAACAACGTCCTTAAAAATAAGCAGCACCTCATCTCCTGGGTAAAAAAAGTATCTGAGGATGCCAAACGCCTGGGTAAAACGCTCATAGCCTTTAGCCACTATCCTATGGTGGATTATAACGATGGAGCTTCTGAAAATATTGAAGCACTATTTGGTAAAGGGAAATGGCAAATGGAACGCGTACCGGTTACAGGCGTGGCAGAGGCTTTCGCTGATGCGGGTATACAAATACATTTTGCCGGGCACATGCACATAAACGATACCGGGATTTATAAAACGGAGAACGGCAATACGCTATATAACATACAATCACCCTCACTGGCTGCTTATATACCGGCTTACAAAGTGCTTACCGTTGTTAACAATGAACAAATGGAGGTAGAAACAGTAGTGCTACATGATGTACCAGAATTCAATGAGTTATTTCCGCTTTATACAACCGAATATAATTACCTGAAACAAACGGGTAGCAATGAAATCTGGAATAAAGAAATCCTGAACACCAAAAGCTACCATGATTTTATGCTGTTGCATTTAAAGGAATTAACCCGGCTGCGTTTTATCCCCCAGGAATGGCCAAAGGATTTTACCGATGAATTTACCGCTATGAACGGATTACAGCTTCTTGAAAAATTTGCAGCTAAAGACACAAACCGTTTATTAAAAAAATCGGGGGTCACTGCCATCGAAATGAAACAATGGAATGGCTTTGACTGGATTTTCGACCTGTATAAATTACAAAGTGCCGACTGCCTCGCACTGGACGATATTGGTGAAAAAAGGCTGCAACAATACCGTTTAATTATATCAGTTTCAGAAAAGAATAAACATAAAGTAAATAGTAAATTAAACAACTCTTATTCTTTGTTTTTTAATATATTCAATAAACTACAAATTGGTGATCCGGCAGGTAATTTCAATATTGACCTGAAAGCAGGAATCATCACCAAAAAATAAGCGGGAGCCGCCCGGTTCCCGCTTACAATTAAAGGAAGGTGTCCTTTTTATTTTACCTTACCATTGAGAGGGTTAATCCTAAAATACGTGTTGTTGTCAAATGAGATATGGTAAGGTGAATTAAAGAATGTACTGGGCTGGTAATAATCAGTTGTTATTATTTGTGCTCCCGAAGCCTTTGCCGCCTCAAAACGGCTGTAATCGTTTTTACGGGCTTCTTTTGTATCGGCATCGGCACGTGTACGGATAATGTATCCTTTGGCTACCAAATCCATTATATCGTCTTTTTGTGGCTCGTTACGGAACATGGCAGCCGCTTCAGGTGTACCCGGTTTAGCATTGGCAAACACTACCCTGCCTGTAAGAGAAGGATGTCCTTCCATATAGGTATCGCGTTTTTTACCACTATCATCCAGGATAAACATAAATTTCCCTTTAGCCTGTTTTAGCGTAGGCCAGTTGTTATGCAAAACCGCCTCTTCAAGGGTTTTATAATTGCCACGTACCATATCGGGTGTTATAAGCTTGTTTGTGCCCAGCTTATCTGTAATGGTTGTATCTACAGCGTCAAACACCTGCGGTGTATAACTCTCGGCTACAGTACCCAGCTTGCTTTCGCCGTCTTTGGGCTCCAGGGTAATGAATACTGGCTCATGGTCCGGGTGGGCATCACTCCACTTTTTAAGGGCGGCAAGCAAATCATCAAAGGTGGTATACCACGTACGGAAATCTACATCGAGCACATGGAATACCTTAAAGCCCGGCTTGTTCATAGCACCGTCTTTATTATAAGGCACTGTTGGCTTAGCCAGGTCAAGTCCTTTAGGATGCGCATAACGTCCTCCTTTAGTATCGGCATAAATATCAATCTCCAGGTTGCGCAGCCCCATATTAAGCTGTTTGGTAATTTCTATGTGGTCATACTGCATGCCGGTAAGGTCGCGGGTAGTATCCAGCTTATGTATGGCATCAAAAAGTAGTGGTTCTATAGCTTTCCTGTAGCTGTTGTGCGAACCGATAACCTGTACCTGGTTAAGCCTAAGATTATCATTCTGCGCACTGGAAGTGAATGAGATACCTGTGCTGAAAGCTAACACAAGTGTAGTTTTAAAAACGTTCATGTTTAGGTTTTAGTAATTGTTTTTGGACTTCAAAAGTACAACCGCGGTATTACAGTTACATTGCCTTAACTAAAACAAAATGCGATTTTAACTTCAAAAAATTGTAAACCAAAACCCGTGAATAGCATCATTTACATCGTTATAGAAACTAACACAGGTTAATTTTGCAAACATCTACTTAATTTAAAAATAACCTTTACGAAAATCGTTTCCGGCGCTTGTGGGCTTATTTCGCAGCTACATTTTTTCTCATTTTTTTAAGACCTGAACTAAACGATTCTATAACCCGGAAAACTACCTGCCTATGAAGTAAACCTCTGTGGTACACCCACACGTATAAAAAAGCCGCAACAGCTGCAACTGTTACGGCCGAAGGATTAAGCAATTAATAAACAACAACTACAATCCATATGTATTTTAAAACTACACATCTTAACCTTAAAAAGTATTGCTTTATAGCCCCTGCCCTGTTTGCGCTGCACACAGGCCATGGCGCTGAAGCCACTGTAATGGTAAATATACATACAAATGTACTTACCACCGCCGCAAACAACCTGCGTGCAGAATATTTTCAGCAAACCGTAAAGGGACGCGTACTGGACGAAGCTGGCCTGCCACTCCCTGGAGCTACGGTAATAGACCGCGCCGGTAACAAAAGTACCGTAACCGACATGGAAGGTAACTTTGAAATTGAGGCGGCACAGGGTGCCAAGCTCGAAGTTATTTTTATGGGTTTTAAAACCCAGGCTGTTACCGTAAGCGGTACGCAGCTAACCGTAACCCTGCAACCCGAATCCAGTGAACTACAGGAAGTGGTGCTTGTAGGTTATGGCAACCAAACCAAAAAAGACGTAACCGGGGCGGTAACCCAGATTAACTCTGATAAATTCCGCCAGGGTGTAAATATATCTGCCGATGCCTTGCTGCAAGGTAAGGTAGCCGGTGTACGTGTAGTGCCTACCAGCGGTGAACCCGGTGCAGGTATTAACGTAAGTATTCGTGGTATAGGTTCTATCCGTAGTGGTAGTACACCGCTGTTTGTGGTAGACGGCGTGCCGCTAAGTAACGACGGCGTAAGCCCTACCGGGGCTAACATGGGCTTCGGTTCATCATCGGCTAAAAACCCGCTTAACTTCCTGAACACTGCCGACATTGAGTCGATTACCGTGCTGAAAGACGCATCTGCGGCCGCCATATACGGTGCCAGGGGTAGTAATGGTGTGGTTATAGTTACCACAAAAAAAGGTGCTAAAGGCGAGGCCAACTTTACGGTAGATTCTTACCTTGGCTACGCATCTGTAGCACATAAAATAGACGTACTAAGTGCGAGCCAGTACCGCGAAGCACTTGTAAAAACTGACCCTGCCTTTGATCACGGTGGCAATACCGACTGGCAAGACGTGATTTTCCGTACAGCGGTTACAAAAAACAACTCGTTCTCGTTCTCTAAACAAACAGACAGCGGTAACTATTTTGTATCGCTTTCGCAAATGGACCAGGATGGTGTTGTGGAAAACAGCTCGTTTAAGCGTACTACCGGAAGGGTAAACGTAGGCGAATCATTCCTGGATAACAAGCGCCTGCGTGTAAAGGTAAACCTTACTGCCAGCGAAACCAAAGATAACGGTGTACCTACTGGCGATGATGGTGGCAGCGACGGGCAGCTAATTATCCACGCGCTTATGGCTAACCCTACGCGCTCGGTATTTGACGAAAATGGCAAGTATACTAACTTTAACATGAACGCCCACTATAACCCGGCGTACCTGCTTAGTATTTACAGGGATGAAACACGTACGACCCGCATACTGGGTAACGTAGAAACATCTTTCCGTATTATAGACGGGCTGGAGTATAAGCTTAACGCGGGTGTAGACCGTTCTATGGCCGAAAGGAATACCACCATATACCCTAACCTTACCGACCGTAACCCTAACGGGCGTTATGTACAGGGTAACCTTGAATCTAAAAACTCGCTGTTAGAACACTACCTAACGTATAACTTTAACCTTGGCAGGCATAAATTTGATGCCCTTGCCGGTTTCTCTTACCAAAAATTTGAGCGGAGTGGCACCAGTTTTATCATGGATAATATTGTAGACCAGAGTGTAGGCATAGACCCGGCAAACAACCCTGGTTATAAAGGTACTCAGGCAGGTGTATCGGGTACGGCACAGGTAAATGAGCTACAGTCCTACTTCGGAAGGATTAACTATACCTTTAACGATAAATATATGCTTACAGCCTCGTTAAGGGCAGATGGCTCTACACGTTTTGGTGATAACCAAAAATACGGTTACTTCCCGTCTGCCGCTGCCGGATGGAACATCTCTCAGGAAAATTTCCTGAAGGATTCTAAAATTGTAGACAACCTGAAGCTAAGGGCAAGCTGGGGACAAACCGGTAACCAGGAGGTAGATAACAAAATTACCAAAGCAAGTTATATGCTTACCGGTGCCGATGGTTACTACCTGTATGACGATTATGCGCTTGTAAATGGTATTTCGGTATTACGTACACCAAACCCTGACCTGCACTGGGAGGTAGTAACGCAGTTTAACGTAGGTACTGATTTCAGTCTATGGAATGATAAATTGTACGGTACACTTGATTACTTTAACAAGACCACTACCGATGTTATCCTTTACATACCATCCCAGCCACTTTCACAAACGGATTTTGTGTGGGAGAACATAAACAAAGGAAAAATCATAAACAAGGGTCTGGAGTTTATGATAGGGTCTAAAATTATAGATACCGAAGATTTCTCGTGGTGGGCAGATTTTAACGGAGCAACCCTTAAAAATGAAATTAAGGATCTCCCTGTATCAGAAATCCTTTCGGGTACCGTATCGGGCCCGGGCCAGAGTGGTGTATTGGCAAACATTTATAAGAATGGTTATGCTGCCGGTTCATTCTACCTGCTCAAATTTGATGGTTTTGACCAAAATGGTGCTCCTAAATATGCCGACAAGGATGGTAATGGCACCATAAACAGTAACGACCGTTATATCATTGAAGGCGCCCTGCCTAAGTTTAACTACGGCTTTAACACTAACCTTCGCTATAAGAGCTTTGATCTTGCCCTTTCATTTATAGGTCAAACCGGCGGTTACCTGCTAAATAATACCGGGCTTAATGCACTAAACATTAACAACCTTGCATCAGACAGGAACGTAGCTACAGACTACTACTTTAGCGGTGCTAACCCCAGTAACTCGCCACAGGTATCTTCGCTGTACCTTGAAAAATCAGACTTTATACGCCTAAACAGCGCGCGCCTGGGGTATACCTTTAAGCATCCACGGGTAAACTGGCTGCAAAGCCTTAACTTGTACGTAACTGGTACTAACCTGTTTACCATTACTGATTATACTGGATTTGACCCACTAATCAACAGCCCTAAAAGCAGCGGCGGTAACCAGAGCCTTGGTATAGATTACGGCGCTTACCCTACTACAAGAACGTTCATCTTAGGTGCAACCCTTAAACTTTAAATTTCTATGAAACTGAAAAAATATACCGGAAAATTTATACTTACAGCCATAGCTGCCCTTGCATTGGCCGGCTGTACATCGCTTGATGAAGTATTACTTGACGAAAAACTGGGTTCAGAAACCGCAGACCCGGCAGGTGCCCTTGCCGCGGCATACGACCGACTTGGTGACGGAACCTTTGTAGATAACGGCGGTATGATAGCCATGCAGGACTACGCGAGCGATATGTCGCTCCTGCCTACACGAGGCAGTGACTGGGGCGATGGTGGTAAATGGCGTGCCATGCATGAGTTTACCTGGGGTCCCGATAACGCTGTGGTTACAGACAACTGGAACAGGCTTTCCAATGGTATTACAAGATCGCTTACGGCCATTAACATGATTACCAATAGCGACTTTGACCAAAAGACACTATTCCTTGCAGAAGCTAAAGGCCTCCTTGCATTTTACACCTATACGCTGTTTGACCTGTACGGGCAGGCGCCATACCGCGATCCTATGAACCCTAACGCGCCGCTTATAGTACGTCAGGCTAACACTGGTATAGACGAACTTATTGTTGAAGTAGAGGCTTTACTACCTCAGTTAGCAGATATAAGAACACAAAGTACCCACCACGGCCGTTTTACAAAACAGGCAGCACAGGCGTTGCTTGCTTCTATGTATCTTAACCGTGCGGTGTACAAAGACCGCTATAATGCTACAGCGGCGTTTAACTTTAACGAGCAGGCAGTAGACAACAGCGGTACCGATATGGATAAGGTAATTTTCTACACCAGCGAAATCATCAACTCAGGTTTCTTTTCCCTGGAGAGCAACTACTTCCATAACTTTGACATAAACAATACCGATGGTAAGGAACTTGTTTTTGCTATTGTTCAAAAGATAGACTACATACGTAATGGTGATAATGACCTTGCGTATATGAGTTGTGAGCGTAACCAGAGGTGTTCCTCTAAAAATAGGGGTACAAACGGCTCTTGCCTTACTCCAGAGTTCTTTAACACATGGAACGGTTTCCATGACGACCCTAGGTTCCAGAGACACTACCAGTATGCCAGCGACGGTACCTGGTTTATGAACGACGGTACCGATGTTAGTGTACCGGCAACATCTATAGTAGCCGGCACCAGTAATCCATGGTTCCACTTTAGCCGCGGCATTCTTTACGGCCAGCAATACGGACCTAAGCTTACTTCTTCAGGTGATCTTGAAATGACCTCAGATGGCAGGATAAAAGTATCATCGCTTGTATGTGAAAAGAGTACCACTACTCCTATGAACTTTACACCCGAACTTAACTTTGATAATCCGGCACAATCGGTTTTGGCTCAGAACCAGATTAACCGTGGCGCGCGTTGCTTTAAGTACGAGTTTGACCCTGAAGAAGGTAACGGTTCCAGCGGTGTAGATATTTCTATCTACCGCTTGGGCAGTATTTATACCATGAGGGCTGAGGCCTATATGAGAAAAGGTAATGCCGGTGCTGCACTTGCCGATATTAATATACTGCGTACCAGCAGATCGCGTGAGGCGTTGTATGCCAATGCTCCGGGTGTAGCCATACCTTCTATAGATATGAACATACTATACAGGGAAATAGGCTTTGAAACCTACTGGGAAATGTGGAGAAGGCCACAAATGATACGTTTCGGCAAGTACGAACTTCCGTTAAGCGGATCTGCCAAGCCTGCTACACAACCCTACAGGAGGATATTCCCTATTCCGCAAAGCGCTATGGATGCTTCAGATTATTTTACACAAAACCAGGGTTACGCAAACTAACCCATTTTAATACTACCGAAAACGGCTGCCAAATGGCAGCCGTTTTTATTATTTATAACTTAAAAATTATCCAAAGAATTTAATGAATACCCTAAGGCTGGAAATCATTACTAATGTGGCTACGGCCAGTATGGCGGCCTTCTGAGGAAGTCTTCCGGCAAGGCGAGCCGCTATGGGTGCTGCAAGCATACCGCCTACAATAAGCCCAACCACTATATACCCATACTTAACCCCAAGCGATGTAAAGAATACAAGCGATGCTGTAAGCGTTACAAAAAATTCAGCCAGGCTTACTGTACCTACAACATATTTAGATTTTCGGCCTTTTGCCAAAAGTGTAGAGGTAACAATAGGTCCCCATCCACCACCGCCAAAGGCATCAAAAAAACCACCGGCAAACCCTAAGGCTCCCGTACTGTTAAGAGGCTTTTTGGTAATATTCTTTTTAAAGGCTATATAAATTAAGCGTATGCCGATCAAGAATGTATAGGATGACACTATGCTATACGCTATGTTTTCGTATTTATCACCCAGATAAATAAGCAATAATGAACCTGCTACAGCTCCTATTACCCCGGGGATAACCAACCACAAAAACAACCGTTTATTAACATTTCCAAACCTGTAATGCGAGTAACCGCTCACTGCACTGGAAAACATTTCGGCAGTATGGATACTACCGCTTATAGAAGCAAGGTTTACCCCAAAGAGCATCATACTTGTAGAACAGGTAACACCGTAGCCCAGCCCTACCGCGCCATCTACCAGCTGTGCAAAAAACCCTACAGCAAGCATAATATAAAAAGCCGCGGGGATTTCCTGCATAAAACCGGTAAGCTCGGTAAAGGTTATAAACCCACTGAGCGAATACCCGAAAAACACAGCCAGGAACACCACCGCAATCTGAAACGTGAGATTACGGTATTTTTTTCCACCATTTTCACGAGAGGCTTTTGCCTGCTCCGGATTCTCAACTTTAACCCATTTGCCAAGGGTGTGGGCATCCTGCTGTATGCTTTTGTTTAAAACGGCATCACCCGTTGCTGCAATAACAAAATCGGCATTTTGCAATTCAGTTTTAGTATACTCTCTGTCAACCACAACCACATCAGGATACCGTGCCAATGCACCATTTTTAGCCTGCGCCTGCTGTGTAAGTAATGTTATATGGGCACCGGGATTATCCTGAGCTGTTTCTTCGGCAAGTTTTTGTCCTACCTCATTTCCACTAATAATTACAAAATGTAACCTACCGGTCTTTTCTGCAGGAAACAATGTGCTTTTATCCATCAGGTCGTTAGATTAGTGAATTAAAAATCATCTTCCTGTAGCACTTCCTGTTTAAGGAACATCAATGCCGCTACGGTATCAAAACTGGTTTCATCGATGAGAATGGCACTACCTGTTTCGCTATTATCGGCAAAAGCGTCGTAGAACAATGGCTGGTTTGTGCGTAGCGAAACCTGAGCAATATCGTTCAGTTTTAGTGTGCTCACCTCCTGAAACTCCCAGTCGTTTACATTCCATAGTTTATCCGTTGACTGAATCTTAGCCCTTACCGTACGGCTGTTATGTTGTAACAGGTAGGGTTTGCCCGGTTGCAGCGGCGTAGTACTCAGCCAGCAAATCCAGGTTTTAAACTCGTTGCCCGAAGATGGCTGCTCACCGGTTTTCACAATGCTATCGCCACGGGAAATATCTATATTATCAGCCAGGTGAATAACTATATTTTCGCCCGCTTCAGCCTTTTCTATAACCTGAGGATATTTTTCAATACGGGTAATGGTTGTTTCAATCCCTGAGGGATATACCGTTACCACATCATTAGCTTTAAAAGTGCCACTTTGCACAAAGCCCGCGTAACCACGATAGTCATGATACGCTTCATCACCGGGGCGTATAACCCACTGCACCTGGAAACGCGAAGCAAGGTTTTGTTTACCGGGAAGTTCTATATGCTCTAAAATACGCAACAGGCTGTCGCCGGTGTACCACGGTGTTTCAGCAGAACGTTCCACCACGTTATCACCATTAAGGGCACTCACAGGTATATAGATAATATCTTCAAAGGCAAGCTGGTCTTTCAGGTTCTCGAAATCCGATTTTATCTGTTCGAAAATCGCTTCGGAATAACTTACCAAATCTATCTTGTTAATAGCCACCACCGCTTTTTTAATCCCAATGAGCGACGCTATGCTGGCATGCCTGCGGGTTTGCGCTGTAATGCCTTTACGGGCATCTACAAGGATAATAATCAGGTCTGAGTTAGAAGCCCCTGTAATCATATTACGGGTGTACTGCTCATGCCCGGGCGCATCGGCTATGATAAACTTACGCTTACTTGTAGAAAAGTATTTGTAGGCAACATCTATGGTAATGCCCTGTTCCCTTTCGGCACGAAGGCCATCGGTAATCAATGCAAGGTCTATTTCGGTATCGGCCTGCTTGGTTTGCGCTTTCAGTACGCCAAGCTGGTCGGTATGTATGCTGTCAGAATCGTATAATAAACGCCCTATTAATGTACTTTTTCCGTCATCAACGTTTCCGGCAGTTAAAAATTTTAATGTATTCATGTTCGTCTTTCCCTTTTTAAATGTTAGAAATACCCCTGTTTTTTACGGTCTTCCATTGCCGCTTCAGATACCTGGTCGTCCAGTCGGGTTTGGCCACGCTCGCTTACACGGGTCTGGATAATATCAGCGATAATATCTTCAATTGTTGCCGCGTCAGACGGAACCGCAGCGGTACAGGTCATATCCCCCACGGTACGGTAGCGCACCCTTTCGCGTACTACGGTATCCCCTGCTTCTGGCTGAATAAAATCAGAGATTGAAACCAGCTTATCATGGTGTACTATACATTCCCTCTCGTGGGCAAAATACAGCGAAGGCAATTCTATGTTTTCGGTACGGATGTAATTCCAAACATCCAGTTCAGTCCAGTTACTTATAGGGAAAACCCTTACATTGTGGCCTTTTTGAATTTTACCGTTAAGTATGTTCCAAAGCTCAGGACGCTGCAGTTTAGGATCCCACTGGCCAAAGTCGTCACGTACCGAGAAGATGCGCTCTTTGGCACGGGCCTTTTCCTCATCGCGGCGGGCACCGCCTATACAGGCATCAAACTGGTGTTCCTGAATTATATCAAGCAACGCATAGGTTTGAAGCGCATTCCTTGACGGGAAACGGCCGGGCGTTTCTTTAAGCCCGTATTTTTTAATGCTGTCTTCTACAGATGCCACAATAAGCTTCTCACCTATTTTGTTAGCCAGATAATCCCTGAACTGTAGGGCCTCAGGAAAGTTATGTCCGGTATCTACGTGTACTAACGGGAATGGGAATTTACCCGGACGAAATGCCTTTAAGGCAAGATGTACAAGGGTTATGGAATCCTTACCTCCCGAGAATAATAGCGCAGGACGCTCAAACTGTCCTGCGGTTTCCCTAAGGATATATATGGCTTCCTCTTCTAACTGTTTTAAATATTGTGTTGAATTACTCATTCTTTCTTAATGTCATTGTGTTAATTATGGGTGTGCAGTCCGCATTCTTTTTTAGAAGCGTCTTCCCACCACCATCTGCCTGCCCTGAAATCTTCACCCTCTTGTACAGCGCGGGTACAGGGTGCGCAGCCTATACTTACAAAGCCTTTATCGTGCAGAGGATTGTAGGGTACGGCATTTTTCCTGATATATTCCTGAACCTGATCAAATGTCCAGTCCATTAGCGGATTGTATTTGTATAGCTGGTGGGTTTCGTCCCATTCTACCTTTTTCATATCACTGCGGTTAGCAGATTGTTCAGCACGTAATCCCGTAACCCAAACCGATACGCCCTGTAGCGCCCTTTGCAACGGCGCTACCTTACGTATACCACAACAGGATTTACGCAGTGCTACGCTGCCATAAAAGGCATTAATACCATTGTCCCTTACAAACGTTTCTATAGCCGTTTGTTCAGGGTAATACGGCTTTATTTTCTTACTGTAATTCAGCAGGGTCTTATCCCAGGTGGCATAGGTTTCTGCAAACAGCCTGCCGGTATCAAGGGTAAATACTTCAATGTTATCCAGCTTTTGCCCAAAGACCATATCGGTAATTACCTGGTCTTCTATACCAAAACTTGTAGAAAATACCAGTTTGCCATCAGCAAGGCTATTCAACAGCTTTAACCCATCAGCGGCCGAAGCGGCCTCCAGCTGTTCTTTTAGCGCGTCCATCATAAATTCAAACCTCTTTTAAAACGAAAAAACCCCTCAAATAAATGAGAGGTTCCTGTATACTTATATATAATGTAATGTTACAACAGTTTCTCTCTTGTCCGGGGAGGTGCAGCAGCATTACTATTAACAGCTTTTTTGGTACATTTTTCGTTTGTTATCTGATACAAACTTAATCAATAGCCTTTTATCCACCAAATAAAAAAATGCATTACAATGTTAATAATCAGACAAATACACAACAACCTAAAGTAAACAATTGAAAATTAAATATTTAGCCTATCGTTTTTATAGGGTAATAAAATAAAAATCATTTCATGTTGTAAAAAAATTGAGCCTTGCTGTTACCAGCAAGGCTCATATTGTATAAATCCTAATTGTATTTTACAGCGAGTACATGAATTAATAAAAGAAAAAATTAATCCTCTTCTTCGTCATCTTCATCATCCTCATCATCGTAATCACGATCTTCATCATCCTCGTCGTCTTCGTCTTCGTCTTCATCATCTCCGTCACCTTCATCGCTCCTCTTAGACGGTTTAGACTTCTTAGGCGTATCATCATCGTCATCGTCGCCTACTTCCAGGTCTTTTAGTGCATCAAGATCATCTCCTCCTTCTTCAATATCATCGTCATCAAAGTTCTCAATCCTGTCAGCAAGTTTAGTACTTACCTTAACAAGGTAAATAGTATCCTCAGTCTTTACCTCTACGGCTTCAATAGTTTCGTTTTTGGCATTTTTAAAACGGATGATATGCGAATCATCATAGCCATCAGGAAACCGCTCAACCAGCAGGGTCAGGATTTCATTAGTAAGCTTAGCGTAATCAACAATAACTCTTTTCATGTGTCAATTATAAATCTAATAGGTACGCAAATATAAGAGGTGCAACGATAGTAGCATCACTTTCTATAATAAATTTTGGAGTATTTATATCCAGTTTACCCCATGTAATCTTTTCGTTTGGTACCGCACCAGAATACGAACCGTAACTTGTAGTAGAATCAGAGATTTGGCAGAAATAGCTCCAGAACGGCACATCGTGCATTTCCATATCCTGGTACAGCATAGGAACCACACATATAGGGAAATCACCGGCTATACCACCACCTATCTGGAAGAAGCCAATACCGCTATCGCTGTTTTTTGTATACCAGTCGGCAAGGAACGTCATGTACTCTATACCACTCTTCATGGTAGAAGCCTTTAACTCACCCTTAATTACGTAAGAAGCAAAAATGTTACCCATGGTACTGTCTTCCCATCCCGGTACAATAATAGGCAGGTTAGCCTCGGCAGCGGCATACATCCAGCTGTCCTTAAGGTCTATTTCGTAGTATTCTTCAAGTACACCGCTTAGCAGCATCTTGTACATGAACTCATGCGGAAAATAGCGCTCACCATTATCATCTGCATCTTTCCATATTTTGTAAATATGTTTTTGCAGGCGACGGAAGGCTTCGTGCTCCGGTATACAGGTATCTGTAACACGGTTAAGGCCACGCTCTAAAAGATCCCACTCCTGTTGTGGTGTAAGATCGCGGTAGTTAGGCACCCTTTCGTAGTGGCTATGCGCCACAAGGTTCATAATATCCTCTTCAAGGTTAGCTCCTGTACATGAAATGATTTGTACTTTATCTTTACGAATCATTTCGGCAAATATTTTACCCAATTCTGCTGTACTCATAGCACCGGCAAGGGTTACCATCATTTTGGCACCGTCCTGCAGTTGCTTTTCATACGCTTTGGCCGCATCTACAAGTGCTGCCGAGTTAAAGTGCAGGTAGTACTTTTCGATGAACTGGCTTATAGGTCCTTTGTTCATTGTTATTTTGTATTTTAGTTTATATCAGTTCGTTTGTTACTCTGTAGCCGGCTGTATATCGTACCCCAATATCTTAAGGATATCCTGTGCCTGTTGCTGCTCAGAGAACACCTCTGTAGCCAGGAAGCCATTTTCATCCCGGTCTATAAGTATGTGTTTGGGCTGCGGTATAAGGCAGTGGTGAAGGCCGCCAAAACCGCCAATAGTTTCCTGGTAAGCACCCGTATTAAAGAAACCTATGTATAACGGTTTGTCTTTACTGTACTTAGGCAGGTATATGGCATTAAGGTTTTGCTCAGAGTTGTAATAATCGTCACTGTCGCAGGTTAAGCCACCCAAAAGTACACGTTCGTACTGGTCGTTCCAGCGGTTAATGGCCAGCATTATAAAGCGCTTGTTTATAGCCCAGGTATCCGGCAGGGTAGTAATGAATGATGAATCTATCATATTCCATTTTTCCCTGTCGTTCTGTTGCTTTTGGTACAGCACCTTATAAATGGCACCACCGCTTTCGCCTACAGTAAACGAACCGAATTCGGTAAAGATATTAGGTACATCTACCTCTGCATCTTCGCAGGCTATTTTTATCTGGTTAACGATTTCGTCTATCATATACTGGTAATCGTATTCAAACGCCAGTGAGTTCTTGATTGGGAAACCGCCACCTATATTAAGACTGTCCAATGACGGACATTCTTTTTTAAGGCTAACATACACTTTAAGACACTTGGCAAGTTCGTTCCAGTAATACGATGTATCCCTGATACCGGTATTAATAAAGAAGTGAAGCATCTTAAGCTCCAGGTTCTTGTTTTCCTGAATCTGTTTACGGTAAAACGGTACTATGTTTTTGTAACCGATACCAAGACGGGAGGTGTAAAACTCAAACTTTGGTTCTTCCTCACTCGCTATACGGATACCTATTTTAAACTTACCCGGGATTTGCTCCTGTAGCAGGTCCAGCTCCTCATAGTTGTCTATAATAGGAATAGTCCTGCTATGGCCGTTGTTTATAAGCCTTGCAATGTTACTTATGTACTGGTCACGTTTAAAACCATTACATATTACATAGGTATTCCTGTTTATTTTACCGGCTTTAAGCAGGTTTTCTACAATATCCACGTCAAATGCCGCAGAAGTTTCTATGTGTATTTTGTTCTTAAACGCTTCGTTAAGTACAAATTCAAAATGCGAACTCTTTGTACAATAGCAGTAGTAATACTTTCCTTCGTACTGGTTTTTTTCCATAGCGTTGCGGAACCAGTCCTTCGCCTTACGGATGTTGTTAGAAATTTGTGGCAGGTAGGTAAACTTAAGCGGTGTACCGTACTGCTCTACAAGCTTCATAAGGTCTATGTTATGAAATTGCAGCTGGTTATCCTTACTAAGGGTAAACTCTTCCTGAGGGAAATAAAAAGTTTGGTTAATAAGGTCGAAATATTTAGTGTTCATTATCAGTTTGTTTGTTAGTGATTATAAAGTCAAGATCCCGATTAAGAATATGACCCGAATTCAAACCCTGATATTGGCATAACGTATCTGCAGCTTTTCGCGGCTGCAAAGTATGTTATACAAAACCTCTGCAAACAGTACGCTGTTAACAGCAATTTTGCCCGGCACTACAGTAGCCGGAACCAAACTTTTGCTGATTCCCCATAAGGGCAAAAACGACGTAAATTTTATTTTCATCCCGGCAAATGTAAAAAAATATAATGCGTATTTAAAAACAAATGTCTTAAAAAAATGTTAGTTTTGGTAGTCCTCAAACGCGTTGATTATCAATAAATTCTGTACATTTTTGTTGATAACTGCATTTCCTATTTTTTCCAGAAGTGTAAATTTCACCTCACCGCCTTCATTTTTCTTATCATGCACCAGCAATGATATAATTATAGCGATGTCATTTGGGGTAAATTCCACCGGAAAATATAGCGCCGAAATCACGGCTTTAATCTCACGATAATCAGTTTCAGCAAGCAGGCCTAATTCTTTAGATATATATGATTCTAACACCATGCCTATGGCTATGGCCTCGCCATGCAGCAAGTTTTTTTTGTCCTCACTTTCAAGGAAATAAGACTCTATAGCATGCCCCAGCGTATGCCCGAAGTTTAGTATTTTACGCAACCCTCTCTCTGTCGGATCTTGTGTAACCACTTCATTTTTAATCACTACCGAACGATGAATCAGTGCCCCCAAATCATCTGTAGTAAGCGACTCTAAACCGGCAAACTCATTCCAGTACGCCTTGTCGGCTATAAGGCCATGCTTCAGCATTTCAGCAAGCCCGGAGCGCATTTGCTCTACCGGTAGTGTTTCCAGGAACGTAGTGTCTATTAAAACCGCATTAGGGTTACTTATAATACCCACCTGGTTTTTTAGTGCACCGAGGTCTATACCCGTCTTCCCCCCCACCGACGCATCTACCATGGCAAGGAGCGTAGTAGGTACATTAATAAAGTCCATACCACGCTTAAAGGTCAGGGCCACAAACCCGCCAAGATCGGTAAGTACGCCTCCGCCTACATTTATCATCAGGCTCTTTCTATCAGCACCAAGTTCGGTCAGCGCTTCCCAGATCTGTATACAGGTATCAATATTTTTGTTTTCCTCCCCCGGCTCTATCTCTAATAGCTCAATAGGGATTTCCGTAGCAAGGTTGGCAAGAAAATGTGGCAGGCAATGCACGGCACTGTTTTCATCACTTAATATAAAGATACGGCTATAACTACCTGCAACCAAAAGTTGTTGTAAATACCCATAGCATTCCTCATTAAAATAGATGTTATATCCGGTGCCTTCTATGTGCTGCATTGTTATAATTATTGAATAGGCAAAATAAAGTATTTTATATGATAAATTCTTAACCACTATGTATCTTTGTAGTAAATTTTTTAACCCACAATGGATAAGATTTTCAACAACACAGCTGATGCCTTTGCCTTAAAGACCGATACAGAGCTTGAAAGGGCTTATTTTCTGTTTAAAATGATAGCCTCACAACCGCTGGTACGTATAGGTACGGCAGTGACAAACTTCGCACTAAAAGCACATCTTCCGGTGGAAGGGCTTATCCGCGCCACGGTGTTTGACCATTTTTGTGGCGGTACTACCGAAGACGATTGCCTGCCCGTGGTAGATAAAATGTATACCAAAGGCGTATCATCTGTACTGGACTATTCAGTAGAAGCCAAAGAAGAAGAAAGCGAGTTTGACAAAGCGCTTGACATTACCCTTAAGGTAATAGAATTTTCCAAAACCCGCCAGGCAATACCTTTCGCGGTATTTAAGCCAACAGGTTTCGGGCGTTTCGACCTTTGGGTGAAACTGGGCGAAGGAAAAACCCTGAGCGTGGAGGAAGCTGCCGAATGGCAAAAAGTAACCGCCCGTTTTGAAAAAGTATGTAAAGCCGCTCACGATGCGGATGTTCCTGTACTTGTAGATGCTGAGGAAAGCTGGATGCAGGATGCCGCCGATAAGCTGGTTGCCGACATGATGGCGAAGTACAACAAGGAAAAGGCTATTGTATTCAACACCCTGCAAATGTACCGCTGGGACAGATTGGAGTACCTGAAATCACTCCATGAAAAGTCTAAAGCCGAAGGTTTCCATATAGGGATGAAGGTTGTTCGTGGTGCCTATATGGAAAAAGAAAACAAGCGCGCCGAAGAAATGGGCTACATCTCCCCTATCTGCATTAGCAAAGAGGCTACCGATATTAATTATGACGATTGTGTTAACTATATGGTAAACCACTTAGACACCATGGCCATTTTTGCCGGTACGCATAATGAAGACAGCTCATACAAACTAATGAAGCTTATAAATAAAGCCGGCATTGAAAAAAGTGATAAGCGTGTATGGTTTGGGCAGCTGTACGGTATGAGTGATAACATAAGCTTTAACCTTGCGGCACACGGTTACAATGTAGCCAAGTACCTGCCGTTTGGGCCCGTGCGTGATGTTATGCCCTACCTGATACGCCGTGCCGAAGAAAACACCTCTGTAGCCGGGCAAACCAGCCGCGAGCTTAACCTGCTTAAAGCAGAACGCGAACGCAGGAAGTTAGAATAATTTAGAATTTTCAATTACAGATTACGAATTGAAAAACTGCATAAAAACAAACTGCCGCATCAGGAATCTGATGCGGCAGTTTGTTTTATCTTACTACTAAATTCTTGATACTAAAAAACTACTTATCAATAATCGCTTCCTGGATTACCTTCTGTATATCTTCCCTTATATTACCCTTGCTCAGTTTGTTGTCTGAAGATTCAGGATAGGTACGGTTACTCAGGAATACATATACAATATCGGTTTCAGGATCAGCCCATGCCATGGTTCCGGTAAAACCCGTATGCCCAAAACTGCTCTTAGACACACACCCGCACGTAGGCCCCGAAGAGCCCAGCTGAGGCTTATCAAAACCTAAACCAC
The DNA here is from genome assembly GCA_046566705.1 of Bacteroidia bacterium. GTDB lineage: Bacteria > Bacteroidota > Bacteroidia > Flavobacteriales > Flavobacteriaceae > Flavobacterium. The sequence goes on along the minus strand of JBKHWE010000007.1, from coordinate 82,308 downwards.
GACGATTACCTTCGTTGCAGGCATAACAGGTATTAAAGGTATCGAATGTTTTGGAAGAAAAATAGTGCCTGCCGCCGTAGTAACCTTTTTGCAGGTACATCTGCATAATCTTAGCTACATCAAGGCTGTTACTAAACACACCGGCATGACCGGCAACACCACCCTGCATTGCAGCTGCCATGTCGTGTACATACCCCTGCACTACCTGGTAACGGAAATAATTATCTACCTCTGTAGGTGGTATTACATTACATTCAAATTTATCAAGCGGGTTGTACGTAGTAGTCGTAGCCCCAAGCGGTTTAAAGAAGTTAGTGTCTGCCAAAACATCCAGCGTTTGCCCGGTCTTTGCTTCAAGATATTCTTTAAGCAATATCAGGTTAAAGTCGCTGTATTTGTATTCTTTTTTAGCAAGGAGCGTACTACTCGCTATCTTATCTATCATTACCTTAGGATAGTCGGCACGCAGGTACAGGTTTTCGGCTACATGAACCGGGAATTCCGGCGACGCTACACTTCTGTAATATAACGAATCAGGGTGTGCAAGTGAATCTAACGTTTCTTTATAAAACGGCTGCCAAGCCTGGAAACGCGACTGATGCAGCAACATATCCTTCACGGTAATGTTCTTCTTGTCCGTATCCTGGAACTGCGGTAGTATGTGCCCCAGCCTGTCTTCCAGCTTCAGGTGGCCCTTGTCATACTGTTGCATAATGTTTGGCAACGTACCCAGTATTTTAGAGAGCGATGCCACATCATAAATATCAGTATTCTTAACGGGAGTTGTATTATCGTAGGTATGGTAACCAAATGACTTTTGGTACACCACCTTACCGTTGCGTGCAACCAAAACCTGACAGCCTGGCGTCATCTTTTCTTTAATGGCTTTCTGGGCAATAGCATCTATCTGCTTCAACTTAGCTGAACTTAAACCTACGTTTTCAGGCGTGGTAAAGCCAAGTCGTTCCACAGGTTTTGTACGTATTCCATGATTTACCTTAAACCCACCCGCCGAAACCGGCAGTGCACCTTTACTCCCTATCGCCCCGAAAATAATCTCGGCTGCTACAGTATTGGCAAAAATATTATTCTGGTGTGCCTGTACAACCACTTTAATGTTTTTAAAGTTTTTAATATTGCTCAGTGTATACGGTTTGGCAAACGACGTAAGGATTACTTTTTTGTTCTTGGCTATGGTATCCAGCCATTGGAGCTCCTTATTGCTGTAATCATGTTTTTTCCAGGCACCGTCAGCTTTATGGTAGCCTACTATTACGGTGGTATATTTTTTCAGCTCATCCATGAGTTGCGGCAGGCTATCGCGCTTTACCTCCGTAACCGCCGTGTATTTCCTTAGTGCCTCCACGTACTGGCTGCTGTCATCATCACCCAGTTTTACAAAAGCTATATTCTCAGATTCAAGATTGGCTATCGGCAGTATGGTTTCTTCATTCTTCAATACGGTTACAGCATCTTCATACAGCTTATAGCTTAGGTCATCGTATTTAGAAGCGTTAAGGTCGGCAAACAGGTTTTTCAGGTCAATTGGCGTGACTTTCTTAAGTCCTATACGGTGTTTGTGTGCCAATATTTTTTTTACCGAATATTCCAGGCGTTCGTCACTAAGCACGCTATCGGTATATGCCTGGCGGAAACGTTCTACCGCCACCGGTACGTTTTCGGCAAAAAGCAATACATCATTGCCAGCAAGAAATGCTTCCACATCTATATCTCCCGGTTGCATATAGCCACTGGCACCTTTCATGTTAAGCGCGTCGGTAAAAATAAGCCCTTCAAAACCCATTTTGCCCTGTACCAAACGTGTTATGGTATTGTACGATAATGAGGTAGGTAATCCAGGAGTAGGTTCAAGCGCAGGTACCTGGAGGTGTGCCACCATGATGCTCGATAACCCCTGTTTAAACAGCCAGTAATACGGATACAGCTCGGTTGACTCTATACGTTTTTCGTCAAAATTTACCGCAGGTAATCCATAGTGGGAGTCGGTTGCAGTATCGCCATGTCCGGGAAAGTGTTTACCCGTGGCGTAAATACCGCCTTCCTGTATGCCTTTCATCAGTGCCAAAGCCCTGTTGCTTACATTCAGCTTGTCCTCGCCAAACGAACGGTTACCAATGATGGGGTTCGCCGGATTGGTATTAATGTCTACCACCGGGGCAAAGTTAAAATGGATGCCCATACGCTTTGCCTGCTCGGCCATTTGCCCGCCCATTTTGTGCAGCAGGTTCATATCCTGAACCGCACCCAGTGTCATGTTCCATGGGTAACGATAGGTAGAATCAAGCCTCATGCTAAGCCCCCATTCGGCATCTATGCCTATGAACAATGGCAGCTTACTCTCCTTTTGGTAACGGTTAGTAAGCTTTGCCTGGCGGTACGGCCCACCCTGAAAGAAGATAAGCCCGCCTATTTTATAATCTTTTATAAGCTTATCCACACCCTTTACGTGTGCAGAATCTTTGTTAGAATACGCTGCAACCATAAACAGCTGACCCACGCGTTCTTCAAAGCTCATACTGTTGTACACGCTATCGGTCCACTTTTTCTCCGCGTCGGATTTAAACACAAGCGGTTTATGCTGCGCAAAGGCAGCCTGTAGGGCCAATAAACAAATTAAGACGAAAAACCTCATTAATATTTGTGTATATATTTAAACAGCAAATCATCACTATATTTATAATGATGATTTGCTATCGAAATTTTGTTATTTAACTATTCTTAAAAAAAGCGGCTGTGCCAGCTTTCTCCCGCCGGAACTTCCCAGTAATCCTGCCACTCACCTACCGTGTTTACTAAATTATTAAACACTATGGTATTAGCCGAAACCGATTTATCTTTCGCGAGTTTCTTAAAGTCAATAAGTGTTTTGTGGGTAATGAACTCTCCCTGTTTAAAGGTTACATTCATTTTATCCAGCAGGTCTATGCCGTATTTCTGCTCCAACTGCTGTATAAAATGCACTGAAGCATCTATGCTGCAACCTGTAGCCGACTGGCTTTCCTGGTTTACCGCCAGTATTATAAACCTGTCGTATTTTATAAGGTACGAGGCCTCCAGCCCTGTACCGTGTGCAGCCCACTGTTCTACAAAAGCTTTTACAGCAGCTTCAATTTCGGCAGCTTCTACTTCACTAAACTTCCTGTTGCTCTGGTAAATCCAGATTTTTGCCTCTTCAGGAAGCGTATCAAACGGAACGTACATAATCGTTTCTCCTAATTGTTATAAATCTTTAGCATTGGCAATAAGCTCTGCCACATCAAGCACCCTGACGTCGTGCTCGCGGTCTTTGGCTTTAACACCATCAGTAAGCATGGTATTACAAAACGGGCAACCGGCCGCTATGATATCCGGCTGGGTTTCCAGCGCGTCTTCGGTGCGTTCCACGTTAACATCCTTATTGCCCTTTTCGGGTTCTTTAAACATCTGCGCGCCACCCGCACCACAGCAAAGGCCATTGCGACGGCTACGCTTCATTTCTACGAGCTCGGCATCCAGTTTTTCAATCAGGGTACGCGGCGCTTCGTAGATATTATTGGCACGGCCAAGGTAGCATGGGTCGTGAAAGGTAATTTTCTTGCCTTTGAACTGCCCGCCCTCTATGCTTAGCCTGCCGTCGTCTAACAACGACTTCAGGAACTCGGTATGGTGCACTACTTCGTAGGTACCGCCAAGGCCCGGGTATTCGTTTTTAATGGTATTAAAACAGTGCGGACAAGCCGTAACTATTTTTTTTACCTCATAAGCGTTAAGTACTTCAATGTTCATCATGGCCTGCATCTGGAACAGGAATTCGTTACCGGCACGCTTTGCTGGGTCGCCGGTACAGCTTTCTTCTGTTCCCAATACGGCAAACGGCACACCCGCGCTGTTAAGCAGCTTAACAAACGCTTTGGTAATACGTTTTGCCCTGTCGTCAAAACTGCCCGAACAGCCCACCCAGAAAAGTACTTCGGGTTGTTGTCCGGCGGCCATCATATCGGCCATTGTAGGTACATTAATGCTTTCGCTCATAAGTATTAGTCTTGGTCGTGCTTACCATCGTCAAAAACCTGGATGGTAACTTCTTTCTCTATCAGTTCGGTAAATTTACCTCTGTAACGTGTAGCTTTTACCAGGTGGTTGTCTATCCAGTGGTAGTTACCGCCGCGTGGTTTGCCCATAAGCATACCGTGGTATTTAAACCCATGCTTGTTAAGCCACTCTTCGGTAACCTGGCGATGCGCTTCGGTACGCGAGGTAAAAAAGAATATGATGTGCCCTTCATCATACCAGCGGTTCAGGGTTTCCAGCGCGTCTGGGTACAGCTCAGCCGTAACCATCCTCTCAGGCTCCTCGTTTGGTATGTCGTCGCAAATTGTTCCGTCAATATCTATCAGATAGTTCTTAATGCCCGCGGGGAGTATCGGGCTTACATGCTCACCGTTCTCGGTAAGCTGCTGAAGGTTCTTGTCGATGTCTTCTGCTTTCATGGTCAATGATTTAAATACCGTTAAATATATATTACAACTCTTCTTTCCAGTTTAGGCGATCCATTTGGCTATACTGCCAAGGCGCGCCGTTATTCTCTACATTGCTCATCATGCCGTTAAGCTCTGTTGGCGCGGCACTCTGCTCCATAACCAGGTAACGCCTCATGTCCATAATAATAGACAGCGGGTCTATGTTAACCGGGCAGGCCTCAACACAGCCGTTACACGTAGTACACGCCCAAAGTTCCTCCGGGGTAATGTAGTCGTTTAGCAATGCTTTACCATCATCAACAAATGTGCCGTTGTTAGCATCCATATTACGGCCTACCTCCTCCAGCCTGTCGCGGGTCTTCATCATGATAAGCCTTGGGGAAAGCTTTTTGCCGGTAAGATTAGCCGGACACGATGAAGTACACCTGCCACACTCTGTACAGGTATAGGCATTAAGCAATTGCACCCAGTTAAGATCCTGCACATCGCTGGCGCCAAATTTGGCAGGCGCTTCACCTTCCGCTGCAGGGGGAGCTGCGGCAAACGGGTCGGCATTAGGATCCATCATCAGCTTAACTTCGGCAGTAACCGAATCAAGATTATCAAATTTACCCTTAGGTTCCAGCTTGGCAAAATACGTGTTAGGGAATGCAAGCAGTATGTGTAAGTGTTTAGAATAATACAGGTAGTTCATGAACACCAGGATGCCTGAAATGTGCATCCACCAGCACACACGCTCTACGATTTCTACCGATTCAGGGCTCATGCCACCAAAAATTGGCGATAGCAGACCCGAAACAGGGAAAGCACCCGCAGCGTGGTAATTACCGAAACCAACACCTTGCAGGTAATGGTCGGCAGCGTTCATGGTAATAAACAGCAGCATAAGCACTGTTTCAAAATACAGGATGTAGTTGGCATCGTTTTTAGGCCAGCCTTTTAGGTCGCCATGAGCAAAACGCCACAGCTTAATTATGTTTCTGCGTACCCAGAAAATGGTTACCGAAACAATAACACCTAAAGCCAAGACCTCAAACGAACCGATAAGGAAGTTGTAAAACCCACCCATAAAGGCAAAAAGCCGGTGTGTACCGAATATGCCATCAATTATAATCTCAAGCAATTCGATATTAATAAGCACAAAGCCTACGTATACTATAATATGGAGAAATCCTGCTACAGGCCTACGTACCATTTTGCTTTGCCCAAGGGCTATCATGGCCATGTTGTTCCAGCGGGCAGACGGATTGTCTGAACGGTTTACATCGCGGCCAAGCCTGATGTTACGGACAAGTTTTTTTACGTTTTTGGCAAAGAAACCAAATCCGGCTGCAAGCAATATTACAAACAGTACATTATCTATGTAGGCCATACATTAAGGCGATTTATTAAACAAATATAAAAAAAAGTGTGATTATTTTTTCACTTCTTCAGTATTTGCTTCTTCTTTTGGTGCTTCGTAGGGAGTACCCTTTTTACCAAACACAGAGAAGTGAACGTAACGCTTAGGATTCAGTTTAAAGTCGGCCAGTAATTCCTTCAGTTCTTTAGAAGCACCGTTAAGGTTATCGTACATGGCGTTATCTTTCATAAGCTTGCCCAGCGTACCTTTACCCGACTGCACATCGTTAATAATGGCATCTACGTTAGCCAATGATTTTTCAAGCTTCTTAACCGCCTGCCCTATGTTTGCCTGGTTTAGTGAATCAGATACTTTAGCGAAGTTAGCACTTGTTTTATCAAGATTCGCCATGGTAGCATCTATATGACCTTTATTATTAGACAATGTTCCGTTAAGCGTATGTGCGGCTTTATTAAATTCCGTCATGGTATTGCTCATTTCAGCAATGGCAATACGTAGATTTTGCTGTGTCTGCTTATCCAGTATCCTGTTCAGGTTACTTAGCAGGCTATCGGCACTGGTTACCGTAGCTTCAACTTTAGTTTGCAATGGGCCAAGTTTATCGCCTACTTCGGCAAACATGCCAGGCTTAAGTTGTGCCGACAGAAAATCGCCGTCCTCGGCAAGCTGGGTATTCTTCATATCCGGCACAAGGGCTATCTGTTTGCCCGAAAGCCCAAAGCCAGGCTCATATAATGTAGCCACACTGGTTTTAGATATAGGGAAATCAGTTTTTACGACAAGCTCCACAAGGAGTTCGCCCCTTACTGCATCCTTAAACTGAATGGAATTAACCTTGCCTATGGTAAGCCCGTTAAGGGTTACCGGTGCTGATGGTGCCAGCCCTTCAACATTACTATAAACAACGTAAAATGTTTTATATGAGTTAAAAAGGTCTTTTCCTTTTAAGTAACTGTAGCCCCATATAAATATAAGTATGGAACCTATTACTAAAATCGCGGTCTTGGCTTCTCTTGATACTTTCAAAATGTGTGTATTTTTTTAACAAATGTAGGATAAATAATTTATGTAAATGTGAATATTATTTTAAAGCTTCCTTTATACTTATAAGGTTACCATTGCGAAAAGCAACTATATATGCCGAGCCATATCCTTTGTCTTTTGCCTTATCCAGGAGCTTTTCCGCCTCATCATAGCTGGATACATTTCCGTAAAAATATTTTACGAGTTTACCATCTTTTATCTTAGAGATGTTCTTAAGCCCTTTAAAGTTAGCTGACTTAGTGGCTAGGTCGCGGCTACTCGCTGAAATCTGTACTTTAAACACTACACCTTCGGCTGTATCACTCTTTGTATTGTTTTCCTTACTTGGGGCTTCGGCTTTATCCCGTTTAGTGCTTGCAGTATCTATTTCGGCTTTGGCCACTTCTTTTTTTACAGCGTCACTTTCTTTACCGCCTTTGCCTGTCATCAGGTTTTTATAGCTGATAATAGCATTGGCTATGGTACGGGCAAGTTCGTCCTGACCTTCTTCACTGTTTAGGTAAGCACCTTCTTTTTTATTTGATACAAAGCCTAGTTCTATAAGCACACCGGGCATGGTGGTAGCATCAAGCACCCAAAGAGGCACCTGTTTTATACCCCTGTCGTGTTTATTAAGCGATTTAAAGCCTTTAGAAACCTTGCTGGCCAGGATAGCACTATAGTTAATATTTTCTTCCTGCTGCACCGATAGGCCTATAGAAAACTCGGGCTTATTAGGGTTAAAGCCCTTATATTTCTCCTTATAGTTGGCCTCCTTATATATAACACTGTTTTCCTGCTTGGCTACTTCCAGGTTCATGGCACTGCGGTCGTGTCCCATAACAAAGGTTTCGGTACCGTAAGCCGCCGGCGCATTAACCCCGTTACAATGTATAGACACATATAGGTCGGCCTTGGCACGGTTAGCCATATTGGCACGTTCACGGAGCTCTATAAACACATCGCTCTTACGGGTAAACACTACATCTATGCCGGGTTCGCGCTCCAGTATCTGCCCTATTTTTATACAGGTAGTAAGCACTATGTCTTTTTCTACATAGCCGTTATGGTTTGTACCCGTATCATGCCCGCCGTGACCCGGATCCAGAAATACCTTAAAATTTTGTGCGAATACGCATTGCCCTGCAATAACAAGTGCCGCTGTAAAAAATACTCTCTTAAGTTTTACCATTATATATACCTGTTATAAAAAGCTATCTTTTATTTAAAGCCTCCTGTAATGTTATTTTTTTTCCATCCCTGAATGCTACCACAAAAGCAGACTCATAGCCTTTTGCTTTAGCTTCAGCAAGCAATTCTTTTGCTTTGTCATATTCAGGAGTAGCGCCGTAAAAATATTTTATTACCGCCGCCGAATTATCCTTTGAAACATTTGCCAAACCTTTAAAATTAGCAGGCTGTAGTGCAAGGTCTTTGCTGCTGGCAGCTATTTGTATTTTAAACACTACATCGCCGCCTGTAGCCGCAACCGGTTCCTGCCTGCCAGGTTCTGTTTTTGTAACAGGCTCCGGTTTTGATTCGGTTTTAGGTGCTTCCGGTTTTGGTTTTGGTGCATTTGCTGCTACTGGCTGTGCAGGTTCGGTCGTTCCTCCGGCAAGCTCTTTTTTATACGAAAGGATGGATGTGGCTATCGCCTTAGCCATCTCGTCCTGGCCAAAATCAGAATTAATATATAACCCCTCGTCTGAAGACGATAGGAAACCCATTTCTATAATAACGCCGGGCATGGCTACATTATTGAGCAACCAGAAAGGTCCTTGTTTTACACCACGGCTTTTGCGCTTAATTTCCAGGAAACCCTCCTGTATTTTACCCGCAAGGTCTATACTTTTATTTTGCACAGCTTGCTGCAGCGCCATGGCTCCGGGTATTACAGCCGGCTCATTAATATCAAATCCCTCATAATGGGTTTTATAATCCTTCTCCAGGGTAAGGACAGAGTTTTCGCGCTTGGCTACTTCTATACTGGCGATGTTCTTTGTAACACCTACAAAATAGGTTTCGGTACCCGATGCCGTTTTTTTAGATTCTGCATTACAGTGAAACGATATAAAAACATCGCCCGAAGCCTTATTCGCTATACCGGCGCGTTCGTCCATATCTACAAAGACATCGTTACGACGTGTATACGCTACTTCTATAGCAGGGTCTGCTTCCAGGAGCTTCCCTACTTTCAGGGCTATGTTTAATGAAATGTTCTTTTCTACAAAGCCGTTATATATGGTTCCAAAGTCTTTTCCGCCATGTCCGGGATCTAAAACTACCTTAAATTTTGCGCCGCCCTGGGCAAAAGTTATTGAGCTGAATATAATAAAAAGTAGAAAAGCCTGTTTTATTCCCGTGTTCACTTTCATAATCATGTGGTTATAGTACTGCTAATGTTATAGTTACATTTAGTGGTAAGATTGCCAAAAATATTGTAAGTTTGACACTCCAAAAAATGAGCCATACTGTTACAAAATTAGTATTAAAACCGTTGCGCACAAACTTATTTAATATCGTTTTATCAGCAATTTTCCTAACAGTGGGCCTCACTCAGAGTCATGCCCAGGACTTACGGAAAAGAGGCAGGGTTATACCACCCAAGGAAGAAAAGAAAATGGAAGCTCCGGCCGAAAAGGTTCCGGACACACTTACTATAGACCCAAAAGTTGCCGATAAAGAAGCCCAGCAAAAAAATGATTCTGTTAAAAAGCAGAAAAAAGGACTGGATGCCATTGTAAACCGTTCGGCAGACGATTACGAAAAAATAGACCAGCGCAAAAAAGAGCTCACCCTGTACAATAATGCCCACATTAAGATGGATGACATGGAGCTGGACGCCGGCATTATTGTAATGAAATATGACAAGGACGAGGTTTTTGCCGGAAGGATGAAAGACTCTACCGGAAAATATACCCAGTACCCCCACTTTAAGCAAGGTGCCAATGAGGTTGAGGCCGACTCCATACACTTTAATACCAAAACAAAAAAAGCCCGTGTATGGAACTCCCGTACCAACCAGGGCGAATTTTGGGTTAAAGCCGAAATTACAAAAAAGGAAAACGATTCGGTTTACTTTATGCGGGGTGCACGTTTTACCACCTCTACTAACGTAGATAACCCTGAATATTACTTCTTTACCAATAAAATTAAATTGGTACCCGGGCAAAAAGTCGTAGTAGGCCCCACTAACATGTGGATAGCCGATGTACCAACTCCACTGGGGCTTCCGTTCGCTTTTTTCCCCATGACCACCGAGGCAGAATCGGGCTTTATAATCCCGTCTTACGGAGACAGTAACACCCGGGGATATTACTTACAGAATGGTGGATATTATTTTGCAATGGGTAATAATTATGACCTTGCCGTTACCGGAGACTACTATACGAATGGCAGTTACGGACTCCGGGGACAAAGTTCTTATGCCAAACGTTATAAATTTAGCGGCAACGTAAACCTCCGTTTTGAGAACCTTATAAGTAGCGAACGCGGTTTTCCTGATTACAGTAAAACTAAAAACTACAACATACAATGGTCGCACAACCAGGATAGCAAGGCCAACCCAAATTCTCGTTTCGCAGCCAGCGTTAACCTTGGTTCCAGCCAATACTACAGGCAGTCGTTAAACACCAGTAACATAGGCGCAAGTCTTAACAACACCTTACAATCGTCTGTTTCGTACTCTAAAACATTCCAGACAGTACCGCAGGTAAACATGTCGCTCAGTGCCACGCACAGTCAAAACACTAATACAAAGTCCATAAATATGACCCTGCCTACCCTGCAAGCCAGTGTAGACCGTATTTTCCCTTTTGCAAGCGCAGATGAGCCTAAGAAGGGACTTATAAAAAACTTAAACCTCCAATACAACCTTAGGGGCGAAAACCGTATAACCACAACCGATTCGCTCTTCTTTAAACCACAGATGTTCCGCGATGCAAAAAGTGGCTTGCAGCACAGTATTCCATTAAGCACAAACTTTAAGGTATTTAAATATTTTAGTGTTACCGCGGGTTCTAACTTCCAGGAAACCTGGGTAATGAATACCGTAGATAAAAAATACAACCAGACCGAAGGCGCGGTAGTTACCAGCGATGTTAGGGGATTTGATGCTTTCCGTACTTATAATTTTACCTCAAGTGTAGGTACTACCATATACGGTACGTTTACCTTTGGTGAAGACAAAAAAATACAGGCCATACGCCACGTAATGCGTCCATCAGTAGGATATAACTACACACCGAGCTTTTCAAGATATTATGAAACCTACCAGATGGATGCATCGGGCACTAAGTACGCCGATTATACACGATTTGATAACGGAATTTTTGGAGCTCCGGGAAAAAGCTATTCTAATAGTATAAGTATGTCCCTGAACAATACCTTTGAGGCCAAGGTACGTAATGATGATGAAAAGGCAACAGAACCTAAAAAGGTAATGCTGCTAAACAACCTGCAGTTTCAAACATCTTATAACATGGCCGCCGATTCACTGGCATGGGAACCCCTTCGCGTAAGTGCCGGTACTACACTGTTTAAAAACAAGATGAACATTAACTTTGGCACAACACTGGATCCTTATGCCATAGACAGTTCAGGCAAGTATATAAACGAGTTTAACATAGATAACGGTGGCAGCCTTTTCAGGCTAACAAGTGCCAACGTAACCATGAATTACGCGTTTTCGAGCAAGGAGATGAACGGCGAAAATCCCGATAGCCAAACTGCTCGAAATGGCGGGCGTACCGACGATCTTTTCGGAACAGCCAATGACATGAGCGACCAGCGAAAAAGTATGTTTGACGAAGAAGAGAAAGAGAATGATAAAACCAAGAAAAAGGAAGGCAGTAAGTTTTTTAATGCCGAACTCCCCTGGGATATACGGCTTGCCTACTCGTTAACGTATTCTAATAACAACCGGCAACGTAAAATAAGCAACAGCTCTTTAATGTTTTCCGGTAATGTAGATGTAACCCCAAAATGGAAAATGGGCTTCTCATCAGGGTACGACTTTGTAAACAAGGGGGTAACCTTTACCCAGCTGCGTTTTGAACGCGACCTGCTAAGCTGGCGTATGGACTTTAACTGGGTACCTATGGGAAACAACAAGTACTGGACATTTTTTATCGGTATAAAATCATCTATACTTAGCGATATTAAGTGGGATAAGCGCCAGGTACCGGATCAAAGGATAGGACAATAACCAAAACATATTACTGCCTTAAGTGCCTATGCATTTAAGGCTTTTTAAATTTATAATCTTGCACTTATGAAAAAAATAATCTTTACAGACAAAGCCCCTGCCCCTATCGGCCCATACAGCCAGGCAATACTTACAGGCAATACAGTTTATACTTCCGGGCAAATACCTTTAACTGCTTCAGGCGAGCTTATAACAAGCGATATTGAAGCCGAGACAAAACAGGTAATGGAAAACCTTAAAGCCGTTTTAGAGGCCGCAGGAGCTACTTTTGAGCATGTGGTAAAAACAACCATCTTCATTAGCAATATGGACGATTTCGGGAAGATAAACGGTGTCTATGGCAGCTACATAAGCGAAGAAACCGCACCGGCACGCGAAACCGTACAGGTAGCAAGGCTGCCTAAAGATGTTAATGTGGAAATATCTATGATAGCGGTAATTTAGTCTCGTTATTTAGATAAAAAAGAAAAAGGATAGTACGGTAAAACGTGCTATCCTTTTTCTTTATATGATAATTATCCCCTAAAAACTATAAAGCCTTAAGGAATAATTCTGCCGAAGCGGGGTTAGTTGCTATCGCCACATTGTGTACATCGCATACCCTTATCAGCATATTAATATCGGCATCATGGGCATGGCTGCTCAGCGGGTCTTTAAAGAAGAGTACTAAATCTGTCTTTCCCTCGGCTACCCTGCCGGCTATCTGCGCATCGCCTCCCATAGGCCCCGAAAGCATTCTGCGTACCGTAAACCCTACCTCTTCGGCACGCCCTCCGGTAGTACCGGTAGCTATGAGTTTTATATGCGGTTGCATAAGAATATCTTTATGTTCGGTAATAAACGTTACCATACGGTCCTTCATCCCGTCGTGGGCTATGATGGCGATTTCCATGAATATATGTTGTTATTAGTTAAGTTCGTGGTATTCTATAAGACCATCTATAGGCCTTCTTAGTACATTACCTAACGTAAGGCCGTTGGCCGAAAGCACTTCGCCAAGCTCTGCCTTAAGGTAGAATGCTATAGAACCCACAAAATGAACCGGCACCTCGCGCGCGTCGTCAAACTGAAGGATATAGTTGTCTACAAAGCTCTGCATGGCATTAGTAATGATGGTTTTAATAAACGCTTCCTCCTTGTTTTGTATAAGGAACTTTGCAAAAGTAGCAAGGAATGCGTTAGGGTTTGGCTCTTTATAAAGGTTATGCTTAATATAATCAGGCTCCAAGTTAAATTCTGACGCGAATTTTTCTGAAAGATGTTGTGGCATTTTGTTAAAGTAGTATGCACGGATAAGGTCACGACCAAAACGGTTTCCGCTGCAATCGTCCATGGCTATGTAACCAAGTGACTGTACTTTTTGTATCAGTTCCTCGCCATCAAAATAACTACAGTTAGAACCTGTACCCAGTATGCAGATAATAGCTTTTTCGTTACTTGGATTGGTAGCGTAGGCAGCCGCATAGGTATCTTCTTTTACCACTACCTCTGCATTAGGGAAAAACTCCTTAAATACATTGGTCATATAGGTTTTCATCCTGTCTGTACCGCAACCGGCGCCATAAAAAAACAGGTTAGAAACATCCTTACGGTTGTTGTAAATATCAAAACGTGCCTCAAGCCTTTCCAGCGCCTCTTCTTTGTTTATCACTTCAGGGCTAAGGCCAAGCGTTTGTGTAGTGAATAGCCTGTTACCTTGGTCATCAAGGGCTATCCAGTCGGCTTTGGTGGCGCCACTGTCTACTAATAGTTTCATAGTGTTAGGGTTAGTTATGGGTTAAAATTTGGGTTATGTACAAGTTTTTAAGAAAATAGTGTGGGTTACTTATTTGCTTATAAAAAACAATGCCCCGCTTTAACTTATAAAAAAGCGGGACACGTTATATGGAGTATTATAGAGATGCAATGTGCGCAGCAAGATCTATTAGCTTGCTAGAGTAGCCATACTCATTATCATACCAAGACACAAGCTTGAAGAATGTAGAGTTAAGGCCGATACCTGCTTTAGCATCGATGATGCTGGTACGCTTGTCTGAAACGAAATCCTGAGATACTACGTCATCTTCAGTAAAGCCAAGAATACCTTTAAGCTCGTTTTCTGAAGCAGCTTTAAGTACCGCCATGATTTCTTCGTAAGAAGTTTCTTTGGCAACTTTAACTGTAAGGTCTACCACAGAAACGTCTACTGTAGGAACACGGAAAGACATACCTGTAAGTTTACCGTTAAGCGCAGGGATTACTTTGCCTACCGCTTTAGCAGCACCTGTAGATGAAGGGATGATGTTAACGCTGGCAGCGCGTCCGCCTCTCCAGTCTTTCCTTGAAGGACCGTCAGCAGTCATTTGCGTTGAAGTTGTAGCGTGTACTGTAGTCATAAGACCTTCTACGATACCAAAGTTATCGTTGATAACTTTAGCAAGCGGAGCAAGACAGTTTGTAGTACAAGAAGCGTTAGAAACTACTGTATCTGCAGCTGTAGCTGTTTCATGGTTTACACCCATTACAAACATAGGAGCATCAGCCGATGGGGCAGAAATGATAACTTTCTTGGCACCACCTGTAATGTGTTGAGAAGCGGTTTCTATAGTAGTGAAGATACCAGTAGATTCTGCAACTACATCTACACCTACTTCATCCCACTTAAGGTTTTTAGGGTCTTTCTCTGCAGTTACCCTTATGTGTTTGCCGTTAACATAAAGCTGGTTGTCTTTAACCTCAACTTCGCCTTGGAAACGACCGTGTACTGAATCATATTTTAGTAGGTAAGCAAGGTGATCTACGTCTAGCAGGTCATTGATAGCTACTACTTCAACGTTATCCCTGTTGAATGTTTCGCGGAAAACGATACGGCCAATCCTACCGAAACCGTTAATTCCTAATTTAACTGTTGCCATTTTCTTCTAAATTGTTTTTTTGTTTATTCTTTTCTAAAACCAAATTAAATAGATACAATATCAGATACTTTTATAAGCTCCTGATTGATCTGGGACTTACCCTTTACCGCAAGTTCCAGCGGGGTAAGTGTTATTTCGTCTTTAAGAACGCCCACCATGTAATTCGACTTGCCTTCAAGCAGTACTTCTACCGCTTTTACACCAAGCCTGCTGGCAAGCACCCTGTCAAAACAAGATGGTGAACCGCCACGCTGCATATGCCCAAGGATAGAAACCCTTACGTCATATTCCGGCATGTTCTCATCAAAATATTCTTTAAGTTCAAAAGCGCTGGTACCTGTTTTTTCACCTTCGGCAATCACTACGATGCTCGATGATTTACCAGATGCCTTACTGCGTTTTAGTGATTCTACAAGCCTCTCTAAGCCCATATCCTCTTCTGGGATAAGGATTTCCTCAGCACCTGCACCAATACCCGCGTTAAGCGCTATATGGCCTGCATCGCGCCCCATAACCTCTACAAAGAAAAGCCTGTTGTGTGAACTTGCCGTATCGCGGATTTTATCTATTACCTCTACAACCGTATTAAGGGCTGTATCATAACCAAGTGTAAAGCTGGTACCGTAGATATCGTTATCTATAGTGCCCGGTATGCCTATTACAGGAAAATCATATTCGGCATTGAATATTAAACCGCCGGTAAAGCTACCGTTACCGCCTATGACCACAAAAGCATCTATACCCTGTTTTACCAGGTTATCGTATGCTTTTTTACGGCCTTCGGGTGTCATGAATTCTTTAGAGCGGGCTGATTTAAGGATAGTACCTCCTTTGTTTATGATGTTGTTTACACTGCGGGGGCCCATCTCCTTGAAGTCGCCTTCAATCATTCCCTGGTACCCTCTGTAAATCCCCGTACATTCGATATTATGGTAGGCGCAGGTACGAACCACGGCCCTAATCGCGGCATTCATACCCGGTGAATCACCTCCGGAAGTAAGTACGCCTATTTTTTTCAATTTACGTGACATTTTTCAGTATTTGATTGTAAAATTAGTAATTTAATATAATTTCCGTATTTAGTTTTGACTTATATTACAAAGTCTTTATATTTTCAATCGTTTTCGTTAATAAGTTTTTTTGCTTTGTATGTTAAATTGAATTTAAAAAGCAGGCAATTCCTCAAAAAATTACCTGCTTTTTTCTATATAATAAAATTATTAATGTAATAACCGCCTGTTAACCATTATCGGGGTCGGGTGTAGTTTGCCTGTCCTCATCGGTTCCTGTCTTTTTACGGTTTTTATCATCAAATCGTATAAAATCAGGAGCGAGGTCACTATCAGGTATATCGTTCTGGTTATTTTTGGTTTCGTCTTTTTTCACTACCGTTTTACGGAACATCTTTACCAGGAGCTCGTTAAAGGTATCAAAATCCACCTCATAGGTAAGGCCTACACCCTGGGTATACCCTATACCCTCACCTAAAAAGTTAATATCATTTTCGCGGTTAAACACTCGGGCATTAAGCGTACCGGGTTCATTAAGGCGCATTTTTATTTCTATGTTACCTACTATTGAACTTTCGTTAACGCCCCCTACCGGCACCCCCAGCTGGCCGTTAATGGATATACGGTCGTTTATCTGTGAAGACAGCGTAAGACCTATCTGAGAGTTTGTATCGGCATACGGGTTACGTGTGGGCTGTACATAGTTTACACCTACGTTTACCTTGCCGCTACCATCTGAGAGCACATCGTTTACAAGGCCGCTCACTCGTTCAAATAAGCTACCATACACCGCCGTATTAGCGTTTGTAGGACTTATAAAGCTTCCGCTGGAAAGCAGTGCCAAAGCCTGGTTTTTACGGGTTTCGGCATCGCTAAGCTTATAATCAAGATCGCTCTTAAGTACAGAACTCACGTTAGGGAAATTAATGGCGAAATCAGGCTCAGGGTTTGTAAGGCTACCCTGTAATGATATTACCACCTCGGTTTGTATAGGACGGCTAAAGCTACTGTTGTCTAACAGTACCGATGGGTTTGCAGTAGTTCTGTACACCGCCTCAAGGTTTAGCCTGGCACGTGAAGGGTCGCCCTCCCAAACTATGGTACCGCCATTCTTTACACTAAATTTTTTATCCAGAAGCCCTCCGTAACGGAAAAAATATTCTCCTTTTTGTACCTGGTAATCCCCGTACATACTAAACTTACCCAGGGTATTTATATTTAAGAGCATGTTACCATACCCTGTAGAAGAAAGGCTGTGCCCTGAGTTTTTGTCTATAATAACCTCTATACGTGCATCGGGTGTTACACTAAAGTCAAAGTTCATCTCCAGCCCCTTAAATCTTGGCTTTTCTGCTACAACAAGTCCTTTCTGCTTATTTTCTTTTTCGGATGGGCTTACGAAATGAATAAAACTGGCGGTTGTAAGACTTGTAGCACCTACGTTACTCATAGGTATCTTTATATCGGTACGGGGCATAGAGGTGGCATCTGCATTAATTACTAATGCCGTTGTAGGCCCTTTTATAGACGCGTTTCCTTTAATAAAGGCACGGCCGTAATACAATGCCTCATCGGTCTCTTCAGTATCCAGCACCAGCACGTTATCAGAATCCATGGACAGATCCAGCTGCCAGTTCTTAAACATTTCGTGCTTAACCACGCCCTGTAACGACGCGTGTGTTTTGTACTTGGTATCGGTAAGCCCTATGCTGCCAAAAATAATTTTATCCTCGGTAAGGTTTACAATGGAGTTTTCATCAAAATTATAATCGGTATTCAGGTAGCCTACCTTTACGCCACCGCCTTTTACATAGAGTACACCATCTACCTCCGGCTTGCGCACATTACCCACAATAGCGGCACGGCCTGTAGCACGCCCCCTGATTTCAGGGAATATATTTTTAAGGAACGCCGTAAGCGGGCTTATATCAAAGTTTTTGAAAATGGCATCTAAAGATAATACGGTTTGTTTGTTTACAATCTCTACATTGCCATAGGTAGAAAACGTTTCATCGCCATCGCGGGCTATGTTACCATTTACATTAAACTTACGGAACGACTTATCGCCGGTTACCTGCAGATTAAGATCGCCAAGGGCATATTTATTAATACGCAGCGTATCTACGGTAATTGATGCCGCCGGTTCAAAAACATTACGGTTTTGTTTTACACGCACTTCTCCGTTTAGCCTTCCGCCAAAGCTGATACTATCCAGGCTCGGGGTCATCTTATTAATATCTACATCATCAAAGGCCAAGTGGAGGTCTTTATAGGTACTGTCGCGCACGGCACCATTCAGTTCCATACGCTGGTTGTTGTGCGAGAGGCTTAGGTTGTCTATGATAAAATTATCTATCTTGCGCTTAAATACAATTTTGTTATTTTGCTGGTCCCTCTCATTAATATACCATAGGAAGTCTTTAAAGTTGACTTCCGACTTTTTAAAACCAATTACCGAATTATGGTCTTTATCTATGGTATGGTACAGGTTCAGCTTATAATTATCCTTGTCCTTGTTGCCTCCTTTAAATTCTGAACGTACGTATAACGTGTCATTTCGGGTAATATTCAGCAGGTTAAAATCAGATACCTTATAATTTTTAACCCGCATGCTGTCTACGCTTACATATGCATTATACAGAGGGTTCTTGTTGTTTACGTCTACCTTTACATTATTAAAATTATTACCGTATGCCTGTATATCGGGTGAGTTAAATGCCAGTACAAACTCATTTTTATCGGCATTTACCTTACCATGAAGGCGCGTATCTTTACTTACCGAAATATCCGGCAGTACGATTTCCACAATCTTATTATATATGGTAAGGTCATAATCCAGGTACTGCCCTTTTTTAACCTTGTAAGGCGAATAGTTGGCATACAGGCTACCCAGCCCGTTTTCAAATATCTTGGGGATTTGGTTTACATCAAACTTACCGGTAACCCTTCCCTCAATGATTTCCTGTGAATTAATGGTAATGGTACGTTCGTTATCATCATCAAAAGACGAAGCGATATAAAAATCTTCAAAATAATAATTGTCACGGCTGTTTTGGTAGGATAATCTTGAAATTTGTAGTGTTCCCGCTATATCGTTAAGGTTGTTACCCGATGCTTCAAACAGCAGGTCGCCCTTAAATATAGCCAGGGTATCTTTTTTCATGATCCTCAGGCGGGCAAGGTCGGCATAATCCACCTGCGCGTGAAAATCGTAATTTTTGCGATTATCGCTCATGTCCACAAGCCCGTCAAAGCTCATAAGCAGGTTAGGATCGTTACTATCCATGCGGCCCTTAAAATACGGCCACATAAACACACCGTCTACCGTAATATTCTTATAGTTATAACCATTGTAGGCAAAACCTGCAACATTCCCTTTAATAGAAGTATTAAGTGATTCTTTCCTGAAGCCTTTTCCATTTACATCCAGGTGCATGGTAGCCAGCCCTACTGCCTTGGTTTCGGCAATAGCCCCTACATTAAACGCGTCAAGATCTATTATGCCTTTATAGGAAACATCATTTGGCTTGTTATAATTTTTAATATCAAGGTCGGCGGTAGCCTCACCCAGTTCACTCATTACGTACATCTGGGTTTTTAAATCCTGTTTGGTAAGGATAATGTGCCCGGTAATATCTACACGCCCAAATTTCTGTAAAACCACCGGAAGGCTTTTACCAAGTATTCGTGGCAGTATAGTGCGCAGGTTAGTGTACTGCGCGGTAATGTTGCTAAAATTACCATCCATGTAAAAGCCCGGGCCGGTTTTACCAAACAAATGCTGAAAATTTACCGTACCGGTCATTTCTGTCCCTTTGTCATCCAGCAGCTTCAGGTTATGAAGCACAAAGTTGTTCATGGGGCCTGTAAGGGTGGTAGACAGGTAATATTTTTGGTCTTTGCCAAATTCAGGGTAAAACAGGTTCAGTTCATTACTGCTTACCGTGGCGCGTTCCACATCAAAATCAAAGCGGACTTTATTTACAAAATCACGCATATCCTGCTTACGATAGGTAAGCTTCACATTTCCTTTAAGCTCTGATTCCGCGGTTTTCAGTTCGGCATTTTTAAGGATAATATTGGTTTTGGTATACGTAAAACCAGCCGAAAGGTTATCTACAAAAAGCCCGTGATGGTCGTGCAGGGTTAGTCGTTTAATATCGCCTGTTATATCAGCACCTTTTATATAAAAATCCTTTACGTGTCCGGAAAGTTTTTTAAAATCCAGCACCCTATGCGTTACGGCATTTTCATTAGTAAGGCGAAACCTGCCCCCTGCCACATACAGGTTATCTACGTGCATACGGAACTTACCACTGCCCGGCTTACCGTTGTCAAAGGATTTAATAAAAACATCAAGGCTGCTCATGTCCTCGCCTTTGTACGTTTTCATGTGCACGTTAAGGCTTTGCGCGGTGAGCTTGCCAAAATACAGGCGTGTTTGGGCAAGCTGCTTAAAGCTAAGTATATTTGTTTTAAGAAAATCGGCGCTGGCCAGCGTATCATTATGATGGTCCATAATCAACACATCCTTAAGCTTAACGCCACCAAAAATATTAATAGCTACCTTATCTATATAAATATGGGTTTTAAACTGCTTATTAAGTGCATCGGTAGCGTAGTGGGCTATCTGGGTTTGCACATACGGAATTTGTAACGCAATAGCTATACTTATCAGAAACAACAAAAGCCCCAGCAAAATGCGGAGCGTTACTTTTCTAATTTTTTTAAAACGGCTATTTGTTTTAACTTTGTCTTCCAAAATGCTTCGTGTCCCCGTTAGTGGCAAAAGTAGGAATTTTTACAGTTGGTTACTGTGCTTTAACCCTTTTTTATAAACTCAAAATCTGTACCGCAATATGGCTGAAAAAGCCTCATACATACTGGCCATAGAGAGTTCTTGCGACGACACCGCCGCCGCTGTATTACTAAACGACAAAGTACTTAGTAATGTTGTGGCGCGCCAGCAGGTTCACGAAGAATTTGGCGGCGTAGTGCCTGAGCTTGCCAGTCGCGCCCACCAGCAGAACATAGTTCCTGTAGTAGACGTAGCACTAAGCAAGGCCGGCATTGTTAAAAGCCAACTGTGTGCCGTGGCATTTACCCAAGGCCCCGGGCTTATGGGCAGCCTGCTCGTAGGTACGTCGTTTGCCAAATCGCTTTCTATGGCGCTAGGTGTTCCACTGATTGCGGTAAACCACATGCAGGCCCATATACTGGCTCATTTTATAGCCGAAGAAGGTTTTGATAAGCCCACCTTCCCGTTCCTGGCCATGACCATAAGCGGCGGGCATACGCAAATAGTACGCGTAGACAGCTATTTCAGTATGGAAGTAATCGGCGAAACTACCGATGATGCTGTGGGTGAAGCCTTTGATAAAAGTGCTAAAATACTTGGACTGCCATATCCGGGAGGCCCATTGATAGATAAATATGCCCAGACGGGTAACCCTAAGGCTTTCCCGTTTACCAAGCCCAAGGTACCGGAACTTAACTTCAGTTTTAGCGGACTGAAAACGCAGATAATGTACTTCATTCAGAAGAATGTAGAAAAAGACCCTGATTTTGTAAAAAACAATATGGAGGATATTTGCGCCTCCATACAGTATACCATTATTAATATACTAATGGATAAACTGAAAATGGCGGTTAACCAAACCGGTATTAAACAGGTAGCCATAGGTGGAGGTGTTTCGGCGAATAGCGGCATACGTAACACGCTGAAAGAAACCGAGAAAAAATACGGTTGGAAAACCTACATCCCTAAATTTGAATATACTACCGATAATGCCGCCATGATAGGCATTGTAGGGTACCACAAATATTTAGAACAGCAGTTTAACGACCAAAGTGTAACCAGCAAAGCCCGAATAGAACTATAATGCAGTTATTCTTCGCACCCAATATTACCCATGAGGACAAAAGTTTTGTTTTCGATAAGGAAGAGAGCCGCCACATTGTAAAAGTACTCCGCAAAAAAGAGGGCGACAGCATTTATATAACCAATGGTAAAGGCTGGCTGTTTACCTCTACCGTTACATTTGCTACAGAAAAACGCTGCGAAGTAATACTTGCGTCGGCTGAATTTAGTGAACCTATGCCCTACCAACTACACCTGGCGGTGGCACCTACCAAAATGAACGACCGTTACGAATGGTTCCTGGAAAAAGCTGTGGAAATAGGCATCAGTGAAATCACTCCCATAATTTGTGAACATAGCGAACGTACTGTTTTTAAAGCAGACCGTTTTGAGAAAATCATACAAAGCGCCATGAAGCAGTCGCTGCAATACCATATGCCGGTACTGCATGAGCCCATACCCTTTAACCAGTTTGTAAAGCAACAACGCGAGGGTAAGTTGTTTATAGCCCACTGCGAGGAAACGGATAAAAAACTCCTTAAAACCGAACTTGCCCCCAAAGAAATCCAAACCATACTCATAGGCCCCGAAGGTGATTTTTCTACAAAGGAAATTGAGTTGGCACTAGGACTTGGCTATGTTCCTGTATCTCTAGGCAATACCCGTCTGCGTACTGAAACCGCCGCCGTTGTGGCAGCGCATAGCGTGGCTTTTGTTAATGAGTAACGAAATAACTGTTTTCGGTTTTCGTTTGCTATATTTACAACTGATGAAAGTAAACATGAAAAAACTCTTTTATATATTCCTTGCTTTACCCCTGTTTGCTTCAGCACAGGAAATCGCTGTTTTAAAATATTCGGGCGGTGGCGACTGGTACGGTAACCCTACTGCCCTACCTAACCTGGCCAAATTCTGTAACCAGAATATCGGCACAAAGCTGAATCCTAAAACCGCAGTGGTTGAAGCCGGCAGCCCTGACTTACTTTCGTATCCGTTTGTACATATGACAGGGCATGGTAATGTGGTATTTAGTGATAACGACATTACTAACCTGCACAATTACCTTACCTCAGGAGGTTTTTTGCATATAGATGATAACTACGGCATGGACCAATACATCCGCCGCGAAATAAAACGTATTTTCCCTGAAAAGGAATTAGTTCGTGTACCTGTTAACCACGAAATTTTTAAAGGCCCGTTTGCCTTCCCTCAGGGATTACCCAAAATACACGAGCACGACGGTAAAGCGCCCGATGGTTGGGGTATTTTTATAGGAGGCAGGCTGGTACTGTTATATACTCATGAAACCGATCTTGGTGACGGCTGGGAAGACACCGAAGTACACAACGACCCCGCCGATGTACGCGCTAAAGCCCTGAAAATGGGCGCAAACATTGTGAACTACGCATTTAAATACTAGGTTATTTTGTGATGCGGTTATTTTGTAATTCAGAAAAAGTGGATTTGTTAATTTATAGGTAGGTTTATCTGTTTTTTTGGATATTTGGATGTTTAGTAGATTACTAAAAGAACTACCGAATGACCATATAAACGAATAACCTAAAAACTAATGAGTAAATTCAAACATTTCCTCAATCTCCGTGAGGGAGAAGATAATCGTGAAAAAACCCTTGAGACAGTACGTAAAAATATTTCTTTTAAGGGAGCCAACCTATGGATTCTTGCATGCGCTATCATTGTAGCTTCGGTAGGGCTTAATGTAAATTCTACTGCAGTTATAATCGGCGCCATGCTTATTTCGCCGCTGATGGGGCCTATTGTAGGCGCAGGTTTTGCATTGGGAATTTATGATTTTGCGCTGCTAAAAAAATCCATTCAAAATCTCCTAACCGCTACTGTTGTAAGTCTTATGGCTTCTGCCCTTTACTTTTTTATAAGTCCGTTTAAAGAAGTGCAATCCGAGCTCCTGGCCCGGACGGCACCAAATATCTACGATATACTTATTGCATTTTTTGGCGGTATAGTTGGCGCAATATCCATAACACGAGTAGAAAAAGGAAACCCAATACCTGGAGTAGCAATAGCTACGGCACTAATGCCACCACTATGTACAGCAGGTTACGGAATAGCAACAGGACAATGGCAATATACCCTTGGAGCATTTTATCTGTACTGTATTAACTGTGTTTTTATAGGCATAGCTACTTTCCTTATTGTAAAATACCTGAACTACCCTGCCAAAAAACAGGTAGACGAACGCCAGCAAAAACAGGTA
This sequence comes from Bacteroidia bacterium, assembly GCA_046566705.1. Taxonomy (GTDB): domain Bacteria; phylum Bacteroidota; class Bacteroidia; order Flavobacteriales; family Flavobacteriaceae; genus Flavobacterium. The sequence continues at coordinate 58,235 of JBKHWE010000007.1, read as the reverse complement.
AAAATTATTATTACCATAGTAACCACCGCCATGCTGTTACCGGGTGCATATCTTGCTTATTCACTATACAGGGAACAACAGTTTAAGAAAAATACAGATATTTTTATCCAAAAAGAATTTACTGACAAAGGTTATGTAGTAGTATACAAGCGAAGCGAGTTAAAAACGAATAAAAGGAAATTGGAACTGGCCTTCCTTCAACATAAATTTACACGTAAGGAACTCGACACTCTTAAGGCAAAGATAGAACGCAATTCTTATCTTAAAGGTACCGACCTCCTCATCCGTCAGGATACTACCGACCGTTTTACAGCATTAAAAGGAGACATACTCAATGAAATACGTAGTAATGATAATGAAATTCAATTAAGGGATTCTCGCATAAAGCAACTCGAAGAAAAAGTTGCAACAACCTCCTTAACTAATAAACAGCTGTTTCATGAAACCAAAGTACTCTTCCCGCAGGTAAAATCTATTTCTGTGCTACATAACACTTCATTCGTTACTACCAATGACAGCACATTTACTATAACTACAGTAGCCTTTGATGCCGAAGGTTCAATTAAAAAAGATGAGTTGGACAAAATGAAACAGTGGCTTACAAAACGTTTAAAGGTTAACAACATATCTATGTTCCGGAAACAGGATAAATAACCAAATCCACGAATCAACAAATTAACACAATTCACAATCTTATATTAAAGCCCGTCGCTTTAGTAAAAATTTTCATACTTTCGGGTTACTAAAAACCTTACAATTTAACTCATGGTAACCAGTAAAACCATTGCAAATGGCCTTTTAAGGGCTGTGGCAGTATTAGCCGGCGTTTTCATTTTATTAATGTTCCTATATAGTATACAAACAGTTCTTATATACCTGTTTGTAGCCTTGCTGCTTAGTCTGGTAGCACATCCTATAACTAAATTCCTTGAAAACAAGCTAAAATTTCCGCATGTGCTTGCCGTGGTGGTTACGCTGGTATTTTTCCTGTCGCTACTCGTAGGGTTTATTATGATGTTTGTACCGCTTATCGCTACACAAAGTGAAAACCTGTCGCTACTGGATACCAACAAGCTCGAAGCCGACTTTAATGATCTTATTGGAGAGATAAACAATTACTTCGGTATAGACACACAGAAGATGATTAAAGAATCGAAACTTACTTCTAAAATCAACTTTAATTTTATACCAATAGTACTTAACTCGCTGTTGGGTGCCTTAAGCGGTTTCGGTATGGGTGTCGCCTCAGTAATGTTCATCACCTTCTTCTTCCTGAAAGACAGGAAACTATTCACCAAGAGCGCCAAAACCCTGTTACCTGACCAGCATGAGGATAAGATACTAAACTCTATAGACAAGATAAACCACATGCTGAGCCGCTATTTCATTGGGCTTATCGCACAGATGTCCATCCTGTTTGTACTGTATCTTATAGTACTGCTGATTTTCGGGGTGCAAAACGCGTTTGTCATAGCTCTTATTACTGCATTCCTTAACATTATACCTTACATAGGCCCTATTATTTCTACGGCTTTGGTGGTTATCCTTACGTTACTGGGACACATAGGCCCTGATGCACAGGATACCATGTTCTCTACAACACTATACGTGTTTATTGGCTATTGTGCCGCGCAGTTTATAGATAACAACATAACATCGCCGCTAATTTTCAGCAGCAGTACAAATTCGCATCCACTTGAAATTTTCATTGTAGTTTTAATAAGTGGCTTTACCTTTGGCATCCTGGGAATGATCATTGCTATACCGATGTATACCACATTAAAAATCATAGCAAAAGAGTTTTTCCCGGAGAACCCTGTTGTAAAAGTACTTACTAAAGACCTGTAAAACTTGCTTACTGCCTTACTACAACCCGAAATACAAGCCTACATACGCGAGCACACGCACAGTGATGTAAAAAAGCTCGCGCTGCAAAAAAATCCGTTCCCACAGGTTCCGTGGACAGATATACTGAACCAGATTGCCGCACGGCAAAAGGCAAAAGACAAGTTGCCAACGTGGTTTACTACGGAAAATATTATTTATCCGTCAAAAATTTCGGTGGAGCAAACCTCTTCCGAAACGGCTGCCAAGTATAAAGCTAAGCTGGTTTCGGGAGGAAGCCTTATCGACCTCACGGGGGGCTTTGGCATAGACGATTATTACTTTTCAAGACAATTAAAAAAAGTTACCCATTGCGAGCTAAACCCGGAGCTTTCGGCTATAGCCCAACATAATTTTGAGGTACTGGGCGCAAAAAATATCCAGTGCATACCCGGCGACAGTTATGATACCCTTACCAATGCTAACACGCATTGGGATTACATTTATATAGATCCATCGCGCCGAAATGATGCGAAAGGAAAGGTATTTATGCTGGCCGACTGCCTGCCGAATGTACCGGAACTCCTTGATACCTACTTTAATTTTACCAAAAACATACTCGTTAAAACTGCACCTTTATTAGATATATCTGCAGGAATAAACGAACTACACTCGGTAAAGGCCATACACATTGTAGCGATAAATAATGAGGTAAAGGAACTGTTGTGGATATTAGAAAAAGGGTTTACTGAAACACCTGCCCTTATAGCAACAGACCTTAACAAAGACGGTGAACAGGTTTTTGAAGCACAATACGGCAATGAAGATATTGCCCTACTGAGCCTACCCAAAAAGTACCTGTACGAACCTAACAGCGCTGTTATGAAATCAGGAGCGTTTGGAACCGTGGCAAGTCATTATAAACTGGCCAAACTACACGCTCATTCTCAATTATACACTTCAGATGAACTGATTGATTTTGCCGGACGGAGGTTTGAAATACAGCAAATTTTGCCGTATGGCAAGGCTGAAATGAAACAGTACATTCAGGGTAAAAAAATGAATATTACCGTGCGAAATTTTCCTTTAAAAACAGAAGAACTACAGAGAAAATGGAAAATTAAGGACGGCGGCGATGTATATACATTTTTCACCACCAATAGGGAGGGCGAAAAAATGGTGCTAATCTGCGGTAAAAAATAAGCCACGAATCACACAAATTGGCACTAATGTAATAGCGAAATTTGTGTAATTCGTGGCTTAAAGAAATAATTATTTATTCAGATATGCCAAAACGTTGTCTTCTATACGTTTGTTGATGTTTTTAATATCGGCTTTGGCAAATTTCTCGCCAATGATATTCTCAAAAAGCTCTATGTAACGTTCTGATACGCTTTCTATGTACTCTTCAGTCATTTCAGGGATTTGCTGTCCCTCTTTGCCCTGGAAATCATTAGCTATAAGCCACTGACGCACAAATTCCTTACTCAGCTGTTTTTGCTGTTCGCCTTTATTCTGGCGTTCCTGATACCCCTCGGCATAAAAATAACGTGAAGAGTCAGGTGTATGGATCTCATCTATCAATACAATCTTGCCGTCTTTGGTTTTACCAAATTCGTACTTGGTATCTACCAGGATAAGCCCGCGTGAAGCAGCTATCTCCGTACCACGCTGAAACAGCGCACGGGTATATTTTTCAAGCACCAGGTAATCTTCCTCGCTAACAACACCTTTGGTAAGGATATCTTCACGGCTTATGTCGGCATCGTGCTCGCCATTATCGGCTTTAGTTGTTGGTGTAATTATAGGTGCCGGGAATTTGTCATTCTCCTTAAGCCCTTCCACGAGTTCCACACCACAAAGCACACGCTTACCGGCAGCATACTCACGTGCAGCATGCCCGCTAAGGTAACCACGGATAACCATCTCTACCTTAAATGGTTCGCATACGTGGCCTACAGCTACGTTAGGATCAGGCGTATCAAGCAGCCAGTTAGGCACTATGTCTTCCGTAAGGCGCATAAACTTGGTTGCTATCTGGTTCAGGATTTGCCCTTTATACGGAATGCCTTTAGGAAGCACCACATCAAAAGCACTAAGCCTGTCGGTAGCTACCATAACCAGCAGTTCGTCGTTTATGTTATATACCTCGCGTACTTTGCCGCGATATACTGATTTCTGACCGGGAAAATTAAAATCTGTTGTTGTGATGGTGTTCATCGTGTTGTTTGTTGTTTAGTAAGCTGCAAAAATAAGAAAGTTATTTTATCTTCTGTTCTTTATTACATCGACTAGTTTTAAAATGCTAAGCACAGTAAAATATATTCCTGAAAATAGAATTGAAAACACATTTATAAAAACGAAATAATTACAATTATCATGCTCTTTTTCAAAAAACAAATAAAGTGTACCTGTAATTGTTATCAGAAAATGTAAAATGGAAATAATCCGGAACATCCGCATTTTCAGTAGCATGATAAGAAGATATATCAATATAAAAATGCCTACAGAAACCAAGGTTGTAAAATGAACCAAAGAACATATATCGTATGCCCAACCAACAGTTTTACTATATCCTCCAGTATGTAACCTAAAAGCTATACCGGATAGTAACATCAACAAAGTAAATATTACCACCGCAATAACATAAAACACTGAAAAATATAACAGGCCCAAAAGCGGGCCTGTAGGTTTTGAGAAATTAATCATCTGATATTTTTATACCTTGGTTTGGTAGAATTTAGATTGCCACGCTCCGTTACACTTCGCTCGCAATGACAGAATGCACCAGACCTTATGACTTTAGACATTAAAACTTTCGACTATAACGCTATCCTTGGTGTTCTATCTTTTTATACGCTTCAATTACCTTACGTACAAGGCGGTGGCGCACCACATCTTTATCATCAAGGTAAATAATACCTATTCCGTCTACATCTTTAAGTACCAACAAGGCTTCTTTAAGCCCGCTCATGGTACTGCGTGGCAGGTCTATCTGTCCCGGGTCGCCGGTAATCATAAATTTGGCGTTTTTACCCATACGGGTCAGGAACATCTTCATCTGGTTATGGGTGGTGTTCTGTGCTTCGTCCAGGATTACAAAGGCATTGTCCAGCGTACGGCCACGCATAAAGGCGAGCGGTGCTATTTGTATAATGCCTTTTAGCAAATAATCTTCCAGCGTTTGCGGCGGAAGCATATCGCGCAGGGCATCGTATAACGGCTGCATGTACGGATCCAGCTTTTCTTTCATATCTCCCGGAAGAAAACCAAGGTTCTCGCCTGCTTCAACCGCAGGGCGGGTAAGGATAATACGTTTTACCTGCTTCTCTTTCAGCGCCTTTACAGCAAGTGCTACGCCCGTATAGGTTTTACCGGTACCTGCAGGGCCTACGGCAAACAGCATATCGTTTTTAGACATGTAGTCTACCAGTTTCTGCTGGTTTTCGGTCATGGCTTTAATAAGCTTGCCACCTACGCCATGCACCAAAACCTTATCGCTGGGGTTCATGTGCTCGGTTTGCACACCGGTACTTATTACACGCTCTATAACATTATCGTCTATGCTGTTAAAACGGCTAAAGTGAAGAATCAGGCGTTTAAATCGGGTTTCAAATTCATCAAGGAGTTCTTTCTCGCCAAACGCTTTAAGCGTAGAACCCCTGGCTACTATTTTCAGTTTTGGGTAATATTTCTTAATGGTTTCAAGATGGCTATCCTGTGCACCCCAGAAATCTTTTGCAGCAATATCGGTCAGTTCAATAATTCTTTCGTTCAAGCAAGTATGTTTTTGATTAGAATTTATAGCTCAAATATTAGTAGCTTTGCATTCAAATTTAGTGAAATTTTAATCGCCTTTTTACAAAGTTTTGCACAAAATTATGTCAATAATTACCCTTACAACCGACTTCGGCTTATGCGACCATTTTGTGGGCGCACTTAAGGGTAAACTGATTTCGGGCTGTACAAATGCTGTAGTCATAGACATATCGCATAACGTAGATTTGTTTAACATACCGCAGGCCAGCTATATAGTAGGTGCTGCCTGGAACAGTTTCCCTCCCGGTACGGTGCACCTTATAGGCGTAGATGCCGAACTTAGTGCGGAAAACCTGCACGTAGCCATAGAGTGGAACGGTCACTACTTTATAGCCGCAGACAACGGCATACTTACCCTGCTTACAAAAAATAACCCGCCCGAGCAGATTATAGAAATAAATATCCACGCCACCCTACCCGAAGGCAGCGGCGCTATGGATGTATTTGCTAAGGTAGCCTGTCACCTTTCGCATGGCGGTGCATTAACCGAAACAGGCACACCACTCGAAGCGTTAAAACCAATGCACGACATGGATGCCCTGGTAGCTACTGATAATAGCAGTATACGCGGCAATGTGGTGTATATAGACCACTTTGGCAACTGTGTTACCAACATAAACAGGCAGCTGGTAGAACACGTAGCCCAGGGGCGTGAATACGAAATCACATATGGCGTTAAGGGCCTGATAAAGGGTATAAAAAACGGATACTCTGACTTTAACCTGAACGAGCGGTTTTCACTTAAAAATTACGAAGGCGAAAAACTTGCCCTGTTTAATGGCGCGGAATTCCTTGAAATAGCCATTTTCCGAAGTAACCCGCATACGGTAGGTTCGGCAAAAACATTACTGGGATTAAAATACCGCGACGTAGTTAACGTTGTGTTTAAATAATTGATTAAAAAGATAAGCCACGAATTGTACGAATTTCAGCAATTTGTAAATTCAGATTAATTGAATCAATTTTGGAAATGAATAAAATTTGTGGCAAAAATTTCAGCAAAATAAAATGATGCGTTTGTTCCGAAAGAGCAAACGTGCCTGCCAGAAAACAAAATAAAAAACTGTATGTTTGTACGCATTGTAAAAATGACATTCAGGGAAGACAAAGTGAGTGATTTTCTCCAGAATTTTAACAGCGTAAAGGAAGATATACGCAATGTAAACGGTTGCCGACTACTGGAACTGTACCGGGACAAAGATAAACCGGAGGTCTTTTTTACCTACAGCTACTGGGAGCGCGAACAGCACCTGGAAGACTACCGCCAGTCGGATTTATTTAAAGGCGTATGGGCGATAACCAAACCCCTGTTTGCTGAAAAAGCCGAGGCATGGAGCGTAGATAAGCTGGTGAGCCTTGAATAGATTTTTTAGATGGTTAGATCATTGGATTGTTAGATTTTTAGACAGACTGATAGATGTAGAGATATTTCCTATCGTCGACATGGAAAACGCAGGCAACAGTGAGAACCTGAAACCTGAAACTTTAAACAAATAAAGAAACTAAATAGTAATGAAAGCACTGCTTTTAAGAGAGATCAAAGCTTTTTTCGGTTCGCCGATGGGCTATCTGGTTATTGCTGTTTTCCTATTGCTCAACGGGCTTTTCCTTTGGGTGTTTGATAACGATTTTAATATACTGAACAGCGGTTTTGCCGACCTTGGCCCGTTTTTTACGCTATCGCCATGGATACTGATTTTCCTTATCCCGGCGGTAACCATGCGCAGCTTCTCTGACGAAAGAAAACAGGGTACGCTGGAGCTGCTGTTTACCAAACCCATAAGTACCTGGGAAATTGTAAACGGAAAATTCCTGGGCGCGTTCGTACTCATAGTACTGGCATTGTTACCTACGCTTATTTATGTAGAAGTATTATCGTACTTCGGCAACCCGCAGGGCAATATAGATATGGGCAGTACCATGGGTTCGTATTTTGGGTTGTTATTCCTTGTAGCGGGTTATACTGCTATAGGTGTTTTTACTTCAACCCTTTCAGACAACCAAATTGTAGCCTTTATAAGTGCGGTAATACTGTGCTTTTTGTTCTACTTCGGGTTTGAAGGCACGGCCACATTTGCCGGAAGCTTTGGTTCGGAAGTATCAAAACTTGGTATGGATTACCACTTTAAAAGCATGAGCCGCGGCGTTATAGACACAAGAGATGTTATTTACTTTGTAAGTGTTGCCGCTTTGTTCCTGTCGTTTACCGTATATAAACTTAAATCGCTTAAATGGTAATGGAAACAGGCAAACAAAACATCCGCAAGCAACTGCTGGTAACCATTGCGGCACTGGTGGTGCTAAATGTAGCAGGCACTTTTGTATTTAAGCGTTTCGACCTTACAGCCGATAAGCGCTATACACTATCTGAAACATCACTTAACCTGGTACAATCGGTTAAGGAGCCACTGTACATAGATGTATTCCTTGAAGGGGAATTTCCCGGGGAATTTAAACGACTGAAGGATGAAACACGCCAGCTGTTACAGGAATTTTCATCCTATAACCCGGATATTAAGGTAACTTTCTTTAATCCGCTGGATAAATCGGAAAGCAGCGCCGATACCAAAAAGGAGATTATTTACAACCTGTATAAAATGGATAGCCCCGGGGGTAATGCAAAGGACGATGCCGAAGTTAAAAAGAGCATCCAGGCCATTCCCGATATAGACAAGGCTATTTTTGAAACCTTTAGCGGCACGGGTATGAAACCTGCCAGCATTACTGTAAACGACAAAGGCAAGCAAAGCGAATCGCTAATCTTCCCTTGGGCTATAGCTACATACAAAGGCAAAACGGTTAAAATACCACTACTTAAAAATATGCGTGGCGCCAATACCGCCGAAAAAGTAGAGGTATCTGTACAGCACCTGGAATATGCCTTTGCTGATGCCTTTAACAAGATAACCCGTGAAAAACAGAAAAGCATTGTTATACTACAGGGCAATGGAGAAATGAGGGCACGCCACATGGCAAGCCTCATAAAAACCATGCGCGAAAGCTACCATATAGGGCCGTTTACACTTGATTCGGTTTCTAAAAACCCGCAAAAGACCCTTAAAGACCTTAGCGGTTATGACCTTGCTATTATAGCCAAGCCTACTGAAACCTTTACCGAAGAAGAAAAACAGGTACTGGACCAGTATATTATAAACGGTGGAAAGACCCTGTGGATGCTAGATGCCGTGCAGGCCGATATGGACAGCCTGTACAGTAACAACGGTGTTACCCCTGCCCTGCCACGCGACCTGAACCTAAACGATATGCTGTTTAAATACGGTGTACGCTTAAACCCCGACCTAATTAAAGACGAAATGTCGGTTAATATACAGCTGGCCACAGGCGGCCAGGGTAATGACAGCCAATACCAGCAGTACCCTTGGAAGTTTTCGCCATTTGCCTATCCTGATTCTATCAATAAAAACCCTATAGTTAAAAACCTGGGTGGTGTTAAGATGGAATTCGTAAGCCCGATAGATACCCTTAAAAACGGCATAAAAAAGAATGTGCTACTGGCATCATCGCGCTATTCAAAAAAAGTAGGTACGCCATTTGCCGTGAGGCTGGATATGGTAGCCGAACGCACCACACCGGCCGATTATAAGGAAGGCGGTTTCCTGCCTATGGCTGTATTACTGGAGGGAAAATTTATGTCGATGTACCAGAACAGGACGCTTCCGTTTAAAGATACTGCGTACAAAATTAACGGCGTACAAAACAAAATGATTGTAATAGCCGATGGGGATATCGCTAAAAACCAGTTCGACAAAAACGGTGAGCCTTTAGAACTTGGCTATGATAAATGGACACAGGAGTTTTTTGAAAACAAGGATTTCCTCATGAACTGTGTAAACTACCTGCTGGACGATAACGGACTTATTAACATACGTACAAAAGACGTAAAGCTACCTATGCTTAACACCCAAAAGGTGTATGATAACTATACCGCGGCCAAAATTATCACTGTGGCTGTACCGCTTGTTATACTTGGGCTTTTCGGGCTGCTGTTTACCTGGCTAAGGAAGCGCGCCTACAGCAGGCCTTAAGCTAAAATTAGTGTTGAAAAAAAAGTTTCAGTATTTACCCGCTTTACGATATATTTGCTATCCCTGCAAAAGGGCTAAAAACGAAAAATCAGAACTGTGATGAAATTTATAGTATCAAGTACATATTTGCTAAAACAACTACAGGTATTAAGTGGTGTTATTAACAGTAACAACACCCTGCCTATCCTGGATAACTTTTTGTTTGAATTGAACAACAACGAGTTAAAGGTATCGGCATCCGACCTGGAAACCACCATGACCGCCACCCTGGAAATAGAATCAGAGAGTGTGGGCAGCGTGGCAGTACCGGCAAAACTACTACTTGAAACCCTTAAAACCTTCCCTGAGCAGCCGCTTACTTTTACCGTAGAAGATAACAATACGGTAGAAATCAGCTCAAATTCGGGTAAATACGCCCTGGCGTATGCTGCCGGCGACGAGTTTCCAAAAGCCGTATCGTTAGACGACCCTTCGTCTACAATGGTACCTGCCGAGGTGCTGGCAACCGCTATAAGCAAAACCATTTTTGCAGCCGGTAATGACGACCTGCGTCCGGTGATGTCGGGTGTGTTCTTCCAGTTTTCACCACAGGGGCTTACTTTTGTAGCTACCGATGCGCATAAGCTTGTAAAGTATGCCCGTACTGATGTATCGGCATCGCAGGTGGCTGATTTTATTATGCCAAAGAAACCGCTTAACATACTTAAAGGTATCCTTGCCACTTCAAACTCTGAAGTTACGGTAGAATATAATGATTCTAACGCCACCTTTACGTTTGACAATTATGTGCTTACCTGCCGCCTTATAGATGGAAAGTATCCTAACTATGAAGCTGTAATACCAAAAGAAAATCCTAATAAGCTGCTTATATCGCGTACACAGTTTTACAGCTCGGTACGCCGTGTGGCCATCTTTAGTAACAAGACTACGCACCAGATTCGCCTTAAGATAGCCGGTACGGAGCTAAACATATCTGCTGAGGATATCGATTACTCTAACAAGGCTGAAGAAAGGCTTACCTGCGATTACCAGGGTGATGATATGCAGATAGGCTTTAATTCGCGATTCCTATCGGAAATGCTTACCAATTTACAGAGTGACGAAATAATGCTGGAAATGTCTTTGCCTAACCGCGCAGGCATCCTTACGCCGGTAGACGGCGTTGATGAGGGCGAAACGGTAACCATGCTTGTTATGCCGGTTATGCTAAATAACTAATACAGATATAAAATAACAAAAATATAACACCCCGGAAGCCTTAGCGGTTTCCGGGGTTTATTTTTGCGTTAAAAACATACATTATTCTCAAGTGTTATAAAAAATATAACTAATAAAATTTATTTTGTTTGTTTTCTTAAAATCAGTTAATTTTTTAGTAATATGACTGAAGTATCTATTTCTATTTTGATAATTTTAGGAGCTTAAATATTATACGACTTCTTATGAAAAAATTTACTTTGATTTTCATGCTCCTCATTTCCTTACGGGGCCTTGCACAGTTACCACTGCAAGACTTTGAAGGTACGTGGACATCACTTTCCGGCACCAGCAGCCCCGCCGGGCCGGACGGATGGTACATCAGGAACGAACGTGGACCAATTCAAAGATGGATTCAGGCTGACGGAAGCACTGACCGACCAGCTCACTCCGGCACACGCGCGGCTTATCTTAACCGCGAAAACGTGGCAGACGGTACCACAACTGAAGACTGGCTGATAACATCTCAGTTTCCGGTTCCGCTTAATGCGCAACTGAAATTCTGGTCAAGGCTAACCGAAGACAACGACCAGGGTACCGTTTACAAAATTTTTATAGGTACAGATCCTACTAATACGGCCACTTTTACCGAAATACAATCGTGGACCGAACTACAAATTAACCCGGCACAAACCACTTATACAGAAAAAGTGGTAGATATACCGGCATCATATACAGGTTCTCAATATTATATAGCCTTCGTAATGCAGGGCGATAACGGCGACCGTTGGTTAATAGACGATGTACAGGTTGTAACAAACTGTATAGCTCCTACTACCCTTGGTGCTACACCGGCAGCCACATCGGCTGTGCTTACCTGGGCAGGAAACGCGCCAAACTATGAAGTAGAAGTAGTTGCTGCTAACGGTACCCGCCTGGAAACAGGTACTGTGGTATCTGGCAATAGCTTTACAACTCCAGAAAACCTTAGCCCATCTACCGCTTATGTATTTTACGTAAGGTCGGTTTGTGGCACAACCAATATGAGTGCCTGGACAGGCCCTTTTCCTTTTACCACTACACAAATACCGGCTATCCTTACGTTTACCGATGGTTTTGAAGTGACACCATCGCAGTGGTCACTAGTCAACGGTACACAAACCAACAAATGGACCATAGGCACAGCCGCACTGGCAGTTAACGCAGGAGCGCAGGCGCTTTACATAAGCAATAACACTACTACAAACGCATACGGATACAACAATGCTGTTGCCAGTACGGTACAAGCCTACCGTGATGTATTTATCCCGGCAGGCGCAGAAGAACTTAACCTTGCTTTTAATTGGAAATGTATTGGAGAACGTGTAGGAACTCCGGGAAACTATAACTATGCTGATTACCTTAATGTATACCTTGCCCCCGCCGATTATAACCCTGTAGCCGGTGTACAAACTAACGCTGCTACAAAAATAGCCGGCAGTTTTGCAGCAGGAGGCCTTAACTGGAATAACTTTAGTGGTACCGTACCGGTAAGCGGTATGGGTGGCACGGTACGCAGGCTTATATTTGAATGGAAAAACGATGCTGGTGGAGGTACATCATCAACGCCGGCAGCTATAGACAACATCAACCTGTCGTTAGCTACATGTCCAAGCCCAAGCAACCTTACCCTGGTAAGTACCAACCAGAACTCGGCCAGTTTTACCTGGACGGCACCTGCTACGGTAACCCCTACGTATGATTTTTACTTTGCGCCTGTAAACACCGCGCCTGTAGCCACTACAACACCTACAGCTAACGTACCTAACGCATCGCTTACACTAAACTCACTGGCTAACCTAACCACATATTACATCTGGGTAAGGAGTAACTGTGGTAATGGCGATACCAGCGCATGGGTAGGCCCACTGGCCTTTAATACCACACAAGTACCGGCTACGCTGCCATTGGTACAGGATTTTGAAAATACAACACCGGCACCAGGCTTCGGTTTTACAACTGTAACCTCTTCTCAAAACAAATGGGTGGTAGGCAGTGCAGTATCTAACGGAGGTACGCGCTCGTTATATGTAACTAATGACAACGGCGTTAGTAATGCGTATTCGCCGGTAGCCAACACATATGTACATGCATTCAGGGACATTCTTATCCCGGCAGGCACTAACGAAATCAGCGTGGCTTTTGACTGGAAATCACTTGGAGAAGCCTGTTGTGACAACATGAGGGTATGGGTAGTACCTACCGCATACATTCCGGTAGGAGGCACGCAACTTACAGCTGCCGCAACTAATGGTGTTAAGCTTACTGGCAATGTTGCCAACGGTAACTTTGGCAATAACAATACCTGGACAAACTCTGCTACGCCTGTAAACGTATCGGCATATTCGGGTCGCATATGCAGGCTGGTATTTGAATGGGCTAACGACGGCAGTACTACAAACCAGCCACCAGCCGCAGTAGATAACCTAAACATACAAGTGGTTACCTGTGCCAGGCCAACAGGCCTTACGGTAGCACCATCGGGTACTTCAGCTTCACTAAGCTGGACACCGGGCGGTACTGAAACCGAGTGGGAAGTATTTGTAACACCTGCAACCGGCGGTACTGTACCATCGGCATCTACAATTGGAACTCCTGCAAATACCAATACTAACTTTGTATATGGCCCGCTAACCACGGTTACTGCTTACAACTATTACGTAAGGGCGGTATGTAGCGGTTCTGACAAGAGCCTTTGGGTAGGCCCTATACCATTTAGCACAACCATAGCAAATGACAACTGTAGCGGTGCTGTAACCCTTAACGTAAGCCCTGGAGAAAACTGTACAACACCTACTCCTGGTAGGTTTACCGGTGCTACGCCATCTACAGTGCCTACATGTACAGGCATTAGCGGCCCGGATGTTTGGTACAAGTTTACCGCTACCGGTACATCGCACATTGTATCACTTAGCGAAATAGGCCCTGCGTTTGATAATAACCTGGCCGACCCTACGCGTGGGCTTGTGCTTTCGGTTTACGAAAACGCTTGTGATGACCTTAACGTTATCGCATGTTCTATTGTAAACTATGTACGCGTTAAGGACCTTGTACCCGGACAAACCTATTTTGTAAGGGTAACCCAGAATACTACCACTCCTAACCCCGCCATGAGCTACAACATTTGTGTAAGGACTCCGGCACCACCGGTAGGTGGCGGTAACGCGGCCGACTGTTTGATTACTACAGTAAACTTTAGCTTTGAAGACCCTGTAAGGACCACATCGCTTGACAATCTTAACCCTATAATGTACAGCCATAACCAGATACAGGGATGGAGGACAACCGCTAATGACCACGTTATGGAGTTTTGGCCTACGCCAAACAGTGAGAGCATGCTTGCTTACGATGGTATTCAGTTCATCGAAATAAACGCGAACGAAAACCAGGGTACTATGGGTGTATATCAGGATTTCACAACCCCTTCACCTACTACATTTACGGTTAAATTTGCCCACAGGGGAAGAAAAGGTACAGATACCATGGAGGTACTTGCCGGTGATGCATCGCAGCCTATATCTACCTATACGCAAATTGGTGGTCGCACGTTCTCTACCGGTAGGGCTGCATGGGTATACTACGGGGCAGACAATAGCCTTACCTATACCGTACCGGATGGTCAGACGGTAACACGTTTCTTCTTCCGTGCCGTATCTACCTCTACAGGAGATACCAGTGTGGGTAACTTCCTTGACGCGATTACCTTTACCGCAGACAACAGTATCATTAGCCAAAACGTAAGTATAGCCTGTGGCGCACCACCGGTACAGATTAGAGCAAGGGGCGATGGTTACTGGTCTGCCCATACCGATAACCCTGGTGATACTACAATAGCAAACAGCCGTGCTAACAGCACTACTATTTCAGGTTTCTCTACACCGGGTGTTTATATGTACGACTGGATAACATCGTATTGTACCAGTACATATCAGGTTACCTATACGGCTCCGGCTATAGCATTACCTACTACTACGCAAGATACTTACGCTTACTGTGAAGGTGCTACTGCCACTACGCTCGCTGCAACTGCAGATACCGGCTATACCGTAAGATGGTATGATGTTGCCACAGATGGTACACCACTTGCTGGCGCTCCTACTCCCGTTACCACTACTCCTGGTACATTTATGTACTACGCAAGCCAGTGGAACGGTACCTGCGAAGGCCCAAGGCTTCCGTTTACCATTACCGTTAATGCTACCCCTGCTGCTCCTGTAGCTACGGGCGCAACCTACTGCTTAAACGCTACGGCTACGCCGCTTACCGCTACAGCAGACACAGGCAATACGCTTAACTGGTACACTGTAGCAACAAACGGCACAGCTTCGGCTACTGCCCCAACCCCTGATACTTCAGTATCGGCTACCACTACATACTACGTAAGCCAGTCTACAACAGGTGGCTGCGAAAGCCCAAGGACTGCAATTACCATAACTGTTTCTTCGGCCATAACACAGCCAACAGGATTCACGCTATCAGCCGCTACCGTATGTATTGCAGGTACTAATCCTGTAGCTACACCAGATGCTACCGCAACCCTTGGTGGCAGGTTTACATCAGACTCCACGAGCCTTGTTATAGACCCTACTACAGGTGTTATAGATCTGGCTCTAAGTACTGCAGGTAACTACAACATTACGTATACGGTTCTTGCCGACCCTGCTAACTGTCTTGCCCTAAGCTCTACAACGCTACCTCTATCGGTAACACCACTTAGCGCACCAGGCCTGGTATTTAACTATACACAACCTATTTGTAAGGCATCGGCTAATGTGCTTCCGTCTCAAACACCGGCTACGGCAGGTGGCAGGTATACATCTAGCGACCCAACGCTGCTTGTAGTAGATGCGGTAACAGGAGAAATTAACGTGGCAGCCAGTACAGCAGGTACGTATACTGTAACGTACACTACCCTGCTTGACGCTGTTAACTGTGTAAACGGAGGCACAAGCACACCGGTAACCGTAACCATAAACGCACTTACCACACCTGCGATAACAATAAACTATCCTACGGTTTGTGGCCTTGAGGCTACACTTGCGCCGGTTGCGCCTACGCTTCCTGCCGGAGGTGTATTCAGCACTACAGACAGCCGTCTGTCGCTTAACAGCAGTACAGGTGTTATAGACGTAGCAAACAGCACTCCTGGCACCTATACCATAACCTACGCACTTGCACAAAATAACGCAACATGTACAGCAGGTGTCAGCATTCCATTAACTGTTGTAATAACAACGCCTACCGTTGCAGGAGCAAGCTTTAGCTATGCTAACGCGAGTGTATGTGCCGGTTCGGCAAACCTTACCGTGATACCTGGCACAGGCTATACTACGGGAGGTACATTTAGCAGTACCACAGGTCTGAGCCTTAATACTGCAACAGGTGAAATCAACGTTGCTGGCAGTACTCCGGGTCAGTATGACATTACATATACTGTAGCACAGAATTTAGCCACCTGTACATCGGGTGATAGCAACCAGTTCCGTGTAACCATTACGCAAGCCTCTACCCCGGTAGTAGGATTTAATTACGATCCTGACTACTGTTTCGGTACAGGTACAGTTACACCAGGCACTGATACAGGCTTTGTATGGGGAGGTAACTTTACCATAAGCGGTGGCCTTACCATCAATGCCGCTACAGGCCAGGTTTCACTTGCGGGTGTTGCACCGGGCTCATATACTGTAAGGTATGAAGTTGCTGCTAATCCTGCTGCCTGTTCAGCCGCTAACAGTGATTCATTTACATTTACACTGCATGGTGAAATTGAAGCGGTAACCGACGGCAACTGCCAGGGTCCAAACTTCATTGTAACTGTATCTCCGGAAAACAGCTCATATAACCCGGCTACAGTAAGCTACGAATGGACTACAACCAGCGGGCAGATAGTAGGCGACAACAGTGAGACATTTAACGCCAGTGCCTATATCAGGACGCTTGGTTCTACAGGTGTTGTGTATCCTTTAACGGTTAATGTAAAAGTTACAGCCGGTAACTGTAGTGTTACTGTACCGTACGTTATAGACGGTATTACCTGCCAGATACAACGCGGTATATCTCCGGGTGGCACTGCAAATGAGAATGATTTCTTTGACCTGAGCGGATTTGGAGTTAAAAAACTGTCTATCTTTAACCGTTACGGACTTGAAGTATACAGCAGGAACAACTATCTTAACGAATGGAGCGGCCAAACCAATAATGGTGAGGAACTGCCTACAGGTACATATTTCTACATGATGGATAGCGATAGTACCGGACAAAAAACCGGATGGATCTACATCAACAGGCAGAATTAAAATACTGCACCTAATACAAAAAGGGCTGCTTCTTAATTGAAGCAGCCCTTTTGATTTTATAAAAAAGCAAGGTAAATATCCTAAAAAAAAGCAGGCCTGTAAGCCGGATTCTGTATTGTACCAAAGTACAATCCTTATCATTTATCTGGTAGCAACATTACTGCTGCTATCTATCTGCCTACCCCCCGGCATCGGACGGGCAGCCCTACATATAGCCGGTGTACATGGCATTTCACCGCATAGAGTTTACCTGGTTTCACTACAGCATTACCTGTACATACTTTCTGTTGCACTTGTCCTCTTACGTCGAAACGTAATGACGGGCGTTACCCGCTATGCTGCCCTCTGGTGTCCGGACTTTCCTCCCGCTTAATCAGCGAGCGATAAGGCGGCCTGCTTTAAGGCTGCAAAAGTAGTGATTTTAATTTCTATTAAACAAAACATTATATATCATTCAAAAGCTACAGAACTCATCGGCTCAGAAGCTAAGTGACCAAGCAACTCAGAAGCTTTTTTTAACACTCCCTTACAAGCGCCTACGTAAGATAATGCCTATTTTTATAGTAAAACAATTTAAACCGCATTATGGATATTTCGTTTACTACCGACCCAAAACTCAGCATACTACTACCCCTACTATACCACGCCTGGCAGGACAGCGAACTCACTACCGAAGAGTACAGGCAGATAGCCGATTTTATAAATACCCAAGACTGGCTTACCAAAGCCGAAAAGGATTTTCTTCGTTCTAAAATTGATGCTAATAACGCCCCTTCACGAAGCGAACTGTTCCGCTGGCGCGAGAGCATTGATAAAATACTTGATACAAGACCAAAGGCTACTACACTGACCGACCTTGGTATCCTCGTGGCTAATGCCGAACGCTCGTCCCTGACAGATGAAGACATTGCCAAAATAGCCCCAGCCGTTGCCCTTTTGGAACAACAACTTGGAATAATAGGTATAGATGCATTGGCTTCCTACCAAAAAAGGCAAAGCATTACCGAAGCCCACAATACCGAATACAGCTTTGATGTTGCGGCCATGACCGCACTGCTGGACAGTAACCAGGCAGCTATTATCAACAAAGTAAAGGCCATAATAAGTAAGGAAGGTTTCACCCCAAAAGTAGATAGCGATGTTGCAGCGTTTCGGGAGAAGGTATTAGAATGGTGTAAAGTTTTAGCCGATGAAGGACTGGGTAGTTATGCCTACCCTAAAGCTTACGGTGGCAGCGGCGATATGGAAGCCTACTTTGCCATCATGGAAACCCTGAGCTACCAGGATCTGAGTCTTGTCATTAAATTTGGGGTGCAGTTTGGGCTTTGGGGTATGAGTGTAATGTTCCTTGGAACGGAGAAACATCATGCGAAGTACCTGCCGGTAATAGGCTCGCTGGAACTACCCGGATGTTTTGCCATGACCGAAACCCGCCACGGCAGTAACGTAAAAGGCTTACAAACCACCGCGACGTATAACCATACCCACCGTACCTTTACCATTAACACCCCTGAAAAATACGACCGCAAAGAATACATAGGTAATGCTGCCACTCATGGGGAAGCAGCCACCGTTTTTGCCAAGCTTATTATAGACGGTAAGGACTATGGCGTAAACGCGTTTATAGTGCCTATACGAAATAAAGAGAAGCAACCGCTTGCGGGCGTTAGCATAGAAGACTGCGGGCACAAAATGGGATTAAACGGGGTAGATAACGGCATTATAACGTTTACCGATGTGATAATACCGTATGACAATATGCTGGATAAATTTGCGTCGGTGAATGAAAACGGCGAATTTGAAAGCCCTATCCCGAGTGATAACCGCAGGTTCTTTACCATGCTGGGTACACTGGTGGGCGGACGCATAGGCATACCGCGTTCGGCACTCGCAGCTGCAAAATTGGGTCTTGCCACCACCATAAAATATAGCGACAGCCGCAGGCAGTTTGGCCCCGAAAGCGGGCAGGAAGTCCCTATACTGAACTACCGTATGCACCAGCGCAGGCTTATGCCCTACCTTGCCAATGCGTATGCGCTTACCTTTGCGTTGCAATACCTTACCAAACGTTTCATAAACCGCAGCGAAGCCGATATGCAGGAAATAGAAGCGCTTGCGGCCGGGCTTAAGGCCTATACTACCTGGAACGTTAGAGATACCCTACAGGAGTGCCGCGAAGCCACGGGTGGTAAAGGCTACCTGAGCGAAAACCGCATAGACGACCTTAAAAACGATACCGAGATCTATACCACCTTTGAGGGAGATAATACGGTGCTGATGCAGCTTACTGCCAAAAACCGCTTGGGCGAGTTCCGTAAGCAGTTTGGCGAAATGAGTGTGAGTACCATTTTCAATTATGTTGTAGAACAGGCAAAAACCGGCATTACCGAAAAGAATCCGTTTGCTACCCGCAATACTGACGAAGCCCATTTAAAAGATCCTGCGTTCCATTTGCAGGCGTTTAAGTATCGAGAGCGCGAACTCGTAAATGCTGCCGCAAAACGCTTTAAAAAGCTTACAGATGATGGATTGGAACCGTTTGACGCGGCTAATATTATGCACCCGCATATGCTACAGATTTCTGATTCATATTTAGATAGAGTGATTTTGGAACAATTCCAGGCGAAACTAAATACCGTTACCGATACCGGCCTTAATGAAGTACTTACAAGCCTTTATGAACTCTTTGCGCTTAATAAACTGGAAGAACACAAGGCCTGGTATTTAGAGCAGGGCTATATGGAAGGGGTTAAGACCAAAGCAATACGTAAGTTGGTAAGCCAGCTGTGTTGGGAAATTCGTCAGGATGCCGTGCCACTTACCGACGCGTTTAATATTCCGGAAAACTGTCTCGGTAGCATTGCCACTTTTAAATTAGAACAGGCGTAAATTAAAAAAATCATGATAAACTTTACCCCACAAGGTTTTAAATCTTGTGGGGTAAAGTTTATAGTTTTTTAAGTAAATCTGCCAGCTGCCCGGTAAGGTTTTTACGGGAATAGTATTGCAGCCCTATGCCGTGCGATTTTAGTGTGCTGTTTTGGTACTCAGTAAAGTATTTAAGAAGCGTATCTTTAATCTTTTGCTTTTCGGAATATAATGCGAATACTCCTGTATTCGTATTTCTGATAATCTCAGCCATATCGGCACCATCCGGGCCAATGCCTAGTATAGGACGATCAGATACCATATATTCAAACAACTTCCCGGGGATAATGCATTTTGTTTCTTCCCTGTCTATTTCTACCAAAAGCAATACCTGGCTTCTACGCTGATGTGCCACCGCTTCGGCATGCGGAACATAGCCAAGGTTGTTTACGTAGTTGTTAAGTCCGTTTTGGGCGATACTATCCAACACCTCACGGCTTACTGCGCCAATCAGTTTTAATTGAAATTGTTGTGCAAACGTTTGATTTTCGGTTATGAGTTCAGCTATCGCCTGCCACAATGCCTGCGGATTGCGCTCACTGAGAAACGAACCTATATGTGCCAGGGTAAACTTGTCGTCTAACGGCTGTTTGGCAATATTCTCCACATCATAGCCATTCGTTATAACAGCTATGGGTTTAGTGGTTAGTGCTTCAAACTCTTTTTTAGTTGTTGGGCTGGTAACCAATACGGTATTGGCAGTATTGAGTACGCGGCTTTCCAAATCCTTATGCTTTTTTGCTGCGGAAGCACTTAACTTTAATTCTTTATGATAGCCGATGGTAGTCCACGGGTCGCGGAAATCGGCTATCCACTTTATATTTAGTTTTTCTTTCAGGTCAAGCCCTATAAGGTGCAGGCTATGCGGAGGCCCTGTGGTAATGATTGTATTGATATTATTCTCCTGAATATATTCTGTAAGGAATGTAACCGATGGCTTTACCCAAAGCACACGGGCATCGGGTATAAAAAGATTGCCCCGTACCCACAGCATAAGGCTTTGTAAAGCCGACTGTTTCTTTTTATCCGGGATAATGCCGCTACTTATTTTTTTGGTATTGCCCTTACTGAATACAGATGCCCAGGCATAGGGTTCTGTAATGCGCTTTTTTACGATTACCGCTTCAGGTGAAACCTCGTTCAGCAACCCTTCGTCTACCAGCGGATATGTAGGATTTTCTGGAATGTATACTACAGGCTGTACGCCAAAAGACGGTAAGTATTTTACAAACTTCAACCAGCGTTGTACACCCGGACCACCGGCCGGAGGCCAGTAATAGGTGACGATAAGTACCTTAACTCCCCTAACCCCCGAAGTGGGAATTTGCTCACTCATAGCCATAACTGATATGGTTACAAATTACTATTTTCAGGACTTTTCTCCCCCTTTGGGGGACGGGGGGCTCCATACCAAATGCCCGCTCCAAGCAAACCAAGGAATGCTACGAAGCTAATAAGCGCTATTGTGCTTCCGGTTTTAACAACCTGTGGCTCAAATTTGAACTCCACCTTGTGGTTACCGGCGGGCAGTACCATACCGCGCAGCGTGTAATCGGCCTGATAGTGTGTGGCAGGTTTACCGTCTACCGTTACGTTCCAACCCTTAGGGTAGTACATTTCGCTGAATACGGCAAAACCCTCGTTTTTATTGCTCGTAGCGTATACCAGTTTGTTTGGCTCGTAAGAATCAAGCTTAATGGTAGCCGTGCTGTCTTTTACAAAGGTAATCTTGGCAGCCGCCTCAGGGAATTTCACTTTATTAACCACGGCTTCGTTTTCTACGTTAAGCGCTATGGTATTCTTAAACTCATCGTCGGCTGTAGTAACCGGTTTTACGGTACTTACAAACCATGCAGGCCCCGCATTAAACGGATTGATAACAGGCACATATTCTCCCTCGTTGCCCTGCAGCATTATGTATTTAATGTTTAGCAGGTTCAGTACCGGTACCGGTGCCTTAAGCTTCATGGTTTCCTGGTCTACATTAAACAGTGGTGCCATGGCGTTTTTCTTGTCGCTCTCGAAGGTATAGGTAAACAATTCGTCCATCCTGCGTGGACGTACGGCACTGTACCCTCCTACCGACTGGTGGTAGTATGACATGCGTCCCTGAAGCCTTTCGTAAGGCGCGTACACACGGTAGTGGCTTTTATCCTTTAGTATAAATTCATCGGCACCGGTTAGCTCAAACGGCTCGTTCATTTTACGTGCCGATACAAAATCATCGGTATTTACATAATTGCGGTCTACAATATAAAGGTCGGCAACTGCAAGCAGGCCAACAATAACCACGGCTATGGTTTCGCTAAGCTTTTGCTTATAGGCAAAGAACAATGTACCGGCAGCAGCAATCACCAGCATAAGGGCACGCACCACATCGGCGGTATACATATCCATACGGGTTTCCTTAAGCGCGGCAAGATAACCCGGCCCCACCTGCTTAAACATATCCGGCCCGAACATTTGCTGCGCATAGGCTTCATCGCGTGGGCCTTCAAAGGTAAATGAACCTTTCATCACAAAAATAATCAGCAGTATACCGCCAACCACGGCAGCCGACTGCCACAGGTTTTTAAATTGCTTTTCTTTTTCAAGGGTAAAGAAGGTTTGCAAGCCCATAAACGCAAGTGCAGGCATACACAGTTCCAACAATACCTGTATAGATGATACAGCACGGAACTTATCATACAGCGGTATGTTTTCTATAAAGAAATTAGTAAGCCCCGGCAGGTTTTTACCCCATGACAATAATAGTGAGAGGATGGTTCCTGCGAGGAAGGCGTACTTAAGTTTGCGTGTATCGGCAAAGAGGGCAAATACTGCAAGGAAAAACACCACAATACCTATGTAAGCGGGTGCTTCAACAATAGGCTGGTCGCCCCAGTATGATGGTATATGCTCTGAATATTCTTTAGCCTGAGAAGCTTCGGCTCCTAAGCCCAGGTAAAAATCATATAGTTTAGACCCTTCGCCCGCTTTTTCCTGCATACCACCGCCAAACATCCTTGGCACAAGCAGGTCAAGGCTTTCGCCTACGCCGTAGCTGTATTCGGTAATATAACCGTAGTCCATGGCAGCGTTACTGGTTACCGGTTTACCATCGGCTTTAAAGGTAAGCTCGCTTTTACCGCGTATGCTGTAATTGGTAAACTCTGAGGTAGCCATAAGGCTGGTCGCATTCATACCAAACGCTACAATACCGGCTATAGCAAACACACCTATTGAAGTATACAGGTGTTTAAAATCCTTTTGCTTAATGATGTCTATAATATAGTAAATACCTATGCACAGCAACAGAAACAACAGGTAATATGTCATCTGGAAATGGTTGGCATTTATCTCAAGCGCAGTGGCAAGCAAGGTTAGTAAACCACCTGCTATATAGCGCTTACGGAATACCAGTATAATACCGGCTATTACCATAGGCATATAGGCTATGGTATGTGCTTTGGCATTGTGCCCGGCACCAAGTATAACTATAAGATAGGTACTAAAACCAAAGGCCAGTGCCCCGAAAAAAGCCTTAAGCGTATCTACTTTAAGCACCCGTAGCAGTACAAAAAAGCCCAGGAAATATAGGAACAGGTAATCTGCAGGGCGCGGCAGAAAACGGATGACACCATCGAGTTTTTTTATGTAATTATGCGGATAGTTTGCCCCCATCTGATAGGTAGGCATACCTCCAAAAGCATGGTTTGTCCAGTAGGGTTCGGCATCGTTTTCCTTACGGAAATCGTTTTGCTCCTTAGCCATACCGGTATATTGTGCAATATCTGACTGGTAAAAGGCCTTGTTACCCTGCAATACCGGATAAAAGTAAATCAGTGCAACTACTATGAAACCTAATACGGCAAGGAGTTGCGGATAATATTTGTTTATATTTTTCATGTGGTGTTAGCTTTTTTCCTGGATAAAAAACGGCGTGAAGATACTTATTTTCCCGCAAACCGAATAATGCACGGTTTTATTTTAGGATATGTCGAACTATATCAATTTGAATGAAAATTATTACAACAAAAAATATAGAACCTCAAGCGTTATTTTTTTAACTTTTAATTATTTAAACTTAAACACTAATAACCAAGAAAATACAAGCATTTTAAGAAAGATTTCACATTTACATATTTTGGCCTATATCACCATACACCGTTATATTTACCTATATTTGTTTCGATATGCCAAGACTAAAAATGGCGTCTCGTAGTTCCTATGAATAAGCAAAATATATTTTATGCAGATGATGATGTGGATGACCTTGACTTTTTCAGGGAAATTGTAGAGGAAATAGGTGATGATTTCAGGGTTTTTACAAAAGATAATGGCAATGATTTGCTAAACGCCCTGGAAACCCCGCCACCACATCCTAATGTTGTGTTTTTAGATATAAACATGCCCGGTATAAATGGGCTGGATATACTAAAAGTGGTGCGCCAGAGTGAAAACCACAAAGGCCTTCCTATTGTAATGTTTTCTACCTCTAATGATGAAGCGGTTATAGACCGTGCCAGGCAACTGGGCGCAAGCTATTACCTGCCAAAATCAGGCGATTTTAAAAAACTTAAAAAATCGCTGGAACACGTGCTTTCCATACAGTGGAACAGCTTTATCCCCACCGAACAAAATTTCGTTTATCAATATCAATAATTAATTTAATGGAAAATTCAGCCACTGCTACTTTTGCAGAAAACATTAAAGCAGCTACTGCTAAAGCACATACAGACCTTGAAGCACTTCCGGTATCGGTATCGGTTATGAACCCGGCTATTAACAATGCAGAGTACATTACTTACCTAACCCTTATGCGCGACATTGTAAAAGATGCCGAAGAAAATGTTTTCCCTATACTTAGCAGTGTTGTTCCTGATCTTGAAGCAAGGAATAAGGCGCACTTTATTGATGCCGATCTTACTTACCTGGGCGCTGAAACAACAGCTACCCACAACGCCTTTTCTACCGGCCTGGAAAATGTATCTGTACCGTTTGCACTGGGTGCATTTTACGTTATAGAAGGCTCAAGCCTTGGTGGAAGGGTAATTCTTAAAAACATAAACAAAGCCCTGGGACATAACGAGGAAAACGGTGCCACATATTTTGCCGGTTACGGCCACCTTACCGGTCCACGCTGGAAACAATTTACAGAACTGCTTTCGGCTTACGAAGCGGAAACCAATACCGGAGCCGAAATCATTGATGGCGCCAATTACGCGTTTGAAGCCATACACAGGCATTTTGCCCAGGAACAAAACTAATGCATGAAGATAAGGGACATTGTAAACCGTGATATAGTAAACCTTACCAATTGTGAACAGGAACCCATACACATACCCGGCAGCATACAGCCACATGGATTTCTACTAGGTTTAAAAGGAGACAACCTGAACATAGAGTATTGCAGCGCCAATACCGCCGAATACCTTACCTTGTTCCATACAGAACTTTTGGGTAAGGATTTTGCTGTGGTATTTGGTACAGAAAATGCCGAGAAGCTTGTGGCCTATATGCTTAATAGAGCCGTTGCAGGCAGCGCGCTTTTACGCCTTACCTTAAACGGGGTAAACTTTGTGTGTACCGTACATACAAACAATGAAGGCATTTGCATACTGGAAGGCGAACCTATAGCCATAAACAGGAGCACCAGCGAGGAGGAATATGACCAAACCTCGCTCCTGCTGCGTTATATGCACGATACACATACCCTTAAAGAACTCTGCCAGCTGGTAACCGAAGGTACCCGTGAAATTACCGGGTATGACCGCGTTATGGTATACCGTTTTGACAAGGATTATAACGGCGAGGTATTTGCCGAAAGCTGCCGCGAAGACCTGGAACCTTTTCTGGGGCTGCACTATCCGCATACCGATATACCGCCACAGGCCAGGGAACTGTACATGAAAAACCTGTTAAGGCTCTTATCAGACATAGACTACACCCCCGTACCGGTTTACACCCAGGACGATGGTACAGATAAAAACCTGGATATGAGCCTTAGTATTTTGCGCAGTACATCACCCATACACGTACAATACCTTAACAACATGGGTGTTGGCGCCACGCTTACCATATCGCTTATATATCAGAACAAGTTATGGGGGCTTATAGCGTGCCACCACTACGCGCCAAAAAACCTGAGTCCCGAAATAAGGCGTGCTGCGCAGTTACAGGGCCACTTTATTACATCGCAGATAGATGTAAGGCAGGCTTCTGAAGAATACGAGCTATCGCGCAGGACTACCCTCTCTTTAGAAAAAATGAATAACATCAGCCTGCAACAGGATGATGATATGAAAAAGATAGCCGATAATCCAGAGCTGCTCTCGGTATGTAATGCAAGCGGGGTTTCTATACTGTATAACGGAGTAATATATAGTAGCGGAACAGTACCCGAAGAAAAAGACATACTGCCATTAGCAAATTATTTTGCAGTAAACGCAAAACACGGAAATTTTACCACAGATAAGCTTTCAAATTATTTTGACGCGTTTAAAACACTGGGCGGTAAAGTTTCTGGCATCATATACCATGCGCTTGGCGTAAATAACAATGACTGCATAATATGGTACAGGCCGGAAAGTAAAACCGAAGTTAACTGGGCTGGCGATCCCAGTAAATCTATACTTAAAAACGAAAAAGGGCTTTCGCCAAGGCGATCGTTCGCGCTCTGGAAAGAAATTGTAGACAGCACATCCAGACCATGGCTAAGGCCTGAACTGGAATCGGCCGCGGCCTACGCCTTTTCCCTTCAAAAGCAGATAAACATCCTATTAATATCGCGTGAGGAAGAGAAATACCGTAAGCTGAGTGAGCTGCTAAAGGAAACCAACAGCGAACTGGAAAACATAAACTGGATAAGCACACACGACCTGCAGGAACCGTTACGCAAAATACAGCTTATAGCATCGCACATTTTAAGCCGCGGACACAGCCTGCCGGAGACTGTAGAAAATGCCATAGGGCGTATGAATATTTCGGCTAACCGTATGCAAACACTACTGGTAGACATACTTAAATACACCCGCCTTAAGCATACCAATAATGAATTAGTTGCCATAAATCTTATAAATTTGCTTGATGAAGTAAAACTGGATATGGCTGAGGCAATTGCCGAAAAAGACGCTGAAATAATAACAGCGCCACTTCCTGAGATTAATGGGGTGGGCTTTTTGCTGAAACAACTGTTTGTTAACCTGATTTCAAATTCCATTAAATATGCCCACCCGGACAGGAATCCTGTAATTACCATTTCGGCAGCAGAGGCACCGCAAAACTATAACGGTATTGCCGATGAGTTTTATAATGTACTATATGTATCTGACAACGGTATAGGCTTTGACCAAAAGTATGCCGAGCAGGCGTTTAATATTTTTACCCGCCTACACAACCTGCCAGACCATAAAGGATCTGGTGTAGGACTGGCGCTTTGCAAAAAAATAATGCAAAACCATAACGGCTATATTGTTGCCTCAAGTACCGTAAACGAAGGTACAACCATTACGCTGTATTTTCCTTTATAGAAAAAAACAGTTGCCATCTCTGTAAGCCGATGGCGATACTATTAAAAAATCAGGGCCTGAAAAACCCTGATTTTGTATTTAGCACTGTAGGATAAAATGATGATGTATACTTACGGTACAACTACATTTTGGTGTTACGTGACTGCCATCATTTTCCGGGCAAACAGAGCGATATATTTTTGTGGCAAACATTTAAAGCAGCCATGCAGCAGTTTACCAAACATTTTAATGAAATTACCGAAAGTGACCTGCCCGAAACAGGAGCCAAAGCCGCTACCCTGGGTATACTTTACCAAAAAAACAACATACCTTACATAGCTGAAGGATTTGTAGTAACAGCTGCTGCATACAGATACTTTATAAATTATAATCGCAGTACAGAAAAGCTGCAAACAATACTGCAAAATTTAAACGCCGACAATACGGATAGCCTGGACGAAACCGCCCTGAAATGCCAAAAAATAATTACCAATGGCAAAATGCCGCAGCAACTGGAAACCGCCATTACCCAGGCCTACCATAGTTACTTTTCAGAATCTCAGGAAGTAGCCGTGCGTGGCAGCGTTACGGCCTATATGCCTAATACCGCAGATACCTACCTAAACATCAGTGGTACCATAGCGCTGAGCTTTGCTGTAAAATGCTGTTTCGCGTCGTTGTTTACCGAAGAATCTTTACGTTACCTGTTAAACAATAACCTGTCTGTGTCTGATATTGGTATGGGTGTAATTATACAGAAAATGGTACGGTCAGATATTGGTGCATCGGGCACGGTGGCTGTGAGCGGCAATACCATTACCCTGAAAAGTATTTTCGGGTTGGGTGAACTTCTGCCTACAGACGAAGCCGAACCAGACATTTTTATCTTTGATTACAATACTGAAAACAATACCCTGCTCAGCAAAAGACAGGGAAAAAAAAGCCGTATGTATGTGTATGCAGACCATGCGGCAGGCACTAATTCTACCCTGCTTAAAATAACCCCGGCAGGGCTGCGCGAGCACTTTAGCTTAACCGATGACGAAGCCTTAAATCTCATAGAATGGACACAGCACGGCTATACGGATTTTGAATGGGCCAAAGACGGTATAAGCAATCGGTTTTACCTTATAAACACATATGGCTTATCCTGAAAAACAATAGAAGGGGGAAATTTTTATCAGGTATAACATTATATTTTTACGATATTTGTTACTGCATACCTAATAAACCATGAAAAACGAAGCGCTGCTAGAGGCCATAATTCAGAATGCCATAGACGGTATTGTAATTATTAATGACCGCGGCCTTATAGAATCTATAAACCCATCGGCATGCCGCCTGTTCCAATACGAACCGCAGGAGGTCATCGGCAAGAATATAGCCATACTTATGCCTTCGCCCGACAGGGAAAAGCACGATTCTTACCTGGACAACTACAAGCATACCGGCATAGGCCATATTATAGGTTACGGGCGCGACGTACTTGGCCGAAAAAAAAGCGGCAGTATTTTCCCGTTCAGGCTCGGGGTTAGTGAAGTAAAATTTGGCGGCATGCGCGTGTTTGCCGGTTTTATCCATGACCTGAGCCAACAAAAAGAAGCCGAAAACCGCCTTATGCAGTACACCCAACATCTGGAAGAACTGGTTAAGGACCGTACCATCTCGCTTAATGAAACCATAGAAGAACTTACCCTGGCAAAAGAGGAAGTAAGCCAGTCACTGGAAAAGGAGAAAGAATTAGGCCAACTGAAAAGCCGCCTGCTCAGTATGGCATCACATGAGTTCAGGACGCCGTTAAGCTCCATACAACTGTCTAATTCGCTTTTGGAACGCTACACAGAGAAGCTAGAGGACGAAAAAGTGGGGCGCCACCTCCAAAAAATAAAAAATGCGGTGAGTAACCTCACCACCATACTGGACGATTTTCTGCATGTGGAAAAAGCCGAAGCAGGAAAAATTGAAGTAACCGTATCTACCTTTGACCTTACCATATTTGGCAGGGAAACCGTAGAGGAAATGCAGTTGCTCGCCAAAAAGAAGCAACACATTACCTACAGCCATACCGGTACAGAAAACCTTGTACGGCTGGACAGGAACCTGCTGAAAAACTGCTGCATCAACCTGCTGAGCAATGCTATAAAATATTCGGGAGAAGAAACAGATATTCAGTTTACGACAGAAATTAACAGCGAAGCCGTAAAAATAACCATTGGAGATAACGGCATCGGCATACCCGAAGCCGAGCAAAAGCACCTGTTTGAGGCGTTTTTCAGGGCGCAGAACACGGGTAATATTCCCGGTACCGGTCTGGGGCTGAATATTGTATCGCGTTATGTATCGCTCATGCAGGGTACAGTTACCTGCATGAGTGCCGAAAATCAAGGAACCATCTTTACCTTACTATTCCCAATACTATGACAAAAGTACTTATCATTGAAGATAACGAAGACATCCGCGAAAACGTGGTGGAAATACTGGAGCTTAATGGCTATACGGTTGCTGATGCCGAAAACGGCAAAAAAGGCGTGGAACTTGCCCTGAAATTCCAGCCCGATATTATACTGTGCGATATTATGATGCCCGAGATGGACGGTTATGACGTACTGCAGGCATTAAGCACCCATCCTGAAACCCAGGCCACTCCGTTTATTTTCCTTACTGCAAAAGCCGAACGTACGGATGTAAGGCGCGGTATGGAACTGGGCGCGGATGATTACCTGACCAAACCTTTTGACGATACCGAACTGCTTCGTGCTATAGAAAGCCGCCTGAAACGCAAGCAGGTACAGCAGCTTTTTTACGGAAAATCGGCACAGCAGCTTAATGAGGTGATTACCAAAAAAGACGGCCTGGCGGAACTGAAAAAGGTAATGCAGGAGCGTAATACCAAAAAGTACAAAAAAAACCAGCACATACACTACGAAGGCGACCGCGTTACGGGGATTTACTTTATAATTTCGGGCAACGTAAAAACGGTAAAAATGACCGAAGACGGCCGCGAACTGATTACCGGTATGTACAAGGCTGACGATTACCTGGACATTAATATCATTTTTTCTAATGATGTATATACCGATACAGCCATAGCCCTGGAAGAGACCGAACTAAGCTTCCTCCCTACAGACCAGCTGGATAAGCTGCTGTACCTGCACACAGATATTGGCACACGCTTTATAAAACTGCTGGCCCATAACATACGGGAAAAGGAAGAGCGCCTTATGCAGATTGCCTACTCTTCGGTACGCAAGCGTATAGCGGAAGTTTTAATAAAACTGGTAAACAATCACAGTAAAGACAATAAAAGCATAAAAATAAGCCGGGACGACCTTGCCGCCCTTTCGGGTACATCGCCCGAAACCGTGAGCCGCACCCTTACCGATTTTAAAGACGAAGGGATTATAGACAAACAGGCCAGTACCATTACGGTAATAAACCCTGACCGGCTGAACCGCATGAAGAACTAAAACCAAATCGCCCCGATGTCTGTTGCATCGGGGCGATTTGGTTATCAACTATTTTACAATGATTTTTTCCACTTTTGGTATTACAGCAATACAATAAGGCGCCGTCAGTGCCATGGTTGCCATACCTGTAGGGCTGGTTTTGGCTACGGTTATTTCGGCTGTGTTTGCCGCTATGCTTACATCTGTAATAGTTATACTATAGCCTCCTGTAGATTTCTGTCCCATAAATACAGCTACCACACTGTGCTTTTCAAAGTCTACTTTAGGCAATTGCAGCTCGTTTATCAGCGCATATAGCGCTACCAGTTCCCGGCGTGAATTTACAAGTACATTCTTTTCGGTTTCCGCGCCGCCGTACGCTTCCTGTTTTACAACGGTATACCCCAAATTAACGCTATCCTTCTTAGAAGAGCAGCCTGTTAATGCGGCAAAAAGGGTAATTGCAAATACTAACTTTTTCATACAAACTGTTGTTTTAGTGCCCTGCGGTAAATGTTTTCATACATCGGCATAATTTTCTGTATATCAAACTCACGCGCGTTTTCCAGGGCATTACGTTTAAAGGTGGCCAGCCTGTTGTCATCTGAAAGGATGTAAATAGCTTTTTCTGCCATATAGTCAATATCGCCCACATCGCCCAGGTAACCGGAAATACCACTGCGGTTCACCTCAGACAAGCCACCGGCATTAGAGCTGATAACCGGTACACCCGCAGCCATAGCCTCTAGTGCTGCAAGGCCAAAGCTTTCCGTTTGTGAAGGCAGCAGGAACAAATCAGTAAGGCAAAGGATCTCGTTAATTTCATTACTGTTACCAAAGAATACCACCTTATCTGATATACCCAGTTTTTCGGCCAGTTTCTCAGCAGGCTCGCGTTCCGGGCCATCGCCTACCATAAGCAGTTTAGCTGGTAAATTCTTTTGGATTTCATTGAATATCTTTACCACATCGGGTATGCGTTTTACCTCCCTGAAATTACTTATGTGGGTAATAATACGCTGCCCGTCTCTTGCCAGTGCCGAACGTTTGCACGGCAATTCAGGATTTTTATTCTCATTAACTTCAATAAAGTTAGGTATTACATAGATTTCACGTTTAATATCAAACAACCTGTAGGTGTCGTCCTTGAGGCTCTGTGAAACCGAGGTTACCACATCACTGTGGTTTATACTAAAGCTCACAGCCGGCTTATAAAAGGGATGGTTGCCCACCAGGGTAATATCGGTACCGTGCAGTGTAGTAACCATAGGGATGCGTATACCCTGCTCCTTAAGCATTTTCTTAGCCATATATCCCGCGTATGCATGAGGGATGGCGTAGTGCACGTGCAGCAATTCTATGCCGTGTTCCTTAACCATATCTACCAGTTTGCTGCTCAGGGCAAGCTCATATGGCTGGTAATGGAACAACGGATATTCTGGAACGTGTACTTCGTGGTAATGCAGGTTAGGGTTCATAAGGGCCAGCCTTACCGGCTGCCTGTATGTTATAAAGTGTATTTCGTGGCCGCGGCGGGCAAGTTCTAAGCCCAGCTCTGTAGCCACTACACCACTACCGCCAAAGGTGGGGTAGCATACTATTGCGATTTTCATGTTGTGTATAAAAAAGATATAACGAAGTTAACAAAAAAATCAGCGCGGTTTGTTATAGGATTACTAATTAAAGACGATGTACTATAGCCCGAAAATAAAAAAACCGCAATCTTACGATTACGGTTTTTCATATAAATCATATAACTGATGCTTATCCTTCCATCATACTAAGCAGGAATTCGGCATTGTTTCGTGTCTTTTTAAAACGGTCGTTTATAAAGTCCATAGCCTCCACAGGATTCATGTCGGCCAGGTACTTACGCATAATCCACATACGTTGTATGGTTTTCTCGTCAAGGAGAAGGTCATCACGGCGGGTGCTCGATGAAGTAAGATCGATAGCCGGGAAGATACGCCTGTTTGCAATCTTACGATCCAGCTGGAGTTCCATGTTACCGGTACCTTTAAATTCTTCAAAGATAACCTCGTCCATTTTAGAACCGGTATCGGTTAACGCCGTAGCTATAATACTAAGCGAACCGCCGCCTTCAATATTACGTGCCGCACCGAAGAAACGTTTTGGCTTTTGTAACGCGTTAGCATCCACACCACCACTCAGTACCTTACCAGAGGCAGGCTGTACGGTGTTGTACGCACGGGCAAGGCGGGTAATAGAATCCAGAAGGATTACCACATCATGGCCACACTCTACAAGGCGCTTGGCTTTTTCAAGCACTATGTTAGCCACTTTTACATGGCGTTCTGCAGGCTCATCAAAAGTAGAAGAAATAACCTCAGCCCTAACGCTGCGCTGCATATCGGTAACCTCTTCCGGCCTTTCATCTATAAGCAATACTATAAGGTATACTTCAGGGTGATTGGCCGCAATAGAATTGGCTATATCCTTAAGAAGCATGGTTTTACCTGTCTTAGGCTGGGCTACAATCATACCCCTCTGCCCCTTTCCTATAGGTGAAAACAGGTCGATAATACGGGTAGATATGGTACTTTGCCTGTCGGCCAGGTTAAATTTTTCATTAGGGAAAAGCGGGGTAAGGTGTTCAAAAGAAACACGGTCGCGCACTACCTGAGGGTCGTGCCCGTTTATTTTGAGCACACGAACCAGCGGGAAGTATTTTTCGCCTTCCTTAGGAGGACGCACCACCCCTTTAACAGTATCACCGGTCTTAAGCCCAAACAAACGGATTTGTGAGTTAGACAGGTAAATATCATCTGGAGAGGCAAGGTAATTATAATCCGATGAACGCAGGAATCCATATCCATCAGGCATCATTTCCAGTACGCCTTCGCTTTCTATAATACCGTCAAACTCGTAGTCGGCCTCACGATAGTTTGGTTCCCTATGGTTATTTTCACGGTGATGGTTTTGTTCCCTGGGTTCTCTTTGTTCCCTTTGCTGTGAGGCAGGCTTAGGTTCCCTAACCTCTTTCACTTCCTCAGGAGCACTGGCAGTACCCTGCTGTGCGGCAAGCTCCGCCATACGTTTTTTATAGCTCGGGTGGTTCGGGTTATTAGCATTAGCCCTTTCTATTTGTGCACGGCGCTCCTCATCGGTCATAGGAGGGCGTTGTGCACGCGGTGCACCATTTTGGTTGTTTTGCGCCTCAGGCTTTTTTGCATTTATACGGTCTTTCTGAAGCGGTTTTTCAGGCCTTTGTTGTGGCTCTGCAGGCTGGTCTGCCTTTTCCGCTGCGGGTTCAGACGTTGCTTCAGCCTCTACCGGTTCAGTAGCCGGTTCTTGTGTAAAATCTAATTGAGGGGATTCGGCACTTTTCTTTTTAGGGCCTCTTGCCGGTTTAGAAGTAATAACCTCTTCAGGTACAGGTGTAACTTCTTCCTGTGCTACCGGAGATTCTGCCGAAATTTCCTCAGTAGCCAGTTTACCTATGCGTGCCCTTTTTGGCTTTGCTGACAGTGCCTCTTCAGTGGTAACCGGGGCTATTTGTTCTGTAGCGGGCTGTGCAATATCAGGGTTTGCTGCCTGGTGGTCGAGTATCTTATAAATAAGTTCCTCCTTTTTTAGCCCCCTGAATTTGCTTATGTTTGCTTTTTTAGCAATTTCCTGCAATTCAGGAAGTTTCATTTCTTTTAATTCAGAAATATCAAACATGTATATTTTGTAGTTTAGGCTATTAAAATGTAGAATAAAATAAGTGGATTTTTTCTGGGGAACCGTACTTACGCAGTATGAAGTACTTGCGGTTTCTTGTTGCAATAATACAAATTAATTTTCATGATGCAATAGTATTTTAAAAAAGAAAAACATATTTTTGTGCAGCAATTAATAAAGCATGATTCAGCGCATACAAAGTATTTACTTACTTATAGCGGTTGCGGCAAATGGTATTTTGCCCCTCTTTTTACCGCTATATATAATGGAGAACGGCGATAAGGTTTTTTTTATAAACAACCTGGCCTATATTTTCCTGTTTGTATTTAGCGTAGTGCTTTCGCTCATAAGCCTTTTTACTTTTAAGAAAAGGAAAAAACAGTTTGTACTGGGAAGGCTTAACATTATTTTGAATTTTATTTTGCTTGGTTTATTTATATACAGGTCGCTAAACGTATCCGGAGACGCTAACGTGTCTGAGAAGGGTGTTGGGATGCTTCTTCCTTTAATTTCTATCGTTTTTATAAGCCTTGCTAACAGGGCCATAAAAAAGGACGAAGAGCTCGTAAAATCTGCCGATCGCTTACGATAAGCCATTTAACTTAGTTTATTAGTGCGTAGAAGAATCCGGAATTTTCATTCCGGATTTTTTTTTGTCCCCACAAAAAATAACGCCCCGAAACTTCCAACTGCTACATTCGTTACGGGGCGTTTAAACCAATCAAAAACCAATTATGAAAAAAAAACGTTACTTCTTGCGTATGCCCTTTAGGATACTTCCTTCAGGATTGTTGTACAAAGGTAGTACAGGCGTTAAGCTCTTAGAGATGTTTTTCGATTAAAAACCGATGTAGTTTCGACCAACGGTAATTTTAAAACACTGTATAACAAAATTTTAATTTTCCTTAACAGTTTACATCCGGGCATAAAAAAACGCTCCGGAATAAACGTGACCCCGGAGCGTTTTAAAAAACCAATCAAAACCAATTATGAAAAAACTTTACTTCTGTTTTGTATAAGTAAGCGATAACGGTAGTAAAACAAGCCCGGAAAATTTCACAAATCCTCACATTCTCCCCGGGCTACATTTTACACCAGACTAATCAATATTTAAAAGAAACTACTTTGCTTACTCATCATCCTTACCGGTATTTCCTTCAGGATTACATGACAAATGTACAACCGTTTTGATTGCCTAATTTTCGTTTTTAGACGAATAACCACACATGTTGCGACGAATGGCAACCTTATTGCTTTAAACCGTAAAACACTAACAACCAACAGTAAAACATTTCTTATTAAAAACAGAAAGCCCTGCTACATTGCTATAGCAGGGCTTATATAATTAAAACGCGTAAAGCAATTAATACGCTATCAACTCTTTCAGCGCGGTTTCAAAACGGGCTTTCGGCAGGTACTGATCTTCCAGCGCTTTGGTAAAAGGTATGGCGCTTTCCAGGCTGCCTACACGTTTTACAGGGCCGTCCAGCCACTCGAAGCAGTTTTCCATAATCATGGACGATATATCGCTGGCTACCCCGCCAAACAGCGTGTCTTCCTGCAATATAATTACCTTACCCGTTTTCTTTACCGATGCAAAAATAGTATTGGTATCCAGCGGTTGCAGGGTACGCAGGTCTACTAGGTCGGCTTTAATATCCGGGTGCTTATCCAGCGTTTCTATGGCCCAGTGTACACCGGCGCCAAACGAAATCACGGTAACATCATCACCTTCCCGCAACACACCCGCCTTACCAAACGGAAGGGTATAATATTCCTTTGGCACTTCCTGGTAAGCACTTCTATATAAAGCTTTGTGTTCAAAGAACATAACCGGGTTAGGGTCGTTTATGGCAGTAGCCATTAAGCCCTTGGCATCATATGGAAATGCGGGGTATACCACCTTAAGCCCGGGGGTTTTGGTAAACCAGGCTTCGTTGGTCTGGCTGTGGAACGGCCCCGCCTGTACTCCTGCCCCGCACGGCATGCGCACCACCACATCGGCGTTTTCCTGCCAGCGGTAATATACCTTGGCGAGGTAGTTTACAATGGGGTTAAACCCCGTCGATACAAAGTCGGCAAACTGCATTTCCACCACAGCTTTATACCCGTTAATGGATAAGCCCATCCCAGCCGATATTACAGCTGACTCACATATGGGCGTATTGCGCACGCGTTCTTTGCCAAATTGTTGTACAAAACCGTCGGTAATTTTAAAGGCACCACCATATTCGGCAATGTCCTGCCCCATGACAACCAGGTTATCATGGCGTTCCATACTCTGGGAAAGTCCCTGCTGTATGGCATCAATCATGCGTATGTTTGCGGTTTCGCCCTGTGGGGCAACACCCTCAAAATCATAAGGTTTATATACATCACCCAGCTCTTCCTCAAGACTTGCCTCAATGGCAGGTTCTGCCGAAGCACGCTGGTAATGTTCGTCTATTTCCTGTTTCAGTTCCGCGCGAAGGGCATCGTCAGCTTCATCCGTGAGCACGCCTTCGGCTTTCAGGTAGTTGCGGTAATTCTCCACCGGGTCTTTTACCGCCCAGGCATCCATAAGCTCCTGCGGCACGTATTTGGTACCGCTCGCCTCCTCATGCCCGCGCATCCTGAAGGTCTTAAACTCCAGCAGCACCGGTCTTGGATTTTCACGTAACGACGCTACAATTTCGTCCAACTTAGTATACACCTCAAGGATGTTGTTACCGTCTATAATATGCGCCTCCATGCCGTAGCCTATGCCCTTATCGGCAATATGCGTGCAGCGGTACTGCTCATTGGTAGGCGTACTCAGGCCGTAGCCGTTATTCTCTACGATGAAGAGCACGGGAAGTTCCCATACGGCAGCTATGTTCAGCGCCTCATGGAAATCGCCCTCGCTGGTAGCGCCCTCACCGGTAAATACGGCGGTAACCTTGCCCTCATTACGCAGTTTGTGTGCCAAAGCTATACCGTCGGCTACGCCAAGCTGCGGCCCCAGGTGCGAAATCATGCCGATGATCTTAAACTCCTGCGTGCCGAAGTGGAACGAGCGGTCGCGCCCCTTGGTAAAACCGTTGGCCTTGCCCTGCCACTGGCTAAAGAGCCTGTACAGCGGAATATCGCGCCCGGTAAACACACCCAGGTTGCGGTGCATGGGCAGTATATATTCGTCAGGATGCAGCACAGCGGTAACGCCTACGGAGATGGCCTCCTGCCCTATGCCGCTAAACCATTTAGATACTTTGCCCTGGCGGATAAGGATAAGCATCTTCTCCTCTATAAGGCGTGGTTTTAGTAATTTCTTATATAAATCGAGTAATTGTTGGTTACCCAACTGTTTTCTATCGAAATCCATGAGGTTTTTTGAAATATCTTTATAATTCAAATGTAGTAAAATAACATTTGTACGGATGGGTGTTAGGAAAAATTATTTTGGGATAAAAATTAATAGGTAAAACCCTAATTTTTGTAGGAAAGGAATTTTGTAGGTTTGGTACTTATAAAACTTGATATATACATGATCGAAAAAATAAATACAACTATAGATGTATTAGATATTTGTAAATCTGTACTAAGTCGGCTTGTAAAAATGGATTATGAAACTAAAGGTGGCATTTCGAAAGAACAACTTATTTTTCCTCTAAAAAGCCAGGCAAATGGACAAGTAATAGTTGATCGAGTTTCAGAACAAGAACTAAGATATTTTTTTATCGAAGAATTTAAACTAAAATATCCTATTTTATTCGATTGAAACACCAACTGTAAATAAATTTAGTTTTGGAAAGTCTTATGAAGAAATTAAAATCAATTTAAATGGACAATCTGCTTCCCATGATATGTGCATCCATCAAAGAGTTTCAAACCAATATAAACGTGTATTGAATATAGAATTTAATCATCGAAATTCTGGAATTAAGCATACTGGAAAAGATATTTTAAAATTGATGCATGAAAAACAAGATGGCCTTTTCATTCATCTTCTTGAAAATACAAAAGGCACTACTCTTCCAAGTGTATTCAATAAACTTTGTAAATCATTCGTTGATTTTCAGGAATATTGGAATGATGATGAAAAATCAATTCAATTAGTAGTAATATCATTAAAGGAACAAAAACTAATTCATTGCACTATCAAAAAAACTGATTTGATTAGTATAAACGATATTTTTTATATTGAAAAAGGATATGAAAAAATGAGAACGTTTAAAGAAGTTAGTTGGAAAATATTTGATGCAGCAATTCCTGAAATTTCTTCAACTATTTTAGTCGATGACATTAAAGAAGTTGATATAAATCAATAATCCTCTTCCTCTCCTCTAAAAAATCTCCCTACCTTTGGTTATATGAAAAACCAAATTCTAAAAACAAGCCTGCTGGCGTTAGCGCTGGCCATAACATCGTGCGCATCAGTACAAACAAGCAGCCCAAAAGGTTCGTTTGCCAAGGGTGCCGATGTGGGCTGGCTTCCGCAAATGGAGGCTACGGGCTATAAATTTTATGACAAAGACGGTTCTGAAAAAGACTGCCTGCAGCTCCTTAAAGACCGTGGCATGAATACCATACGCTTGCGGGTTTGGGTAAACCCGTCTGACGATAAAGCCAGCGGCCATTGCAGCCCGGAGGAAACCGTGGCTATGGCGGTACGCGCGCAAAAACTGGGCATGCGCATTATGATCGATTTTCATTACAGCGATACCTGGGCCGATCCGGGCAAGCAAAAGAAACCCGCTGCCTGGGCAAACCACCCGTTTCCGGAACTGCTAAACGATGTATACAAGCATACCTACGATGTATTGCAACTGCTTAAAAAAGCCAACGTTACGCCCGAATGGGTGCAGGTGGGCAACGAGATTCCAGGTGGCATGCTGTGGCCTGACGGCAGTACTGACAACTGGGTACAACTCGGTCAGCTGCTCAACAAAGGGTATGAGGCCACCAAAGCGGTAGACAAGAATATTAAAGTTATTGTGCACGTAGACCAGGGGAATAACAACCAGCGCTTCAGGGAGTTTTTTGATAACGCTACTGCGCAAAAGGTGAAGTATGATGTGATTGGGCTTTCATATTACCCATTCTGGATTAAGAGCGATTATACCGAGAATATAGCCGACCTGCAAAACAACCTGAACGACATGGCTGCCCGCTATAACAAAGAGGTTATGGTGGTAGAAGTGGGCGGCGAAGATACCAAGGTAGAAAATACCCGGGACATGCTTACCGCTGTGCTGAAGGCGGTGCGCAACGTACCGGATAACAAAGGCCTTGGCGTGATTTACTGGGAACCGCAGGGTGCCCGCAGCTGGAGCCACTACGAGCTCAGCGCCTGGATGCCGGACGGCAAACCATCACCGGCACTGGATGCTTTTAAAGAATAAATACAATATAAATCAGGGGCTTTTTACAACCCCTGATTTGTTTTTAGCAGCTATTAAACAAGACTTTACGCCACTACTTGAAAACGTTTTCCTGTTAAATTACTGTAACTTTGTGTAACAGGGGGTAATAATATGCGTCCAATATCCGTTACAAAAACTGTCAATCAATAAAACCCACTATGAGAAAACTGCTTAAAGGATACCTCCCCGTATTCTTTTTATTCGTGTGCCTTGGCCTGTCTGCACAGGAAAAAGTGACCCTGAGCGGCACGATTTCCGACTCCGGCACCACCGAAACCCTTATTGGCGCAAGCGTGTATATAAAAGAGCTTCAGATTGGCGTAAGTACCAATGAATACGGCTTTTATTCCATTTCGGTTCCGAAAGGCACGTATACCGTACAAATAAGCTATGTGAGCTTTGGCACGATTGAAGAAACTGTAAAACTGGATGCCAGCGTAAAGAAAAACTACAACCTTAGCAACGACAGCAAAGAGCTAGAAGAAGTGGTAGTTAGCGGAGATAAACGCCGTGTAGATGTACGCACGCCGCAGATGAGTATGAACCGCCTTTCTGCAAGCGAAATTAAAAAAATGCCCGTGGTACTCGGTGAGGTAGACGTAATTAAGTCGCTCATGCAGCTGCCGGGTGTAACCAACTCGGGCGAGGGCTCATCGGGCTTTAACGTACGTGGTGGCGCTGCCGACCAAAACCTTATCTTGCTGGATGAGGCCATGCTGTTTAACTCATCGCACTTATTCGGGTTCTTCTCGGTTTTTAATGCTGATGCCATTAAGGAAATCAAGCTGTACAAGGGAGGGATACCCGCCCGTTATGGTGGCCGCCTTTCGAGTGTGCTGGACATTTACCAAAAGGAAGGAAACAAGAAAGAGTTTCACATGAATGGCGGTATCGGCCTTATTTCCAGCCGTATACTTGCAGAAGGCCCTATTGTAAAAGACCGGGGGTCATTCCTTATCGGGGGGCGTACCAGCTATGCGCACCTGTTCCTGAAACTGGCCAATAACGACAACTCCGCTTCGTTTTACGACCTCAATACCAAGCTAAGCTACAAGCTGAACGACAACAACAACCTGTACCTATCAGGGTATTTTGGGCGCGACCTTATGAACATCAGCAGCAGCTTTGACAATACCTATGGTAATACCTTGTTTAACCTGCGCTGGAACCACCTGTATAACGACAAGCTGTTTAGCAACATGAGCGTGATTTACAGTGACTATTATTATGGCTTAACCCTTGATTTCATTGGATTTAAGTGGGATAGCGGCATTAAAAACTACAACTTTAAGTACGACTTTAAGCACTATATCTCCGATAAGATGAAGCTTACCTATGGTGCTAATGCCATCTATTACAGCTTTAACCCGGGCGAGATTACCCCTACCGGCAGTGATTCGGCTATTAATGCCGACAAGCTGGAGCAGAAACACGCTTTTGAACCTGCCGTTTACATAGACGCGGAGCAGGAACTATCTGATAAACTAACACTTACCTACGGATTACGCTACAGCATGTTTTATCGCCTTGGGAGCCAAAACGTAAACCTGTACGCCAATAATCAGGCTGTGGTATACGATAACGAACTTAAGATTTACGAAAAAGCTACGCCTATAGGTACCCGTCATTACGGCAACGGTGACGTAATAGCCCGTTTTAACAATCCTGAGCCACGCGCGGCACTCTCGTACCAGCTGAATGATAATTCTTCGGTAAAAGCCAGCTATAACCGTATGGCGCAGTACCTGCACCTGATAAGCAACACGGCTTCGGCAACACCACTCGATGTATGGGCGCCAAGCGACAGTTTCCTGAAACCACAGTTGCTGGACCAGTATGCCGTAGGATATTTCCGTAACTTTAAGAATGACGCGTATTCTGTTGAGGCTGAAGCCTATTACAAGAACATTAAGAACCGCCTGGACTACATAGACGGCGCCGACCTGATAGCCAATAAGGCCATAGAACAGGTGCTGCTACCCGGAAAATCAAGGGCATACGGTGTGGAATTGCTCATTCGTAAAAACGAAGGCAAGCTCACAGGATTTGTATCGTATACCCTGTCGAGATCAGAACAGCAAACACCAGGGCGTACCGCTAACGAGCTGGGCATCAACGACGGCCAATGGTACAAAACGGGTTACGACAAGCTGCATAACCTCTCGGTAACAAGCTCTTACGAACTGAATAAGAAGTGGCAGTTCGGGGCGATATTCGCACTGCAAAGCGGCCGCCCGGTTACCTACCCTAACGGGCAGTACCACTACGGCGATATTACCATACCAAGCTACGGCCTGCGCAACGAAAACAGGCTGCCTGCTTACCATCACCTGGATGTATCGGCCACGTTAACCCCTCAAAACCAGAAGGGTAAAAAATGGCAGGGCGAATGGGTATTCAGTATTTACAACCTCTATAACCGCAAAAATGCCGCCTCTATCAACTTCCGGCAAAATGAAGATACCGGGATAAATGAAGCGGTACGACTTTCTATCTTCGGGGTAATACCGAGTGTTACATACAACTTTAAGTTTTAACCACCTAAGAAACTGACAATGAAAAAGATACTATATATATTTGCAATTGCCACGCTATTACTTACTTCTTGCGAGGATGTAGTAGACATAGACCTGGCTACAGCCCCTCCGAAACTAGTGGTAGACGCTTCTATAGACTGGGCGAAAGGGAGCGACGGAAACTATCAAATGATAAAGCTAAGTACCACAAGCAGCTATTATTCAGGCACTACGCCGCCTGCCCTGGGTGCTACCGTGAGCATTTCAAACGGACAGGGACAGGAATTTACGTTTAATGACCTTGCTAATAATGGGCAGTACATATGCACTAATTTCGTGCCGGTCATAGGGCAGACCTACACGCTGACCATTGTGTACGATGGCGAAACCTATACGGGCAGCGAAACACTGTTTAAAACCCCTGATATTGTGAACGTTGAACAAAAAGATAACGGAGGATTTATAGGTGATGAAACTGAAGTCCGTTTTTATTTCCAGGATAATGTAAGCGAAGAAAATTTCTATCTGGTACGTTTTGACGCCCCTGTTTTGCCCTACCCTGATTACGATACCACCGACGATGAGTTTACTAACGGCAACCTGATGTTCGGCATCTTTAGCGATGAAGATTTAAAGCCAGGACAAATACTTGATATTAGGCTACATAGCACATCTAAACGCTACAAAAACTATATGGATAAACTGATTGAGGTAGCCAGTGGCAGTGGCGGTGGCCCGTTTAGTACCGTGCCGGCAACCGTGCGTGGCAATATGGTAAACCAAACCAACGACGCCAACTATCCGCTGGGGTATTTCAGGGTTACGCAGGTAGACCATTACCAGTACACCATTCAGTAAGTAAATTCGTAGCTAGTTATTTAGCATAAAAGAGTAAGCTGCTACAAGGGGTTAACACCCCTGCAAAAAGTAGTTTACATTGTAAGGGATACTGTAGCAGCCGTTTTTAGTAAAGTGTTCATAATGAATACTTACCAAAAACGGCCGCTTTACGTGTACCGTAACAGCTGTTGCGGCATCATTTATAGTGCTTAACAGTATACTGAACAAACGGCTTCAGTAAATTGTAAATTATACTGACTATCTTTGCAGAAACACGTTACCAAAAAAATGTCATCACATCACATTGTACGCGACGACCAGGAGCCCGCGCTGATTATTGCAAACGGGGCAGCCTGCTCTAAAGAACTCATGGGCCAGCTGCTGGAATGGTCGCCACTGGTCATTGTACTGGATAATGCCATAGACCGTGTGCTGGAACTGGGCATAAAGGTAGATGTACTACTGGGCGATTTTGACAATGGCTTTGAACCGCAAAGGTATCTGGAACAGCAATACCCGCTTGAAATAATATATACGCCGGACCAGGAGAAGACCGACCTGGAAAAGGCCTGTGATTACCTGGTGGCACGTAACATTCCTGCCGTTAATGTGATATGGGCCACGGGCCGCCGCGCCGACCATACCATAACCAATATAACTAACATAGTGCGTTTTCGCGACAG
Organism: Bacteroidia bacterium; assembly: GCA_046566705.1. Classification (GTDB taxonomy): domain Bacteria; phylum Bacteroidota; class Bacteroidia; order Flavobacteriales; family Flavobacteriaceae; genus Flavobacterium. Next base: position 14,046 of record JBKHWE010000007.1, on the reverse strand, counting down.
CCTGAAAATAGTAGTGCTGGACGACCACAGTAAGATATTCCAGTTGCCTAAAAAATTTGAAAAATGGTATCCGGCAGGTACGCCTATTTCACTGATACCTGTTGGCACTGTAGATGGTATATCAACAAAAAACCTGAAGTACGAACTTAACAATGAATCCCTTACCATAGGCTACCGCACCGGCAGCAGTAACGAAGCTGAAATTGACGGCATTGTAAAAATAGAACACTCAGAAGGAGACTTGCTGATGATGGAGTGTTTTGATTAACTTTATGTAAAATGTATAACACGGAGATATACAGAGAAGGCACAGGGATACACAGAGTTTTTTATATAAAATAACCCACCCCGCCCTACGGGCACCCCTCCGAAGGAGAGGAATGGTTACCGATTTCAGTACGCGTATTCCCCTCCTTCGGAGGGGTGTCTGAAAGCCAGGGTGGGAAGAAACGTTTAAGCATCAATAACCATGCATACCTTACGAAACGCCACCGTTGCCGACCTCCCGCTTATAAAAGAGGTAATGAACCACAACATACTGCACAGCACCGCCATCTATGATTATGACATAAAAACCGACGCCGAAATCGCGCAGTGGTTTACCGACAAGCAACAGGGCAACTGGCCGGTTATCATAGCCGAAGAAAATGACATACCACTTGGCTATGCCACCTACGGCACCTTTAGGTTTAAAGACGGTTTTAAGCCCACAGTAGAGCATTCGGTATATGTAAGCGAGGCCGCTCATGGCAAGGGTATTGGCCGCCTGCTCCTGGCTCACCTGATTGACGTATGCCGCTCTGGGGGCTACCATTGTATGGTGGGCTGCATCGATGCCGAAAATGCCGCTAGCATCGCCTTTCATAAAAAGTTTGGCTTTACCGAAGCAGGCGTGCTAAAGGAAGTTGCCTATAAATTTGAAAAATGGCTCGATTTACAGTTTATGCAGTTGTTGCTGGACGACAAATAATACAACTAAAATAAAATAAATTAGAGAATATGTCAGAATGTAAACACGATAAAATACGTTAGAATTGTGCCGTTTCGGTACTGTCTTTCATGGCTACGGTAGAAGCCGTACCCGCAGTAACCGTATCCTGCACTGCATCAAAATAACTGGTCCCAACAAAATTTTGGTGCTTAATGGCCTTGAAGCCATGTTGCTGTAACGCAAATTCACGCTCCTGCAGTTCGCTGTAACCCGCCATACCGCGCTCTTTATAGGCTTTAGAAAGCTCAAACATACTGGTGTTCAGCGCATGGAACCCGGCAAGGGTTATAAACTGGAATTTGTAGCCCATAGCGGCAAGCTCCTCTCGGAACGTTTCCATTTCCTGTACCGAAAGCTTGGCCGCCCAGTTAAACGATGGCGAACAGTTATACGCCAACATCTTACCCGGAAATTGTGCATGGATGCCTTCAGCAAAGCGGCGTGCCTGTGCCAAATCAGGTGTGGAGGTTTCCATCCATATCAGATCGGAATACGGCGCATAAGAAAGCCCACGGTCTATGCCCTGAGCTACACCACAGTTTACATAAAAGAATCCTTCAGACGTGCGTTCTCCTGTAATAAATTTATGGTCGCGCTCATCTATATCGCTGGTAATAAGGTTAGCAGCATCAGCATCGGTACGGGCTACTATAAGCGTAGGTACTCCCATAACATCTGCTGCAAGGCGGGCTGCAATCAGCTTATTTATAGCCTCCTGTGTAGGTACCAGTACCTTACCCCCCAGATGTCCGCATTTTTTAGCAGAAGAAAGCTGGTCTTCAAAATGCACGCCCGAAGCACCGGCTTCAATCATGCCTTTCATCAACTCAAACGCGTTAAGGTTACCGCCAAAGCCCGCTTCGGCATCGGCCACGATAGGTACCAGGTAGTCCTTTTTAGGGCTTATTTTGTTAACGCTTTGTATCTGGTCGGCACGCAGCAGGGCATTGTTTATGCGCTTTACCACGGCAGGTACACTGTTGGCAGGATATAGCGACTGATCCGGGTACATCTCCCCCGAAAGGTTAGCATCTGCCGCTACCTGCCATCCGCTAAGGTATATGGCTTCAAGGCCCGCCTCTACCTCCTGTATCGCCTGGTTGCCGGTTAGGGCACCAAGTCCTGCCACATACGGCTGCGCGTTCAGTTTGTTCCAAAGGATGGTTGCGCCACGGCGGGCCACAGAGTATTCAAGTTGGTACGAACCCTGAAGCTCCACCACTTTTTCAGCCGTGTATGGCCTTTCTACACCGTTCCAGCGCGGATTAGTTTCCCAGTCTGTAATTAATGCTTGAATTCTTTCATCTGTTTTCATAATTTTGTTTCGCTTTAAATGATTAGTGCTAATTGTTTAAAACACGCCTGCCGGTATGTTGCTGCATACGGCAGGCATTTTTGTTTGGGTTAAATATATTTGGGTTAAAAGTCGTTTTGTTAGTCTATGTAATCATACGCTTCCAGGGTAAGGAACTCAGCGGGTTCTTCTGCCAAAACCAATGTATTGAAGATGGATACCGCCTCGTCAAACCTGCCTTTTTCAAAACGTTCTGCCCCAACGTAGTCTTTAATATTATCCAGTTCTTCTGCTACCCAAAGCTCGTACAGTTCCGGGCTCAGGTGCGTACCGTTGTCTATGGTTACGCCCGCCTTAATCCACTGCCACAGCTGCATACGCGATATTTCCGCCGTAGCGGCATCTTCCATAAGGTTATAGAGGGCTGCTGCCCCGGTACCGCTTATCCAGCTTTCTACATAGAGTATACCTACATTGATGTTCTTGCGCACGCCCTTTTCGGTAATGGTACCCTTAGGCATTTCCAGCAATTGCTGTTCGGTAATGGCTACATCGTTTCGTTTTATGTGGATATGGTTTTTGGTATGCATGTTCTCGTTGAATACCTTCAGGGCAACTTCCACTAACGCAGGGTGTGCAACCCAGGTACCGTCATGCCCGTTTTTGGCTTCGCGTTCCTTGTCTGCCTTTACCTTGGCAAAAGCCGCGTTATTAGCTTCCTCATCGTTTTTAACGGGAATTTGCGCTGCCATGCCGCCTATAGCATGGATGTTGCGTTTGTGGCAGCGCTGTATTACCCTTAACGAATAGGCCGCCATAAATGGGGACACCATGGTTACCTGATCCCTGTCGGGAACCATAAAGCCGGGATGGTTTTTCAGTTTTTTGATGTACGAAAAAATGTAATCCCACCGGCCGCAGTTTAGCCCTGCTATGTGTTCCCTAAGCTCATAAATAATCTCGTCGAGCTGAAAACTCGCCGTGATTGTTTCAATAAGCACGGTGGCTTTTATAGTACCACGCGAAATATTGAGGTATTGCTGAGCAAAGACAAAAACCTCATTCCACCACCGTGCCTCTGTATAATGTTCCAGTTTTGGCAAATAAAAATAAGGCCCTGAACCGTGTTGCGATAACGATTGCGCGTTATGATATAAGTATAAGCCAAAGTCTACCAATGACGCGCTCAAGTTTTGGCCATTTACCTGAAGGTGTTTTTCTTCCAGGTGCAGGCCACGAGGGCGTACTAATAGTACCGCTGTTTTATCGTTTAGTTTGTAGCTTTTTCCGTTTTGTTCCAGGCTTATGGTTTTGTTTACGGCATCCTTCAGGTTCTGCTGCCCATCCATAAGGTTGGCCCAGGTAGGCGAACAACTGTCCTCAAAATCGGCCATGAAAACACTCGCGCCGCTGTTCAGTGCGTTAATCACCATTTTACGGTCTACGGGTCCGGTAATTTCTACACGGCGGTCCAGCAGGTCTTCGGGCAGTTTTGCAGCCGTCCAGTTACCATTGCGCACATACTCTGTTTCTGGCGGAAACGACGGGTAGGCGCCTTTGTCAAATTCGCGCTGCCGTGCTGCACGGTCGGTAAGCAGCCCCAGCCTTTTATTATTAAAATTTTCGTGCAGCGCCCCAAGGAACTGTAGCGCCCTTGAGGTAAGCAGTTCGCTGTAGGGGCTACCGGCTACAGTTACTTCGCTTCTTTTTATATTCGTTTCCATATTGGGTAAGAGGTTTGGGTTAAAGTACATGACAATATTAAAAAATAAATTTTTACAAAACAAGCGAACGTTCGCTAAATTTAAAAATAAATCAAACTATTGCCGTTTCGCAAAAAAATGTAATATTTGCATTTATGGTTGAAGAAGAGTACATCCGCCTGATTTTCGGGCTAAAAATGAAGCAGATCAGGAATGAGAAAGACCTCTCGCTTTTTGGGCTGTCCAAAAAAACAGGACTGTCAAAATCATACCTCAATGAAATAGAAAAGGGAAAAAAATACCCAAAGCGCGACAAAATATTAATCATTGCCGACGCGCTGGAAACCACCTATGACCACCTGGTATCGCTTAAGCTGGATAAAAACCTCGCTCCCATAGGCGAAATCCTGCAATCACGATTACTAAAAGAAATACCCCTGGAGCTTTTTGGTATCCGCGAAAGCGACCTTATAGACATCATTGCCGAAGCCCCCGTTAAGGTGAATGCCTTTATAAGTACCCTTATAGAGATAGCAAAGCACTACAACCTGGGGCGCGAAAGTTTTTTCCTTGCCGCGCTGCGCTCCTACCAGGAAGCACAGAATAATTATTTTGACGACCTGGAAAAAAAGGTGGAACTGTTTGCCAAAGCGTATAACATTAACCTGGACGAAAAGATAAATCCCGACGAGCTGGAAGACATACTGCGGGAGGAATACGGTTACAGCTTTAACCAGGAAGCCCTGAGCGAGTACAGTGAACTGACTAACCTGCGTTCGGTTTTTGTACCCGAAACAAAGACCTTGCTATTAAGCCAAAGCGTAGACGAATCGCAAAAGACCTTCATCTATGCCAAGGAAATAGCCTACAATTACCTGGGCATACAGGACAGGCTGTACACCTTTTCATGGATAAAGTTTGACAGTTTTGACCAGGTGCTGAGCAACTTTTTCGCGTCGTACTTTGCAGGGGCGCTGATTATTCCAAGGAAAAGACTAGGTATACAGTTAAAAGATTTCCTTTCGCAGGAAGAATGGCAACCGGAATTATTACAGGACATGATGGCTTCGTTCACTGATTCGCCGGAAACCTTTTACCAACGCCTTACCAATATACTGCCGAAGGACTTTAATATGCGAAACATCTTTTTCCTGAGATTTTCGCATAACCCGGCCAATGATGATTTCAGGCTGGAGAAGGAGCTGCACATAACCAACCTGCAGGAACCGCATGCCAACGAGAACAACGAGCATTACTGCCGCCGATGGGTTGGCCTCCGCACCCTAAAGCAGATTGCCGCCACCAAAACCAAGGCAGCCTTTGGTGCTCAGATTTCGCAATATGCCAATACCGATAATGAGTACCTGGTACTCTCCTCTTCTATGGAAGACCCGTTTCGCGCGGGCAAGTACCGTAGTATAGCCCTTGGAATTTTACACAGTAAAGACCTGGTTAACAAGGTGCCATTCCTTAAAAAAGAACCTATATCGCGGATGCTGGTAGGCGTTACCTGCGAAAGCTGCGCCATACCCGACTGTAACGTAAGGGCCGCAGCCCCTACCCGCCTTCAAAAGAAAATGCAGAACAAACGCACCGAAGAAGTGGTAACCGAACTCATGGCGCGCTTTAGCAGACCGGACTAACGATTTGATTTACAAAACATAATTAAACAATAGAATCCAAATAAAAAGCCTACCTTTGCAGGCTAATGTAAAGCCGCATAAAAAAGTGGCACTGTATTTAATGAAATTTGAAGATCTTAACCTTATAAGCCAGCTGCACCAGGCCATAGCCGATGTAGGCTATGAAAGCCCTACCCCTATCCAGCAGCAGGCCATACCCCTTATCATAGCCGGTAACGACCTTGTGGGTTGTGCCCAGACCGGTACCGGAAAAACGGCAGCATTTGCCATTCCTATTATTAACAATATACACCCTATTGTAGGCGCTGCAAAAAAGGTAAAGTACATCCGTACGCTGGTGGTAACACCTACCCGTGAGCTTGCCGTACAGATAGCACAGAATTTTGACGCGTATGCCAAGTACACAAACATACGTACCATAACCATATTTGGCGGTGTTAACCAAAAGCCACAGGTAGACCAGCTGAAAAGCGGTGTAGACGTACTGGTGGCTACTCCCGGCCGACTGCTGGATTTGTACAAGCAGGGTTTTATTAACCTGAACAACCTGCACCAGCTGGTACTGGATGAAGCCGACCAGATGCTGGACATGGGCTTTATAAACGATGTAAAGAAAATTGTAAAGCTTACCCCTGAAAACAGGCAAACCCTGCTGTTCTCAGCTACTATGCCACTGCCTATACGTGAACTTGCCGATACCTTCCTTACCAAACCGGAGTATGTTTCGGTAGCGCCAATATCGTCTACTGCCGAAAAGGTAGCGCAGCAGGTATACCTGGTAGAAAAATCTGATAAGACCAAACTACTTTACCACCTTATTCGCAACGAAAAGCTAAACAACGTATTGGTGTTTACCCGCACCAAGCATGGTGCCGATAATGTGGTGAAGGCCCTTAAAAAGCACGGTGTGGAAAGCGGTGCCATACACGGTGATAAATCGCAGAATGCCCGCCAGCGTGTACTGGATGCCTTTAAAAACAAGGAAATCCCGGTGCTTGTAGCTACAGACATCGCGGCACGTGGTATAGATATAGACAGCCTGCCGTATGTGATTAACTACGACCTGCCAAACATCCCCGAAACCTACGTACACCGCATAGGCCGTACCGGGCGCGCGGGTAACAGCGGACTTGCCATATCGTTTTGTGGTAAAGACGAACTGCCGTACCTGAAGGATATAGAAAAACTGATTCGCCTTAAGATAAAAGTTATAGACGGGCATCCTTACCCACACAAAGAGGAAACCGCCGAAAGCAGGGCTAACCCGCCCAAGCCTGATTTAAGGAATAAAAATAAAGCCGCGGTAACTGCTTCAAAGAGCAGCAAACCAAGGACAGATAACAGCAATTCGCGCAAGTCTGACGGGGCTAAAAAAAATAAAAAGCGTTGGTATTAAAACCAACGCTTTTTGCGTTTATATATGTATTTTAGCATCGCAAACTCAAACTGAAAATGAAACAACTTGTTTACCTGTTCTTATTGGTTACCTCTGTATCGGCACTGGCACAAGCCCCGGCAAAAAAAGCCAGCGAATGGGATGTACTGGACCAGACGTTTATAAAACTGGTGGAAACACTTACCATAAAGCAGAAGCCCGCTTTCCTGCAAATAGCCCTTTTAAACGTAGAATGTGCTGACTGCCCTGAGGTTGACGGCTACACTAAAGAAGGAGCTTCGCTGCCGGCAAGTATTTTTTATGACCAGACTTCGGGGTACTTTTCACAGTCGGCCATCTATAAGGCGCTGGCTACAAGAGGATATACCTTTGCATCGGGGGTTATAAAAAAGTACAAGGCTCCTGATGCCCCGGCAAGTACCGCTAAAGACCTTAAGGTATATGATGTATGGGTGCACACCTACCTGCCCGGCCAGATTTCTAAAAATCATAAGGGCAGTTCACATGCCTTCAGGTTTATTAAGAAAGACGGTAAGTTCAGGTTCTTCGGGCTGATCGTTTCGGAGTAGGAAACCCCACACTTTAGCTATGCTAACAAACAAAACCCAATGAATAAATTATTTTCAGGCCTTGTACTGCTGCTTTCACTACAAGGTATCTTAGCCCAAACCACCACCAAAGTAATGACCTACAACATCCGCCTGGATGTAGAAAGCGACGGCGAAAACCGCTGGGACAAGCGCAAAGGCCTCCTTGCAAATCAGGTACGCTTTTACGAACCCGACTTTATGGGCGTACAGGAAGCGCTGCCGCAGCAAATGCACTATCTTGATGAGACTTTACCTGCGTATGACTTCATTGGCGTAGGCCGCGATGATGGTAAGGAAAAAGGCGAATTTTCGGCGATATTTTATAACAAAGACAAATTTAAGGTGGTAAAACAAAGCACCTTCTGGCTGTCGCAGACACCCGAAAAACCGGGACTGGGCTGGGATGCCGCCTGCAACCGCGTGTGCACGTACGGGCTTTTTGAAAACCTGAAAACGAAGAAGAAGATTTGGGTATTCAATACGCATTTTGACCACATAGGCACCACCGCCCGTATGGAGAGTGCCAAGCTGATTCTTACCAAAATAAAGGAACTGAACAAAGAAGGCTATCCGTTTGTACTTACCGGCGACTTTAACCTGACCGAAGACAACGAAAGTATACAACGCATTACCGCCGAACTTAACGATACCCGTAAGGTAGCCAAACTGGTATATGGCCCGGACGGCACCTGGAATGCGTTTGACTTTACCAAACCGGCAACCGAGCGTATCGACTATATTTTTATACCGAAGAAAAATGTTACGGTAACCAAATACGCCATACTGAGCGACAATAAGAACAACCGCTACTACAGCGACCACCTTGCCGTATACTCAGAGCTGGAAATAAAGTAAATAGGAACACGATATAAAAAAAGGTCCGGTAACACACATGCTACCGAACCTTTTTTATTTGGGCCAACTACCCGTTATTTATAATCAAACGTTACCGGGGTTTTTACCAGGGTTATCTGTGCTTCTTTTGCCATCATTTTTTCGTAGCGGGGTTTTACCTCATAGTCGGTATAACGCTCGTCCTTATACTTTATGTGCTCTATAATCGCCGAAACCTTTACGTTTACATCTATAGGCTGCACCAGGTTGTCGTTAGCCATAACCACATAAAACTTGCCCTGCTGCATTTTGGCATCGGTAAAACGCTTGTAGGCTGCTACGCCTTTGCCGTTATCAAACGGCTGATAGGGCTTCTGCTGTATAAACAGGTTTTTGCCCTGCGCATTGGTTAGGCCGTATTCTACATCCTCGCCGTTAACGGGCATCATAAGATTTGTCAGCGCGCCGGCAGCTATACCACCAAGCGGGGTTGTAAAGTACGTGGTAGCACCCTGTACGGCACCTACAATCATTTTGCGGTTTTGTTTCCAGAACTCGTTACTCTCCTCGCCCACGCCTACCCAGTAAGCCCAGGCCACTACTTTTTTAGATTCTTCTTTAGTAACCATATTCACCGGAAGGTCAAAATCCACAAACGTACGGGTATCGCTAAAACTGGTTTTGGCATTTACACGCTGGCTTTTATCTATAACAATTTCTTCGTATTTCTGTTCCGATGCTACCACCTTGCGGGTCTTTTGCACCCGTAGCGAATCATATCCCTTAACGATATCCCTGCCCACAACCGTCCACGTAGTGTCAGGTACCGAAGCCCATTTTACACCCGTGTTGAAGTTTTTGGTTGTGCCGTCTTTTGGCACACGTTGCAGGGTAATTGCAAGACTACGCTTACCCCTGGCTGTATTGTTAAACCGGAACACATACACACCCTTAGCCGTAACGGTAAACTCGCGTTTTTCCTCGTCTATATTCTGGCCTTTATATTTAAGTACCTCCGGGTATTGTAATACACTTACCTCACCTAACGACGCTCCATTTGCCTTCATGGTAAGGATAACACGGTCGCCTGCGGCAAAGCCATACATCAGTTCCTCTGATTTATTCCCATCAAGTTTCAGCTGTAGTTCGGCTACGGTTATTTTCTGTGCCAAAGCCACGCTGCTCATGATAAAGAATACAAATAAAAAAAATCGCGTCATATATTACAGCTTTTTAGCTTCGTTCCAAAACACATCCATCTCGGCAAGAGTCATATCGGCAAGTGGCTTACCCAGTTCCGCAGCCTTACTTTCAAGGTAGGTAAAGCGTTTGATAAACTTCTTGTTGGTACGCTCCAGGGCGTCTTCAGGGTTTACATTCAAAAACCGTGCATAATTTATCATGGAGAACAGCACATCGCCAAATTCGTCCTCTATTTTGTCGGTATTGCCCTGCTGTACCTCCTCATGGAGTTCGGCAAGTTCTTCCTGTACCTTTTCCCACACCTGCTCCGGCTCTTCCCAGTCGAACCCCACACCACGGGCCTTATCCTGTATGCGGCTGGCTTTTACCAGGGCAGGAAGGCTCTTTGGCACACCTTCCAAAACCGACTTTTTACCTTCCTTAAGCTTTAGTTTTTCCCAGTTTTGCTTTACCTGTTCCTCATTTTCCACCACCACATCACCATAAATATGCGGGTGCCTGAAGATGAGCTTCTCACAAATACCGTTAGCCACATCGGCAATATCAAAATCGCCTGTTTCGCTGCCTATCTTGGCATAAAACACTATGTGCAGCAATACATCGCCCAGTTCCTTTTTTATTTCCACCAGGTCATTATCCAGTATGGCATCGCCCAGCTCGTAGGTTTCCTCTATGGTAAGGTGGCGCAGCGTTTGCAGGGTCTGCTTTTTATCCCAGGGGCATTTTTCCCTGAGGTCGTCCATAATATCCAGCAAACGGTTAAAGGCTTCAAGCTGTTGGGCGCGTGTATTCATGGCGTGTAATTTTGCGTAAAAGTACTGAAACTAATACAATAATACGGTTGTAACTGTTAAACAAAAAACCCGTACAGTGCTGTACGGGTTTTGTAGTATGTATTATAGCCGGGGCTATTTTATAAATTCTATTTTTTGTGTTTCCTCAAGGTTTACACTGTCAAAAAATCCCTGTTCGCTCATCCACTCGTCGCTGAATACTTTACTCATGTAACGTGAACCGTGATCCGGGAAGATAAGCACTACATTACTGTTTTCGTCAAACTCGCCGGCTTCGGCATACTGCCTTGCCGCCTGTAGTGTAGCACCACTGGTATAACCTACAAAAAGGCCTTCGGTACGGGCTATTTCCCTTGCTACGTGGGCGCTGTCTTCGTCAGACACCTTCATAAACTGGTCTATAACATCAAAATCAGTAGCGGTAGGGATAAGGTTTTTACCAAGCCCCTCTATGCGGTACGGGTAAATCTCATTACTGTCAAACTCACGGGTTTCGTGGTATTTTTTCAGTACCGAACCGTACGCGTCTACACCAAATATTTTAATATCAGGGTTTTGCTCTTTTAGGAAACGGGCTGTACCGCTAATAGTACCGCCGGTACCACTACACGCTATAAGGTGGGTGATTTTACCATTGGTCTGCTCCCAGATTTCAGGGCCGGTAGTCTTGTAATGCGCATCAACATTCAGGTCGTTAAAATACTGGTTGATGTATACTGAACCTTTGGTCTCTTCGTGAAGCCTTTTAGCAACACTGTAGTACGATCGTGGGTCATCGGCAGACACGTGTGCCGGGCATACGTATACCTTAGCACCAAGCGCGCGTAGCATGTCTATCTTATCTCTCGATGATTTAGAGCTAACCGCCAGTACACAGTCATATCCTTTAATGATGCTTACCATGGCCACACTAAAACCGGTATTACCCGAAGTGGTTTCTATGATGGTATCTCCCGGCTTAAGGATTCCTTTCCTTTCTGCCTCTTCTATGATATACAGCGCTATGCGGTCTTTTGTTGAATGGCCCGGATTAAATGCCTCTACTTTTGCGAAAAAATTTCCTTTTAATCCGTTGGTTACCTTATTGATCTTAATCAGCGGTGTATTGCCAATTAATTCCAATATATTATTATGAGCTTTTATTTCTTCTTTCATAAAAAATAAGTTAGCAAGGAACTTTGTGTGTAATGTTTAGTAACCTCAAAACCCTGCAAAGCTAACAAAAAAAAATTAATTAGTTCGTAATTCCTTCCAAATCTAGTAAAAAACTAAACTCCTTGGCTACTTCCTTTATGGCTTCAAACCTGCCGGAAGCCCCGCCATGCCCCGCATCCATGTTGGTATCCATAAACAACAGGTTGTTCCCGGTCTTTAATGTACGGAGTTTTGCCACCCATTTTGCAGGCTCCCAGTACTGCACCTGGCTGTCGTGCAGGCCGGTTGTAACCAGCATGTTAGGATATTCCTGTGCCACTACATTATCATAAGGAGAATAGGATTTCATATAGTCATAATACTCCTTTTCGTTAGGGTTACCCCACTCGTCGTATTCGCCGGTAGTAAGCGGAATGGTATCATCGAGCATGGTGGTAACCACATCTACAAACGGTACCTGGGCAATAACGCCCTTGTATAATTGCGGCGCCATATTAATAACCGCGCCCATAAGCAGCCCCCCGGCAGAACCGCCTTCGGCATATAAATGCTGTGGCGAAGTGTAGCCTTCGGCAATGACAAACTCAGAGCAGTCTACAAAATCAGTAAAGGTATTTTTCTTTTTAAGCAGCTTGCCGTCGTCATACCAGTCGCGCCCCAGGTCTTCGCCCCCGCGAATGTGGGCTATACCATAGATAAAGCCCCTGTCCAGCAGGCTAAGGCGTAATGATGAAAAATACGGATCCATAGACGCGCCATACGAACCATAAGCATAAAGAAGGAACGGGTTGCTGCCGTCTTTCGCTATACCCTTGCGGTATACTATAGAGATAGGCACTTTGGTACCATCTTTGGCAGTAGCCCAAATGCGCTCCTCGGTATAGTTGTCCTTATTAAATGTACCGCCGAGTACCTCCTGCTCCTTAAGCACGGTTTTCTCTTTGGTCTTCATATTAAAGTCGATTACCGATGATGGCGTAGCCATACTCTGGTAGCTGTAACGCAGTATATCGGTATCAAAATCAGGATTGGCAGACGTACCGGCTGTATAGGTTTCTATCTCAAAAGGCAGGTAGTACTCCTCCCCTTCCCACGGCATAATGCGTATGGTATTAAGGCCGTTTTCACGCTCGCTTACCACCAGGTAGTCTTTAAAAATATCTACATCCTCCAGCAGCACATCGGCACGGTGGGCAATCAGGTCTGTCCAGTTTTCCTTACCGGTAGCCTCCTCAGGCGTAGTCATCAGCTTAAAGTTGGTCGCCTTGTCCTTGTTGGTCATTATATACCACTTGTCACCATAATGGCTTATGCTGTATTCCATGCCGCGCGTACGTTTCTGGAAGATACGGAACGCACCATCGGGGTTTTTAGCATCCAGTATACGGTACTCTGAAGTAAGCGTACTGCCCGAACCTATAACAAGGTATTTCTTTGATTTCTCTTTGTAAATAAATACATTATAGGTTTCGTCTTTTTCATGATATACTACAACATCATCAGCCGTATCAGTACCTAAAATGTGCTTGTATATTTTTTCTGAACGCAGGGTAACAGCATCCTTACGGGTGTAAAAGAACGTCTTATTATCGCCCGCCCAGGTAGAGCTACCCGTAGTGTTTTCTATTTTAAGCGGCAGGATTTCGTTGGTTTCAAGGTTCTTAACCTGAATGGTATACTGCCTGCGCGATACGGTATCTATCCCAAACGAAGCCCACTTATTGTCCTCACTTATGCTAAGCCCTGACAGGTTAAAATAACTGTGCCCCTCCGCCATTTCGTTACAATCAAACAAAATCTGCTCGGGTGCATCCATAGTTTCCTTGCGGCGTGCATAAATGGGGTAATCCTTCCCTTTTTCGTAGCGGGTTATGTACCAGTAGCCGTTGTACTTATACGGCACCGAAGAGTCATCCTCTTTTATGCGGCTTTTCATTTCCTCAAAAAGCGCGTCCTGGAACGGTTTTGTATGTGCAGTAAGTTTTTGGTAATAATCGTTTTCCGCATTCAGGTAATCCAACACTTCCTGGTCTTCGCGCTGGTTTAGCCAGTAGTAGTTGTCTATGCGTACATCCCCGTGCTTTTCAAGCGTTTTGGGCTTTATGGCAGCCACGGGCGGTATAATTTTTTCTGTCATTTTAGTTTGTGATGTGCATTAAGCAGTGCAAAAATAAAACAATCGCTATTACCAAGGGATACTTTTGGCCGATTTAATCAAGGCAATGGTATCATTTTATTTTGCTGAAATTTTCGCCACGAATTTCGCCAATCCCACAAATTCCTATCTGCATTTGGATTGCTTTGAATGAACAAAAATTCAATAATTAATTCAAGTTGCTAGTTTTGGTTATAAAAGAAACAAAGCAAAGGATGTCTAAATTTGTTTTGCCGACAAATAAAAAATCCGATGCTTTGCAAAGACAAAATTATTTCAATTTTTTGT
>JBKHWE010000006.1:0-415372 GCA_046566705.1 Bacteroidia bacterium | reverse complement strand
TCTGTTGCGGGTGCAAAAGTAACACTCTTTTACTCTTAAACAACACTTTGTTTACATTATTTTCCAGATTTTTTAATGCCAAAACGTAAACCGCTGAAATGAAAACATTTGAAAGGGAAAGTTTTTTAGACCAATATTACAGTTTCTTACCTATCCTTAGTAAAAGCGGAAAAACAACCTCTCTTCCCCTATCTCCCCAGAGCTGCTCCAGGTCAGATTTTACTAAATCTACAGGGTTTACACTATTACCCCTTATATAGTGCTGTACGGCCGACCACGTATTAAGGTACCCTAAAAGCTGTTCAATACTCCACTGGAATCGGTTTTCAAAGCCTGGAACCTCTATTTCTTTAAAAGGAAAAGGAATTGTTTGATAATTTTCATCTACATATTTCCGTTCCGCATCCCAGTAGCTACCTAATATATCCTTATATAGGTGTTGTAAAACCTTATCTGCCTCTTCCCCTGCCGAGAATAGCCCATATCCGAGTACCGCAAACACCCCGTCATTCTTTAATAACCTATTTACCTCCTTATAAAAGGCATCAAAATTAAACCAGTGTATGGCCTGCCCCACCGTAATCAAATCAAAACTTTCATCATCAAAACCTAAATTCTCTGCACTGGATACACTATAATATATATTAGGAGCAGTTTCGGCATGTTGCAGTTGTTTCTCACTAATATCGCTCGCGTATACTTTATCAAAATAAGCAGCCAGTCCCAGCGCTACCTGCCCGTTACCGGTAGCAACATCCAGCGCAGTTCCTTTATCATTTACCTGTCCTATTATATAATGTATCATTTCGGCAGGATAATGTGGCCTGAAGTTAGCATATCCCAATGCCTGGGCAGAAAAATTGTCTTTCATAATAAAGCGGTTTTTTATAAAGGTACATTTCAAAAACGGTTTTTCGTAAAACAAACCGCCCCAAAAGTGATATTTACCGCAAATCACGGATTTCTATAACGACTTTATTATATTTGCCGAAATACAAACATTTCGATGAACAATATACAAACCATTATAGAACAGGCGTGGGAAGACCGCAGCCTGCTGCAAACTGAAACCACTACAAATGCGATACGCGAAGTAATAGAGCTGCTGGATACCGGGAAACTCCGGGTTGCCGAGCCGATTGCTAACGGATGGCAGGTAAATGAGTGGGTAAAGAAAGCTGTGGTAATGTATTTTCCTATTCAGAAAATGGAAACCCTGGAAGCGGGTATCTTTGAATATCACGATAAAATGCCTTTAAAACGCAATTATGCCGAAAAAGGCATACGTGTAGTACCAAATGCGGTGGCAAGGCATGGCGCTTATATATCATCGGGTGTTATACTTATGCCCAGCTATGTAAATATAGGTGCTTATGTAGACGAAGGTACCATGGTTGATACCTGGGCCACTGTAGGAAGCTGTGCGCAAATAGGCAAACACGTACACCTTAGCGGTGGCGTGGGCATTGGTGGTGTATTAGAACCACTACAGGCAGCCCCTGTTATTATAGAAGACGGTGCCTTTATAGGGTCGCGATGCATTGTTGTAGAAGGTGTAAGGGTAGAGAAAGAAGCTGTGCTTGGCGCAAATGTATGCCTTACCGCATCTACAAAAATTATAGATGTTACCGGTGATGAGCCTGTAGAAATGAAAGGTATAGTACCGGCACGCAGTGTTGTGATACCGGGAAGCTATACCAAAAAATTTGCCGCTGGCGAATACCAGGTGCCTTGCGCCCTTATTATAGGAAAACGTAAAGAGTCTACAGACCTGAAAACCTCGCTGAACAACGCCCTTAGGGAATACGATGTTGCAGTATAACGGTAACGGATGGAAGGTAAGAAAGTAAAAATATCGGCCCTCGCCATTATTTTTAACGAGGAGCAAAATATACGGGACTACCTCAACAATGTATCGTTTGCCGATGAAATTGTTGTGGTAGACTCTTTTAGTACCGATGCTACACCGGAAATCATTAAAAATGAGTTTCCTCATGTACGCTTTTACCAGCGTGTTTTTGATGACTTTTCGTCGCAGCGAAATTATACCATAGACCTGGCCGCTAACGACTGGGTCATGTTTTTTGATGCCGATGAGCGCATTACCCATGATGGGGTTAAAGAAATTATTTCTACCTTAAATAACAATCCGCCCGAAGCTGCCTTCTGGGTAAAACGTATATTTTATTACAAGAACAAACCCCTTGTAATGAGCAGCTTTAACGACGACCGTACCGCGCGTATTTTCAGGAAATCGAAATGCCGCTATAGCGATAAACTGGTACACGAGCAGCTAACCATAAACGGAAAAAGCCGTGTACTTAAGCACGCCATAAAGCACTATTCTTTTAAAACCAAGGAAGATTTCCTTAAAAAAAGCCTTTTGTACTCAAGGCTTCGTGCCAAAGAGTTTTATGATTTGGATGTACATCCTAATTTCCTGCATTTTACCATACGGCCCGCCTATCGCTTTTTTAAGCACTACATCCTAAAGCTTGGATTCCTTAACGGGCACAGGGGCTATGAAGTATCCAGTATATTAGGCTACCATGTGTACATGCGCTACAAATACCTGCAGGATTTGTACAACCATAAAGACAATCCTAAGATCCTGGTAATACAGCAAAAGATGATAGGCGATGTACTGGCCAGCACCATTATATGCAATAACCTTAAGCAGATGTATGCCACGCCACAGGTAGACTATTCCATATACCCCTTTACCAGGCCGGTTACCGAAAACAACCCAAACATAGACAACCTTGTATTGTATGACCCAAAGTATCGTACAAGCCGAAAAGACCTGTTAAAGTTTTTGTTTGACATACGGAAACAAAAGTATGATATAGTTATAGATGCCTATGGTAAGGTAGAGAGCAATCTTATCACCTCGTTTTCAGGGGCGAAAAAAAGAATTAGTTTTTATAAATTCTACACCAGCTACCTATATACCGATACTGTAAAGGAACTCACCGTACCTGTGTCTGATGCCGGATTAGCTATAGACAACAGGTTGCAGCTGCTTACCATTTTAAATGAAAAATATATTCCTGTAAAAAGGCCTCACATTTTTATGACCGAAGCCGAAATAGCAACAGGTAAACAACTCATTACAGACTACAGGTTAAACACATACAAAAGCCTGTACATGATAAGCCTGCTGGGCAGCTCCTCTAATAAAACATATCCGTATGCTTACATGGTAGCATTGCTAAATGTTATTGCTGCAAAAGAAGATGTGTGTATGATATTTAATTACATGCCATCGCAAAAAGAGGAGGCCGATGCTATATATGCCTTATGCCCGCCTGAAACACAGGCTAAAATACGTACCGATGTAAATCCCGGCAGTATACGCGATTTCCTTTCATTATTATATCACTGTAAGGCACTTATAGGTAATGAAGGTGGATCTATAAATATGGCAAAAGCTATAAATATACCTACGTTTACCATATTCTCTACCTGGATTAATAAAGAGGCGTGGAACTCATTTGAAGATGGCAAACACTATGTATCGGTACATTTAAAAGATTTTAAACCAGAACTCTACGGCACAAGACCGCCAAAAGAAATGAAAGAGAGGGCTATGGAACTATACAATATTTTTACCCCGGATCTTATGATACCGGCTCTCAAAAAATATCTTGAAAATAATTAGAGCTGGGCAATACCCGTAGGGGTTTGCACCACTTTGTGTTGCTTAGTATAAGCACGTATATCATTATTTTTTTTCCACACGGCATCACTTACATATCCCCTGGAATGATCCAGATGGATACAAATCGCACTATAACGAACCTGCACCGGTTTAAGACCGTTGTTAACCAGGCGCTCACCCAGCTCACGATCTTCCCCACCATACTGCATTTCATGATTAAAGCCGTTAATGGCAACAAGTTCTGTTTTCCAGCACGATGCATTATGGCCGTTCCATGTGGCTTTAGTAGGCGTTATAGCATTTAGTAGTGTAGCCATAAAACCCTTAGCCGTTAGCTTCATTTTTTTTACTGAGGTAAGCCCGTTTCGCATCAGCCATTGTACATCAAAACACCTTTGGGCTATTATGTCATCTTTGGTTATGGCTTCAGAGGTAACCATTGGCAATTTAAAATATCCTCCGGAAAGAAAATGTTTCGGTTTCCTAAACTTAAGATGCGTGGCCACAAAATCAGCACGGGGTATACAGTCGCCATCGGTAAAAATAAGATAGTCGGTTTCAGCAGCCACAATTGCCTTATTAAGTATCATGCACTTCTGGAAACCATTATCTTCCTGCCATACGTGCTTTATGGAAATACCCAATAGTGGGCGAAGTCGCTCCAGCAATTCAGCGGTTTTGGGCCCGGAACCGTCGTCTGCTATAATTATCTCAAAATCATTTTCAGTTTGCGCGCTAAAGCCCCACAGCACTTTTTCCAGCCAGGCTTCGGCGTTGTAGGTACTCATAATTACCGATGCTTTCATTTAGCGTACTATTTAAGTTTAAGCTTTTGTTTCAGTGCCCTTTTTCTCCAGAATTTACGTTGAAACTCTTCTGTCCTGGCCCAAAGTAGTTCAAAAATTTCAGCTTCAGTCCTTTGCTTATAGAGCTTAGCATATTCGTTACTCATTACCTCTACCATCTCTTTCTTAGGCGTAAGGCGTTTCAGGTTTTCCATACGCTGTTCAAAACTCATGGACTCATGAAAGTTCATGCGGTTAAGGTCTACCAGAAAAAATGAATACCTGCCGGGGCCATCCTTTACAATAAGTGTATTGCCCGGCGAATGGTCTTTAAACTCTATACCCGCCTGGTGCAGTTTAAAGGAAAAAGCCACAAACTGGCGCAATATAATATTGTGTTCAGGGTAATCCGGTATTTCCACAAGCTCCCGGAAAGTAAGGTCGGGCATAATATGGCGACACATATAATAACTGTCTTTTAGCCCCGGAAAACCGTAATTTTCTACATAGGCTATGGGTTCAGGGGTGCCTATGCCGTTTTTTTCGAGCTTTTGGGCAAACTCAAACGAACGACGCGCCTTAGACTTCCTGAAAAAAGTATACACTACGGCATTTAGCAGGTTAGGCACACGAAACGATTTTACGTTTACGGTACTCTCTCCAAGCGGGAAGGTTTTAATGGTATTTCTCCTGCCAATAACAAAGTCCTGTCCCGTTGTACTGAAACCGTTTATCATTGACTCTAAAGCCTTTTGCCTATCCTTAAAAGCCGGACTGATTGTAAAGCGCATATAAAATTTTCAACAAAAATAAATATTGCTGCGCACAGACGCTATTTTTATGAATATTTTTACCAAAAAAAGTAAATGAAATCAGTTTTCCTGGAATCACACAACCTTAAGAACAGGGCCGGCGGCCTGGGTACGTTTAATTATGAACTTATTAAGGCCATGGCGGCTTTACCCCACCCCGAACTGGACATTTACCTGAATCTTAAAGACCCTGAGGCGCTTAAGGCCGAATTTGGCAATGCTTTTAAATACAATAAATACAGTAGCCTGCAGCGCCATAGCCTGTTCCGTCTGCGCAAGAAATATGATGTATGGCACAGCCTTAACCAGAACACAAAAATAGAACCGGGCAGCAAACCCGGAAAATACGTACTTACCGTACACGATGTAAACTTTATGGAGGAGGGCAGCCCGGAAGCCTCTGCTAAAAACGCGAAAGTATTTAAAGACAAGCTACAACGTGCCGATGTTATTACATACATAAGTGAATTTGCAAAAAAACAGGCACACCAGTATTTTACAATCCCGGATGTAAAAGAGGTAGTTATTTATAATGGCAACCCTATTTCTACCCTTCTTGATGTATCGGGATATACCCCTGCCATAACTGCGAATAAACCTTTTTTATACAGCCTGGGCGATTTTATAGCGCGTAAAAACTTCCTGTCTATTGTAAAAATGATGGAGCACATCGAAGATTATATATTAATTATATCGGGCAATAATGATAAGGCTTATGGGGAAGAGATAAAAAAATACATTACAGAGCATAAGCTTCAGGATAAAATATTCCTTACCGGAAAAGTAGACGAGGTTACCAAGCAATATTACCTGTCTAACTGTGCCGCTTTTGTATTTCCGTCTATCCGTGAAGGATTTGGGCTACCTCCTATCGAGGCCATGAAATTTGGCAAGCCGGTTTTTCTGTCAGACAAAACATCATTACCGGAAATTGGAGGTGAGGCGGCATTCTACTGGAACAACTTTGACCCGGAGTACATGAAAGATTTTCTTCTAAAGGAATTGGGTAACTTTAACAACAACCCGACCCTATATCTGGAAAAAATAAAAGCGCGTGCCGATTTTTTCACCTGGGAAAAAGCAGCATTGGCATACATGGAATTGTATACCTAAAAACAAAGGGCTTACGTTTATTCGCGTAAGCCCTTTGTTTTATTATTGTTTCTTAAACAGGAAACGAAACCACTGCCCGAAATTTTTTCCGGCCAGGAACAGTGCCGATACCTTTAAGGTTGATGCATTTTTAAAGTTGGTTATAAGCTCCGGTATATTTTTACCCGGCATAAACTCCAGTGTTTTCCAATGCATAGGGTTAAGGTAGAAAAAGCCCTGAATATCCTTGTAATTGGATTTATTTACAGTATCCCATTTGTGCATAAAAGCCTCCTTATCTATGTCGGTATTATGGCCCCAGTTTTCCAGCTTTTGCACCAGTTCACCGCGCTCCCTCGAAAGACAGTCGTGTAATGCTATACTATCGGTATAAATAGAACGGCATTTAGAATGGCGCCCTACCCTATAGTTAGGCTTATTTGTAGCCACCATAAACTTATCCAGCTTATCTACGTATAAAACGCCTTCATCTACATATTTATAAAGGTTTACCTTCCATGCGCATATCTGTATGGCTTCATTTGAGGTAAGGAAGTGATTATTTGCCTTTAAAAAACGGACAAACTTTTTAAAATCGTACATGTACTCATCAGAATCAAGCTGTATAAGCCAGTTGCCTATACCCATTTTTTCTGCCAGTAGTTTGCGCTCCCTTACTTCACACTCCATAGTTGTAAGTGATGGCTGGTAGAAATCATCTTCATAAATAACTACCTTGTTATTTACATCTACCTGCTTTATCCATGCAAAAAAATCGTCATTAAGAGCAAATGTTTCGCCATTCCACGTCTTACGATTCCTGTCAATAGCCAGAAAAATCGTATCGCTGTCTTCATAAATTGGCGGCAAAGCATTTTGAATCAGCCTGTAATCATATGACACAAGGAAACCTACCTGAATTTGTCCCATTTGTTAAAATTCTATATTAAATGGCTTGCAAGTTAAGATATTATAAATAATTTCGCCCTATGGAAAAGAAATATGATTATCTGATTGTAGGCTCAGGGCTTTTTGGCAGCGTATTTGCGCACGAAGCTACAAAGCGCGGCAAAAAATGCCTGGTTATAGATAAGCGCCCCCATCTTGGCGGCAATGTACACTGCGAAAATATAGAAGGTATTAATGTACATAAATACGGCGCGCACATTTTCCACACTAATGACAAGGATATCTGGGATTACGTAAACCAGTTTGCAACCTTTAACCACTACAGGAATTCGCCCCTGTCCATATCTAAAGGCAAGCTCTACAACCTGCCTTTTAACATGAATACGTTTTACCAGCTCTGGGGGGTAAAAACCCCGGCAGAGGCACAGCATATCATACAAAGCCAGATAGACGAGTATGGAACAGATGACCCTCAGAACCTTGAGGAACAGGCACTCTCATTAATAGGTAAGGATATTTACGAAACCCTTATTAAGGAATATACCGAAAAACAGTGGGGTAAAAAGGCTACCGAACTGCCTGCATTTATAATAAAAAGGCTACCGGTACGCTTTACCTACGACAACAACTATTTTAATGATACCTATCAGGGTATACCCGAAGGTGGTTATAACAAAATTATAGACGGCCTACTGGAAAACGTAGACTGCAAAACCGGTATCGACTTTTTTACAGATAAAGAACAATGGGAAAGCATTGCACAAAAAGTTGTTTTTACCGGTAAGGTAGATGAGTATTTTGGCTATTGTCATGGCCAGCTTGAATACAGGTCGCTCCGTTTTGAGAATGAAACACTGCCCGTAGCGAACCACCAGGGCAATGCCGTTGTAAATTATAATGATAGCGATGTACCCTATACCCGGATTATAGAACACAAGCATTTCGAGTTTGGCAAACAGCCGTCAACGGTTATAACACGTGAGTACCCTGAAAACTGGACACCCGAAAAAGAGGCATACTACCCGATAAACAACCCGCATAACCAGGCGATATATAACAAGTATGCCGCGCTTAAAAAAGAGTCGGCTACTATTTTTGGCGGCCGCCTTGCCGAATACAAGTATTATGACATGCACCAGATTGTAGCAGCCGCGCTTGTGGCAGTAAAACGTGAATTTAACGATAATGAAAACTAAGATATTTGTAGTTACCCACAAAGCCATGCCGCCACTGGCCAATGAACTTTATGTACCCATACAGGTAGGCAATAAAGACGATATTTATAGTGGTATTTACAGGGACAATACCGGCGACAACATCGCCCGGAAAAACAGCAGTTTCTGTGAGCTTACCGCCACCTACTGGATAAGCAGGCACATAACCGATGCTGAATATGTGGGCATATGCCACTACAGGCGTTACTTTAATTTCTTTAGCCCTTTTTACAACTTTAAGCCTTCCCGCCAAAAAGACATGAGCGCTGACGAATTTAAGAATACGGCTGTTTATAAGGCTACAGCCGAAGCAACCGACAAAAAAATCGCAGGTATACTCCGTTCACATGACGTTATAGTGTTACGCCATTATACCATGAAGGAAAGCCTTTCGGAATCGTATTATAACGAACAGGGCGGCCACAGAAAATCTGACTGGGACGAAACCCTGAAAATTATCCGCGAGCTTTACCCGGAATACGACCAAAGCATTACAAACCATCTTGATGAAGGCCACCGTTTTCATATGGGTAACATGATGGTTACTACGAAAAAGATCTGGAACGAATACTACAAATGGCTTTTCAGTATACTGTTTGAATTGGAAAAAAGAATCGAGATACCGTCTGATCCTGTACAGGGAAGGGTATTTGGCTATATTTCAGAACGTATAATTAATCTGTACATTTACCATAACAAGTTTAAGATAAAGGAACTTGGCGGTTACAAAATTAACGATATATAGTTACAGGGATACAGCACGAAATTCAAAGTAATCATACTGAGAAAAAGCCAGAAGATAATACAATGATAAAATTTCTCGACTTACAAAAAATAAACCTAACGCATCAGGAAGCGATTGAAGCACGATTGCTTAAAACGTTCCGCAGCGGCTGGTATCTTTTGGGAGATGAAGTGAAACTATTTGAAAAAAACCTTGCCGATTACCTTGGTGTAAAACACGTTATAGGCGTAGCAAACGGACTCGATGCCCTAAGGCTGATACTCCGTGGTTATATGGAGCTCGGCTGTATGGAGCAGGGCGCCGAAATAATAATACCCGGAAATACTTTTATAGCTACCCTACTCGCCATTACAGACTGTGGACTTGTACCCGTTTTCGCAGAGCCTGATATGGATACGTTTAATATGTCCGTCGGAAATATTGAAAAGTCCATTACTGAAAAAACTAAAGCAATAATGCCGGTGCACCTGTACGGACGCATAGCACATAGCAATGAATTAAAGGCATTGGCTGAAAAGCACAATCTTAAAATAATTGAAGACAACGCGCAGGCAATTGGTGCTGAGTGGAACGGCATAAAATCAGGCAACCTGGGCGATGCTGCAGGTTTCAGTTTTTATCCGGGTAAAAACCTCGGAGCATTAGGCGATGGCGGAGCCGTGAGTACCAATGACGATGCTTTGGCAAAAACCATTCGGGCCATAGCCAACTACGGTACTACCGAAAAATACGTGAATAAATACCGGGGATTAAACTCCCGACTGGATGAAATCCAGGCAGCAGTACTTGACGAGAAACTAAAACATCTTGATGCAGAGAACAACCGCCGCAGGGAAATCGCTGTTTTTTATAATGCTAACATAAAAAACGAAGCTATTAGATTACCTCATATCCCCGAAAACGGAAATGAGCAAGTATGGCATTTGTATGTAATTAGGACTACAGAACGTGACAGGCTGCAACACTATCTTACCCATAAAGGCATACAAACACTGGTACACTACCCTATCCCTCCACATAAACAAGAGGCCTATAAAGAGTATAATCACTTGTCTTTACCCATTACTGAAAAGATACACAACGAAGTGCTGAGCTTGCCGATAAGTCCGGTTTTAACGGAAGATGAATTAAAAATTATTGTAGCAGCATTAAACCGCTTTGAATAGCAATAATTAAAACTCCGTTTACATTTACGCCATTTCCATTTTAAAAAGGAGTAATTTTGCCTAAAATAGTAATGCCATGCATCCATTAGACAGAATGAACATGAGTGAGGACGACCTCATAAAGCAGGAAGTACATAATGCTTACGAAGCCATTAAGGCGGGTGGTATTATCCTCTACCCTACTGATACCGTTTGGGGTATTGGTTGTGATGCTACAAACCCCGAAGCCATAAAGAAAATATACGCCCTTAAACAACGCGAGGAAAGCAAAAGCATGATTGTTTTGGTTAACGGCGACCGCATGATGTGGAATGTCTTCAAAGACATACCGGAAACCGCCTGGCAAATACTGGACATGAGCGACAAGCCAACTACCCTGGTCCTGGATAATCCAAAGAACGTGGCTCCAAACATTATAGCCCCGGATAATACGCTGGGAGCACGCCTTGTAAAAGAGCCGTTTTGCTATAGATTAATTGAGCGTATGAAAAGACCGTTGGTTTCTACATCGGCAAACATAAGCGGACTGCCTACTCCAACCAAGTTTAAAGAAATTGACCATCATATTTTGGACGGCGTAGACTATATTGTAAATTTGCACCACGAAAAAGTTTCCGCCACGCCTTCGGCTATTATAAAGCTGGGCAATGACATGACGGTTAAAGTGATACGCCCTTAAATGGAAAACAAAACTTCATACAAAGAAGCCCTTAATAATACGATTTTTGAAATTACCGCGCAGGCCGCAGCATCGCTTAATGTAAAGAGCTATGTTATAGGAGGGTTTGTGCGCGATTTTTTATTGGAACGCCCATCAAAAAAAGACATTGACATCGTAGCGGTTGGCTCTGGCATAGAGCTGGCACAGACGGTTTCATCGCTCATAGCGAATAAGCCAAAAGTACAGGTTTTTAAAACCTATGGTACTGCCATGCTAAAGTATAACGATGTTGACGTGGAGTTTGTAGGCGCACGTAAGGAAAGCTATAACAGCGACAGCCGCAATCCTGTTGTGGAAACCGGTACGCTGGAGGATGACCAAAACCGCAGGGATTTTACCATAAACGCATTGGCATTATCGCTTTCAACAGATGATTTTGGTACACTGGTAGACCCGTTTAACGGTGTGGAAGACCTTGCCAACAAAATCATTCGTACGCCGCTAAACCCGGATATTACCTATAGTGACGACCCACTACGCATGATGCGTGCCATTCGTTTTGCTACCCAGCTCAACTTTACCATTGAGGAGGAATCGTTAAAAGCTATTACGCGAAACAAAGAGCGCATTAAAATCATAACCGGTGAGCGCATTACCGACGAATTAAATAAGATACTTTCTACACCCGTACCATCTATAGGCTTTAAGTTGTTACACGATACCGGGCTGCTGGATATTATATTGCCCGAACTTACCGCGCTTAAAGGCGTAGAGGAAGTAGAAGGCCAAACCCACAAAGACAATTTTTACCATACCCTGGAAGTGGTAGACAACATCTGCCCGAATACCGACGATGTATGGCTGCGCTGGGCTGCGTTATTGCACGACATCGGCAAGGCACCTACCAAACGTTTTGTAAAAAAACAGGGTTGGACCTTCCATGGGCATGAGTTTGTGGGTGGAAAAATGGTAAAAAAACTGTTTGAACGTCTGCACATGCCACTAAACCACAAAATGAAATTTGTGTCGAAAATGGTAATGATGAGTTCACGCCCCATAGTATTGGCCCAGGATATTGTTACGGATAGTGCCGTGCGTCGCCTGGTGTTTGATGCCGGTGAGGACATAGACAGCCTGATGACACTTTGTGAGGCAGACATCACCACAAAAAACCCGAGCAAGTTTAAAAAATACCACAACAACTTTAAAATTGTACGTCAAAAAATTGTTGAAGTGGAAGAGCGCGACCACGTGCGAAACTTTCAGCCGCCTATTACCGGAGAGGAAATCATGGAGATTTTTAACCTGAAGCCTTCAAGGGAAATCGGAGTACTGAAAGAAGCCATTAAGGAAGCCATACTGGAAGGCGAAATAGCCAACGAGTATGAGGCAGCCTATGCCTTTATGATGGAACGCGCAAAAAAACTCGGACTTAAAACTGCAAATTCTTAAACACTTATGAAACGCGATAAAGGAGTCATCATTTGGTTATTATCAGGCTGTGTACTGGTATTTATAATGGTGGTAGTTGGCGGTATAACCCGCCTCACGAACAGCGGCCTTAGCATGACCGACTGGCACCTGGTTACCGATACCTTCCCTCCGCTGACGGAAGAAAAATGGCAACATGCCTTTGATGAATACAAGAAGTTCCCGGAGTACCAGAAGATAAACATACACAATAACTTTACGCTGGATGATTACAAGTTCATTTACTTCTGGGAGTGGTTCCACCGATTTATAGGGCGTATCATAGGTATGGTTTTTATCATTCCGTTTGCTTATTTCCTTATCAAAAAACGTATTGACAAACCTACCCTTAAAAAGAGCTACGTACTGCTTGGCATGGGGGCACTTCAAGGCTTCTTTGGGTGGTATATGGTAAAAAGCGGTCTGGTAAACGACCCGGATGTAAGCCACTTCAGGCTTTCGCTGCACCTTACCTTCGCGTTCCTAACCTTTGCCTATACGCTTTGGGTGGCGCTGGATTTATTTTATCCGGAAAGGAAAGCACCTATACTGCCTATGCGTAAACTTGCACGGGTAACACTTATATTCCTGCTGCTACAAATTATATACGGTGGCTTTGTTGCCGGGCTTAATGCCGGGCTTGTACACAACACCTGGCCGCTAATGAGCGATGGCCAACTGATACACGATAGCGTATTTATAGAAAAGCCTACCCTGCTTCAAAACCTTACTGAAGGCCAAAGCGGCGTTCAGTTTGTACACCGTACTATGGCGTATGTAGTGGTAGGACTAATACTGGCATTATACTTCAGGGGCAGGAAATTCAGTCTGGACAACCAGCAGAAAAATGGACTTAACGCGCTTGTAATAATCGTATTTCTTCAATTTACCCTTGGGGTGCTTACACTTTTATTCCGCGTGCCACTATGGCTGGGGCTCACCCACCAGGTAGTAGCATTTTTCTTGCTAACGGCAATGACGTATACGTTGCATAGGTTAAGCAAGTAAAAAACATTGAAGAAAATGCCATTCCGCTTGAAAAAGCATTTTTATCATTATTAGTTTTATGTAATTTCAGGACATGACACAAAATAAAAAAACCGTAAATACTTGATATTTACGGCTTTTAGTACATTTTGGGATTTGTACTGGTCGGGGTGGCAGTCCGACAACCTTTACTTGTAAGCGTCTATGAATCAATAATGTAAACGTACTCTCAATTTTAAGCTCACCGAATAGTTCACATTAAATTTGATGGGTAACTAATACAAATTTAATGATTTGAAATATGAAATGCTCTATTTAATATGAAAATCTATGAATTTCCACTATTCAGTAGTATCATTATCCATCAGTTTCTGGATGTCTTTATACTTATAATACATAAGGCCGCCAATTTTTTTATAAGGCAACGTGCCGTTTACCCTTAAATTCTGAAGTGTGCCCGCAGAGATAGCTAAAAGTTTACGCACCTCATTACTCTTAATCCAAGTTTTCGAGGCTTCGCCTGCCGTTTGCGGATGAAATGTGAAACGTCGTATTTCTTCAAGCAATTCTCTTTTAAATTGCTCAAGGTCGTCTTTGGTTACTAAATCTATATTCATATTTCTCAATTTAAATGCGTACTAAAAATAGTATTGCTAATCAAATAATGAAATTGAATGGCATCGCAGACAAATGTGAGTAAACAATACTCAATTTGGCATCAATTTGCTTTAAAGCAAAATTATTTGAAGATATAAGAAGACAAGGACTTTTTGCAGACATATTATATCTTAAAATTATTCTTGTAATAAATTGAAGACAAAAAATAGGTATTTTTACCTGTTAAAACAATTATAATTTTTTTATATTTGATGGGATACTATTTTCTTAAAATGTATCAATAATTTATAAATCAGATATCAAATCTTCTATGGCATGTTCCATTCAGTTAAAATCACCAATCGAGTCAAAGCTGCTATACCATCAAGTTCTTAAAGATGCAATGGGATACAATTTTACACATAATGGTAGTTATGAAAAAGGAGTTTTTGCTATATCATATATGAGTGGAAAAATAATAGGGGAATATACTACTAAAGGAAATAACATTCAAATTTTAATCTCCCGAAAGCCGATGCTACTTAGCTGTAGTATTATTAAACAATTTTTAAATTACTATATAAACAAATAGAATGTCTGACCCTTTAATAGAATTGGAGCTTGATAAAGTTCCGAGCGTATTTATTAGTTATGCTCATGATAATGAAAGTCATAAGGCTAAAGTTTTAGAACTCGCAAATAAATTGACAATGGAAGGTCTTGATTGTTGGATAGACCGGTATGTTGAGGGAAGTAACCCTCCAGAGCGAGGTTGGCCTCAGTGGATGGAAGAAAAGATTAGGCTAAGCGATTATGTCTTGGTCGTGCCTTCTCCAAAATATAAAGCAAGATTTGAAGGAACCGAAAAGGCAGGTGTGGGTAAAGGTGGTAAATATGAATCGATTTTAATTCTAACTCAATTGTATGAGAACGAAACAATAAATAAAAAGTTCTACAGTGTTGTTGTGAATAATGGCGATGAAAAAAATATCATAGCCCCTTTGTTGCCGTTTACCCGTTACAATGTAACAACAGCGAACGGTTACGATATCTTGTATGGTTTATTAACTAACCAATCGGAAATTGTTAGGCCGAAAGTTGGCAAAATTAGAAAATTATATACTAAAAATGACAACGAATCTAAAACTGACTTCAATTCTACAGAATTACTTCATTTAAGACAATTACCTGAGGTTCCTAATTTTCTAGCAGATATGAATCAAAATACAAAAATCTTACAGGCGTTCTTTTCCATACCATTGACTAAACGCTTCCAAATTGCCCGCGAGTTAGGAGTTGTCATTGATGGCGAAAACATGGAAAATAAACCAGACGAATTATCAGCCCAATTTCTAATCAGGGCAAAAGATAGAAATTTATTAGCCGATTTATGGTCAAAATTATTTGATGAAAATATAGACCCCAACCCTTTTAAGAATTTAAAATAGTATGAATACAGCAAAATCACTTTTTACAGATTGGTATAACAATTCATTAAAAAAGGACGCAGGAGTTAGTGAATTGCAGCCAAAACGCGATGTAATTAATAAACTTCTGAAGGAAAAGGACATTAAATTTTGGGTAAATATTATCCGGGTATATTTGGGTAAAGTTAATTCGAAAGATAAAATTTTTAATGACTTTGCACTTCGATTCAAAGAGGAAGATGAATTTTTTTCTTTGACAAATGAAAATATAACTCGCGTGTTAGCAGGCTGTGTATTGGCTGAAAGAATCGAGTATGAAGAAGATAGCTTGTCAGACCTAATTATACTATTATTGATAATTAATTCTGACGTGGATATGCAGGTCTTACCTGAAATCATAAATAGAGCGGAAATAGCTTATATAAATTCGTGTGAGGAGAAAAGAAAGATTAAGCTTGAACCAATTCCTGGCAAATTTAAGCCATCCGTTGCAAAAAGTTCAGTGGTTTCAGATGATAAAATAGGAAATCAGGTTTCTGGTCTTGTTAAGGATAATCACTTAAATATCTCTGCTATAAATTTAATTATTGAATATATTGAACAGATGGGCAAGAACTTTAAGTCCCTGTCTGAAGAAAACAATATGTTGTGGTGGATATTCTCGTCACATAGCTCAATATTGGGAAAACCAACAAAATTAATAAATGAAGGGTTAAATGCCTTGATATGCGCCCTAGAATTAGCAAATCTTACTGAGATGCTTCCTGGTGCTGGGGATATTGATTCGCTAATTGAAAAAAGCCTTGAGTTCACGGAAAATTACAATGTCCCACACAAGACCCTTGTAGAGATTATATCATCAATTAAAGGGCATGAAAATGACATTAGGAAGCATTTGCCGGATCTTAGTGAAGAGTTTGCTGACAGTCTTCCCGTTCTTTATGGTGTGATAAAGTTTACCGAGCTATCTGAACAGGAATGGCAGCCCCAATTTTTAAGGAAAACAGCATTAAAGGATACTGTAACTATAAGTCTTTTAAGCTATTCTAGTAGATTATACAAAGAAATTATGGCAGCTAAAATTATTAATATATTATCCGTCTAAATTATATGTCAGATGTGAGTGAAATTAAAACCAAGTGTTCACAGGAGGGATGTCCTTACGAAACTGACCGTGTGTGTCTGGAAGGGCATGGAGAAAATTGTCCTTTTTTAACCAACTTAATAGAAAGCACTCTAAGCCCAAAAGAGGATGGGGACATACTTACTCAGGAAGAAAATACAGATTTGTATATATTACCTTCAAACGACGAAATAACTAATGCTGATGTAGAAAGAATTACATATAAATATTCGGCTAATTTAATTTTACTCGTTGGAGAACCTGATTCGGGCAAATCAACATTATTTGCTTCATTATTCGATAGATTTCAGAAAGGAGCTTTTATGGATTATTATTTTGCGGGAACTAAAACCCCATTGGGATTCGAGAGAAAATGCCATCATGCGCGAGTAATATCATTAAATAAGGTATCTAAGACTGAGAGAACAAAAACTAAAGAATTCACATTTTTGCATTTGGCCGTTCGTGAAAAAAATTTGATTACTGAGGCAAAACATTTACTATTTGCTGATGTGAATGGCGAAAAATTTCAAGCCGCAAGAAACGAAGATGACGAGATGCTTTCTCTAAAAGTTTTTAGTAACGCTGATCATATATGTTTCATCGTTGACGGGAGTCACCTTGTAAACCCTAAGCTACGACAGACTGCCAAAAACAATCTATTTAAGATTATAGACCGGGCATTACAAAATGGAATGATTTCTATAGAAAAAGGAATTAATATTATCATTACAAAGATGGATATGGTGGGTACCAAAGAAGAACAAGATAGTTTAGAAAGTTTTTTCGTTAAACCACTAGATAACAAATATGGTGAGTTGATAAAAAATAGGATCGGGGTTGCGTCAAGATCTAAGAATGTTAATATACCTGCCGGTTTCGGTATTAATGAGTTTTTACGATTGTCACTTGAGAGGAAGGGATATTCAAATAATCTAAAAAGTCAAATTTCGATGATAGCAGAGAATGATTTGAGAGAGTTCCAAAAATTTAAATATAGGAAAAACTTATGATTGAACGCAATATCTTATTGGTAGGTTTGCCCGAGACAGGTAAGACATCTTTTTTAGCAGGTTTTTATCATTTGGTAAGTTCAGCTGAAATGGAAGGCAAAACATTATCTCAATATAAAATTTCGAAGGATAATACATATCTAAATTTAATCCATGAAAAGTGGTTACAATGTGAAACTCTCCAAAGAACTTTAACAGTAACAGGTATATCAAAAGGTGATGTAGTAATGCATATTAAAGACGAAAGAACCCAAGACCGTCTTGATCTTAAAATACCGGACATTGCGGGCGAGTCTTTTAATACACATTTTGCTGACAGGATTTGGGAATTAAAATATCGGGAGGTTGTAAATAGTTCATCAGGTATTTTGCTTTTTATTAATCCATCCAAAGTACTTCCGCACGTCTTAATAGATGAAATTTCCGCTGCATTAGATGGCTTTAACGAAGATAGTAGTGATGAGGTAGATGGCAAGAATAGTGCTGTCTTAGAAAAATCTGCGGAATTCGACATAGAAAAAGTTCCCAGTCAAGTTGTTCTATTGGACATAATCGATTCCCATTTGGAGGAAGTAAGAACTGAACCGCAATCTATTGCGATTGTCATTTCCGCTTGGGATGAAATTATAGAACAAAAAATAACACCTGAAAAGTGGCTAGAGATGAATTTACCGTTAGTATTCCAATTTTTAATTTGTAATTTTGAAAGAATATCTTTTAAGGTTTTTGGTGTCAGTGCTCAAGGAGGGTCATATAAAGAAATGACAGAAAAATTGTTACAACATGATGAACCTGCTCAAAAGATAGTTGTACAAGAAGGTGAGCATTTTCATAACAATATTTGCGCTCCTATTGAATGGATAATTGAACAATGGTAAAGAATAAGGGGGTTATAATAAATCAGACTCTGCACGGATATAAAGATGGACATAAACTTTTAGCATGTTCTCTTGATTTGTCAGCGATTGAAAAAAATACACTGTTAGTACAAAGCGACTATTCAGGGACAGGGAGAGAATCAAATTTTCAGTCCTATTTGACTGGATATCCTGTAAATAATGGTAAATTCTATGCGTTTGCCATGACCTGGTATGCAGATGAAATGCCAAGACCAGGTTGTGTCTGGACACACACTCTACTTATTGATGTATCTAATCTATGGATGCTGGAGGATGTAAACTGCCTTATTGGATTTTTTAAAAGACCTGAAAAGAATGATTACAAAGATTACTTAGCTTCGATTGAACTTAATCTAAATTTTTTTCAAAGGAGAAACAAAAAATTATCACCAAAATATTATTATCTTTTATCACAGCTTTATCAAAAAGAACAGAGCCTTATTATTTTATCAGACTCTTCACAAGAATTTGAGGAAGATGTTTTAAATATCTGGAGTTATCAATGGCCAAGGTTAAAAAGAAATTTTAAATTTTGTCTTGGATCAATGTCAGTAAAATATTTAGGAAATGATCCATTTGATTTACAGGTTATGCCGTTTTCGCGTGAGCGTCATATTAGTAATCAAGAACGTCCGAGATTTAATGTAGTCGATTCAAGTATTGAAACTTTTACATTAGAAAAGTGGGCTGAATTATACAAGAATTCAGATTCACAAAGAGTACTTGAATTTATGACGAAATTCGGATCTGATGTCTCTCTAAACAAACGAAATTTTATAGCCCTGTATTTTGCTTATGAGGCTTCTGTTTCAAAAGATTTTTCTAATGTTACAGATTTACTGAACATTGTCAATATTACTTTTAAAAATGAAGATGATGCTTTATTATTGAAAAATTTTATTGTTAGCAAAGCAACTGATGATGCTTTTGAGTCTTTTGAAGTATACCGTACGATCCTGAGTAGCCCAAGCTTAAAAAAAGTTAATTGGAAAATTAATAGCACATTAATTGCTGCACACAATGCGGGATTTTTAAAGGGTAGTGAAATGGTAGCTTTGGCTCACATTTTAAAAAAGAATTATGGTTTTGAAATCCTGTCCGAACTATTGAATTCTTTAGATTTAAGTTTATGGGTAGATGATATAGATTTATATTCCGAATTGCCGCTACAAGAAATAGCGAAACAACAAAATAGTAAATTACTTGGCATACTTTGGACTAAGCCGTTAGAAATACAAGACTACTGGTGGAAATATTTTAGGGAATTTAGTTTGAAAGAACTAAATAATGTCGTCTTTTCATTACTAGAAAATCAAAATACTTCGTATCTGACTGAGTTACTCAATATTTATGGTGAAGCATCTCTTTTTGGAGTACTTTATGATTGGATATATTTGACTAATAAAGAGCTTCCAGAAGATTGTCAGGATTTGTTGTCAAATAATCAAATAGTTGCATTTAGAAGCCTTACTGAAAGAACAGAATTTAATCAGCAGTTATTATTAATTGTAACGGAATTATTTACAGTAGCAAATCAAGAATGGAAGAATCTGAGCACTTTAGAATCTAAATTATTTATTGATAAAATCTCAAAATTTCGTAATCAGGAAACAGTAACTGGTATTTACACATTTTTTATTTCATTATGTTTCTCAAATACTTTTAATGATTGTGAGATTTTATTAATTGAACTTTTTGATTCATTATATTACCGTTTCGATAAAAATATTATAGACGTAAATACATATAATAGGTTTAAATATAGTACAATAAATGAAGTTTACAGGCTAATTGAAGAAGACCCAAGTTCAAGACTTTATAAGCAAAGATTTAAAATTCCTGATTGGAATAGGACAGAATTGCTAGTTTTTGGTTTGTTAAACTGTTTTGCTAGATTTAAGTGGCCTATTGAGGTATTCATCTATGTGACCAGAGATGACAAAATTTTTAAACATTTAGTAAAAAATGCAGTTCAAATCAAATCTGTCGGTAAGCGATTAAAATCTTTGAAAAAGAAAGGCATAATCAAAAACGAAGAGTTTTATAAAATATTGAAAGAATATCTATGATTATAATTAAAAGATTACAAATTAGAAGTACTTTCTTAAATATAAATTTGCAGTTAGATAATTTAAAAACAGCAATTGCTGATCCTAAACACATTATTGCTTTTGAAAATTATGAAGTGAATATCTGGCGGAAATTTTAGTTTAAGTAAATAGAGACTTATGGTTACTGTTAAGTTATCGAGTAGTAACTTTTCTCAGAAGCTTGAAGCTTTTATTTGTTTTTGTAATGCATGATAGAAAGGTGTTTTGCAAAGTTTCTAAAAATTTATTCAAGTCCTGTTGTTTTATATGTTTACTACTGTTTTAAATTTCGTGATTCTTCGGTTTGTTGTGTAGTATTCATCTTATGCCTTGGCAGGTTGATTTCCTGTTCCTGAGGATAGGGCTCACGATGGGTCATGGATACATCTTCTCGAAGCCTTTCCTGAGTATGGGAACTTTCAGCGTCACTTTCCCTGTAGCGCGGGTCAGGTATAAAAGGCATTTTTTTCATTTTGGATATGGTGATGGTCGGGAAATGATAGTCGACTTCTACCGTGCCCAATAGCAGGTAACAGCCGCCGCCTTTAAACGGATATTCTTTCAGGCTGCTGGTAAAATGCGCCGTATCGAAAAACTCGCCATTGGCATCAATCCAGGTCCCGAAGTACATCGCACCCATCTTGGTCGGCACATGCTTGCGCGATACCAGGTATGCTAACATTTTAACCTGTTTTTTATGGTGCTGTACAAGGTCGCATGCCTTAACGTCGCCTCGGTATGATGTTTTAAGCAGGTTAAAGGGCGTAACAGATACAGGAAAACCAAGCAGTTCAATCTCATCAAAGGCATCTTCATAAGGCGAGCGTAAGAGCATCGGGAGCTCGTATTGTTGTACGGCATAAGGGAACAGCATCGGCCCGATGCTTTTGGGGGTAAATCGTAACATTATCCTGCGGGCGGTCACCAGCAATTCATTCTTCGTCTTTCCCGTAAAGCGGAATGCACCAATGTAGATAAGTAACTGCACCCCTTCGATACCCATAGGTATCCGGTATATAAATTCTTCCAAGGAGGCATACTCCCCGTGCTTCTCACGCTCCGCTACAATGTTTTGTGCCACTTCAGCCTGCAGGCCCTGTAAGTGCATAAAACCGAGGTATACATTCTTGCCATACAACGTGGTTTCGAACTCGCTTTTGTTCACACAGGGATTATGTATCCGGGCACCGGACATGCGTGCTTCATGTACATATACCTCGGTACGGTAAAACCCGCCCTGGTTATTGATGACGGCAACCATGAACTCAATGGGATAATGCACTTTGAGGTACAGGCTCTGGTAGCTCTCCACGGCATAGGATGCCGAGTGCGCCTTACAGAACGAATATCCGGCAAAGGATTCGATCTGGCGGTAAATTTCCTGGCTCAGTTGCTCAGGGTGTCCCTGCCGGGTACAGCATTCAAAAAAATGGTCTTTTACCCTTTGGAGCGCTTCCTTCGAACGTCCTTTACCACTCATGGCGCGGCGCAAGATATCTCCATCGGCAGCCGGCAGCCCGCCATAATGCAGGGCAATCTTAATGACGTCTTCCTGGTATACCATGATGCCATAGGTTTCGCCCAGCTGTTCTTCAAATACGGGATGGAAATACTCGAACTTATCGGGGTAATTGTGCCGGAAAATATATTCCTTCATCATCCCACTTTGTGCTACCCCGGGGCGTATGATCGAAGAAGCCGCTACGAGTACCTTATAGTTATCACATTTAAGCCTCCTCAAAAGCCCGCGCATGGCGGGGCTTTCAATATAAAAGCAGCCAATGGTGTTGCCACGCCCTAAGTATTCATTGCAGGTGGCTTCATCTTTTGAAATAGAAGTATCCCGGATATTAACATCAATACCGCAGTTCTTTTTGACCAGCTTAGCGGCATCGTCGATATGCCCGATACCTCTTTGGGAAAGTATATCGAATTTTTCAAAGCCTATTTCTTCGGCAACGTGCATATCAAACTGGACAATGGGAAAACCTTTTGGGGGCATTTCCAAAGCCGTAAAATCGGTAATGGGGTCTTCGGAGATGATGATGCCACAAGAGTGCATGGAGCGCTGGTTGGGGTATTTCTCCATCATCATCCCATATTTGTGTATCTGCCTTACGATCTCGTTTTTATCGTGCTGGTCCATCGAAGTGCCTGAGAGTTTGTCAAGTTCTTCTTTCGGCCGGCCAAAGACCTTGCCGACCTCACGGAAAATGGACTTGTATTTGAATTCTACGTTGGTGCCACAAAAAGCAACGTGTTCGCGCCCGTAACGGGTAAAGATGTATTCCAGTATGGTATCACGCTCTTTCCAGGACCAGTCAATATCGAAGTCGGGCGGGCTCTTGCGGTTCAGATTCAGGAAACGCTCAAAATACAGGTCGAGTTCTAACGGGCAGATATCTGTAATGCCCAGGCAGTAGGCAATGATGCTGTTGGCCCCGCTACCGCGCCCGATATGGAGAAAACCCATGGAGTTGCTGTAACGTATGATGTCCCAGGTAATCAGGAAATACCCGCTGAATTCCAATTCGTGAATCACCTTAAGTTCTTTTTCAATACGTTCCTGAGCATCACGGTTGCCACTGCCATACCTTTTAATTAAGCCCTGCTGTGCCAGACGGGTCAGGAGTTGCAGGTCGGTATCGCGGTTTGCAGTGTAGTGCTTTTTATTTCTGGGCACCTTGAATTCGTATTCAAAGTGGCAGCTATCCATCAGTCTCATTGTATTGCCAATAATGGAAGGATACTGGCTGTACGTTTCAAGCAGGTCACTTTCCGGCACCATTACCTCGCCAGGGGCACAGTGATCAGCAGGGGTCAGCTTGCTCCCCAGGGTATTCAGGTCAATTGCCCGCAATATGCGGTGCAGGTTGTATTCCATTTTATCGCGGAATGTAACAGGATGCAATACAACCATTTTATCCAGCTTTGACTGCCATTCCGGTCGGATGAGCATGGAGCGGTTTTCAGGGCGGATGCCTATGTATTCAAAATCCTGAAGCACTTCAGGAATGTTATCAATGGGATAAATTACAACTACATTTTCAAAACCCGGGGCGACAAGTGGCAACGCCGTCCCCGCAAGGTTATGCTGGGTGCGCAGGCGATTGATCTCTCCAAGGCCTGAACGGTTTTTTGCCAGTGCGATATAATGCAGCCTGTTGTCGTGGCGTAGTTCCATCCCCACGATTGGTTTGATGCCAGCTTCGTTACACAGCCTGTAAAATTCATAGATGCCCGTTACCGTATTGATGTCGGTAAGCGCCATAGCCGTCACCCCACAGCTGGCCGCAAGCGGAACAAGGTCTGCTATCGGGATGGTGCCGTAGCGTAGGCTGTGAAAAGAATGGCAATTGAGGAACATTTTATAAGGCTTTAGGTTTAAGGAATGCACCGTTGCAGCGCATCACGGCATTGGCCCCGAAACGGTTCTTGATCTTGTCCATTGCCTGGTAAAGCGACATTAATTCCACGGTATCTTCAAACATATCGATCTGGTAGGTACCGCGCACCAGCCCGCTAAAACGTACACCGATAAGGCGCAGGCTCATACGGCGCTGGTACAGCTTTTCAAAAAGCTCCAGCACCGCCTTGGTCAGGGTGTGGTCGGCAGAAGTATAGTCAAGGCTGACCTGACGGGTTTCTGTATCAAAATTGGAATACCGGATCTTGACCGTAACTGTCGAAGTTAGCCAGTTTTCCTGCCGGAGCTGGTAGGCTAGTTTTTCGACCATGCCACAGAATACTGCCCGTAAAAAGTGTAGGTCGGTCGTATCCTGGTGGAAGGTGTCTTCTGTAGACAAAGATTTGCGCTCGCGGTGCGGTTCCACCGGTGTGTTGTCAATTCCGTTGGCTTTTTTCCATAGTTCAAGGCCATTCTTACCAATCATCTCCTGCAACACCTGTCCCGGCATTTCAGCAAGGGTTTGTATGTTACGGATACCAATACGGGATAACAACGTAAAAGTCGCGTTACCGACCATGGGGATCTTACGGATGGAAAGCGGGTTAAGGAAGTGCTGCACCTGTGAGGCAGCGATTTCAAGGTTGCCCTTTGGCTTGCCTTCACCAGTGGCGATTTTGGAAACCGTCTTGTTCACCGATAAGGCAAAGCTTATAGGCAGGCCGGTTTCGTGGGTGACTTTTGCTGCAAGCTCATTCGTCCACTTATAGGCACCATGGAACTTGTCCATCCCGGTAATATCCAGGTAGTGCTCATCGATGGATGCCTTTTCCACAACGGGTGCTTTTTCCTCAATAATCTGGGTAACGGTGTTTGAATAACGGGAAAATAATTCCATATCGCCCTTTACAATTTTTGCTTCAGGGCAAAGCTTTAGCGCCATTTTGATGGGCATGGCCGAGCGTACGCCAAACCGGCGCGCCTCATACGAGCAGGAAGCCACCACACCACGGTCGCCACCTCCTACAATAAGGGGTATACCTTCCAAATCAGAGTTTTGAAGCCTGACGCAGGATACGAAAAAGGTATCCAAATCCATGTGCACAATCGAGCGTTCCATAATCAATTCATTTCGTACGGAACAAAATTAGGATAGATATTCCCAAAATAGTTTATATTTGTCGGGATAAATAATCCCAAAACGCTTATGTCTTTATTCTCTGACAATATCAGGCACCTCCGGATGAAAAAAGATGTCTCGCAGGAAATTGTTGCTGAGAGCCTTTCTATTTCACGTGATATCCTTGCTAAATACGAGCAGGGAAAGTCGCAGGCACCGTATGAAAACCTCATCAAACTATCTCGGTATTACCACGTCAGCATTGACTTGTTGTTGACCGTGGACATCCGTAAAATCGATATGGACGGGCTTATAAAACTGGACGATAACCGGATCGTACTTCCCATTACGGTGGACCAAAATGGCGGGAACCTTATTGAGATCATCCCGCAAAAAGCAAAGGCCGGTTACCTGAGTGGGTACAGTGACCCTGAGTTTATTGAAAGCCTGCAGCATATTGCATTGCCCTTTCTGCGCAATGGTAAATACCGGGCATTTCCTATTGAGGGCCGGTCTATGCCACCCTTCCAGGAGGGCAGCTTCATTGTAGGGGAATATGTAGAAAATGCAGAACATATCAAGGATGGACAGACGTATATTATGCTTACAAAGAATGATGGGATTGTCTATAAGCGTATCTATAGGAATGGGAAAAAATTTATGTTCCATTCTGATAATCCTGATTTTGAACCTTACGAAGTAAAGCCATCGCAAATCCTTGAAGCCTGGAAATTTGCATGCGGGTTCACAACTATTGAATATGATCCTGATGACCTGCCGACAGATACAATGAAAGCACTACTTATGGAATTAAAAAGGGAGGTTGTAAATATTAATAAAAAGCTTAAGTAAGTACCTTAAAATCCAAGCCAGCTACAGTGTCGCCTGAGAAATCATAAAGACTTGTTTTTGAGAAGTTTTGGCTGCTTTTTGTTGCAGTTCAATTGAGTGATTTAAAATACCTTGCCTACTGAAATCATCCAACTACCTACTTGGCCTGAGGCTAATTGTATAGTAGATAAATATAATTCATAGGAAATGAAATCACCATTATTCAAAAGAATTGCAATCGAAGTAATTTGCCTGCTTTACATTCTGCTTTTTATCTATGCGGCTACCTCAAAACTATTAGACTTTAGTAATTTTCAAGTCCAGATTGCCCAATCGCCGTTGTTGAGCGCCTATGCGGGGATTATTGCGCCACTTGTTATCGCTGTAGAGTTTCTCATTGTGTTATTGCTATGGCTGAAGCCGTTGCGAAGCGTAGGGTTATATGCTTCGTTTTCTTTGATGGTTTCTTTTACCGTCTATATCTATCTCATCTTGAATTACAGTGAATTCATTCCGTGTTCGTGCGGGGGCATTCTCGAAAAATTGGGATGGACGGAACATATGGCCTTTAATATTTTTTTTATCCTACTTGCGGTACTGGCACTTTTATTAAAAGAAAGGGCGTCAGGGAAAAGCTTTCGTAAAATCATCACAGTTCATTTTCTGTGTATGGTCTTGGGAACCATTCTTGTAATTGTCCCTTTTTTATCTTCTGAACACATCATAAAAAAAGAAAACAATTTTACACGTAGGTTTTTACAACACCCCCTGGAAGATGAAGCCGTATTCGACCTTGGAGCCGATTCATACTATTTTGCGGGTTATGATGATGGAAAAATTTTCCTTGGTAATTCTACTGCACCACAGATACTAACTCTGGTTGATACAGTATTTACATCGCAACAAAGTATAAGGTTGACACTGGATACTCCCGGCCAGCGTTTTCGTTCGGTAAAAGTACAGGTACGCAAACCGTATTTTTATATTTATGATGGTACTGTTCCGGCAGTATTTCGGGGCCGTTTAAGTGATTCTTCAGCTATAAAAATGGATGCTTCCGATATATATTTTTCCCAATTACAATTTGTAACACCTGAAACTTTTGCTTTCAGGGCGCAAAGCGACAGCACTAAAACCAATGTACTCGGGACTTTTACACCAAGCAAGGCCAAATCCCAAATTAACTATGAATTGCTTAGCCGTCAGAATGATGGCGTATTTGATACCGATGGTATGCTGCTGTATGACCGGAGCAGCCAAAACCTTGTGTACAGTTACTTCTACCGAAATGAGTTTTTAATTATGGATTCAGGGCTCAATCTATTGCGAAGGCTACATACTATCGATACGATATCACGTGCACAGGTAAAGGTCAGGAACCTTCCTGGCGGCAGGCATAAAATGGATGCCCCGCCTTTAATTGTCAACAGGAATATGGAAGTTTATAATAATCTTCTTTTGGTAGAATCCAACCTTATGGGAAAATTTGAGACTACTAAAATTTGGGATAATGCTTCTGTTATTGATATATACGATACCAGGGAACAAAGTTATTTGGGTAGTTTTTTTATTGAACACCGCGGAAAAAAAAGGCTATCCCAGATGCTTCTGACGGATGAATACCTTTTTGTTTTGTCCGGCAGGGAAATGTTACGTTACCGTTTAGCGCAGGCGATAACCAGGCATTTCAAAAAAGGGAGAAGCTGAAACCCTTAAAATAGTAAGCAATCAATTTTAAATTTTATTATTATGAAAACTTTAAAAAGTGTTCTTTTACCGGCTGTAATTGTTATAGCAGGTGTTAGTGCTGCATTTGCTACAAGCCCTGAAAAAAGCAGCGAAACAGTGTTGGAAAACGGTTTCTATTTCGATAGTGCCGCGCCTACCATTAAATGTATCGAAACAACAGTACAGTGTAACCCTACCGGTAGTTCACTGTGTACATGGATTGATGCCAATAACGTAAGTCATAACCTTCAGAGGAAGGTTAGCAATACTGCTTGCGGGATGAACCTTTACAGGGTAAACTAAAAAGGAAGGGAGCTATTCAGCTCCCTTTTCCATTTCCTTACTTATCCAGTCAATATCGTTTTGCCCCTTTAAGAAATAATCAAACCAGTTAAGTATCCTGATCGAAAGGTCTTGCTGCGCAGCACTTCCCTGAAGGCTATGGTCTTCCCCGCGATAAAAAAGCGCTATAACTTTTTTATCGTTGCGGCGCAGGGCATTATAAAATGTACGGCTTTCTTCCCATTTTATATTTTCATCTTTCAGTCCCGTCCATAATAAGACCGGTGCATTTACTTTATCTGTATTATACAAAGGATTGTTTTTGAAATACAGTTCTTTATCTGCTGAAAAGGGTTTGTACATCCTATATTGGAAAGATTCAAACCTCCAAAAGGAGGGGCTTAAGAAATTAGTATTAAAAGTGTGATAGGTATTGACGATATCACTATTTCCGGCTCCGGAAACATAAGCAGCAAAGCGGTCGCTTTGCGTGGCTATAAAATTCGTCTCATACCCTCCAAACGAATGCCCGATAAGCCCAACTTTCCTCGGGTCAATATATTCTTTATTTTTAAGCACATTCAAAGCATTGGTAACGCACTGTAGGGCTGAGATGCCAGAACCTGAATTATCATAAGTAATATCCGGGAAGAAAACAAAATAGTCGTTTT
The DNA here is from genome assembly GCA_046566705.1 of Bacteroidia bacterium. Classification (GTDB taxonomy): domain Bacteria; phylum Bacteroidota; class Bacteroidia; order Flavobacteriales; family Flavobacteriaceae; genus Flavobacterium. The sequence goes on along the minus strand of JBKHWE010000006.1, from coordinate 386,683 downwards.
CCAGGAATGCCCTAGGGTTGAATCCAATACCATTGTTGTAACTCAAATTGAGGTACTGGTTTTTGCGGTGGCGCTGGTTTTCATAGATGTGTACAACCATTGGAAACGTACCAGCCTCTTTAAAATCTACAGGATAAAACAAAACACCTTGTATTGGATTTCCCTGTCCATCAGAGTAAGATATTATTTCCTGCCGTATCCGTCTAAGGGAGGTATCATTCTTATTGCTCTGAAAAAGCACATGCTCCGGTATCCCATGCCCCTTGGTAACCAGCCTTGGCGGCAGGTTGTAGTCCTGTTCAAGATAAATCAGCCTGTTTATTTCCGGGTCATAATGCATTTCGGAGCATAAATGACGGGATGGTGGGACAACTACCGTCTCCTTCCCCTTGTACCATTTTATAAATGAGGTAACAGCCTTTTCGGAATCGAATAACCTGATGAGCAAAGGCTCTCCGTTATCAACTGAATTTTGGTACATTCCATGATTTGCCACTGCTTTGGATGTCCCATTTACAAGAGTAGCTGTATAACCCGGCGTACTCAGTAGTGTTGTAAGCTTACCCTTGGCAATATTGAAAAACCATACCCCGTTTTCGCCTTCAAAAATAATCCCTTTGCCATCTTTGGTAAAAAAGGGTTTTAAAAGTTCCTTACTCCCAAAACAAGACACACTGTTATTGTTGATGCCATACAAGCACCATTTATCTTTTTTATAGGATAAAACGAATTTACCGTCTCTAGAAACATAAATTTCAGAACTAAACGTATCCAATATACGGCTTGCGCCAGTATCTATGTCAATTACATTGAGTTCAACAGCAGGAAAAACCGTGGTGTAGTCCTGCAATTGATCCGGATTAAAGGCTAATACCTGTTTCACATTCCCAAGGTTGATCTGCTTCCTGAAATTTTGGTTACTAATCTTTTGTACTTTTTTCTCAGTCGGATACCATAGGTAGGCCTGTTCATCGCCCGGAGACAGATATTTGTCTTGTAAGCGGGTATCATTACCATACCAAATGTCCACGATGCCTTCGTCCGGAGAAGGCTGCGACGAAATACGGAGAAAATAGCCTTTGGGAGTATTCACTTTTTCCAAAAAGCCGTTGTTGAATGGTACCGAAAGTATATCCGCCAATCGAAAAATTGTTGAACCATTAAGACATAGTATTTCCTGGAGTTCACTCCCGGCAGCCCGTTCCCAAATCAGCAACTCATCGTCCTTATAGCCTTTTTCCACATTTTCTATAGTATGTCCTGTTGAATACACTTTTCTTTTACCTGACGTTGAAATTATGTACAATTCGTGATTGCGGGTGGTTACGGCTGCCACTTCGCTACTGGACAATACAAAAAAAGATTGTACCCCGTCAAGTTGTTGAAGTGGCTTGCCATTTTGGTCGTACAGGATAAGGCGATCGGATTTTATAGTGTCATAATGGATTACAAATAGGTTTCCGCCTTTCATGTCCTTTACCTTTTGGGTGTGGTCAAAAAGGATACTGCTTTTGTTTTTCAGGTTCCACAGTTCAGTTTTACCTTTACCGGGCAGTAATATTGCGTCAGATCCTATAAAATAACTTTCGCCCACCTTTGTCCTGAAGCCCATAGTCACTCCATCTACATTGTTAAATACCAACAAGGTATCACGGTTGTGCGCATACGTCAGCCTGACCATACTGTAATGTGCGTTGCCGCTGACTTTTACAGACTCCAGGTTTTGGGTTTTCTCCGCGCCCAGTATAAGCCTTTCAGGAATTATCTGCGCAGTTAATGTATAAAAGGAAAATAACAATAATGAGCACAGTATTTTGTGTATCAATATGGAATTAGTAGCCTTCATTTTGTGGTGCCAGATTTGTGTTTAAGAGCAGTTCACTCTGTGGCAGGGGCCACGTGCTTTTATATGCCGACCAATATGGCTTTACATTTTCCAGTGCGCTGAGGTTTCCGGTGCGCTTCAGGTCGGTAAACCGGATACCCTGTTCCGCAAAGAACTCACGCCTTTTTTCTGCCAATATCTCCTGTACCAGAGTTTCCCTTGTTGTAGGCACTACTTCCGCAAGGCCCGCACGTATCCTTGTGGCATTAAGATACGGGAGCGCTTCTGCTAGTTTGTCCTGCATCGCCATAGCTTCGGCAAGTAGCATATATACTTCTTCCAGGCGAAAGACGATAGAGTATTCATTTGTATTGTTACCAGAGAGGTTTTTATATTTATTTGGGCGGTACCACAATTGTCCCCCTGCAGTTACTTCACTTATCCAGAGTGTCCTTCTAAGATCATTAGGGGCAAAAGTACTGACAAGCCCGTCAGTAAGTGCATAGGCTGACGGTGGCCCATCTTCAAAGTAATAAAAGGAAGCTTCCTGGGTAGCATCTCCGGAGTATTGCGGAGGTATCTGCCACATTATGTGTGCGCCTGAGTTATGAAAAACTTCATTAATATCCGTTTCGAACTGATACAATGGTGAATTGATAATACTGAGCGCTGCCTGCTCAGCCTCAGCATATTTGTTTTGTAGCATAAATACATGCACTAAAAGCAGTTCCGCTACTTGGCGGTTGGGATAAATCCGTTGTGGATCACGATAGGTATCGCCCAACATATTTACAGCGCTAAGAAGATCCGTCTCAAGAAGGGCTATGATTTGCGCACCACCAAGTTTGCTGAGCAGCCTGTTATGTTCGTAGTCAATTGTTGCCGTGTAAGGAATGTTATCAAATATGCGCTGGAGGTCCAGGTATATCATGGAACGGATAACTATTGCTTCACCCATTATTTGCTGCCTGTCGGTATCAGCCAGCGACGTGGAATTTTGCGCACCCATTATTATGGCGTTAGCCGCATAAATTTGCAGATAAGCATTTTTCCATACCGTTTCTATTACCGTATTGGTAGGTAATTGCTGGTTGATACTGATGTCTTTATGGCCGTTAAGGGCAGTATAATAACAATCCAGGTCATCGGCATAAGAGCCGAGCAAAGCGCCCATACCGGCACTGTTCCCTGAAACCAGTGAGTTGCTACGCAGGTTATTGTATAATCCGGAAAGCGCCGAATAAGCCGTTTGAGCATCTTCAAACACCTGCTCGGTGCCGATTTGGTTATTGGGCATATCCGTTTCAATCATTTTATCGCAGGATGCCATGCCGATGAACAGGCAGCCGAGGACTATTCTTTTAACTGTTTTCATAATTAATTTTTTAAAAATTCAACTGTACGCCAAATGAAACGGTCTTTAATGGAGGTAAAAACCCGATCTGGGTAAATTCAGGATCAAGTCCAAAGTATTTCGTGAAGGTCAACAGGTTTTGCCCCTGCACGTAAAACATTGCTTCTTTAATAAAGTGGTTTATCGGGATGCGGTAATTGAGCTGGATGTTTTTCAAACGGATGTAAGAAGCATCGCTTACCGCAGCCGTACTGTTCATGAAATAATCGTGCAGCCGGTTTTTTTCAGGATCGGCTCCGGTAGTGTAAGGCATATAATTACCCTGTGGGTTATCAGCAGACCACTCGTCCAGGACTTCCACGGGCTGATTGTTCATGGTTCCCGGTGTAGGCATCATGCTATTATAATTCCATTGGTTTTGTTTGACAAACTGGAACAGGAAAGCAAGCCCCCAGTTTTTATACGAGAGATTACTGGAGATACCCCCGAAATAACGCACCCCAACATTTTTTATGACCTTATTGTCTTCAGGCGATGTTACCGTCCCGTCACCGTTAAAGTCTGTAAATTGGTACAGTCCGGTCTGAGGATCAAGACCTTCAAAATTATAGAGCTTGACAATGGACACCGGTTGCCCGACTACATACCGATTGGCATAGCTTGAACCTTCCAGCCCCGGAAAGGTTACCAGCCTGTTTTTAGGAATATTGATATTGAAGTTGGTTTCCCACCTGAAATTGCCTGATCTCACAGGTACCACCGCGAGTTCAAACTCCCAACCTTTATTCTCGACAGTTGCCGGAAGGTTAGCCAGTACATTTGCAAACCCGGTCGTAGCAGGCAGTGGTATCCCTACAAGCTGGTTTCCGGAACGGTTGCGATACCATGCGGCGGTAATATTTATACGGTCGTTTAGCAGCCCTGCTTCAAGGGCCGCTTCCAGTTTGGTGGTCTTCTCCCAACTGAAATTAGGGTTGTATAAGCGTGACGGCGTAAGGCCTGTGTAATTGCCATATAAGTTTCCTGTAACCGAATACGTATCAAGATATTGATAATCGCCAATCTGGTCGCTGCCCGTGCTTCCGAAACTTCCCCTTAGCTTTCCATAGTTCAACCAATCGACGTTGCTTAAAAAACTTTCTTTTGAAAAAATCCATGCGCCACCTACAGCGCCAAAGTTTGCAAAGCGCTTATCCGGCCCGAAGCGGCTCGATCCATCCCTACGACCGGTAATATTGAGGATATATCTTTGGTTGTACTTATAGTTTACCCTCCCGAAAACAGCCCCGTAATTGTATTCGGTACGGCTGTCTTGGGATACCACCTGGGTCGTGGCCGCCGAAATATTCGACAAGAGTGTATTGCTTTGAAAACCGTAGCCTTCGACATTCAGGTTATCCGATGTTGTTTTCTGATACGTAGCCCCTGCGAGGATTTCGAGTTCATGGCTCCCTTTGCTAAACAAATATTGTAATTGCGGTTCTAACAGATAGGAAAATCGATCCTGCGTGCCTTTAAAAGCCATGGAACTCTCAGATGTAATCCCGTAAGCGGGATTATACATGGTGTTTGGCCTTAAGGACATATCCTTAAATGAAAGGTAGTTAATCCCTCCATTGAATTTCAATGATAAAGCAGGCAGTAGCTCGTAGCCTAAATTTACATTGGTATTGAACGACTTGGTGTTATTTTCGTAGGTGCTCTCAAACCCCGCCACAGGATTGGTAAAAGTATTGCCTTCCCAGTTCAGGCTTCCGTCACTGTTGTATAACGCGGGTGCATTAGGACTCAGGGTAAGAGCCTGCCGCGTCAGGTCATCATTGACCACATTATTGCTTTGGGCGGAAAACAGGCCGGAAAAGTTTAAGGTAAATTTTTGGTCTTGTGAGCGGTGGCTTACATTGGTTGCAAGGTTGTTGGTTTTGTACTTAAAGTCATTTGAGAACACAGTGCTTTGTTCGTTATGGCTGGCGCTTATTAAAAAGCGTGTGCTATCATTCCCACCATTTATAGAAAATTGCAGCATAGAATTGTTTGCAGTCCTGCCTAAGAGTTCTTTTTGCCAATTGGTATTCTTTGCAGGATCCCATATACCATTAACATCGTAGGCATAGTCCGGGATTGTTGCTATTCCATCGTTTGCAAAGGCCTGTTGGCGCATTTGGAGGTACTGCTGAGTATTCATCATTTGCATTTCTGACGCCACTTTACTGAAACCGGAGCTTGAATTAATGCTAAAAGAGGTTTCGCCTGATTTCCCCTTTTTTGTGGTTACCAGCACAACACCGTTGCCCCCCCTTGAGCCGTATATAGCTGTTGCATCCGCGTCTTTCAGTACTTGAATACTTTCAATGTCGTTAGGATTAATGGCGTTTAGTGGATTGATCGTCCCGCCGGGCAATATGGTTCCCGCCAGCATGGAGGCAGACTGTTCACTTATCGGTACACCGTCAATAATATACAGAGGAGCATTACCATCGCTGCGCAGGCTATTGGTTCCCCGTATCTGTATATTGTAGCCGCCTCCGGGTACACCGGTGTTTTGGGTAATATTTACCCCGGCCATACGACCTTGGATGGCAGATAAGACATTGATCACAGGCTGATTTTGGATGTCCCCAGCCGTAACACTTGCAATGCTGCCCGTGCTTTCGCGACGTTTTACAGCATAGTATCCCGCATTAATTTCCAATTCTTCAAGTTGGGTGGAATCTTCCTGCAGAACGATGTTGAAATTGGTATTTATATTGATTAGTAACTCAACGCTTTTATATCCGGTAAATGAATATATCAATACTTCACCAGAATTTGCGGCAATTGAGAACTTACCCTCTGTATCAGAGACTGTTGAACGCGTTGTTCCCCTTATTGAGACGATAACACCAGGCAAAGGGCCTGAGTTATCAGATACAGTTCCGGAAATGGTTTGCTGAAAATAGGCTACACCACTTGGTGAAGCATGCGCCCGGGCTAAGGCAGACAGCGGCAGGGTTGCTAATGTACAAGAATAGAAAAGCACCCTTAGCCCATTGTTAGCTGAAATAAATTTCATAACATTGGTTAAGATTAAATGAAACAAACGGTTTTATTGGTCTATGCCCTCTGTCGGTCTCCAAACTATCAGAGGGCTTTCTTATATACCTAAATGAAAAAAGTAACCCGGCCTTTCCTCTAACTAACTCGAAGAAGGAATACCAGTACTGACCGGGCCACTTAACTATGAAAAATTTAAACCATAGGCATAACAGATAAGGTATTGCTACTGTATGCGAAACCAATGCTGAAAGAAGTAATAGCGCTAAGAATACAGCTGAAAACGAAGTGTCCCTAAAAAGGAGGCGTGGGTTTAAACTCAGCTTATCGACTCATAGGTACTGGTATACCCGGCAACAATAAGTGAGCCCACGCCATATGGCGTGAGCATTCACACTTATTATCCCGTTGCAAAAATTACCAGTTTTATGAGTCGGGACTCAAAGCGAATGCTTCAAATAGTAATATGAAGAATCGCAAAATTACATCAATTGATGCAATACAATTGTCAAATATAATAAAATATTTATTCGATACAAATATGTATCGAATAAATCAATCTTTTTTCAGAAATTTTACTAAATGAGTAAATATGAAACTAAAGAATTAGAACTTTTAAATATCCAAATAGGTTTTGTGCTCAAATTAGCGAGATTGCAGAAAAAAATTTCTCAAGAAAATCTAGGTTTAGCGATAGATGGTGATAAAACTAAAATTGCCAGACTTGAAAAAAATGCACATGCAACTAATTGGACCACAATCTATTTGGTAAGTCAAAAATTAGATATAGATTTTGGTAGTCTGTTTATACTGAAAAGTAAAAGAGATTTATTATTAATAGTTGATGAATGTATTAAACTAGATAACAAACTAACGACAATGAAAATTCGATACTACGAAAATTTGAAAAGAACTATTTCAGAATATTAATTATATGATAGGATGCATAAGCATCCTTTTTTTTTAATAAAAATACCCATAAGTAGGTATTTTAACATTTCTTTAAAACAGGTATTTTTACTCATAATTCAATAATTATATATTACTAATTTTAATTTCTAAATTTAATCCATCATGGCCAAATGCTATATGTGTGACAATGACAGTACATCGGTTGAACACACACCTCCAAAAAGTTTTTTTCCTGCTAATCATAGAAATAACCTCTTGACTGTTCCCGCTTGTAAGGAACACAATGAAGATACCTCTAAAGATGATGAATACGTACGAAATATAATGACAATGTCAATTCACAACAATAAGACCGCTATTGATCATTTTTTTCAGAAATCCCTAAAATCTTTTCAGAGAAGTCCGGCATTAGCCTCAAGCGTAAGAAATTCATTAAAAGAAGTCTCCGAATTTAAACCTGATGCCCATGCTTTTCAGGTTGAACGAGACCGATTCGACCGAACAATCAGAAAAATAGCTTATGCTCTTTTTTATAAAGAATATGATGTGACTTGGGAGCGCTTACTGGCTGTACTTACTAATCAATTAAGATTCTCCGACATGTCGCTCGATGACTTCGGTGAAATGTCCCAAGAAATTTTTGAAGATTTAGACGACTTAGAACTAAAAGGTGAAAATGGATTAGTCTTTAAGTATGCTTTTTTTGACTTTGGTACTGACCCTAATGACAAAGCACTTTTTTTATTATTCTATGAAGGCTTTCCTATCTGTGTGATTCCTGATAAAAATAGTGATAGTAATAGTCTTGATTAATTTTATACTCAACGTGTAATGAAAAAAAAAGAAAATAATTCACAATCAACTGTCGAAGATAAAATCTCTTTAGAAAAAAAATATGAGATATTAATTAGGGCAAGAAATTTTCACTATGAAAACTTTAATAAATGGATGGCCTATTTCTATGTTATGATCGGCTCTATCATCTTAGGATTTTCTTACATAATTTCGAAGGATCCAACTTATGCAGATCATTATGATTCTGAACTTACAATTTTGGGCTTTGCAGGATTTACAATTAGTTTGTTTTGGCATTGGGCAAATAAAGGATATTACTATTGGAATATAAATTTTATTACCTTAATTAATCATTACGAAAAAAATTTGCTCAAATTTGAAGAATCAGAAAGGATCTATTTTGTCTTTGCAAATAAAGGAATTCAAAATAATTACTTAAATCCGTTTTCAGGTGCTAATATTTCTACCTCGAAAATATCAATTATTTTGTCATATTTGTTCGCTTTATTTTTTGGATCATATGTAATAATTAGACTTTTAAAAAGATGTATTTTGTGTTACAAGGTTTTGATTTCTACAGGAGTTGGGGCAGCAATTATTACAATTGCAATCTTAAGTTTCACATTCGCAAAATCATGGTTAAGCAGTTACCATAATCACTTTCCTGATTTAGCGATTGATTCATCAAAATCTTCTACTTATAAGGACACTAATAATTTTACTACATAAGTTATAATTATATCTTTTATACAGTTTCGAGCAACTTGACAAATATGGAATATTCTCAATATTCTTTATTAATTGCAATTGTACACACTTAATCTTAAAATATCAGTAATTTATACATGGATCATTCGATAGAGAACTTAGCAGATAATATCTATAACTCAAAGACAAAACAATATTTTCAGGAAGTAATCCAAACCTACTATTCAAACTGCTATAGGTCTTCAATAGTAATGCTTTATTCGGTAGTTATATGTGATCTTATATTTAAATTAGAAGATCTCCGTGATGTTTACAATGACCAAACAGCCAAAAAAATATTGCTTGAAATTGAAGGGCTACAAAAAGATAATCCACGGTCACCTGACTGGGAGGGAAAACTAATTGAAATGGTGAGGGAAAGGACCAAAATGTTGGAAATGTCGGATTTAGAAAATATAAATCAGTTACATAAGCACCGACATCTTTCCGCCCACCCGGTTTTAAATCAAACTTCTATTCTTTATCAACCAAATAAAGAAACGGTTAAAGCGCATATAAAAAATGTCCTTGAGGGAGTTTTGACCCAACCCCCAATTTTTTCTGCTCGAATATTCAATGATTTAGTGTTGGACTTATCAAATAATCGTGACCGTTTCCCTAATGACGATGAATTGAAACGCTTTTTAAATGCTAAATATTTCCGAGGTTTAAGAGTAGAGACATTCAAAGAAATTTTCAAAAAATTATGGAAGTTTGTTTTCAAACTTGATAATGATGATGCTAACCTTAATAGAGAGATAAACTTTAAAACAATTGAAATAATATTCAGGCAGCACACCGAACCCGTACTGCAATTGCTACGCGCCGAAGAAACGCATTTTAATGACGTGACCCAGGGTGAAACTATGGAATATTTATTTACTCTATTATTTAGGAACCCAAAAATATATAACGTGCTGAGCGACCTAAATAAGCAGGCGATTGAAATGGAGATATCAGCTTCAACAGGTTACAAATTGATGAGTTGGTTTACCTATGCCTCATTTGACGAGTACAAAATAGCTGTACCGACATTATTTGCCAATGACGCAAGATTTTATGTTGACCATCGCCTGTACAACAATATCATGAATTTGTTTAAAGAATTTGACAGCAAAAAAGAATTCATTGATTTACTTATAGTCCTATATTTTAAGAGTAATACGTATAACACAGCTGACCAAAATTTTTCAAGAATTGAACCATTTTTAAGTGATTTTTCCAGTGAACAATTGATAAAATTATTAGAAACCATTAATAGTAATGCTCAAATTTCAGGACGTAGCTTAGCAAGGTATTCGAACAAAATTATAAAAGAAGCATGTGAAATGAAATTACCGGCAGACTTTAACTATAACCAATATTATCATTTCGATATATAACATCTACACGAATATCAATATTAGGCACCAAAGTATCAAAAGCATGCGAACACAATTACACGATTTAGAACTTGTCTACCCTCCCATTTCAAATCAGGAAGCGGAATGGCTTAGAAAAGACCCGGAAGTTTTAGCAAGACTTGCACATAGTAATTTATATTTTATCGGTCAGAAGCCTGAAACCTTTTTTGCTTTCAAGGAACAGCCAGTCGTAGAAGATAATTTAATAAACAAAAAAAAGATTTTTTTCACATATCATTCAGGCTCTAAAAGTTCTACAGGATATATAGACATCGAGCTACTGCTAAGTAATTGTATTGATCCAGAAAAAATCAATTTAGAAATTGAGTTAGGGAAAAAACTAATCAGGATTTGGGACGAGGACAAAGATGAAGTTTTAGAATGGTTTACTACAGATAAAATACTTTATGATAAAAATAGAGGAGCTACGTATGTTTGTGGATTTGAAGATTTTGCGCGATTTTATATTTACAATTTACATTATGTAGGTATTTCAAAAAAGGATAATAGTTTTAAACGCCTTGTAATAAAGCCACATGATAAGCGACTACGTATCTTATCTAATGAACATCCACTCAATAGCGGTTCACGTATTACTGATGAGATTGTACATTTTTTCTTTAGGATTAAGTCCTTAGAAATAAAAATGTACTTGGAAGATAAAGATTTTGATGAAATTGGAAAAACAGAACTTGAAGATTACATTGCAATTGTTGCAGATGCAGAAAAAGCTTTTATCAAAATTTTGAATGCGAAGTATAATGAAGTTAAATTCGATAACTATCCGTTTTCAACTGACGGTTTATATAAAACATCAGTAGAGCGGCACAGTTTCTCAATTGATGAAGATATTACATTTATTACTGACACTAATACTATCCGTGGCGCAAGGAACACTATGTATTCTTTACGCCAGTGTGATTTTATTGCCATTTCCAAAGATGATGTAGAGTTGATAAAAGTAGAAGGAGATTATACGAAATATGAATAATTTTTTTATCTTTTGTGTAATCTAAAAATTTATAAGAATAATTGAATGAATATCGTAAAATAATACATGAAAGAAAAAGAATTAGAATATTATTACCCTTACAGAGCTGACAAAATTCATAATTATCGGACGCTACAAAATAGAATAAATTCCGAAAACTATTATGATTCTGAAGAAGATCCTTTTTACGCTTTTATAGACCGTATTTCAAACGGGGTTGATGAAGTCGGTGGTTACTACTCGAATGATTTTTCCAATTGGTCCCTTTGGAATAGGTTGGGCAGAAATATATTTTCATTTTCAAGTGATTTACTTTTTATGCTTGAAAAAACAGATGTCAATAATATTTCTTATGACATGTTTAGTCTCCCTTATGATAATTTTTATCTTTCAGTTAGAGGTTTAGATTTACACGAGGATTCGGAACTGAAAAATAGTATTGATGGTGTGTATGTTCATCTGGAACGTAGTGAAATGCAGGTAATTCCAAAATCACAACGGGATCCGGATATGGATGACGAATACTACGATCCCGAATATAAATTATTGATATATTTTCATTTCGCTGGAGATTTTGATGAAACAGTAAAAGTTAAACATACCGATTTGGTTTTTAACGAAGACATATTAATGAGTTGGAGTTATGCTTTATCTTTCCCCGCTGATGAAGATTACATAACAGTGGGTGACGCAATTCAGCAAGAAATTAAAAAATTTGAGAGACAGTTATTAATTAATTTCCCAACAAATGTTGAAAAGCAGAGAAGACTATTTGATTATTATAAATCTTTCGTTACCAAAACTGTCAGAGTTTTGGTAAACTCTTTATTGTATTTATCTCAACCCCGAGAAAAGCTGCCGGTTACTACGGATTATCCTGATAACTTACCCCACAATTTCAACCGCAAATTCAATTTTGCCAAAACGTCCAATGAAAAGATAAAAATTGCGAAAAAAATATCCGAAACCGGATTTTCAAAAATCTTCTTTTTTGGTAACAATGAACACAATAATAAAAATGAACAGACTGAATATCAAAGAAAATCGATGCATTGGCGCAGAGGGCACTGGAGAAAACAACCTTATAGCGATAGTTTGCAAAAAAATAGAATGATTTGGATAAGGCCTGTACTGGTAAACAAGGCTGATGACGATACATTACCAAAAGGCCACGTATACGATGTACGAAATAATTAAGTAAATGGAAAAAATAAAAACAATACCCATTGCCAGAATTAATAAAATCAAGAATAATCCTGAAACTAGCGGTTTAGCTTTCAGGCAATATGGCAAATCCCAAGACATTAAAGATTATTGTGACAGGGAGATTTCCGAAATGATACTTGGTATCTACAAAGACACTAAGCATCTTTTAATAGAAGATTACTTCGTAGATTTAAATAAAGTAATATCAAGTAAATGTATCCTCGATAGAGTCACCTACCATAAAAAGCCGTCTTTGGACGACTATAGGTACAATTACCATTATCATATAACCAATATCAGGACATTTTACGTAAAGGATTATTTTTTAATAACAAGTGAAGAAATATGCGGTAAACGGGAACATAGAATTACTGGTTACCTGCATCGAATAGGTTTTCTCAACCAGGGACGTGGTGATTTCAGAGGTCTTTATAGTGTTGCTAATATATATGGAACTATGCTCTTTGGGAAATATCCGAAGGACTTATTCCATCCATTAAAAAGATATGTTAATGGTTTGTTTTTTCAAGACGACTATAGAATATCCGAATTTGTTTTTGAAACACCGATACAAATAGATTTTAAGTAGGATGCTCTAATATTATGGCAAAAATAATAAAAGAATTACCCGACAACTATATTCTTTCCTACCCCGACGATAATGATACCAAGAAATATTTCTACATAGGAACCTCAGATGCAATCTCAATTGCACGGCACAACATTTATAAAACAGGTACCGTACCCACAATAGTGAGTGACAAAGAAGATATGCGCCTACTTAAAATCGGAGTTACCAATAACCCTGATGTCCGTTTAGGGTACCACCTTGAAAAGATACATGATTTTCGTTATGTAAAAGTCTGGAAAGTGAGGTATGGAAAAACCTTGGAGAGTTGGATACTTGGTGAGAACTATAAGGAAGGGTTTTCAACCTTCGGGTCAGAATGGTTTTGGGGTACTGAAGCAGAATGTGCAGACCTTTTAGACCAAGTCGATTGGTTAATCGAAAACACCTTCCAGGAATTAAAAACCGGCTACAGACTTTTACATAAATGATGTCATCCCTAATTTAAAAAATATGACAAAGCACAACCGTATCCAGATGGAAATTGTTTCTGCATGCAGAAATATGGGTATAGAAGCAATCCAAGAATACAAGGGCACCGACTGGCGGGCGGATGTTTTTATTCCGAATAATGGAAAGCCAATTGCTTTCGAGATACAGATGAGCCCACAGTCCCTTAAAAAGACACTTGAGCGTCAGGCAAAATATATTCGTGATGGCATTAACGGCTGCTGGCTTTTCGAGAATCCTATTGCAAAGCTAAACACGGAGCGGCCTGACCTCCCTGTGTTTTATGTCCGGGATGCAGGCGATTCTAATTTAATAGTACAACTAGGTGATCGGGGCCATTTAAAATTATCCTCTTTCCTAAGAAGTTTTATCAGCGAAGACATACAATTCCGGACTCTCGCCAAGACCAAAGTCAGACAGTCGGTCAGCCTTGTATTCTATGAAATGGATTGTTGGAATTGTAAAGCAGAAAACCATCTTTTTTATGTTGACAGCCCATTCTATTCCGCGTGTAACGCCATTATAAAGCCCGACGAAGCACTTTGGGAATCCAATAGCATGGAGTACCGTCCGGAGATAATAGAGCTTGCTGAAAAATTCGTAAAAAGCCGGCCTGATTTAAAGCTTGGTCAAATAAAACAAAGGCATAGTAACATGGTTGAGAACTCCTATATGTCTTTTGGATGTTACAGTTGCGACCGCATATTCGGCGATTTTTACGTCATGGATGCCAAACTTGGCGTAATGTACGAGACCGAAGAATTAGCTTTCCAGGGAGAAATTGAATTACGGGAAGATATTATTCTCACCAATATACCTCATTGGTGTTATGGTGAGGGTAAGCAATTTTGTGGCGAAGTTGGAAAGGGAAGTTAATCATACAATTATTCCTTTCCCCTGTTTCAAATCCAAGGAAAATATCAAGGTATTTATACCTTTACACCCATGAAACTCCAAGACTGCGAAAAAGAAATTAAAGAACGAGCCTACCTTTTAGGTACCGAACTGGAACATATCTCTGGTAACCATAAGATCACAATTGACGCGCTGGAACCCAATGAAATAAAGGGAACCGGCTTATATTATATACAATGCCATTACTACAAACAAAATGAAGAAGGTATTTACGGGAATATATTATTGGCAAATAAGCTTGGTGACCTGCTAACCCAGTATATTGCTTATTAATACTTACCTATCGTTGTCTTCAATCTCTTTCTTAATCTTCGCACTAAAATAATTAGGAGACAGCTTAGTGCGGGCTTTAAAAGCCGTGACAAAGCGCTGCGTTGTACTGAACCCTGCTTCCTTCGCCAAGGCATCATGGGTATACATACGCTTATGCTTATCTGTCTTAAGTTGCTCAATAATATAATCCACTTTCAGATCGTTTATGTACTCTGAAAACTTTTTATGCCGGTAAAAGAGAATGATGTCGGAAGCATACCGAACATTCGTTTCCAGGTAGACTGCAAGGGCAGGCAATGTAATGTCATTTTCAAGAAATTTCAGGCCGTGCTCCCATTTTTCCAACAGCCGCACTATTTTGGCAACTGTTTCCGCAGCAATATCAAGTTCACGAGGAATGCCCTTTTCTACCTTCGGAGCCTCTTTTTTACTTTCAGTTAAAAGTTTTTTAAATATACGATCCCGTCGCCTTCGGTTTATCAACCAAATAAGAAGCATTACTACAATAACAGAAACTACTGCCAGACTTATTTTTAGGACACTTTTCGTAGAACGCTCGTTGGCCAGAAGCTGTTCCATATTGTTCTTTTCCCTGACTAATTCAGTGGTGTCATAATTTTTATGGATGTTATCATACAAATGGTCATGGGTACTGATAAGAACGCTATCCGCTTTCAGCAGGCGGTCCACATAAAATAATACTTCTTTCGGCTGATTGTGGTTTTTATAAAACCGGATCAGGAGCTCAAAATTTTCCCTAAGATCAGGACGTATGTATTCCCGCTCATCGAATACTTTAGCTACTTTCTTTAAATAGGGCACTGCTTCGCTATACCGTCTCATTGCCCAGTAGCTCTTCCCGATATAAAAATCAGCCACAGCTAGATTGCCGTAATCATTTTGCTCCTGAATAGCCGGAATGGACTTCTTCAAATTTTGAATAGCGAGTGCATAATTCCTTTTACAATACTGGTTTTGCCCATCAAGGTGTAAGAAATAGCTATCCATGTCATGGTTATCAAGTCGGTTGGCCTCGGTATAACCCAAAGCCACCATCGCATCCGATTTTCCGTAATTGCCTTCGCTGTTGTAGCAAAGCCCTAATGAATGCAATGTGTTCAGATACGCCCTGGGATTATTATCCTTAAAATATTCCAGACAGGAACTAAATAGCCCTATGGCTTCATCATTTTTCTTAAGGTAATATTTTTCATGCGCTATATTATACTGCAGCTTATACTTCAAGTAGTCATCTTGCGACCTTTCTATAAAAGGGCCGGCGGCAAGATAATTTTCAAGTGCCTGTTCGTGCTTCTTAAGCCCATAAAATGCGATACCGCGTGACAGGTAGGCGGAACCTATTATTTTGTCACTCCTGGATTTATTTGCCGCCATGAGCATACTGTCCATATACATTATTTTGAGATCACTATCGGTACAGTCTACATAATTTTTGTAAGCGGTAACAAGGAGTTCCCAGTCCTGTTGCGCTTTGGCTTTTTTGAGAAATGATTCGAGATATACCTTTTGTAAACCTGCATTATTCTTTGATTGCCTGATCCGGCTAAAAAGATAACTGTACTCCTTTTTCATGAGCGAATCAGTGGGCGCAGCATATACCAATTCTGACACTATTAGTGTAACTACACACCATAATGTCGCCTTATAAATTTTATTTACTGCCATTTGTAAAAGATAAATAGTTAATACTCGGACTATTTAGAACATAGCGATAGTAAGGCAGAAATGTGAATGGGAGGCATACCAAATGTAGCCAAAATGCTACTATTTGCAGCTATTTTAACAAAATTTAAGACTGTGGATTTTCCGAAAATCCACAGTCTTAAATACGAATACCGAAACCCAATGATTTGCAATGTGTTATGCATGCCTATAGATTTGCGAGTGAATTCAAAAGCCAGCATGCCAGTAACATGGCAACCAGTTTGTCTTACCCGGGTAAATGAACTGATCACTGAATCAGTCACATTTAATGTATCAACCATGAAGAAAATTAATCTTCCTTTCGCGGGACTACTGTTTGTATCCCTACTATGTTCGTGTTCATCTGAGGATAGCCTTGAAACATTCGATCCCATTACAAAAGACGGCCCTGCCAGCACAAGGTTAGGCGCCTTGGCGCCCGGGAACAAATCAAACCTCTTAGATTCTGCAGGGGAGCGTTATAGAAGTACACTGTCCGATTATCAATCCGGAAACTACAACCCGGGTTCCCTTGCAGCAGTGAGTACGATTGTCAATTCGCTTATGGATACAACAACCATTTCAACAATGTCACTGGATGACACTACCGAAGCATTATTAACAGATATCATCCAATCGCCTAAAGTGACATTAGCAATAATCCTCCAGCAGTCATCGCTTTCTCCAGAAGCCAGGGACCTGCTATCCGATTTCGCTGACGGCTTTGACATCCTTAAAGCAAAACCTTTTGAAGAAATCTATCCTGAGATTGTCAGCCTTGAAAATGCCATCGATGGCTCGGATTCCCTCACCGCTACTGATAAAAACGTGCTGTTAACCGTTACTTCAATTGCACGGCATTCCTTTTCCAATAAATGCTGTGAAGATACCGATTGGGAAACATCCGTGGGTAATATCGTGGCGGCAACGGCAGGCGCTTTGGTAAGCACTGACCTGGCTGTCCGATATACGCTGATTACAAGAATTGGAGAGTATGAACTTGTACCCCTTTAGCTAATTTGAATGTAATGCCAGGTGACAAGATGTTCCCTGGCATTGTTTATTAACTCTAAATTTCCCGTTTATGGAACCTACTTTAGGACAAATGCCCGCTGAAGTGCTATACATTGGAGGTGGAAGTGATGATAATGTAACTACAGAAAGGATACTATCGCCCGGCTGCTTTCTTTTCATTTTTGTTAAGGCAGGGATATTTACCCTAAAAATTGACGGAAAGCGCATTTCCTGTACGTCGGGAGAATTTGTTGTCGCTGTCAGCAAGCAGCATCACGAGGTCATGAAATACGGTAAGAAAGTGTTATGCTATATTGTAAAGGTGCAATGGCAGTTTATCATGGGCACAAAACTGTTTTTTAACTTCATAGAAGCATTTGTCAGTAGCGGTGCCGTCAAATTGTTTCCTGATACTTTTGACAGGGCCGTCATGCTGCGCATCATGAAATTACTGCACTATTTTTACGGAACCCGCTCAAGCCCTTCCCGTTTTTCGAAGCCATCATTTGCAGCAGCTGTTAGCCTGCTTGTGTTACAGGCGGGTTGGCAATACAATAACAGCACGAATACAGGAGCATTGAAGTACACCCGAAAGGAGGCATTGGCCATGCAGTTTTTAAAACTTCTCATGCAGCATTTCCGGAACGAACATGCGTTAAAATTTTATGCTGATGCACTCTACGTCACTGCGGGCTACCTGAATAAGGCCGTTCGTGAGGTTACCGGAAAAACGGTCGGGATGTGTATTGCCGATGTCATTGCCAGCGAAGCGAAGTATTTACTGGAAACGTCGGATGACAGCATTGAATCGATCAGCGAACAATTAAGTTTCGGATCTTCCGGAAGCTTTAGCCGCTTTTTTAAAAAGCATACCATGATGACACCAAACGCGTACCGCAGGGAATTTCAGGGCTAATGAGTATATGACAAGCCATCAACTCCTACACTTAACCGCACCCGCTAGTGTACTTAAACTTATTATGTATGGTACAATCTGCATTTTACCGGAAGATACTTTCAGACATAAGCACAAAGGAGCAGGAACTGTCTATATCCGCAGGTAATGTAATTGACCATGCCGGAAGAATGATCACTTTCTTACACGATGCCCTTTGCGCACTAAAGGAGCATCTCAATAAAGTCCCGTTTACGGACAGTAGTGAAGAAATCGGGTTTTTCAGGGAAGTAAAGCCCCAGGTCATGGGTAAGCTCATTTTCTATAATGATGTCTACCGCATTGAGACGACGTGCCCGGTCCAGGGTGGGAAAATGTACCGTAAGTATTTTTCAGGGCAGCTAAAGCTTCTAAAACAAAATGAAGCAGGGCGCCTTGATATGGATTTTTACCGCTACTACCGATCAGGACGGACTGATAAAGACACCGATTTTTTTCAGCGGGACCAGCTGCATTTTATTAATGGGCTCGACATTTTTTACTTTGAGATGGATCCCCATTTTTCAACCTACTACGACCATCTAATTGCCCGCATTTTAGCGCATGACCTCTTATATGCCTTTTTACTATCCCGCGTAGACCCTGATAACCCTATCCAGACCGGCTTGCTGGATCTCCCGGAAGACCTTTGCTGGACAGGAACAAAGAATGCCCTTATTGAGCTTATTTACGCCCTTTACATTTCAGGGGTAATCTCACACGGTAAGATCGGGGTTCGTAAGGTAGGGCTCATTTTTCAGGGGCTGTTCAAGACACCTTTAGGGGATATCCACCACGCATTTCACCGAATGAAAGACCGGGCCGGACGGCGCACACTCTTTATCGACCAGCTGAAAGACTCGCTCGAACACTATATGGATAAGAGTTTATAATAACCCATCAAATTTCCTAAGCAGTACCAACGTACTGCTTTTTTTATGCCTGTAATTTAAAAAACTACGTACCCATTGGCACAACTTGGCAGATAAAGTTTTCAATAAGCACAAACTTCGCGGTAGTATTAATTCAAAACCGTAGTGCCATGAACATAGACAAAATGGAATTTAACACCTGGATGGAACGTGTAATGCAGCGCTTTGACTTGCTTGCTGAAAAAATAGTCCAGGTAGAACGACGCCACAACAGTATTGATGGCGAAGAATTACTGGACAACCAGGACGTGCTACTGATGCTAAAGATCAGCGCACGTTCCCTGCAACGCTACCGTTCCGGGGGAAGGTTGCCGTATTACACTATTAGCGGTAAACTATATTACAAACTTTCCGATGTGCACCAGTTTATCCGTGATAGTTTCCATGCGCCGCAGTCAATGCGCAACGCCAATGGCTGACAAACAGCCGGTGCGATTACCAATGATACAGTTACTATAAATGCATCCGATAGTTTTAACCACCAAAAGTTTAACTATGGCAGATAAAGAGCAAATCCCGAACCGTCCAGATGAGCTTAACGAAATGATGCTGGTGCTGGATAAAAAGGAAAATACCATCAAAGGGGTTACCGGATTATCGAAAGACGGCAAGGTTAAAGCGAAGGAGGTCAATGAAAAGACACAGCCGGATTTTATGCGTATCGAGCGCAATGGCGATTTCTTTACCAACTTCTTTGCCAACTTCATGCGACAGCTTAAAGAGCCCACCCGCTTTGATTTTTTCCGTGTACCCTACGCCCTGGGAAAAGAAATTGCCACCGAACTCCAATCGCATCTGGACAACCTTGGGAAAGATGCACAAAAGCTCATGTCCAGGTATGCCCTTACTTCAGAATATCAATTTAAAAATCATAAGAATATGGAAACAACGCCGTCAACACAGGAAACAAGCGAGTACAAATTTAAACCGGAACAGGTTAATTGGGAATCACTCGCCAATTTAGGGCTGAGCAAGGATCGCCTTGAAAAAATGAACTTAATGGATCCCCTTTTAAAAGGGTTTAAAACCAATGATACGGTACCGCTTACCCTGACAATGGGTGATGCCGTGGCTAAACTTGATGCCAGGCTCTCCCTGCAGACCAATGATTCCGGACAGGTTGTCGTAGCCATGCACGGCATACGAAAAGAACCCAACCTGAATTATCCCTTCTTCGGGCATGAATTTACCAAAGAGGATAAAAACAACCTCCTGACAACCGGGAATATGGGAAGGGTTGTCGACCTGTTTAATCAGAAAACGAGTGAAAATATCCCTTCGGTGATCAGTGTCGACCGTAAAACCAACGAGCTGGTAGCCTACAAGGCAGAATGGATCAAGATACCCGACGAAATTAAGGGTGTCAAACTGGATGATGCCCAAAAACAGGTTTTACAGGAAGGCAAGCCCTTGCAGCTCGAAGGGATGACCTCAAAAAAAGGGGAATCGTTCGATGCCACGGTACAGTTCAATGCCGATAAGCGCTATGTAGAATTCCTGTTTGATAACAAACCGGCTCAGGGCCAGTCCCAGGGGAGGACGTATGATGAAGCTCCAAGGGAGTTCAGGGGCAAGGAACTTACCGATGACCAGTACAATAAGCTTAAAGATGGCCTGACTGTCTACGTTAGCGGCCTTGTCGATAAGAACGATAAAGAATACCAGGGATACATTACCTACAATAAAGAAAGCGGCAAAGTAGGCTTTTCGTTCAACAACCCTACAAAATCAAAAGAGGAATCCCTGCCCGCCACTGCTTCACAGGCTACCGCTGCCGATAATAAAACCGGACAAGCTGCAACGCCGGCAAAAGAAGCGGAGAAAGCCGGCCAAAAGGAGGCGGATACTACAAAGCAGCAGGAGCAGCAAGATGCACCGGCAAAAAGCAGGGGCAGAAAAATGTAATAAAAAAATGATGTATTATGATAGCAGTACTTGCAGAAAAACCCAGCGTGGCCCGTGAACTGGCTGCGCTGTTAAGGGCTACCGTTAAAAAGGATGGCTACCTTGAAGGTAGTGGCTATGCCGTCACATGGGCACTAGGCCATCTGGTGGCATTAGGGTTGCCGGAGGATTATGGGATCAAGGGCTTTCAAAAAGAAACCTTGCCCATCCTGCCATCGCCATTTTTACTAACTCCCAGAAAAGGCTCCGGAAAAGAACGCCTCCTCCCGGATAAAGGTATTTTAAAGCAACTCGTCATCATTGGCGGGTTGTTTGCTAAATGCGAGCGTATCATTGTTGCCACCGATGCCGGCCGCGAAGGGGAACTTATCTTTCGCTATATCTATGATTACCTCAATTGCAGGAAGCCTTTTAAAAGATTGTGGGTAAGTTCACTGACTGAAAAAGCACTTAACCACGGGCTGGCCAATTTACTCCCGGGCAGCGATTTTGATAACCTCTACCTTGCAGCCCGCGCCCGTAGCCGTGCCGACTGGCTGTTGGGCATCAATGCCTCGCAGGCGCTTAGTATCGCCGCAGGTTCGGGGGTATATTCACTTGGCCGCGTACAGACACCTACTTTGGGCCTTATCTGCAAAAGGTATGATGAGCACGAAACATTCATCCCGGAAAAATACTGGCAGCTCCAGTTGCAGCATACGAAATCTTTTATTGATTTTGAAAGCGCTTCGGTTTTAACCTGGAACGATAAAGCACAGGCAGAAGAGGCACTAAAATCCATACAGCGTAAGGGCCAGGCCGTTGTTACCCGTGTTGAAACAGAAACTGTGCAGGATCCGGCACCCTTGCTCTTTGACCTGACCGGCCTCCAAAAAGAAGCCAACCGTACGTTTGGCTTCACTGCCTCCGAAACACTGGAGATTGCACAGGGCCTTTACGAAAAGAAGTTTATTACCTATCCGCGTACCGGAAGCAAGTACATCACGCAGGACTTATGGCCGGAACTGCCCGGGATGATACGGGGGATGGAAAGTGATACTGCCCTTGGCAAGCTACTTTCAAAAGTGAAATTTGGCAGGCTTAACAAACACATCGTTAACGAAGCCAAAGTCGCCGACCATCACGGGTTGCTGGTTACCGAAAAAGTACCGTCAGCCCTGTCGGTTAAGGAAAGTACCATTTATCACATGATCGCCCTGCGCTTGCTGGAAGCCGTGTCGGAAAGCTGTATACGGGATGTCACCGATATCAGCTTACAGGCGCTCCACTATGATTTCAGAATAAAGTCCTCAAAGGTATTAGAACCCGGATGGCGCGGCATACAGGAGGAGTTCACCGATGCTGAAACGTCAACTGATACCATCCCCGAGTTGAAGGTCGATGACCAAATCAGCATTACAGGTGCTTCACTACTTGCGAAGCAAACCAGGACACCGGAACTGTATACTGAAGCAAGCTTGTTAAACGCCATGGAGCATGTTATGATTCAAACTGATGACCCAAGACTTAGGCAGGCCATTAAAAATACAGGATTGGGTACGCCGGCCACCCGTGCCAGTATCATAGAAACTTTGCTGGGGAGGGACTATATTGAACGAAAAGGCAAGGCACTCCTCCCCACACCGAAGGGCGCACAGGTCTATAGTTTGGTCGCCGACAAAAAGATCGGCTCGGCTGCGCTGACCGCAGAATGGGAACTCTCTTTGGCAGGGATTGAAGAAGGTGAACTGGACAGTGAAGATTTCCAAAATAAAATTGAAGCATATGCCAAAGAGGTTACTTCGGAATTATTGGAGGTACATATCAAAACGGAAGGTGTACCAGAACTGTTATGCCCCAAGTGCAACGAGCATCATTTAGTGATAACCGATACGGTTGTTAAATGCCCTGAGGATGATTGTGGCTGGCTGCAGTTCAGGAAGGTTTGTGGGATAACCTTATCCTACGAAGAGATTAAGAACCTCGTAAAAAACAAGCAAACAAGTTTGCTGAAAGGAATGAAAAGCAAGTCCGGTAAATCCTTTAGTGCCAGGCTTGTTATAAACGAAAAATCCGAGGTTACTTTTGCCTTCGAAAAGTAATTAAATAACTTAAATAAAAAGGCTTGCTGTATTGCTACAGCAAGCCTTTTTATTATTTTTTTGATTCCTCAAGGGAAAGCTTACGGAATTCTTTCAGCAGCTTTTCAAGATCAAGTGATGATTTACGTGCCCTGGTACCCGCTGCCTTATTGCTTTTTTCTGTTTGTAGTTCCGCGTCTGCTTTGAACGCTTCAAATTCTGTGTTCAATTTTTCGATTAGTTCTTTCATAATGGATTTAAAATTTAGGATGCTAAAATACTATTTTATTTCTATACCCATAATTATGATACGATGAGTAATGCAGAAGTATTCTGTAGATTTAAAGGCCCTCAGTTGGAATATTTTCGATAACTTGCTTTTATTCAGGAAGCTTTTTATTTTTTCGGCGTAGCTACCAAATATGCAAGATTCGGGTCATCTTTTATTCTTTGTAACTCCATATCTATAATATTTACAATATCCAGTTTTATCTGGCGGTAATTATCCTCTATGTCACGTTTCATAGTGTCTTTGCCGTCCTTATTTATAAAAGACCGTATATCAGGTATGTTTTGGTATTGCCGTTCTTCTGCTGTAACTTTTTCTGTATCCACAACGATCTCCGAATGGAAGATCTTCTGTTCAATGCGCTCGTCAAAATTGTCAGAGACCGCGCCTACGAACATGCCTTGCGTTAAGGTTGAAATTTTAGAAGCCGGGATAAGGCTGTCCAGCTGTGTGGATATAGACGTGGACTTATCGTTGCGGTTGATGGTCATGCTTTGCCTTTTCTGCAAGACCTTCCCAAAGCGTTCGGAAAGGTTCTTAGCCGTTTCGCCAACCACCTGGCCGCTAAAAATGTTACCCACCGTATTCTGTATCACCTTACTTTCCTTATCGCCGTAATCCCGGGTGAGCTGTGAGTAATCCTGAAAGCCCAGGCATACAGCCACCTTGTTGCTGCGGGCTGTTGCAATAAGGTTGTCGAGGCCACGAAAGTAGATTGTGGGCAACTCATCGATGATCACGGAGCTTTTAAGCTGGCCTTTCTTGTTGATCAGCTTGACGATCCTTGAATTGTACAACCCAAGTGCTGCTGAATAAATATTCTGGCGGTCGGGGTTGTTACCTACACAAAGTATTTTAGGTTCTTTAGGACTATTGATGTCCAATGAAAAATCATCCCCGGTCATCACCCAGTAGAGCTGGGGTGAGATCATCCTTGACAGCGGTATCTTCGCTGATGCGATCTGCCCCTGAAGCTGGTCCTGTGCGCCGCCCTGCCAGGCATCCATGAAGGGTGAAAGGTAATTTTCAAGGTCAGGATAGGATGTCAGGATGGTAAATACATCCGCATATTTTTTATTCAGCAATTCAATCGCATGAGGGAATGTGCAGTACCTGCCGTTATCATAGATCTTCAGGAACCATATAATAGCTGCCAACAAAATAATGGGAGATTCCACAAAGAAATCCCCCTGTTTTTGTATCCAGCTCCTGTTCAGGTTCAACATGATGGTATACGCCGACTCGTAGGCATCGGATATGTCCGTCATAAAGTCGGGGTTGATGGGGTTACAGCGGTGGCTCTTTTTTGGGTCGTCAAAATTAATGACGTAAAATTTTGGTTGTATTTTATACCCCTGGGTGTTGTTCAACAGGTGGTTATAGGCAATTGTAGAAAGGTCGCTGAATTTGAAATCATAGATGTACATCGAAAACCCTTTCTCGATATGCTGCCTGATGTAATTATTAATAATGGCAAAGGACTTACCCGAGCCCGGCGTGCCCAGCACTGTGGTTGCCCTGAAAGGGTTAACGACATTGATCCAGCCCTCATGCCATTTACCACCATAGTAAAATTTGGTAGGAAGGTTAACCGAATACTCATTTTCCATCAATTGCGTTTCCTGCTGGAAGCTCTCATTCTCCGTATTAAAAACATCATCCATCAGATTGTTTCGCAGTAAACGTGACATCCAGACACCAGCCACCATCAGGGCGATATATCCCCCTCCCGTTGTGAGTATATACAAAACGGAACCTGTGTTCCCAAAGAACCTTAGCAGAAACGTGTTACAGAAAAATAAGGCAAGGCCGAAAGCAAGCGTGCCATTGATCTTCCGCCACGTTACTTTCTCATTCTTGACACCTTTAGTGCCCAGGCAGCTGAGCGCCAGCAGCACAAGCGCAAATAGCTTGGTGTATACTATTTCAGAAAACAGGCCGGCCTTTTCCTGGAAGCCGGATACTATCTTATTGATTAATTGTAACGTCCATCCTTTATCATAAAAAAAGCCGTAACAGAACCAGTAAAAATGCATCAGCACCAACAGTATGCTTACCGCACGCATAAACGCCATAATCTTGGCGAGACCCCTTACATCATCTTCTCCCTGCATAATAAGATTCTTAATATTGAGGTTTGAATTTAAGAACCGTGAAACTTAGTCATTGCATTTTGGCAGCGGATGGCAGTTGATTGCACTATTGGTTCTGACTGTTATTCTCAGGGACTTTTACTATTAGGCACCGCTAAGTCCAATCCTCGATTACGCTACGATAATTCCTGATTTGACTACAACCAGGGTCTCTATGTGATGGAAATTTGCTGTAGTAATCTTTAAATAAAAAAGTATGCAAACGAATGCAAATAAAGTGGCACTTGTAACAGGTGCTAATACCGGTGTCGGATTTCAGGTCGCTAAAGCGTTGGCTGCCGATGGGTATACTGTTTATGTAGGGGCAAGAGACCTGAAAAAGGGGGAAGCCGCGGCTTCTACAATCGGCAATGCTGCCAGAGCGATCCAGTTGGATATTACGGATAATGAGTCTATTAATGCAGCAGTGGCAAAAATTCAGGATGAATCCGGGTATCTTACCGTATTGGTTAACAATGCCGCCATTTCCCATGCCGGAAAACAAGGGCGTGCCATGGAAGAGGTATTAGGTGCCCAAAAGCCCAGCATTGCTTCTATCAGTGAACTGCGTACCGTATGGGACACCAATGTATTTGGTACACTTGCTGTAACGCAGGCTGTATTACCCCTGCTGCAGAATGCACCATCCGCACGTATAGTCACCGTATCCAGTGCTTTGGGTTCACTTACCCTAAATGCAAATCCCCACAATCCGTACCGTGCAGCATTTGATGCCGTATACGGAGCATCCAAGACGGCGCTCAACGGCATTTTTCTGTCTTTAGCGAATGAACTCGAAAACACCAGCATCAAAGTCCATTTGGTAAGCCCCGGTTTTACAGCAACGGCCCTCAACAATTTTCAGGGGACGGATACGGTAGAATATGGTTCTCTGGAGCCCATACGCGTAGCACTGGCAGAAGATCTTCCCAGTGGAAGCTTTACCGGACCGGCTGATTTTGCAGGCGCAGATAATATACTTCCCTGGTAGTAGTAAAAAAACAAAACCTATGGCAGTAGTAGTATCCGCCATAGGTTTTTTAATTAGATTTGAATTATGAAAAAGAAAAATTTAATACGGTTTCGCTCCATATCGGAAAGCCACGAGGCGTTTGGTTTACCCAAACCCCAGCACCCGCTCATAAGTTTGGTCCATTTCAATGAAAGCAATCCTTTTAATACGGAAATGGCACCTATTTATGATGTGCTGGATTTCTATAAAATAACCTTCATTACGCAAAATAGCGGCAGGTTAAAATACGGACAGGACTATTATGATTATGATGATGGCAGTATGCTGTTTACAGCACCCAATCAATTGGTCGGGACTACTGAATACAACAGGAATACCTATGCTTACCTACTGCTCATACACCCTGACTTTTTGTTGGGCTATCCATTGGCTAACAAAATTAAGCAATACGGTTATTTCTCTTACTCGATGAATGAAGCCTTACACTTATCCAACCAGGAAAGGGAGATCATATTATCGGTGTATAATATCATGGAACAGGAAATGAATGAACGCGTGGATGAATTTAGCCAGGAAGTAATCGTTTCCCAAATTGAATTGTTGCTAAGCTATGTCAACCGTTTCTATAAACGCCAGTTCATTACACGTAAAGGGGTAAATAATGATGTGCTACAAAAAACCGAAGCGCTTCTGGATGACTATTTTAACACCCAAAAGACGGTAAACCATGGTGTGCCGACCGTACAGTTCCTGTCAGAACAAATGCATTTGTCGCCGGGATACTTAAGCGATTTGCTCCGGTCACAGATAGGACAAAACGCGCAGCAATACATTCACCTGAAACTTATCGAAAAAGCGAAGGAGAAATTATCCACCACCCCTTTGACCGTAAGTGAGATCGCGTTTGAACTGGGTTTTGAACATCCGCAATCCTTCAGTAAATTATTTAAGACAAAGACAAAACTGTCGCCGTTAGAATTCAGGCAATCGTTTAATTGATTGCCCTGACAGCAATACTTTTCATTCCAGTTAACGTACTACTGTCTTCTTCGATGTTTTCTCCTTTTCCTCATTTGGTTTTCAAAAGCTAATTCTTCAAAATCTTCACAGTGGTCCGATGGTAACAACCCGCCCAGAATATCTGAAAACATATTTTCTGCGGTGTTGCCACCACTATTTCCCTTGTCCAAAAAACTAAATAATCCTTCTGAATCTTTTTCCTTAGACGGCGCACTTTGCCCTGTTGCTAATTTTTTAGCGATATCTGCCGACTCAGGCTTTATCCCTTCATTCCACCACTGGTTGAATGCATTGGCAGAAAGCCCTTTTGCTAATTGTGAGCCATTCCATACCGACCTTGAAGCATGGTCTATAAAAGTCATCCCATAAATACGGCCATCCGTATTGCGTCGGACAACGGTATTTATACCCTGTTCTTTTAGTTGAGATGTAAAACCATTTTCATCATTTGCCGTATGTACAGCCAGGTCAATGGTATTTTTAAGAATGCTTTTAGAATTTCCATCTTTAAAAAATTCACCTGATTTCTTAAAATGTACCTCAAGTGCTGCATGACCGGCATTCTTACCAAACAGCGATGCCTTAAACGGATTACTGGCCTTTTGCCCGGAAGCATCCAAAGCAAAATAAATGATGCCCTGCCTTGGTCTCCCTGCCTGCTCACCGGTTACTTCCTGCGCGGCAACATTAAATAACGATAGGAGTGCATTGTAAGCACCAAAGCTTTGATAGCTATAATACTTTGGAAGGTAGCGGACAACTGCCGCAATCTGGCTTTTTATATCACTCTGTTTGCAGTCCACCGGTTTAAAAATCGCTGCGCCGGCATCACGCTTTTCCGCCTTTGGAATCATCAGCCCATATCTTTGTTCCAGTTTGCGGCAGGCCTGCATAGAGCGCCTGTGTTCGTAGGTATCCGGTATTTTTTTTCCCAGGCGGTCTACATTCGTGGAAACAATGTGGATGTGCGTACGTTCAATATCCGTGTGTTTGAATACGATATAAGGCTGCTGGCCATAACCCATTTCATTCATGTACTCCTGTGCCATAGCGATAAACCGGTTGTCATCAACCTTATCCCGTGGATCAGGGTTGAGTGATATGTGCAATGACGGTTTCTCGGTATTCCTGTTAGCTATTAAGTAAGGTTCAAAAGAACGGTAGCAATCCCCCAACGGGAACGCCCCATCCTTGCTTTCACGCATTTTTTGGGTGAATAAGACCTTCCCATTCTCCTGGTTTACCTTTTGCAGGTTATAGGAAAGTGCGCCCATAATGTTTGTCCCATACCCGATTTTCGCGATCATATCGAATCATTTTTGAGGTGTTTTGTTTCAAATTCCTGCGTCAGGTCCATGATCTGTTTGCACAAATAGGCTAGTTCTGCTGTTTGTTTTTCAAGTTTAAAGAGATACGCCGCTGCTTTTTTTTCCGAAAAATTCCGGTATAGTATCTTGACAATCTGGTTATAGTTTACCCCAACCGACCGGAACTGCCCGTACAATGTGGTCAGCCGCATGTAATAATCCATCGCTGCCGCATCTATTTTTACCGACCGTATTTCCCTTGAGAAAAGTACAGAAACAATAAATTTTGCTTTCGTATCCAAACCGGACGCTTCGAATAGCGCCAGGAATTTGGCATTTTCCTGGTCGGTTAACCGGAACACGTAGCGGTGCGTGCTCGGGTCAACCTTAGGCTTCCTTCCGCCAATAACTTTATTACCCTGTATCTCTTTCATATCAGTCCATTTTAAGTTGTATAAACCCCCCGACTTTGGAGGGTGTTTTCCAGCCCCCTGCAAGGGCAAGTTGTTTTGAGGCACCCGCGTAGTTTGGGGTGCCTCAAAACACAACTTGCTCCTTTCTTTCGAAAGGAAAATCCGCCCTGCGGGACGGATTAGGATTAGCATGGATGAAAAACGGCTCCCTGCCGTTTATCCAAAATTTGCCATTACACTTTGTTGTTTACAAAGTAAAGTCTTGTTTTTTAAATCGTTGACAACGAAAGTAGTGCCATAGAAAGACATATAGTGTCAATAGCTTCCAATGGGGAAAATTGGCGAAGTAGCAGCGTACTATTGTACCTGCATCTGTAAGTACGTTGCTATGTATAACCGTAATTACGTAGCTACACCGGTACTCCCGAATGCAGGTGAAGCGGTATATACGTCCAGCAGGAAGGGTATACAAACATGGGTAAACAAGTACCGATATAGACCACGAAGTACCAACACCAGTACAGGTATACTTTTACACCGGCATACTGCTGTATGTTGCTCTGTACATAGTTGCGCACGTATAAACGGGTGTACGTATCACCGTACAATTATAACGGTATACATAGCATGGTACGGCATTACAAATACACATACACAATTAAGGACATCGATATGGAAATACAGCACAACACATTATTTGTAGCCTTTGCTTCCCAAAAGGGAGGCGTTGGCAAAAGCACTTTTACAAGTTTAGTAGCCAGTGCGATGCACTATCGCCTGGGTTACAATGTTGCGGTATTCGACTGCGACTTCCCGCAGTACAGCCTTGTACAAATGCGGGCAAGGGATATGAAAACCGTAATGGAAAATGACGCGTTTAA
Source organism: Bacteroidia bacterium (assembly GCA_046566705.1). Lineage (GTDB taxonomy): Bacteria > Bacteroidota > Bacteroidia > Flavobacteriales > Flavobacteriaceae > Flavobacterium. The sequence goes on along the minus strand of JBKHWE010000006.1, from coordinate 356,587 downwards.
GAAGATGGCGCACCGGCAGTTCACATCCCTGAATAAAAAAGCCTATCCCGTCCTGCAGCAAAAAGCGGAGACCGTGCTTGAAGCTGCCCGGGAATTTATCGCCACTTCAGAAGTTCCTGTAGACCTCCTGTTTTTTGACCTGCCCGGGACTGTGAACTCAGCGGGAATTATAAAGGCATTGGCGGGAATGCACTATGTATTTACACCCATAATCGCTGACCGGGTTGTTATGGAAAGTACCCTGGTTTTTACCCAGTTGATTACCGATGTACTGATGAAACAGCAGAGTGTAACTATTAAGGATGTTTACCTGTTTTGGAATCAGGTGGATGGCAGGGAACGTAACCCTTTGTATGAGTCCTATGGGGAACTTATCTATTCGCTTGGGCTTAAACTAATGGAATCAGCTATCGCAAGCAGTGTACGATTCAGGAAAGAAAGTGAACCCGATGCAAAAGCAGTATTTCGATCTACTTTATTGCCACCCGATGAACGGCTGATGCAGGGCTGTAACCTTGATGCCTTTATCAACGAGTTTTTACAAATGCTCAAATTATGACGGATATGGAAAAGGACGATAAAAAGAACAGCAACGGCGGCGAAATTGATGAACAATACCTGATGTCCATGATGGCAGGCGGTGTGCGTAAAGAGGGGTTTGAGCCGACAGCTGCCGCCAGTGAGCAAGAACGCATGAAAGAGCCCTCGGTAAACAAAGAGAAAAAGCAGCGAAAAAACAGTAGTGAGGACTACGAAACTTTGTTTTTACGAATTACGGAAGGTAATGCCCGCAATGGAAAATCGGTCTATATCCGCCCGGATTTCCATGAGCGGCTTACACGCATTGTGCAGGTTATTGGCGAAGACAAAGTAAGCCTGTATTCCTATTTGGAGAATGTGCTGGAATACCATTTCAGGGAGTTTGGCGAGGGCAATATCAAATACACCTACAACAACGGTATCATCGCCAAAGATGAAAAGCTGGCTGCTACGAACTTCCTTAATGCACTGGAGAAGTTGCCAGGCTATATACAGCTGGAGCAAAAGAAAATTGTGGAAATACAAAAGGATTTACCCGTTCTTCGGGAAGTGGTTAATGGAACGTGGTCTAAGGAAAACCGATTGAGTGAACTCAAATCGGAACTGGCTGCCGTTGAACGAAAGATACAGTTGTCTATCACGCCTGAACCCAAAGAGGAACCTGCGGAACAAACTGAAAAACAAAAAGAAACTCCAAATATTTCGGAGAGTATTGTACGGACTAAAGGTATTCATTTACCCCGTGGGGTATTATAAAAATGCTCCTACATTTCGTCCTCTTCATCCATTTTCTTAATCAAGGCATCACGCAAGCTGTCAAGGAATTTGGTTCGGTTTATTTTTCGGGCTTTAAGTTCCATAAACGTATGATAGAAATCGCCCAAACTAATATTGAATGTACTTTCAAATGTTTTGGCAATGGCTATTATATCTGCATTGCCAAATGTACCCTGCGAATGCAGTGCGTAAATCAATTCGGTTAATGCTGTTTTGCTTTCTGTCCAATTTAATGAGGATTTATCAGACGACTTCTTCTGATTGTTGTTATTCAGTTGGTCTTCAATATAAACTTGTATCAGGTCGTTGGCAATAATCTTTGCCACCTTATAATCGTGGGAAGTGGAAAAACGATGGTCGGTTTCAAAATAAATGGTATCCAAACTCAATTTAATATCGTGTTTGCCCCGAATAAATAGCTTGTCATCAATAAAAGAGTTATTGGTACGATAGTATTTGTAAAATTCAAGATTGTTGTCAAAATATCTTTTGAGCTTTCTCAATTCTTCATTGAGGTGTTTTCTGGTTGCCTTAGTTCCATTAGGTTTTTTTGTTTCGATTTTACAAACTGTATTATAGTAAATAAGCTTTGCAACAATGACAGGTTTTTGATGTTTGAAAAACTGGATTTCCTCTTCAATATTTTTAAACCCATTTTTTAAAACGTATTCTTTTACTTCTAATAGACATTCTACAATTAGGTGTATAGCAGCCTCTATACGATGTATGGAATAATCTGCTTCAATCTCCAACTCGTTGATTGCAGTTTCCAGTTTACACAATGTTCCATTATAAAATTTATCCATTCAGTTACTTTGAAATGTTCAGAAGGGGTTATAGAACACCTAAACCTTTTATTGTTCCTCACATACAATATTTACATATAACAGTCGGTTCAGTAAACCGAGTATTTTATCATATTTCATTATCAAAACTTATGTGTTAATGAACAATGCAATAGCCTCATTGACCGTAAATTATATTTAACTTTATATAGACACTTATAAATACTGAAGCTAAATTTTACCTATTTTCATTTATTTACAACAGGCATTTCCCTCTTGAATAGGTGGGCACTTTACTGTACCGTAACTACAAAACACGCAACAATCTCCCTTTATAGGTTTTAGAGTTGTTTTGCAACTCTCACACTGATAGAAAAATTGACAAGCATCGGTTGGCATTTCTTCGGATTTTTTATGTCCACAATTTGGACAAGTGATTTCTGATATTAAAATAGTGTCCATTATGAAATAATTTTTCTTTTTATTGACTTGTAACCAGTCGAGTTGATAGCTTTTTCGATTTGCTCGATGGTAGTTTGTTTGTTGTCAAACTTTACAATTGCATTACCGTTTTCGTAAGAAACAACAACTTCAACAATGCCTTTTAGTTTGTTAATTTCTGTCTTTACGTGATGTTCACAACCAGAACAAGTCATTCCTTTAATAGTAAATTCAACTTTTTGAATTTTAGAAGTCGAGGTTACAATTGACACGCTTTTTGTCTTCGGAATAAAGATGTGAGCATAACTCGGAAATGATAAAAGCAGAACTGACATAGCGGTAATAATTCCTAAAAATGATTTCGTTTGCATAAAATTTGGTTTTTGATTTGTTTCACAATTGCAGTCACTTTGTTTTTGAGGTTTCAGTTTTTGATACCAAGCAAAGCCAAGAACTAAAACAGTCATACCAATAAAATAAGGTCGAAAAGGTTCGAGCCACGAAAAGGTAGAAGCAATTCCGCTTGAACCCGCAACTATAGCCAAAATTGGCGTAATACAGCACAAAGACGAAGCAATTGCTGTCAAAAGTCCTGCACCGATTAATTTTTTTTCTGTTTTCATATTGCTTCCAAAATTTTGTTTTCGTTAAGGATTTTGAAAAAAGGTTTGAGCATTTTTTCATACTCTTTTGCCAACGAATAGAAAATAGTTTGCGCTTGTCTTTCCGTTTCAATGAGTTTTCTGTCTTTGAGTTTTCGCAAGTGCTGAGAAACTGCCGAAATGGTCATACCGAGAATATCGCTTAGGTCGCAAACACAAAGTTGCTTTTCTTCATAAAGAAGGAAAAGTATTTTCAGTCTTACATTGTTACCCGCTAACTCAAGTCCGCTGGATAAATAATCAACTGTCCCTTTGATTTCACTAATCCGGTCTTTGCAACGCATTATCTGCTTAACGTCCGCCTGCTGCCTTATACAAGAAAGATTATCCATAAATACAAAGATAAACAAATTGTTTATTTAAGCAAATACTAAAATACAAAAACATCTTTTTATACATTTTCATAAAAGGATAAAAGATTTCCGTATAAGTCTAATGCTGCAAATTCTTTTGTGCCATAATAGGTACTTTCTATCTCTGTTTTTTCATTGTGAAGTACCTCTTTTTCTTTTAGCTCCTTATACAGCTCTTCAACTCCCTTTACTTCAATTCTGCAACTGTGTGTTCCTGCTAAAAAGCTTTCTGCCCCGCTACTAATCGGTTTTAGAAATAGAAAAATGCTTTTCCATTTCCAATTGTAATTACAAGAAGCCCACAAATGGAGTTCTATATTGTCACGAACTAAAATTGCAAAGTGTTTTTCTTGATGCCGGCAAGTAAAACCGAATTTGGCTTCGTAAAAATCAACTGCTTTGTCAATTTTTCGAACAGGAAATGCGGGTATTGTTTTTATTAGCTCTATCATTCTCGTGTATTATTTTAATGTTGAGATAAATAGCTGAGGCAGCTCAAAGATTGAAAAAAGCTTTCGGTTCCTTGAGTTAGTTTTTAGCCTTTTGTTTCGACGTTATTTTAATAATTCAAACTCACTCCTACGCCCAATCCCATATCACTGTCATAATGTGTACGAATGCCAATATTTTTATTGATAATATATTTTAATTCTGCCATATATTCCATATCGGTATTGACCATAAAGCCAGCTCTTAATCTTTTTGAAACAGGGATGTCTTCACGCATCAACGATAAACGAACAATCCCATCGTGATATACTTCTGCCTGAAAGTTTACGAGCATTGGTAGGGTGTACATAAAACCTAAACTAACTGCTCTGCGTGTATCTTTTTCATTCTTCTGTCCGAATAAATTGGTTTCGTGCTCATCCATTCCCATTTTACGATAACGCCAGTCGAAACCTATAAACGGCATAAACCATTGCATTTTTCCGATGTATCTTCCTAAATGTGTTTCTACTTCATAACCGTGCATATCATTGTAGCCTAAACGCCATTCTGTCCCTAAAGACCATCTTGCATTTTGTAGCATTGCTTCTCCATCGTTACCATTGGTTGCAAAATCGTTCTGTGCCATAAAGTGAGGCATATTGCTTTCTCTCTGCAATTTATTGTAAGCTTGTTTTTTGTTAGGCAAGTATGGATTTTGATAGTCATCAACTGCAAAAACCCTGTTCATACCAGACATCATATGATAAAGGATGTGGCAATGAAAAAACCAATCTCCTTCTTCGTTTGCTAAAAACTCAATGGTATCTGTTTCCATTGGCATTATATCCAAAACATTTTTAAGTGGTGATTTTTCTCCTTTCCCATTTATCACTCTAAAATCAAAACCGTGCAAGTGCATCGGGTGTCGCATCATTGAGTTGTTGTAAATAGTGATGCGTAAGATTTCTCCTTTTTTCACAGGTATTTTATCGACCTCTGAAAGTATTTTATTGTCCATACTCCACACATAACGGTTCATATTTCCGGTAAGGGTAAATTTCAATTCTTTTACCGGAGCATCTTTGGGAAGCGAGGTGTTATAAGGAGATTGCAACATTGCGTAATTTAGCGTTTTGATTTCTCCTAAAGCATTTGCATTGTAACGGTTAGGGTCATTTTCCATATTCATACTATGCTGGCTATGGTCTTCTTTCTGCTTGCTATCTCCTGTAATTTCGGGATACATTACTACGTTCATATCCATTTGGTTCAAGCTCATTTTCATTCCCATATCGTCCAAATCGCCATTCATCTTCATCATATCATTCATCATTTTCATCCCCTCAAAATATTTAAGGCGTGGAAGTGGAGATATAAGCTGTTTGATGCCATTGCCCACAAAATAACTTGCGGATTGTGTTCTGTCTTCGGTTGTAGCCAAAAATTCATAAGCAACTCCGTCTTCAGGAATGGTTACTACTACGTCGTAAGTTTCAGAAACGGCAATGATTAATCTATCTACTTCTACAGGTTCTACATCGTTACCATCATTAGCAACGACGGTCATTTTTCCACCTGCATACCGCAACCAAAAGTAAGAGGATGCTCCACCATTTGACACCCTTAACCTTACTTTGTCGCCAGCTTTCAGCTTTTTATTATCAACAGTTTTCAAATCCGTAGTATGATTTCCGTTGATTAAAATTTTATTATAATATACATCGCTTACGTCCATTGCCAACATACGTTTCCATTCGTTGGTGAGTTTGGTTTTAAAATGACCTTCTCTTATAGCTTCTGCATAAGATTGTGTTGCATTTTTTTTGATAGCTGCCCAGTCATTGGCATTATGTAACATACGATTGATGTTATCGGGGTTAAGATTTGTCCATTCGCTTAAAATGATGGGTACGGTTGGTAAATCATCTATTCCTTTTCTGAAAGTTTTATCATCATCACGCTTTTTCATTACAAAACTACCATACATTCCAATCTGCTCCTGCAAGCCAGAATGTGAGTGATACCAGTGGGTTCCGTGCTGAATAATCGGGAAACGATAGGTATAGGTTGTGCCTGCTTTAATGGGTTTTTGTGTAAGCCAGGGTACACCATCTTCCTTATTAGGCAAGAATACACCGTGCCAATGGAGTGAGGTACTTTCTTTTAATTGGTTGTGTACTACAATTTCGGCTGTATCGCCTTCTGTAAATGTGAGCGTTGGCATCGGTATTTGACCATTTACTGCAATAGCCCTTTTTTCTTTTCCTGCATAGTTTACAAGCGTATCTTTTACATACAACTCGTAACGCACTACTTTTTGAGCAAAGAGGGATTGTGAACAAAGCAGTATGAAAACTGTTTGCAACAATCTTGTAGTTATATTTTTTGGTATATCCATTTAATTTTATTTTTTAATGAAACTTATTCCTGCTCTTTTAACCAATTGGTCAATATTTTGATTTGCTCATCATTCAGTTTTGCATTATTGTGCATTATTGTATATGATGATAAGGGCATTTTCTTAGTTTCGATTTGTTCTTTAATTGAATTTAATAATCTTTCCTGCTTCCTGTTTGAGTATGTGTCCCATTCGTTAAAATTCAAATCCTCTTTGGCACTTTTGACGTGGTTTTCTACCAATGTTCTTACAGGCTGTACATAGTCATACCAAACATAATTAGTATTGTTACTATGACAATCGTAGCAAGAGGTTTGAAGCATCGCTTTTACTTCAACAGGCATTTTATACGCTTGGGTAAAATCGGTTGTGTAAACCTGCCCTTTATCTACATTAAGGGCAGGCTGATAAAATTGAATAGCAATAAAAATAAACAGCACTATTGTCAACATTATCTTTAATACTCTCTTCATTTTTAGAACTCTTTTTTTACAGAGCCACAGGTAAGCATCTTGCTGCCATAATAAGGATTTTTGATAGTCTTAGCTTCGCTAATCCAAACCGCACCTTTACCATCATTGTACATTGGGCAGTAGTCCTGATATAATTTTTGGGTAGTTCCAAATAATGTGATAAGGTCAGAAACGTCTTTACTTAGCGATGCTAAATGCTCTCTCTGGTGGTCTATTTTACCAGCATTGTCACTAATATGCTCTGCATTTTCTTTGGCATTTTCCGCTATTTCCATATATTCTTTATGTTTATTCGCTGGGATAGCGTTCATATCCACATTTTTTAAGGTAGTAAACAATTGCTTTCCTGCATTAGCCGCTGCTTTGTCATTATCTGCAACAAGTGCATTTTTTAAAGCCAAATAATCCTTAATTATAGGTACGACAGTAAACTTTTGAGCTTGCTTCACATCGGACTTTTCTGCCTCTTGAGAAGATGTATCCGTTGAAGTAACAGTTGCTACCGTATCATTGTGTGTAGGTGATTGTAACTCCGGAGTTGCAGCAATTGTTGTGCTATCATTAGCTTTCTGGTCGCTATTTTTATTTGAAGATTGATTGCAGGAAATTGTTACCGCTGCAACTGTTACTAATGTAATGATTGAGAAAATTATATTTTTCATTTTATTTATTTTTGATATTATTGAAGAAATTTGTCTTATTTATTTGTTTTCAAATTCATTTAGCTTACGCTTCATAAATTCGATTTCTTGTGCCTGTGTTTCCAGTATGTTTTTTTGTAACTGTATCAATTCGGGGTCGGTAAGCTTAGCTTTTTCAGACATCAATACTGCTGCTGCGTGATGCGGTATCATACCTTTTGCAAACTCCTTATTTCCCACAAATAATTGCTCCCGAATACCAAACCAAGAAAAGATACCAATCGCAAGGGAAACCGTTATGATTGCCCAGTTGATTTTTTTGCTTTCATACATTCCTTTCATTATCAATAGTTCTATAATCAACATTGCAGAAACCATCAGCAAAGTCATATACAAATTATTGATGTTCAGGATAAGGTTCTGTAAGCCGTCAATCATAGCATACATAATGAAGTACATAGCTATGAACATAGCAACAGCCATTACAGCAAACCGTTTGTACATTGCTAAAGAGTGATTAGTATTATGCTTTTCATTCTTATGGTTATGTTGCATTTCGTGTTGGTTTTCCATACTTTCCATAACAATAGCGTTTTATTTGTTATTAATAGTTTCCTGTACGCTACCGCAAGTAAGCATTTTGGAGCCGTAATACGGGTTTTTAATTGCTTCTTCTTTGCTTAGCCAATTTGCTCCTTTACCATTATTGTACATTGGGCAATGTTGATAATAAACAGGTGTTTCTTGTTTTGAAACTTTGGCTAATTCGTACATATTATTAGCCAGTAAAGCGAAAATTTCTCTTTGTTTGGTAACATCTTTTGCTATAGCAATTTTTTCTGCATTAGCAGTTAAATCTTTCATTACTTTCATCCAAACGGTATGTTCTTCGTTGGAAAGTTTTGTCATTTCTACTGCTTTAATGGCTTTTACCAATTCGGTAGCTTTTGCGGAAGAAGTACCTGCATCAGTTTTTACCAACGCATCTTTCACTGAAAAATAGTTATCGAAAACGGCTTTTAATTGCGGTACATTTTGTGTTTCAGTGGTATTTTTTTGAGCCATATCGCTTTGGTTATGGTTGGCGTGTTCATTTTTCATATCCATACCTGCATCTCTGGTTTTTGCAACTGGTTTTAGTTCCCTTTTATACTGGCAACAGTCGGATAATTTTGCATATACATCATCTGGAGCCAAAAATTTCTCACTGTCATAACCTGCTAAGGCAATGCGTTTCAATATTTCGTCCTGATTTGTTTTTTTACCATCATAGTTGAGTGTAGCCATCTTGGTATCTTTATTCCAATCTACCGTGGCTACATTTTTTAAATTTCCTGCTTTTTCGATGGTTGTTTTACACATTTCGCAGTTGCCATATATTTTTACAGTTTCTGTTTTTGCATTTTTGATTTGTGCAAAACTGTTTACAGCTGATAGTAATACGGTGATTACCATCAATATTTTTGATATTGATTTCATTTTTATTTTTTTTAATTTAATAAGATATACGAAGAGTTTGCGAAAACTGGATTCAGCTTTCGACAAGGCACACCTATGGCTAACAAGCCATCGTTTTAGCTTATTTTAGGTGGTTGCCAAATGGAAGAGTAGCCTGAAGAATAGTAGGCTTCTTTGAAACCGAATTTTTGCTTTTTAATTTCAGCAAAAGGGTTAGCTGTTTTTAAATCTATTGGTATTGGTAAGCTTACAGAAGATGAAGAAGTGCTACATCCACATGAACTGTGCTTACAATTGCCGTCGCAGTCGTGACCATTTTTGCATTTTTTACAGGACTTGTCCTTGCAACTGCTTTTATGTTCTGCTTTTGCAGATTGATCTTTTGAGCAGGACTTTTGCTCTGTCTTAGTTGTTTTTTTTGCACAAGCATAGCTTATGCTTGGCATTAGGAAAAAGCCCAAACATAGTAAGATGACAAAGCTGATATGTTTACTCAAATTTTTCAACACTACAAAATTATGAAATTATTTCTTTTAATTGCTATATTTTGCACTTTCGTGAACTGCAAACACAGAATTATAGATAAAATGTCTAAATCACTAGTCTGCATAGTCCTTTTTATGCTTATTAAACTAAATATACAGTTAATTACCTAAAGTGTTTGTTATAAGTTAAATAACTAAACAGGTTATTAGGATAAGGAAATTATCTTTGTTTAATGGTTCTATCTTAAAACCTGCTTTCTGTACAGTTTCAATTACCTGTTCTTGTGTAATTCCTTCTGATTTTACGGTAAGCACCTTGTCTTTAGTTGTATCTACTTCCCAATGGCATATTATACCATGGTATTATCCAAATGAGGTTTTACAGATGCTACACATCCACCACAGTTAATATTTGTTTTGAATCGTAAGTCTTGATTATTCTTTTCCATTTTGTTTATTGAATAATTCATTTAAAGTTTAAAACTGCGTAATCGCAATGCATTTACGATTACCGATACAGAACTTAAAGACATTGCTAAAGCTGCAATCATTGGAGATAATAAAATTCCGAAAAACGGATATAAAATACCTGCTGCAATTGGAACACCAAGCACATTGTAGAAAAAGGCAAAGAATAAATTTTGCTTGATGTTTTTCATAACAGCATGGCTCAAATTTTTTGCTTTAACGATACCTAATAAATCGCCTTTTACTAAAGTTATTTTGGCACTTTCTATGGCTACATCAGTTCCAGTTCCCATAGCTATTCCGATATTGGCTTGTGCTAATGCCGGAGCATCATTTATACCATCACCAGCCATAGCTACAATTTTCCCTTCTGCTTGTAAACGTTTAATTTCGTTGAGTTTATCTTCGGGTAAGCATCCTGCTTTATAGGAAGATAAACCTAATTCATCCGCTACTGCTTTGGCTGTATTAACATTGTCGCCAGTAAGCATAATTACTTCTACACCTTGGAGCATTAGTTCTTTTATCGCTGCTGCACTCGAAGTTTTTATCGCATCGGTAATTGAAACAAAACCAACTGTAACATCATCAACAGCAATGTAAGAAACCGTTTTACCAAGTTTTTGTTCTGCAATAATTTTGGTTTCTAAATCGTCAGAAATAGTTGCCTTAACCTGTTCCATTAGTTTTTTATTGCCTAATGCTACTTTTCTATTGGTAACCGTTCCTGTAACTCCTTTTCCTGTAACATTTTCAAAATCTTTGACTCCAATTAATGAAATAGATTTTGTTTTGGCATAATTGACTACTGCTTGTGCCAATGGATGTTCACTGTATTGGTTTAAGGAAGCTATATTTTGCAATAAATCATCCTCGTTATTAGTTGATGCGTAAATTTTTTCTACAGAAGGTTTTCCCTCAGTTAGCGTTCCTGTTTTATCTGTTATTAAAACATCCACCTTATTCATATTTTCTAAGGCTTCGGCATTTTTAATTAATACTCCAGATTGTGCTCCTTTGCCCACACCCACCATCACAGACATCGGCGTGGCTAAACCTAAAGCACAAGGACAAGCTATGATTAAAACTGCAATGGCATTTATAAATCCATAAACCTTCGCTGGTTCTGGACCAAATAGTGCCCAAACAAAAAAGGTAATTACTGAAATGATTACTACAATGGGTACAAAATATTTAGAAATACTATCGGCTAATTTTTGAATGGGTGCTCTTGAACGAGAAGCATCGTTAACCATTTGTACAATTTGAGAAAGTAATGTTTCAGAACCTACTTTTTCGGCCATCATTACAAATGATTTGTTCCCGTTGATTGTTCCCGAAATTACATTATCGTCTTTCTTTTTGTCAACGGGAATTGGTTCTCCTGTAATCATTGCTTCATCAATACTGCTTTCACCATCGGTTATTTTTCCGTCAACTGGAATTTTATCTCCTGGTTTTACGCGTAATAAATCACCTTTCTTAATATCATGAATGGAAATCACTTTATCGCCCCCTTCACCAATCAAAGTAGCTTCGGTTGGTGCTAATTGTAATAACGCTTTTATAGCTCCACTGGTTTGGCTATGTGCTCTTGCTTCTAACAATTGTCCCAACAAGACCAGTGTAATGATTACTGTTGCTGCTTCAAAATAAAGATGAATGGTTCCGTGTTCGGTTTTAAATTCTTCCGGAAAGATATTCGGAATCAGCATTCCTACAATACTAAACAAAAATGCAACTCCAGTTCCTATTCCGATAAGGGTAAACATATTTAGATTCCAAGTGATTATGGATTTCCAAGCTCGTACAAAAAACATCCAACCAGCATAGAAAACAACAGGAATTGAAAACAGAAATTGCACCCAGTTCCACATGTTGCTGTCCATTATTTGAAATAACGGATTGTTATGTAACATTTCCATCATGGCAATAATAAAAATTGGCACCGTAAAGAGGGTTGCAATTTTCATTTTTTTAAGCAAATCCAGATAGGTTTTTTTTTCTTCGGAATCGCTTGGTTCCATGGGTACTAAATCCATTCCGCATATAGGACATGAACCCGGACTATCTTGAATAACTTCGGGATGCATTGGGCAGGTGTACATCGTTTTCTTTACATTCAATTCTGCTTCTTTTACCAAATGCATTCCACAAACAGGGCAATCGCCAGCTTTATCATAAGTTTTATCGCCTTCACAATGCATTGGGCAATAGTATTTGCCTTTTATATTGCTAGTCACTTCGATTGTTTTTTTATCATCGTGAGAATGAGCAGAGCAGCAGGATTTTGCCACTGGTTCATTTGTCGTGGTATGTTGTGGGCTTTTGTTATTGCTCATTTCTATGGTATATTTTCCAACAGCGGTTAATGCTTTTTGCAATTGTGTAGTTGGAATGTGTTTATCCATTGTCAGGGTAGCTGAGTTTTCATCTTTTGAAACTTCAACATTTGTCACATTTTCAACCTTTAATAAAGCCGATTTCACCTTTGCTTCGCAACCTCCACAGGTCATACCTGTTACTTGATATTTGTGTACCATTTTGTATGAGTTTTATGATACAAAGTTCCGTATTGTTTCCATTTTTTCGTTGTGGAATTTTGGGAATGATTTGTAAGATTTACTTAGACCTTATCCAAAGGTTTTCTTTTATCCTCTCGTATTCGCTTGAAATAACTTGGGGTAAGTCCTGTTACCTTTTTGAATTGGTTGCTTAAATAGGCTACACTTGAGTAATTTAAACGGAAAGCAATTTCACTCAAAGATAGTTCATCATATACCAATAATTCTTTTACCTTCTCTATTTTTTGGGCAATAAAATACTTTTCAATAGTAGAACCTTCTACTTCTGAAAACAGGTTGGATAAGTAATTATAATCGTGGTGCAATTGACTGCTTAATACATCTGAAAGGTTAGTTTTGGTATTGTTGTCCTGATGATGAACCAAGTCAATAATGACGTTCTTTATCTTTTCGATAACCCTGCTTTTTTTATCATCAATGAGTTCAAATCCTAATAGAATTAAGGCTTTATCCAATTTATTTTTTTCATCGGTTGTTGGCTCTTTATCTAATGTTACTTCGCCGAGCTTTATATTTTTTACGTCTAAGCCAAGCTTGTCCAATTCATTCTGCACTACCATAATGCAACGGTTGCAAACCATATTTTTTATAAAGAGTGTTGTCATATATTTTGTGCTTTATTTGAAATTAGCTTAAAATAGGATCTATAAAATTACAATTAATATTTTCTTGTAATTGTAGAACAGTTGTCAATTGATGTATTTATCCACTGCGTTGTCCAATTCTTCATTTTTAATATTGCTTAAATTTGTATCTGCCAAATGGAAAACTGGTCAAGTAGTTTGCTGATTTTCTTTATATCATTTCTTTATTCAAAGCATCAATGAGCATTTTGGTCATAATATTTCTTCTTTAGCCACAAACTTGCACGTACCAATAATATCAGTACAGGAACTTCCACCAATGGGCCGATAACGCCCACAAATGCCTGTGGCGAATGAATACCGAAAACCGATATCGCTACGGCTATTGCCAATTCAAAATTGTTTCCTGTGGCTGTAAATGCGATGGATGCGTTTTTATCGTAAGGAACTTTAAGAGATTTATTGATAAAGAAGCTCACGAAAAACATAAGTATAAAATAGATGATTAACGGTATTGCTACTTTTACTACATCCATTGGCAACTCTACTATTTTATCGCCTTTCAGACTGAACATCAATACTATAGTAAACAGTAAAGCATACAATGTAATGGGCGATATTTTGGGTACAAATTTCCGGTTATACCATTCTATACCTTTTGATTTTACAAGGAAGTAGCGGCTTAAAAAACCTGCCAAGAATGGAATACCCAAGTATATCAGTACGCTTTCGGTAACATCTTGAATGGATACGCTTACATTGAAGTTGGCTAATCCTAATTTTGCAGGTAATACATTGATGAATAACCAAACTAAAAAGCTGTAAGTAAATATCTGGAAGATACTGTTTAATGCAACTAACATAGCTGTATATTCTCTGTTTGCTTTAGCTAAATCACTCCAAACGATGACCATTGCAATACACCTTGCCAAACCTATCAATATCAAGCCGGTCATATAATCGGGTTCGTTCCGTAAAAACAAAACTGCTAAACCGAACATCAATACTGTGCCGATAACCCAATTCAGTAATAACGCTGGTAAACACAATATAGCCAGTATAATACCCATTTTCAGAATCGTATTTAAAATTGTAACTGTGCGGGCAGGAGGCTACTGTACCTCCGGCATTTGTCATAACCGGCAGGAAGGTAACTTCGGCAGCACTGAGCTGCTTGTCGGTTTGCGTGTCGGTAATGGTCAGGCGTATTTCGTTATACCCTTTATAAAATGTGCCATTTAGGGCTTCAACACTTACTTTGTAAATTCCGCTGTTAACCGAAAGAGCTTCTTTAAACTCATAATACACCGGCACTTCGCCGCTTATTTCATCTTCGTAATCGGTTTTGTCAAGCGTGCAGGATACAACCGCAAAAAATAGTGCGGCTGCAAAAAAATTAGAAAATTTCATTTAAATGATATTTTAAATTATTTATAATAGAGCAGCTGACCAAGGTTCAAATTGTAACCTTGGGTAACAGGTATAGGGATTTGCTAAAAACAGGTAAGGAGGTCGTTGATTGTAGTTGGATATACCAGATGTATACCAATATTTGCCTGATTCCAAAAGCAAAGCTCAGGCGATAAAGCCGTTAAAGCCATGATGGAATACCATATTATTTGGTATGCAAAAACACACAGAAACCAACACAGGTCACTGGGTTACAGATCAACCTTGACTGATCGGTAACCTAATTACCACACTTCCGTTAAAATTTATTTTAGCGCAAAATTTATTACAGGCAGCATCGCTGATGTTAAAAATAATGATACCCGGATTACAGACGGGGTGGCCTTAGCAGGAAAGAAAGAAGAAGTTTACAATAAAGGTCTGGATAATGGTGGGTAAGATTCCTGCCGTTATCCAAAGGAATATAATCCAAAACATTGGTCATTAGAACATTGGAAAGAAAAAGCAGATCCTGTTCTGAAGAAACCTGCTTTTTTTCATTTAAAGGTTTTTCATGTTCTGAAGCTTTTGCAAGCTGCTTCATAAGGTGACATTTGCCGTTACAGTGCATCATCGGTTTATCGCGGTTCTCGCACAACTCTTTTATTATATAGGAATAGTTAGCCAAATATTCTATAACTGGGAATACTGGCTTTACCAAAAACAATAACGCTATGACCAATGCCATTTTTTTCACCCTGTAAAACTACTATATTTGCGATAATATTTTAGGTGTAATCCTGATTTATATAGCATATAGATTGAATATTATAATGATTTGACTTAGAAGAGACAGGTGAACAATTGAAATTTCGCTGATTCCCTCTAAACGATTCAGATAATTAAAAACCAGTCTGGTGTAATCCTTCAAATTGGGAGGTCGTAAATTGAAAATTTATTCCTCACGATAGAGGTGATGTTTACAATTAAATACTATTATTTCCCTAAACACTTTGTACTGCAAATAGCAATAGTCCACGTATGGGATACTGGGAAACATTGCTATAATTCACATGTAAAATGGTCACCTTAGAGTTTGGATATATCAATATCCAAATAGCAAAAAGTGCCCGCCAGGCAAATGCAGCAGGGGTTTCCCCAATGCTGTTGCCTGGCGGGCGCACCGCTTTTCAACCGCAAAAAAGGCGTTCCCGACCACAGGGAGGGATTGCCTTTTTGCACCGCCAAATCCGGGATAATCAGCCAACCGCTAACGGTTGGCTGCGAAAATCCTTCAAATTCAGGAAAAAGCCCCTCTCCGTGGTCACCCCCTGCCTTAGAAGCTGCCACAAAAGGCTGCACCCCATCTGCGCTAAAACGGAATTGATGAACAAATCCTGTTTTTCAAGGGCTTCGGCAAGGGAGCAGCTTGGCATGTCGTCCGTGTCGCCCTGTAAAAGTAGTTCGGCAAATTCTTCGGTAACCTGTGGCAGGCTGCCCACAGGCAGGAATTTTTCAGAGGCAGGTTGTTTAATAGTACCGATGGTAGACAGGACAGCCTGCCCTGTGTCTTTGCCATTGCCGAAGTCCATCCAGTAACGGGGCGTATCGGAACGGCTTGTATTCAAATCGAGTTCACCGAGTATTTCGGCAATTTCAAAACGGGCAGCAGCGGTGTCCACACAGGAAATATAAATTGCCGCCCTGCCTGTTGCCGTTTCAAGGGTAAAAGGCTTTTCTATGGCTTTCCATGCCGTTCCGAAAAAGCGGTTAGTACGGGTAATGAGGGCGGCTGCTTTTGTTAAGCCGACTTCGCACTCTGCAAATAATTGCCTGCCACGGTTAGCATCGGTAATGATATCGTCATCCCACAAAGTAACCTGAAAGCCTGAATGCCCCAACTGTTGCAGGCTGTGGGACATCCGTGCCAAGCCTGTCAGGACCTGCGAACCTGTACCGCCTGCCCCGATAAGGCAAACGCTTACGGGGTTGGTAGGGTTCAATAGTTCAGGGGCGGTAAAATGTGCTTTTATTTTCGTTTCCATTACAGTAAATTTTTAAGGATTAACGGTGTGCTTTTAAGGGTGTCGGTGGGGAATGGCATTTTAGGGTCTGCCATCAGTTCTCTGTAGAGATTAAAGAGATTAACGCCTACGGGGTTGTGTTCGTTGATGTGGTGGGAGAAATAGCTTTCAAAGAAATAGCCCTGCCATGCGGTAATAAATTCCTCTAAGGAGGATGCCGCTTTAATAGTTACATCGACGTTGCCCATACATACATAGCCTTTTTGGTAGAGGTTAAAGAACGGGGCATGAAATAGCGGGGTTTCAGCTTTGGGCTTGGTTTTAACAGTTAGGGCAAAGACTTGCAATTCTTTTTTACTGGCTTTCCAAACAAGCGCAGGCAGGGCAATAGTTCCGCTCTCAAGCCCAAGGCTTTGGGCAAAGTACAGCTTTTGGCGTTGCGGCTTGGTGTACCATACCACGCTGCCGTTCTCGGAGGGGTCAAGGTGCAACACGTTAGTCGGTAAAACACCCTCGGGGCGCAGGAATGCCTTGCCTGCCTGTTCACGGGTATCGAGTGCTTTAGCAAGGCTTTGGGCTTCACGTACCGAAAGCGGGTGCGGGTTTACAGGGCAGCCGCTCTCGTCCATGTCGTAATATTCGATGTATGGGCTTGAAAACCCATTTGCCGTAAAGACTACAAGGGCGGCTTTAGGCTGGTACAGTTGCACGTTCGTTGTCATAATCATAGTTGTTTAGCAGGTAACACAATTCATTTATAAGCGGAAACAGGCGGTACTCATAGTCAAGGCTATCGTCATTTTGCTCTTTGCCATCGAAGCAGCGTTTGAGTACAGGCTCCTGTTTGGAAAGGCTCTCATTAAAATAACCATTTACCGATTGTTGTATGTTTTCATACAGCCATCCCTCGGTAGAAGCTACAAAACTTATGTATTTCTCCATAGTGATGCATTCGCTGTCATCATAATCCTCTATTTCAAAATCAGGCAGGCAGCTTCTATCGGCATGGCTGTATAGGGAACGTTCAGGATATTCCCGACACAGGGTGTAAAACTTTCGGGCGAGGTTGTGGCAGTCGCTGTCAAATTTATCGGCAGGCGTAAAATCGTCAGTCCATTGTTCAAAATGTTCAAGGTGTATTGCATTCAAGAGCCTGCGCAGCATCGTTTCCCCGTACTGCACGGCAGCCCTTGACTGGCTTATATAATCGTAATAAGCTTCCTGCTCCCAATCATCAGGGTCATTGGCAAGCCACTCGGTAACCATTTCATAATGCCAGTACAGGTAACTGTCCTCGGTATAATAGGGAACGCCTGCCCTGTGGTACAGGTAACTGAAAATGCACAATAAAAGCCTTGCGGCTTTTCGTCGCTTTTTATCCTGCATCAGGTAATGCACGGGCAGCACAGGGATATAAAACAGCATATTGCCTGTGTAATAGCATTCCGTAGCGTGTAGCGTAAAACTGCCATTATCTTCCTGCAAATCCATTTCAATATGCTGCGAATGTTTGTCCTTGAGCAGCCGTGCGGCTTCGTGTAGGGCGACCTCCCTGCCATAGGGATAGGCAAATCCACGGGTATCCACGGGAATTATACCGTAATGGCAGCACAGCAAATCAAAACTGCGGTAAAAATCTTCTTTTTCTTTATCACTCCCTGTAAAGGGCAGCCCCGTGTAATGAGGCAGGAAACGTGTTTTTAGAAAACCATAGGCAGCAGCCCCTGCGGGGCAGATTGCAGTCGGTCGGCAAGTACTTCGGCGGTGTCTTTCCTGCGGTGCAAGCCCATCAGGAACTCGGCTGCGTTTTTGTGCAGTAGTTTTTGCCTTTTGTTTTGGGGCAGCCGTAACTGCCCTGTTATTAAGTTTTGCATAATCCATAACGTTAGGTTTTACTATTATCCTTTTGTCCCCATTGTGGTTTCAAAACGGTACTGTATGGTATCGTTGGTAATTTCAGGGCCGACCGTTTTGGCGGTGGTTAGTGTGGGGTAGCTGTTCGCATAGAAATTCATTACGGCTTCTATGCTCCATTTAGGGTCGGGGTCGGTCAGGGCAAATTCATTGCCCTTGTCTTTCATCAGGAATACCCTCGGCATCAGTGTTGTCTGTAGCATCGTTCTCGGTTTTAGGTTCAACATTGGTTACATCGGTGGCAGGCTGCCCTGCACCGAACAGGTCGGGGCTGAACATCGCGGACAGGCTTGCCCTGCGTTTGCGGAGTTCCTCGGCTTTGTCGGGAAACTCGGCAGGCTGCGGCACTTTGAGCCACGCCTCCCTGAATTTACCCTCCTTTTCAAGGGCATCGACTTTTGCCATAATGCCGCCGTATTTCATTTCCTTTATTTCCTCAGGCGTGGCGGTCTTGTCAGGCTTGTCGGCTTTCTCCGTTTTTTCGGTTTTCTTTTTCTCCAAAGCGGCATTTTTCCTTGCGGCTTCCTGCCCTTTAAGGTGCTGCTCCATATTGACAAGCAGTTGGGAAGTTTGGGCAAGCGGTGCGGTAACGGCATCGAAAAAGCCCTCGCAGAGTTCCTTTGCGCTGCCTTTCAGTATCAGGGGCGGTATATGGTTCTTAGCGGCATCCCCGCAACCTTCGTTTTGCAGGAGTACCGAAACGGTAAGCTGTTCGGCATCCTTTTTTATCGTAATGTTCAGGCAGCCCTCAAAGGGAATGGCTGCTAAGTGGGCGAAAAAATTAGTAACTGGCATAACAATTATTTTAGGGTTCTGCGTTGTCGTGAGGGGTTGCTTTCAATTACCCGCCTTATAAGGTTCAGGGCGGTTGCGGTGTCCTGCGCATCGGCTGCGCTCATGGCTACATGGTTAAGCCTTTCCATAATCGGCAGTATTTTTTTTAAGGTGGTTACTGCCTTGCGTTCTGTGGTTTGTGCTAATATGCTCATCACTTTAATTTTTAAGCAGCCCCGCGAAGCAGGGCTGCGGTTAATTATCAGTTCAGTATCAGGGCGGCTGCCCCGTTTTTGGCAAAGTCCCCGCACAGGTCAAAAGCTTTTTGTCCCCGTGCCTGTGCTGTACCGCCTAAAAAGATGGATTTTAGTTTATCTTCGCTCGTTTTGAAACTGCGCACATTTTGGTAGTAGCCTGTTACGGCATTGTATGCGCCGAACAATGTGCCTTTGGTCGTTTCCATACTTTGGGTGTCGTCCGCCATAGCGTATTGGAATGCCGCTTCACAGGCATTTTTGTACATGCTTGAAAGTTCCTCGGTTGCCCCTTTTTTTAGAAGGTTGTAGGTTTCTTTGTTTGGGCAAAGGGCTAATTGTATCAAATGCTTTACCTGTTTGTCTGCAATGCGCACGTTAGCCCACTCGTTAAAGATGCCCTCCAATTGCAGGGAAAGCGTATCGGCAACGCCCATCACTTTGTGCGCCTGCTCCAGGCGTTCTTTAGCCCCTGCGGTGTGGCGTATACGCACCACATTGGTGGCGGAACGCAGCGCAGCGTTTAGGGTATTTTGGCAGACGATACGCACGGGCGTAAAGGCTGCGGTTATTGAGCCGCTCCCATCGTGCGAGGTGGTCAGGAAAATATATTTTCCTGTAACATCGTCCCCGTTGCCCACACGGATATAGCCGGGCAGCTTGGCAGTAATGAAAATACGTTCCCCGTTGCCCAAAGCCCCTGCGGTTTCATACTGTATGCCCTCCCCGCCGCCTACGATGGCATCAAAAAAGGCGAACGCATCCGCATTTTGTACGATTTGGTAGTCTTTGCCCACCACACCGAACACCGCTTTAGTATCGGTGCGTAGTGTGGCGAACTGGTCAGGAACGGGAAAACTCTCGAAAAGCCCTGCGCCACGTGCGAAAATCGGGGCTTTTGCCACTTCATAGTCCAAGCCTGCAAAGGCGATAGCCTGTGCGCTTGTTGGGTAATCCTGTACGATTTGACCCAATCCGTGCCATGCGGGCTGCTTAACGCTCATAAAGGCGTGCTGCCCTGTTGCTTCATTGAAATTTATATTATGTGCCATGATGTTTACTATTTAAGGTTATACGTTTTTAAAATGGGAGGTCATCGTCAGCGGCTGCGCCATTGGGGATTATTTCGGCATCGTACACGGGTGTTGCCGCTGCGCTTGCAGTTGCTGCCTTGGCTGCCGCCTGCTCAGGTTGTTGCGCCTGTTGTGTTTCTTCCTGTGGCTGCTGTTCCTGCGCCCCGTTTTTGTTTCCTCCGTGGAGGGTTATATCCGTTGTGTTGAAGTTCAGCCCCGCTTTAGGCACTCCGTCGTTGCCCATCCACGCACGGGCAGACACACGCCCTGCAAGCTCTACAAGGCTGCCTTTGGTCAGGTACTGCGCAATACCTGTTGAAAACCAGTAGGCACAGTCGAAAAATTCGGTTTGGGTCACTTTTGTCCCGTTTTTGTCTTTGTAGTCGTGGTTCACGGCTACCGAAAAACTTACTACACTTTTGTTGTTTGACAAGCTGCGCACCTCGGCGTCCCTTGTCACTCTTCCGATAATTGTCATAATCGTCCTTATTAAATGATACATTCGTTTTGTATCTTTTGCCAGTCCTCCAATCTGTTACAGTCCTGCCTCGCTTGCGCTCCGCATAACTTTTTCCCAAAAGAAAACCGGAAAAAGAAAGCAGATAAACAATGCGGGTAAAGCGGTAAAACAAAAGGAAACGGAATAAGTCCCGAAGGGTGGGTTTGTGAGTATGCGAGCAAAGCCATTATGCCGTAGTCTTTTGATTTTACCACTGGCTTTACCCGCAATACATTAGCTGCCTTTTACCGGTGCATCTTGGGGAAAGTTTCCCAGATATAATTTATGACTTATAATGTTCGTGCTGAACGGGATTTTGCTAATTATAGTTCTGAGTAAATTGTTACCAAAATCTATACACCTGACACCGGAAAGTTGTAATATACAATCACACAACGGCTGATAAAGACCTATCATTTTTACAAATGTTGCCCAGGCAAAATTGATCTGCATCATCAACCGGACAGATTTATTTTCGATATACTTCCTTCTAAAATAAATTTAAGGCTGCATAAAATTTTACAATAGCATGAACTACTATGTTCACTACTGAACACATTCGCCGTTAGGGCGTTACGTATTAGACTTGTATGTAAAAATGTAAATAATCTTAAATACCACTACATTCTTAAAGTTCTGTTATTAATCTAATCTAAAGGAAATCCTAAGGAAGGCCTAGCTGTAAAGAATTAAATTAGTGGTATAGAATGGCTGGGTAAACCGACGTGTTAAAACAGCTTGATAAAATATATTCATCAATTAAATTTAATTATTATGACGTCAGACAAAAGGGAGGGCCATGACCACTCAGAACACCATGAGCACAAGGAACATCACAAACACCCTGAGCACCATGAAGGTAAGGAAGGAGAAAACCATCCGGAACACCATGAGGAGGCAGAGCATCACAAGGAGAAGGAACACCATAAGGAAGGTGAACATCACGGTGATAAAAAATAATGCAATACCCCCTGTATTTAACGATACAGGGGGTATTTAAATAATGAGACTTTTAAATTATATTTATATTGACACCAAATATACCGTGGATTTACAAAATTGACAGCCATATCAGGTTATACATATCCATTGCAATGGGAGTAGCCTTCTTTTTTCTATTGGGCGATCTTGAAACGGCTTCCATACATTGGATGGCATCATGGCTTGCTTTTTCCGGAACTTATCTTTTGTTGTGCTGGATTACTATTTTTCGCTGTCACCCTAAAGAGCTTTATAAAATTGCAAAGAAGCAGGATTCGGGACGGACATTAATCATGGGCTTAATCCTGATAGCTGCGTTAATCAGTTTGGTAGCGATTATACTTTTTTACCGGACTTCGGGTACAATGAAAGGTCTTGAATTGACCATTCATATAACACTAACCATATTCTCGGCAATATTTGCATGGTGGCTTGTGCATACAACATTTACCTTTAAGTATGCCCATCTTTATTATGCAGTGGGTAAAAAAGAAGACGGTGTACAGGTATATGGTGGCTTAGACTTTCCGGATGAAGATGCGCCCGATTATTTTGATTTCTGTTATTTCTCATTCGTACTTGGAACAACATTCCAAGTGTCGGATGTAAGCGTTACCGCCCGGCACATAAGAAGAATTGTGCTGCTACACGGCTTACTTTCATTCTTTTTTAATACAATTATCCTAGCACTTAGCATTAATATAATATCAGGCCTTATACAGAAATAGCCAGCGTTGGAGGCTTTAATCCCATGAAAGATGTAAAAATGTATATTATTGGGTTTATTTTCACAGCAATTTTTACTGTAGCAATCTCATTTTATATAACTTATGGAGATCATAAAGACTATCTACGCAGCTATAGCGGTGTAATTTCCCGGATAGATTTTGCCAAGAATAAAATTTCTGTAAATGCGGGGCCAAAAACGCGTTTGGAGATATTTGTTTTGCCCAAAACCCATATAATTAAAAAGGGTGCTGATGTAACTATTGAGGCGCTATCAATTGGCGAAAAGATTGAAGTAGTACTGGATCAGCACGGCAGGACCGGCTATCCAAAAAAGATAATAATAGGCGACTGACTGCCAGAAAACTTGTAAAAGATAGCGGGGCAGATGAGACCATGCAGATAAGTAAAAGTTAATCAACGCATATCCTCGTCCAAAAGTGAGGTGTTTTTCTTAATATACTTTATGATAAGATAAAAAAAGATTGAGCCAACAGCAAATCCAAGTAATATGCCGTTTACATCAGAAACAACGCCAATTTGCATTTTAAGAACATCAAACCCTGCAAAAATCAACAGGATGGCGGTAAATCCGTTCTTTTCTTTTTTTAAAACTTTCTTCCAGCTAAAATGGATTTCCGGGTGAATATACTTGCTAATGGACATATGAGGAATGAAAGCCGGAGTAGCATCAGACCACTCTTCATAAAGTTTACCCATCTTCGTTTTTAAGAATATTCCTCAGCATACATTATTCGCTCATAGTAGATCCAATATGCCAGGCTGAAGGAAATTATAAACCAGCAATTCTGTGTCATTAGTGCAATTCCCATCCACATAAAGAAGTTGCCAAGATATAAAGGATGACGAACAATTGAATATAAGCCCGTAGTATTTAATCGTTCGGCGAGTTGGCCGAATGTATTCCTGCCGGAAGTATCTTTAGGTGTATATCCTACAGTATATATACGAATCAATAATCCAAGCAAACTTACTGAAAGGCAGAAAAAATCAAATTCTTCGGGAAGAAAATATCTGACGGATGCGATCTCCTGTTGGATAAATAATTTTTCAATGTAAACTAAAATGGCAAAAAACAAAGCTGCCAAAGGAAGGAAGCTTCGATTTCTGAAAAGCCAGTCACCACTTTTTTTGAGTTCTTCAGGTAGCGCCATAATGCGTTTTTTGAGCAAAGAAAAGAACTGATTTCGAAGAAATTTTGAAGTTTATGATACCTCATTAAAGAGGTCCAAATTTTTTGTTATTAATAGAATCTGAATTAAATCTTAATCAAGCAATTTATCTAAAGGCGTAACTTGGTGACTATGATACTTAGCAGCGGTTTGCTATCCTTGCTACATAGAATTGATTATTTGTTAATTAAAAACTACTGATTATGGACACAGACAAAAAAGAAAAGTACGTTCACCCGGAACACCACAAGCATCCGGAGCATCACGAAGGAGAAGACGATAAAAAACATCCGGAGCATCACGAGGAAAGTGAGCACCATGAAAAAGAGCATCATAAGGACGGTGGGCATCATAACGATAAAAAGTAATGCTTCATTGAATAAAATGCCTCCTGTATTAGATACAGGAGGCATTTTTATTTTTTCTTTATGCTATTAATGCCTGTGTTCACTACCGTCAGTTTCCAATAAGACTGTAAATTTTTCTAAAGCCTCAATACATAAATATAGCGTGATAGCTGTCAGAAGCATAGTTAGGATAAAATAATTAAATTCCGGCTTTTCATCGATCATCTCTGAAATAGCATCGAAAATAAAGAAAGATAAAAATATTGGTACAAGCGATGATTTCTCCTGCCTGAAGACTTCTTTAAATTGGAATGATGATCTCGGTTTTTTAAAAAGTAGGATATTCGGAATAAATGCCGGTACAGTTTCAGACCATCTATTGTATTTATGTCCAAACTTGCTCCTCATAAATTTCTCTTCAGCAAACATAACCCGCTCAAAGTAAAGCCAGCAAAATAGCCAGTATGAAATTATAAACCATACTTTCCCTGTAATAAGTGCCGGCCCCATCCACATTACAAATTTTCCGAGATATAAAGGATGCCTCATAATTGAATACAACCCTTTTGTCTGAAATGTTGCAGGTACTTTCCAGTTATCGTTCCTAAATGATGTTTTGGAAGGGGTGTACCCTGCAGTATAAGCATTAATAAGGAAACCGAGTAAGCTGAATAGAAGGCAAAGCCCTTCATAAAATTCTTCCGAACGCCACTCTTGGAAAAGAAAGTTTTGCGGATAACCTTCGAGTTTAAGAAGGAAAACGTAACCTAGCATTAGAAAAAAAGCAGGGATGAAGCCACCATATTTATAGAGTCCCCATCCCTGTTTTTCGTATTCTTCCTGAATTGCCATACTATTAGCCGGTAATAAATTTACAGAATTTGTGAATTATCACTGAATGTGCGTTCATCATTTTCCTACGTTTATAGTTTCATTCTTTGAATCCTGACAGCATTTAAAATTGCTAAAAGAGCTACGCCTACATCCGCGATTACAGCCTCCCATAGCGTGGCAACCCCTCCGGCTCCTAAAGCCAGAACGATTACTTTAACAACCATGGCAAGTGTAATATTTTGCCAGACAATTTTTTTCGTTATTTTCCCGATTTTTATAGCTGTAACAATCTTAGAAGGCTGGTCATTTTGTATAACGATATCAGCGGTCTCAATTGTAGCGTCACTACCCAGGCCGCCCATTGCTATACCTGCGTCGGCCAGTGCTACTACCGGCGCGTCATTAACCCCATCTCCGACAAATGCAATTTTTTTTCCTTCGTCCTTTAATGCCTGGACTTTTTCGACTTTTCCTTCCGGAAGCAGATCACCGTAAGCATTATCAATTTCCAAATTTTTGGCAACTTCAGCCACAACAGATTGCTTATCTCCGGAAAGCATAACGGTTTGGATTTTCAGGACATGAAGGTCCTTTATAGCCTTGGCGGCATCTTCCTTTATTTTATCCGCAATAGTTATGTGTCCTTTATATTGATTGTCAACAGCCAGAACTACAATTGTATAGACAATATCGTCAACTTCTGCAGGATACTCAATATTGAATTTTTTCATCAATTTTGTATTTCCTGCCAATACTTCTTTACCATCGATATTGCCTTTAAGGCCATGCCCGGAAATCTCTTCCACATCCTTAATTTGCAACTCTTTAAAAGCATCTTTTCCGGCATGTTCCACTACTGCGATGCCTATCGGATGGGTAGACTGACTCTCTATTGCAGCGGCAATCCTGAGCAGCTCTACTTCCTCGATATCTTTGGATTTGATTTCCTGCACCTTAAATATGCCTTCGGTCAGGGTACCCGTCTTATCCATAACCACAACATTAATGTCGGTCATCACATCCAGGAAATTAGAGCCTTTAAATAAAATACCATTTCGGGATGCAAGCCCGATACCTCCGAAATAGCCTAATGGAATTGAGACTACCAAAGCGCAGGGGCAGCTAATAACTAAAAATACAAGCGCCCTATAAAACCAGACAGTGAATTCATAAGGATCTGTAAAGAAGTAAGGAACAAAGCAAACCGCTATAGCGAGCGCAAAGACGATAGGAGTATAAATTTTAGCAAACCTGCTTATAAAGAGTTGCGTTTGCGACTTCCGTGCCGTAGCGTCCTGTACCATTTCAAGGATACGGCTTAGCTTACTGTCCTGGAAAAGGGAAGTTACTTTAATTTCGGCAACGGTATTAAGGTTTATCATCCCTGCATAGATCTGCTCGCCTTTGTTTTTTGTGTCCGGCTTGCTCTCACCGGTTAAGGCGGCAGTGTTAAAAGATGCTTTTTCTGAAATCAGTTCACCATCTAAGGCAACCTTTTCACCGGGCTTTATCTGGATGGTTTCGCCCGCTTTTACTTCTTTGGGGTCTACTACCAGATAGCTGCCATTACGAAGCACCGACACCTCGTCCGGCCTGATATCAAGCAAAGCCTTGATGCTCCTTTTTGCACGATTTACTGCGGCATCCTGAAACCATTCACCTATAGAGTAAAATGCCATTACGGCAACTCCTTCGCTATAGGAACCGATAGCAAAAGCCCCGATCGTGGCGACGCTCATAAGGAAAAATTCATTGAAAAAATCAAATCGGATGGCTTTCCTGTACGCCATGTAGAGAACATTATATCCTGCGAGCAGATAAGCTGCAGTAAAAACGATCAGGTCAAAAGGAAAGGGCGGGACGTACTCGAAACCGAATTCGAGCGTTAGCATAACCGCAAGTATGACGATTGCCAGCAGAAGCTGCCAATGGCTTTTCCACCCTGAATCTTCTTCTTGAACCCCATGATCGTGCCCGTCATCATCTGAATGTTTTTCTTCCTTTTCAGGAACAGGCGGATTAACTTTTCTCTTAGGTTCTTCGTTACTGTTTCCTACTTTAGGATCAGCTTTGTTTTCGTTGCTTTCAATCATAGTATTATTTTTATTTAGTAAATTGAAAATTCTCTATTGTTACAGTATAACCTGACATGAAATTGTTAATTTATGTAATATGAATTGTTTTGTGAAAGCGGAGGTATTGCCGCATCGCTGCATATTTCTTTAATATTGTTTTCTATAACAGCGCATAAGGCTGTCATTGGTATATCCGTAGGTTTATTCTCGAATGGGTCCTGCATGATGATTGCTGTTTGTTCCACTGTTATAAACATTAGGGAAATTATGATCGTAAGTATAATTTCAAGTGCCGGATATCCGTCGTCAAGGCCGAAAGGTAATATAGACGATAGCATATAGATAAGAAAGTGGATCAGTAAGCTATATGATTTTGGAAACACCGTATTTTTAATCCTTTCACACTTTCCCATAGCATCGTTAAGCCGTGCAAGTGTTGAATCAATTTGAACCTGCTTATTATCGTTCATAACATACGTTTTAGCAAGCAACGCCAAATGGTCCGCATGCCTGTTTAAAAGTTCAGCAGGAATATTATTCGCACTAATAGTATATTTGTCAAGGTAAGAGCGCACGTTAGCCGAATAAGGCATTTTTCTAAGGTTTTCACTCAGGGAATAACACCACATTATTTGTCGCTCCGCAAATTCTTTAAGATCAGTTTCTGATGCAGCATCAGGAAGGAACTGTTTTACCTGCCTGATCAGCGTCCTGGAATCGTTTACAATTTCTCCCCAAACCTTTCTTGCTTCCCACCACCGGTCATAGGACTGTGATGTTCGAAAAGCCAAAAGGAGCGCGACTATGGTACCCATTACCGATGTGATGGGTAAAGGAATTGAAATTTCCCGAAGCACGGTATTGTGGTCGAGAGTCCCAATAACAATGGCATAGGTTACAATCGCAGCGATATCGATCCAAATTGATTTAACAAAGTAAAGAATAGAACTTTTGTTGTTTTTAACTAGCATAGTAGAAACTTTATTTTTAAAATGATATTCCGGATACGTACTTACGTGTCAAACAATAAACTTACCATCTACGTCGCGGACTAATGCTCATGATCAGGATGTTTCATTTTTTTCTTCCATCTCAAATACCACTTTTGGTGATGCAATGATAAAAGGAAGTATAAGGCTGCTGAACTTGCCAAAGCAATGATATACATATTTAGGCCCACAGCTACTCCAACAGCTGAAGTGCACCATACCGTTGCTGCTGTTGTTAACCCATGAGAACTGTCAGAATTATTATTGCGATAGATAATACCCGCACCTAAAAATCCAACGCCTGTTACAATATTGGCAATTACCCTTGAAGCTGCGGCCGGGTCGGATGCCAGGTGGACTGTGATTGATGTAAAAAGCGTAGCACCAATACATACTGCTGCATACGTTCTTATGCCGGCGTCGTGGCCATGCCTTTCCCTGTCCAGGCCAATAAAGGCTCCCAAAATAAAAGAAACAACTAACTTTAAAAGTATGATCAGCTCTACATTTATATCCATAGTAACTAAGTTAAGGATTAAATTAGTTTAAAAAATATTCTGATTCTATAAATACCAGGCACGCATAGTGCCTGGTTCTAATGTTGTACGAATTTAAATCGTATATCTTTTACTATTTATAGTTTAATGTTCATGGCCCTGGTGATCGGCAGCCTTATGCTGATGCCCCTCATGGTTCTCTTCGCTAACCTTTATGAGTTTCATATTGCATACCGGGCAATTTCCCTGCTTTTCGTACACTTTCCCTTTTTCACAATTCATTGGGCATTCGTATGCTAATTTATGCAGGTCTGCATCCTTATGCAGATGTTCCTTCGGATCGTCCACCAGAGTTTTTTCCTCCTTATTTCCGCACGATATCGTACTTAATCCTATAACCGCCGCAACGATCAATACCAATATTATTTTCATATTTAAAAGTTTAAGGTTAGTGTCTAATGATCATGACCGCCGCCGCCTTCACTTTTTAAAAGATGGCTCTGTATGTAGTAGGCGCCTTTTAGGACAATTTGTGCATTCTCATCTATTTTTTGCAGGAGTTTCACTTCCACATATCCTAATTGAGTAGTGCCTGTTTTTACTTCAATACGTTGAAAATGGTATGTTTTCCCTTCGCTTTCTTCATGCTTGTCACCATCTGCGTGGTCATGCCCTTCTTTCTCATCGTGTGCGGCCTCTTCTTTGTGACCCTCTTCAAGTACAAATATAAATTCACGCCCGTCGGCTTTTACTATCGCATCCAAAGGCAGGGCGCTAACTGATTTTACACCTATGTCAATTAGGGCATTAACATACATTCCCGGAATAAGTTTCTGTTTATCATTATTGATGTCAGCATGTACAGCTACAGACTTGGTTTCATTCTCGAAAGATTTGCCTACACTAAAAATTTTGCCCGTTATTTCTGAGTTATCCTGGTTGGTCAGTACAAAACGTACGTCCTGGCCAGGTTTTACTTTGAACAGGTCTTTTTCATAAACCAACAGGTCGACATGCAGTTTCGAGTTATCTACTATGCTTAAAAGCGGTTTACCAGCTTCGGCGTTGCTCCCTATCCTTATATTAACTTCGGTCACATAGCCCGAAATAGGTGCTTTTATCTGGACGGTTGAAGTAGCAGGGCCATTGGGATTGATATTAAGTGTAGCCAATTGCTTTTGCAACGAATTGAACTTTGCTTTTTCTATTTCGTAGTTGGATTTTGTCTGCTGGAACACTTTTTTAGAGTTAACTTCTTCGTCACTCAGTGTTTTTTGCCTGTTAAATTCCAGCTTCAGGTACTCCAGGTTGCTCTTAGAGGTAAGGTAAGCTTCCTGCATCCTTGAGAATTCCGGGCTTTCAATTGTGGCAATGGTTTGGCCTTTAGCCACATGCTGCCCTTCGATAACAGCAATGCTTTTCACAACACCGGCGCTGTATACCGATACATCTGCCTGGTTTTGCGGTGGCAATTCGGTATAACCGTTGGCGTTTATTACATCGCTTAGGTTTTTTTGGGAAAAACTCCCCATTTCAATTTTGGACCCGGTAAACTGTGCTTCGTTCAATTCTACCTCCTTGATATTACCTGATTCTTTTTCTTCGGTATGAGCTGTTTCCTTTTCACCAGTAGCCGGCACATCTTTAGCAGTAGGACGGAGGGAGAAATAAAGTACCAGGCCTATTATAATAGCGCCTGCTATTGCTAAAATTATATTTGATTTTTTCATTATAGTTTTAATTATTGATTTAGTAGGTACTGAAGAGTAATGACAGTCTGATTGTATTTGCTGATGGCATCATTGTAGTTATATTGTATCGTCGAAGCTGTCTCAATGCTCTGTACATATTCTACGTACGAGATATCTCCATTCTGATAACCGATGGTCGCATTTCTTATAATCGAGTTGGCATTTGCAATTGCAGTAGTCTGATAATAATCAATTAGTGACTGATAAGTTTTCAATTGTTTTGTAAGCTGTTCTAACTGACTTT
Organism: Bacteroidia bacterium; assembly: GCA_046566705.1. GTDB lineage: Bacteria > Bacteroidota > Bacteroidia > Flavobacteriales > Flavobacteriaceae > Flavobacterium. The sequence continues at coordinate 325,941 of JBKHWE010000006.1, read as the reverse complement.
TGGCCTGGGCATACAGGTACTCCGAATTTTTTTGCTCAACAGCTATACTGGTTTTTGCAGCCTTTGACCGTGCAATGCTACTTCCCGGAAATATAGGCAGTGAAATTCCAACAGAAAAACCCTGGAACTGTAAACCACCACCTGCGATTGCTGTTCCATTTGGATCCTGGCTGCCTGTTAGGGACTGAATAAAATACCCTGCAGAAAATTCAGGATAAAGCAACGACTTTTGAACTTTAAGGTTTGCTTCAGCTATCCGTACCTGGCTGTTTGCCAGTTGCAGGTTAGGGTTTTGCTTTAACATAGTGGTATCGGCCACGGCTACAAATGGGATCCTTACAAATGCAGTATCTGAAACTGTAAAATCAGCATCAAGGTTTAACAAGGTCTTTAAAGTAGACTTCTCAATTTGTATCTGCGTACTATTTTCTTTAATACGCTGCTCAAGTTCCTGTTGCTTTGCCAGTGCGATTGACTTTTCGAGTGAGTTTGTTTCACCGGTCTGGAATTTTAGGTCAGCGGACTTTACAAATTTTTTCAAAACAACATTTTGTTTCTCAAGTACGCGGTTTTGCTTTTCAAAATAAAGCATAGCATTCCATGATTGGCGGATGTTATATTTTATTTCCTGTTTGCTTATACCTAGCCTCGTCTGGCTTGCATTGCTGTATTCCGTCAGCAATTTTTTACGCGCGCCGATTTGGAAGGGGTTTATTGACTGGCTGACACTCAGGTTTTTGTCGTTTGCCTGGGAGTTAGTATGCCCAAAAGTTCCCATAAACTGGGTTTTAGGCAGGTCCCATGCAGATTTGAGCAGTTGTGACTGCGCCTGGGTGTCAAGCTGTGAAGCCTGAATACTCTGGTTATTTTTGAATCCCATTTCAATAGCCTGTCCAAGATTAAGATCCTGAGGGGCTTGGGCATTGCCTGCCATTGATAACATCATGATAGCCAATATAGTAAGTGCTGCTTTACCCGGGCCTTTAACCTTGCCAAAACCTTTTTCGAAGTAGAGGTAAAGTATAGGCAGCACAATTAGAGTCAGCAAAGTCGCAGTTATTAATCCGCCAATTACTACAGTTGCAAGCGGTTTCTGTACCTCTGCACCAGCATTGGTGCTTATCGCCATAGGAAGGAATCCAAGCGAAGCCACAGCTGCTGTCATCACAACGGGACGCAGACGGACTTTTGTGCCTTCTTTGATTCTGTCGTATATGTTATCCATTCCCTCGTCTTTCAGCTGGTTAAAATAACCTATTAGAACAATACCATTTAACACGGCTACACCGAAAAGGGCAATGAACCCAACGCCTGCTGATATACTGAAGGGCATATCGCGCAGCCAAAGCGCAAAAATACCACCTATTGCAGACAATGGAATTGCCGTAAAGATCAGCAGTGACTGTTTGATCGATTTAAAAGTAAAGTAAAGCAATATCAATATTAAGCCCAGGGCAATTGGGACTGCAATGGAAAGACGCTTACTTGCATCAATTAGGTTTTCAAACGAGCCACCATATGTAGTATAGTACCCATCGGGTAATTTTAATTTTGAATCAAGCTTTGCCTGTATTTCTTTAACAATGGTTTCAACATCCGCCCCGCGGACATTGAATCCTATCACGATTCTTCGCTTTCCATTTTCTCGGGAGATCTGCATAGGGCCGTCCTCATAAGCAACGTCGGCAATCTGTTCCAACGGGATCTGGCTTCCTGAAGGCAGGGTTACAAACAGCGTTTTAAGGTTCTGTATATCCTTACGGCTGTCATTATCGAGCCGTACGACCATATCAAAACGTTTTTCACCTTCGTAAACCACTCCTGCGGTTTCGCCGGCAAAGCCCATACGTACCACCTTGTTCAGGTCACCGATGTTCAAACCATACAAGGCCAGTTTGTCTTTATTGTAGCGAATCGTTATTTGCGGTAGTCCGGCAACCCGTTCTGCTTTTGCGTCGGCAACACCTTTAATACCATTAATCAACTGTACTACTTCTTCACCCTTGCTTACAAGCATATCGATATCTTCGCCAAATATTTTTATAGCAACATCGCTTCTTACACCCGTCATAAGTTCATTAAATCGCATTTGAATGGGCTGTGAAAATTCTGTAAAAGCTCCCGGGATTTGTTCAAGTTCCTCTTCCATTTTTGCCATCAGTTCCTCTTTTGTTTCTGCAGATGTCCATTCGCTTTTGTCTTTTAAGGTGATGATCATATCACCGGCTTCGATAGGCATTGGGTCGGTAGGGATTTCTGCGCTACCTATCTTGGTCACGATCATTTTAATTTCAGGGAATTTGGCCCTGAGTATTTTTTCCGCTTTAGTCGTGGCTTCAATCTCCTGTGAAAGAGAACTTCCTGATGCAATAATTAAATGCGTAGCGATATCACCCTCGTCAAGTTGGGGAATAAATTCACCACCTAAAGAATTAAAGACAAAAAGTGCCGCAACAAAAAGCGCCAGGGCAACCCCGATGACAATTGCCCTTATACGTAAAGCCTTTTCAAGCAAAGGGCTATAAAAACGGTAGATGGCATTAATGATCCGGTCACTGATATTTTTTTTATGGCCTGTTTCTTTTTTCAGTGCTAAGGCAGACATCATTGGTACGTACGTAAGCGATAGTATAAAGGCTCCCAGAATCGCAAATGATACCGTCTGTGCCATAGGGCCAAACATTTTACCTTCAATACCCACAAGCGCCAGGATCGGAAGGTATACAATAAGGATGATAATCTCGCCAAAGGCAGCACTGCTCCTGATCTTTGAAGACGCCTCATATACTTCTTCATTCATCTCTTCGGTTGTGAGCTTACCTCTTTTACTTTCCTGCAATCGGTGAATAATCGCTTCAACAATGATTACGGCACCATCGACTATTAGCCCGAAATCTATCGCCCCAAGGCTCATAAGGTTACCACTCACGCCAAAGAGTTTCATCATTGATATCGCAAATAGTAATGCTAAGGGAATTACCGAAGCTACGACAAGCCCCGCCCTCCAGTTGCCAAGGAGCAGCACCAATATAAATATTACAATAAGTGCGCCTTCGATCAAGTTTTTCTCAACAGTGGATATCGCTTTATTTACCAGGACCGTCCTGTCCATAAAGGGTTCAACATCGACACCAGCGGGAAGTGATTTTTTTATCTGCTCCATTTTCTCTTTCACGATCTTTACGATCTCGCCGCTGTTTTCACCTTTCAGCATCATAACCATTCCGGATACTTCTTCACCTTTACCATCTTTGGTAACGGCGCCATAACGGATGCCTGCCCCAATCTGTACTTTAGCTACGTCACGTATCAGTATAGGTATGCCATTTTGATTCTTAACAACAATCTTGTTAATGTCGTCTATACTGCTAACCATACCGATGCCACGGATAAAATAAGCGTAGGGTTTTTTATCGATGTAAGCGCCGCCCGTATTTTCATTATTATTTTCCAGTGCAGCGAATATCTCAGTAATTGTGGTATTCATGCTTTTAAGCTTATCAGGCTGCACCGCAATCTCATATTGCTTAAGGACACCACCTAAGGTATTTACTTCGGCAACACCTTTTGTTCCAAGTAACTGTGGCTTAATGATCCAGTCCTGAATGGTCTTTAGCTCTGTTGCATTAAATTTATCTTCAAACCCTTTTTTAGGGAATACAACATACTGGTAAATCTCTCCGAGTCCGGTGCTCAGCGGTGCCATTTCAGGTACCCCAACACCTTTGGGGATCATGTTTTCAGCCTCCTTGATCCGTTCGGAAATCTGAGCCCTTGCCCAGTAAACGTCCACACTTTCTTCGAAAACTACCGTTACAACACTCAATCCGAAACGGCTGATGGAACGAAGCTCAACAATTTTAGGAATCGACTTTACCGATTGTTCAATAGGATAGGTTATGAATTGCTCTACTTCCTGTGTGGCAAGCGTGGGAGAGCTGGTAATGATCTGTACCTGATTGTTCGTGATATCAGGCAATGCATCAATAGGAAGGGTATATAGGGAATAGCTTCCTATCGCCACTAATACTAAAGTGAATAGTCCAATAATGAATTTATTATTGATACTAAAATGAATTATTTTATCTAACATTATTTATTATAAATTAAATGTGAAAAGCGGGAATGTTTCGCGGGTACCAAAAAAACTATATGTGAAGTAGTGCAACGATACCATTATAAATAGGTATTTTGCATGCAGGCGTCTGTATCCATATGGACAGGAAGTCGCCTTTGCCAAATTTTTACAGTTAATTTTGGTGGACGGTGAAGTAGTGCCAAACCCGCACACCTATCCCTATTAACAATACGATACAAGCCAGTATTGCTAATATTATTCGAAGTACCAAGTAGGCATTCTTCGGCTTTTTAGCCTTTTTTTTTGATTTTATCATAGGAATAATTAATTCAAAAACTATTATAAAGCTATAAGTATGAGGCACTATAAATAGTGCAATTCCTTACGCTGAGAATAATATTTATGAATTAACCTGGGGCGGCTGCCAAACGCTGCCGGAGAAACTGGGAATTAAAACGGAGCGGTAATGAGGTACCGGAGGTATCGTTTCTTCGATTGAAACGGGGAAATTAAAAGCAATAGTTCCCATATCTGTAACGATCTGCGTACCGCAGCATGAGCAGCTACAGAATGGAGAACATAAATCTTTTTCTGATTTATGGGAATGCCCTTCATTATGATTTGCCTGTTGTAAAGCCATTTCAATAGAACTTGACGCTGTACTGCGCGATTCCATATCCGCGCAAGTCATGCACGAGAGGCTTAAAAGGTAAATCGTTAGTATGAAGTGGAATATTTTCACGGCATAAAAGTAATTAAAAAATCTTCTTGCTACAAATGATTATAAAAAAACAAATATTAAAGATTTCAACTGATACATTGGTACTAGAATTTTTTCTAAAACACCAGCAGTCCGTCACTTCAAATTAAGTATTCCGGCACATATCATAGTAAGCAGGTTCGTTTCCCAATAGTATCTTTTTTGTACCTGTACAATTATTCAGTATTGTTTGCGTTACGATTTACACAAACCATGCCAGAGTGGTATGATATAAAAATCAAGTCTTTTTCTTTATAGTATGAAAATTTTATTAATTGAAGACGAGGAGGTTTTATCGAGTAGCATAAAAGGATATCTGTCAGGTAATGGGCTCTTGTGTGAATGTGTAGATAAAGCAGCTGCAGCATTGGATAAAATCTCAAATTATGAATATGACTGTATTGTGTTGGATCTTGGCCTGCCGGACGCCAGTGGTTACGAAGTCCTTTTTAAACTTAAACAACAAAACCGGAGCGAAGGGGTTATTATTATAACTGCCAAAGCAACCACCCTGGAACACAAAATAGAGGGATTTCATCGCGGTGCGGACGATTACATTACAAAACCTTTCGACTTGCCTGAATTGATGGTCCGCATCCAGGCTATTGTACGCAGGAAACAATTTCAGGGTAGCAATGTAGTTGTCTATAATGAAATAGCCATTGATGTAATGGCAAAAACGGTTAAAGTAAGCGGGCAAATTGTTGATATTACAAAGAAGGAAATAGATTTATTGTTATATCTGGTGGCAAATGAAAACAAGGTTCTTTCAAAAAGCACTATTGCGGAACACATTTCCGGAGATATGGCAGATATGCTCGATAACCATCATTTTGTTTATGCGCACATTAAAAACCTAAAGCGCAAACTTAATGTTGCAGGTTATGGTGATTATATAAAGACAGTGTATGGCATGGGATATAAATGGGCGATGAACAATGAGTAAAAAATTATTAAATAAAACTTTAAAATATTATTTAGCATTTTCTACGCTTATACTTTTAATTGCTGCCGTTGTTTTTTATTTTTTTGGTACGGTATTATATGTCCATAATGCTGAAAGGGAACTGCGCATCTTGAAGGATGAATTCATTATACTTTCTTTACCGGAATTGAAAAAAAATGAAATTGTTACCTGGAATAAATATAATCGTGATTTAAAAATTAGGAAAAATGTACATAGCATTAATAAGGAATATTTTTTCTATCATGATTATTACAACTGTCTTAGCGAAAAGTACGAGCGTTATCGTGTTCTGCACGCACCTATTTTAATCGAAGGAGATAAATACGTTTTTTCGGCAAAAGTAAACCTAATCGAAAATGAGTCCGTGCTTGTCGGTATTATTCGTTTGTTTGCAGTAATACTAATTTTTTTACTCGCCGGACTGTTTCTTATTACACGGTTTCTTTCGCTTCGTCTCTGGAAGCCTTTTTATACTACACTGCACCAAATAGAGCGCTTTGAGATTGATAAAAGAACCCAGCCTTCGCTTCCTAATGTAGATGTGGAAGAATTTGAAAGGTTGAACAATGCCATTTCAAAACTTATAAAAAAAAACACCAGCATCTATGCGAGCCATACCGAATTTATTGAAAATGCATCGCACGAATTGCAGACTCCACTGGCTATTTTTAAAGCCCTTCTCCAGACGCTGCTTCAGCGTCCGGACGTAACAGAGGGACAGTTTGGCCTTTTGGAAGACATAAACATAGCCGCATCAAGGCTGTCGAAAATAAATAGAAACCTATTATTGCTTTCAAAACTGGAAGGCAGGCAATTTGAAGATGTTGAGTGTGTTTCTGTAAATGCGCTGATAGAACGCCAGCTTCCTTTTTTTGCAGAACAGGCAACAATGAGGGAAATTGTTATAAGATACGCACCAGAGCAAGAGTTATGCGTTTCGGCTAACCCATCTCTGTTGGAAATTGTTATTAATAATTTATTTAGCAACGCCGTTAGGCATAGTGCAGATAATGGCAATATTTTGGTGGCTGTAACCGGCCAGTCAATCGTTTTTAGTAACTCAGCCACCTCCGGAGCTCTTGACGAATTGACGCTTTTTAAACGTTTTACAAAAGCGATTCCTTCGTCTCCCGGTAGCGGCCTCGGGCTGTCGATCATCGATAAGATCGGCGCCCTCAACCATTGGAAAATAACATATTCCTACACTGACGGGCAACATTTCTTCAGCGTAACGTTCTAAATTCTAAATTTTTTCTAAATTGGGTCTGAACTTTGTTCCACAAAATCAGGGTTCATGTATAACTATTTTAGAAAAGCCGGCAGGTTTGATGTTTTACTGCATTTTGTAGTATGGTTTATATTTGCCTCGCTTTCATTACGGATTGTCTTTCTTTTATTACAGTATAATGAAGTTTCTTTTCAGGTATTGGATCTGTTCCGGACTTTATTAACAGGTGTATTTTACGATGTCGGCACATTAAGTTTTATAATTGTCCCGGCAGCGTTTTATTATTTGATCATACCCCAACGTTGGATAGGGTCTCATTTAGACAGGATTGTTATAATTTTTTTTACTTCATTAGCTATTTTTATTCTGGTTTTAAACTTTTTCGCCGAGATTATTTTTTGGGATGAGTTCAAATCGAAATTTAATTTTATAGCAGTCGATTACCTTATTTATACACACGAGGTCGTAGCTAATATACAGGAATCATATCCGCTCTCCATCCTTATTTCCAGCATGATGCTGATTGCCGGACTATTCATATATCTCTTTTATAAAAGAAGTGCTTTTCAAAATACATTCAATTCCAGGCCAACATTATTGCAAAGGCTAACCGTATTTACTACAGTTGCATTCATAGCGTTGCTGTACGGATATTTTGTAAGGAATGACCAGGCGGAATGGTCAGCGAACCGTTATAATTCTGAAATCTCAAAATCAGGTATTTACTCTTTCTTCGCTGCATTTAGAAATAATCAGATGAAATACAAAGAGTTTTACTCCTTCATTGAAGACAGGAAAGCATTCGCAATAATTAACCGCAAACTGGATTCTGAAAACAGGCCAGGCAATGGTGCCGTTACGACTTCGATACACCGTACTATAAAAGACAATTGCGGAAAGGCTGAAGAACGGAAAAATGTAGTCTTTGTACTTGTTGAAAGCCTGAGTGCCAGTTTTATGGGAGCATTTGGCAACGAAGAAAGAATAACCCCTTTTCTTGATAGCCTTGCCGGCAAAAGTGTTTTTTTTAAAGACATGTATGCAACCGGAACAAGGACGGTAAGAGGTATGGAGGCCGTGACTCTTTGTATACCGCCAACACCCGGACAAAGCATCGTTAAAAGACCGGAAAATAATGATTTATTTACTGTAGGCTCAGTCTTTAGGGCAAAAGGTTATGCCACGAATTTCTTCTATGGCGGTGACGGCTACTTTGACAATATGAATGCCTATTTTGGAGGAAATGGTTTTACGATCTATGACAGGGGAAGAGGCAGCGTCCTAAGCGACAAAATCAAAACTATACGTCATAACATAGAGGATAGTGAGGTTACCTTTGAAAATGCTTGGGGTATCTGTGATGGGGATATTTACAACAAAATGCTTAAAACGGCTGATGAGTACGATAAAAATGGTGAACAGTTTTTTAATTTTGTAATGACAACGTCTAACCACAGGCCTTACACCTATCCTCCCAATACAATAGATATACCGTCGGGAACCGGAAGATCTGGTGCTGTAAAATACTCAGACTTTGCTTTACGTGAGATGTTCCGCCAGGCAAAAACCAAACCATGGTATAATAACACTGTCTTTGTAATTATTGCAGACCATTGTGCGAGCAGCGCAGGAAAAGATGAAATTGATATTGCGAATTATCATATTCCTGCATTTATTGTAAATCTACCCGATGCAGAGAATAATGAAGTGGAGAAGCAATGTTCACAAATTGATTTTTTCCCTACTTTCTTTTCACTTATGCACTGGAATTACGAATCCAATTTTTTCGGTACCAATATCCTCGATCCAAATTATGAAGAACACGCGCTTGTAGGTACTTATAGAAAATTAGCGCTATTAAAAGGGGATAAGGTTATGATACTGTCAGACCAGAAAAAGCAGGCATCTTATTGTTGGAATAAAGAGGACAACAACCTTAAGCCAATTGCTACAAATAGTGATTTTCTTGAAGAGACGATTTCATGGTATCAAACGGCAGATTATCTTTTCACCAATAAACTTTTAAGATGATAGTAGCTAAGCCCTATATACATTTTATTGTAAATCCTGCCGCTGGTAGTGGCGACCATAATATTACAGAGGAATTTATAAGTACATTTTTTCCGTCACACAAAATAATTGTCGAATATACACAGCATAAGGGCCACGCTCACGAGCTAACTAATAAGGCCCTTTTAGGCAAGCCTGAGTGCGTGGTAGCCTGTGGTGGTGACGGCACTGTTAACGAAGTCGCTTCCTGTTTATTATATACCGAAACTGCCTTAGGGATCGTTCCATTAGCTTCAGGTAATGGTCTGGCGTCCCATCTTAAAATCCCGAGACAGATGGACAAATCCCTGCAAATTATTTCATCGGGCAAAACTTTAAAGATTGATAGTGGTAAGGTTAACGACATTTATTTTTTTAGCAACATGGGAATTTCTTTAGATGCCCTGATTATAAAAAAATATGAAAAAAGTATGAAAAAAGGCTTGTATTCTTACATAATTGCTTCGTTCAAAGCGGGATTAGTATACCGTCCCTTTGAAACATTCATCAATGTAGACAGATTAAAGACTGTTACTAAGCCCTTACTGTTATTTATTTCCAATTCTAATGAGATGGGGTATGGTATAAGCCTGACACCGAGGGCATGCCTGACCGATGGTAAGCTGAATGTGTTAATAATAGAGGAAATTTCGCTCTTTGAGAAATTACGTTTGGGCCTGCGTGTTCTCCGTGGAAAAATCGACGCAATAGATAAGAGTGTAGCCATTCAGGGCAAAGAAATTGGTATTGAGGCACCGGAGAAAATTTTTATGGATGCCCAGGTGGATGGTGAATACTATTACTTAAGGACAAATAAAGTATTCGTTAAAGTGCTACCAGGCAGCCTGGCCGTAAGGATAGGTGGTGAATAAATGTTTTACGCATTTAGAAGCGGTAATCCTGAGTGGAACTTTTAAAAATCAAATGTTTTAATTATATCGCGCATCCTTATGCTAAATGTTTAAACCTGTAGCAAGCAATTTTAACTAACTCAAACCGTAAAGCTTGATACATTGGTTGCATCCCCGGCCAGGCCGGGGATGTTTTAATGCTAACCGTACTAATGATCAGATTGATTTACAGGGAAGATCATTTGTATATCCCGATCAAAATTTTTTTGTTGACGATGAATATTCTTATAATTGATGACCAGCACAAAAACCTGAATTTTCTTCGGAGGGGACTTGAAGAAGAAGGGCATTTTATCCACACTGCGGAAGACGGTGAAGAGGGCCTTTTAAGAGCACTCACCAAAAACTATGACCTGATTCTGCTTAATTGGATATTGCCAGTGTTGTCAGGGGTTGAAGTTTGCAGATCGATTCGCAGTGCGGATAAAACAACACCGATACTATTTCAAACTACTAAAGAAACATTGGAGGAAACAATCCTGGGACTTGACTCCGGTGCCAACGATTATATAAAAAAGCCATTTAGCTTTGCAGAATTACAGAGTAGGATTAATGTGTACATAAGAAATGCAAATACAGCTGAACGCGAATATGTTCTGGATGATATCCATTTGAACATAAACACGCACCGGGTTTTTAAGGGCTTAAGAGAAGTGAATCTTACGCAAAAAGAATTTCTCCTGCTTAGTTATCTTCTAAGAAACAAGGGACAGGTTTGTTCCCGTGATGACATTATCAGGGAGGTATGGGGAATTCACTATGACTATAACCCAGGTATTATCGATGTATTTATGAACGGTTTGCGTAAGAAACTTAATATTAAACCGCAGGACCAAAGATTACGTACTATTAGGGGTATAGGCTTTATGGCCAGTGATACCTAAACAAAGAAGACTTCGTATTAATCTGATGCATTAATAAAACCTAATTAAATCTTAAGCAAACCTAAATTTGAATTTATTTTTGCATCCCTATCTTTGTAAACTTCATGTTAATTGCATTGTTGTAGTTCACCAATGTTAGGGAGTGCTCATTTGCACGTGTAGGTGTTTTTATAACATGCTAAGAATTTAGGTCATTTGTTGGTAACTCCCCTTAACTATTTGTTTTGGGGAGTCTTTTTTTAGATACATTATAACTGGGAACAACTTAAGCATTTTAAAATAGCAAAAGTTATTCCAGTACTTTAACTGAAATTGGCTTCATTGAAGTCCCTTGAGTTTCAATTTGCACATCAATTTTGTTACCTACTTTTAGCCCATCAAACCGTTCAGGCTCATTCCCTTTAGTTAACACTGTTCTATCTGTAAAAAATAATCTTATGATAGTATCAGCAGATGTTTTTAAGAAGAGTTCTTTTTCTCCTGGATGTACTTCATAAACTGTGCCTCTGTAAGTTCCAGATGGGACACTATAGTAGTGCCGTCTCCGGCACGACACTATCAAAAAAAAACTTAAAAGAATTAGAGTGGAGAATTTCATTTTCATATTTTTTATATTAGATTTTTTCTATTTAAATTAACAGCAGGAACCAAAATTGCGTTGAAACTTTAATATAAGAAGCGCAATTTTTTTTCTATAAAGACCATATCTGCTTATACACCGATACATTATGCCATCATTCCAAGCAACAAAAACAATAGGAAACCCACAAAAAAGCATGCTGTTTGAATTGGCGATTCTTTATCCTGGTGTGCTTCTGTGAGCAGCTCTTCGGTTACAAGGAATAGTAAAGCAGCCAATCCGAAAGAAAGTACTAATTCCAAAACTTCTTGCGTTAGGTTAGAGAGTAGAGAAATGCCCAATAGTGCGCCAGCAAAGAAGGTAAACCCTAAAATGAACAGAATTAAAAACTTTTTCGCTTTTAAAATTTTGCCTTGGCGAAGGGCGATAGCTACAGCTAAACCTAAAGAAAGCGTTTCAATGCCAAGTGCAATAGAGAGTAGAATGCCTTCTTCTTTCCCTGCAGCAAAACCTACACCTAAAAGTAGGCCGTCCACTGCAAGATCAATCAGCAGCGCTATTAATAAGCCATAAGGTACTTGTGGTGATGTTTTAGCCTTATTTCTTTCGGCCAGTTTCTCTGATAAATATTTCACAAGGAGCATGACCATTATGCCCAAACTAAAACCTATACCTACTTCGACAGGTTTATGATTTTTTATAATGTCTGGTAATAGTTCTACAGCTACTACAGAGAAAACTACTCCTGCTGCAAAGTGCAAAACTGAGCTGCGAAAGGTTACTCCAGGATTTCTAAAAATACCTATTACCCCTCCGGCAACAATAGTAATAACAGGTATAATTGCGTAACCTAATATTTCGTAAGTAAATGTCATATTTTTATTTTCAATAAATTAGTAATAAAAGCATCCTTCTGTTTTGTATTATTAAAATGGTTTTATTCCACATCAATCTGACTGTAATTTTTACGGATCGAAACATTGATATTTGTACAGAAATCGTTTAAGCATATATAAAGAGCAGTCAAATTTGGACAAAACGGAAGCAATGTCGCACATCACGACACATTTTGCCGCATCTTTTGTAACGCTCCCCGCACCTTGCCTCAAAAAAATCATTGAGAGTGCCAGCTTTATTTTAAAGGGGCATTTATGAAAACGATGTACAGGATCTGTACAGGTGGATTAGGGATGATTATTCGAACGACAGATAATTCGATGAATTATTGTTCAATGACAGTTATACCGTCTTAGGTGGTTGCCAGATCGAAACATGATATTTTGAAAAGAGAACAGAGGTATAAATAGTATTTTGTCTTCCTGATAAGATTTTTATATAATGGCTCACAGCGCTAAAATAGATAATTTGTACATACGCGGTAGTATGGCAACAATTGCAGCAGCAAAGTGGCGAACAGCAGTCACTATGTGATTCTTGCTGATCACCTGCATTACCTATCAGCGCAATTCCATTTTGATCCATGGCTGGCTGGATATCAGCACAGGGTGTAGCTGATATCGCAATAATAATTAAGGATATTATAAAGCTCGTGATTTTCACAATTACAAATGTAACACATCTCATTCAACCATCAATTAGAGTAACTATAATTTAAGATTTTTCTAATTTTATGCTTCCAAAGTAAATGTTGTCTATGTTATTGCATATCGCCGTCAGAATGATCAGTACCTGATTTCGATACGATTAGTTATAAATGTAATATGGAGAATATGTAACATTTATTCTCCATATTATTTAATTTAATTTAATTTTCTCAATTTAATAGTTAATTTATATAATCATGACGTAATAAATAAATCTACCAATCTTAATAAATAGCAAACAGCATACAACCTTAGCTTTTGTATGTTCCCCGTAAAATAGCCAGTAATCTTCGGACTCTATTACTCTTAAACAATCCCTTTCTATAAGCTTCTATTACTGAGGTGGTATGGTAAATTTTTAAATTTCTATTGGAAGGTCGGGTTTAACTCTATAACCGTCTTTAGTGGCTATTGGTTTCCATAACATCCTGTGGCTTCTCTAATTATTGGCCTTCTCTTGATAGCCTTAGAACCTCTGATCCATTCCGTGTGAGCGAAAGCCTGGTAAAAAGGGCAGTATCCTACTGACTGTTTAATTCTCTCAAGCTCTAGTTATTGTTGATAGCCTAAATTTCATGAAATTTCGCTTATTACCTCCTCAATCCAACATAAGCTTGAGATAGTGCGACTAGCATAATTGGAATGTATTGGAGGCTTTCTGATGGTTTTCAAATTGCGCAGACACTGTCTGCGCTTTTGAGTAAACGAGATAAAACCGCCGCATTTGCTTAAGGTTTCGTTGCGAAATCCTTCAAGATTCGCAGTTAGCTTTCTTGAAAGCATCTTTGTTAACTGATAACTATAATCTGCGCGCTAGTCTCGTTTCTAATCTTCTTCGACAATCATTCTTCCAATTTAAAGTAAGTCAGGACCATTGTGTGATTTACCGATTGGACAATTCTGTAACGTGCATCATTGGGGAATCCTGATATCCTTTGCACCACTTCATTTGAAGTTATATTTTTCATGGCAAATGTTTAACATTCTTAGTAACCACATTTAAGGACAAGCGCTCTTTTAGCCTACCCATATCTTCGCTGAGTTTCGCTTCCACAACCTTAGCATAGATTTGTGTGGTTCTTATACTGGTATGCCCAAGCATTTTTGATACACTTTCAATAGGTACGCCGTTACTTAGCGTTACGGTGGTAGCAAAAGTATGCCTGGCTATATGAAAGGTCAATGTCTTGGTTATGCCACATAGGTCAGCAATTTCTTTTAGGTATCCGTTCATACGCTGGTTAGAGATCACAGGGAAGACTGTACCGTCTTTTTGCGCCCGAGGGTCGTCGTAGTACATTTCCATCAACTCCCTTGCCTGCGGCAGTATCGGTACACGTACGTTCGTATCGGTCTTTGCCCGGTTGGTGTATATCCAAAGCTCCCCATCAACGCCGGTTACGATATTTTCAATTCTCAGTTTCGCAAGGTCAATATAGGCAAGCCCAGTATAGCAGCTAAAAAGGAACATATCACGGACGTTTTTTAAACGGTCTATTTTAAATTCCTTTTGTGCTAGCGTGTTAAGTTCAGCAGCATTTAAGCAATAGCGTTCTACCTTCTCATAATGTTTTTTGAAGTTGGCAAAAGGATCTTTAGGAAGCCAATCTAATAATACAGCCATATTTATAATTTTACGAAGCCTTTCAATATGCTTCATAATACCATTATTATTAAGTGGCTTTTGATGGTCTTTTGGCTTATAGTTTGTCAGGTAGGTCTCGAAATCTAACAAAAATTTATAGTTGAGCTCTGAGAGTACAATATCATTCCTGTAGTATTTCTCGCGGATGAACTTAATTAGATATTTCTGCGTTGTTGTATAATTCTTCATAGTCCCGGGAGCAAGCCTATGCACCGACTGCTCATTATGATAGTCCATAAGTTTCACTAATGTCATTATTTCCTCATCACAGCCAAGGAATAGGGACTTGACCGTGTCAACCGTTACAGGCTTTCGCTGTTGCACCAGGTCGTTGTAACCATCGGCAATAAGACTACGAATACGTTCAAGGTGATTGTTTAGCTTTATAACTGCTTCACTTTTTCCCTTAGCACGACCCTTGGCCTCATCCCAGGCTTTTGGATCGACTTTTTGTTTTAAGGAAATTTCGGCCCTGCGGCCATTTACTGTAATGCGGGCGTATACGAGAGCCTGCAAGTTGTTTTCATTTCTCGGTAACCTTATGATAAATTGAATACCGAAGGTGTTTGTGCTTTTCATACCAATGTACTATTAAATTAAAATTACATTAAGTACCGATTCAATTTAATTGCTCACATGAGGTGGCTTTGAGGGGCGTTATTCGGCGGTAAAAAGTGTTAAAGAAATGGATGTAACAATATGTACAACAGTATCTTAAACGCATTTTTGTGAGTCTTTTTTTAAGCTTGAAAAAGACTCACCGAATAACTCACATTTACTTTGATTATAATGGGATATTTTGATACCAAAAAGGCACAAAAAAACCCGTAAATACTTACAATTTACGGGTTTTGAGGTGTTTTGACCTCTAATTTGTCGGGGTGGCAGGATTCGAACCTGCGACCTCCTGGTCCCAAACCAGGCGCGATGACCGGGCTACGCTACACCCCGTGGCATTTCCTCAAGCCCTCGTGCTATCGGAAAGCGGTTGCAAATATAACACTAATTTTGAATTATCAAACACCATAACCAAAATTTATTTTCACATAGCCAAAACTAATCCCTCCTGTTAGATTTTATTGGTTTATTGCCTTACATTTGTGGATACAATTTTTAATTGACTTCCCAACAAATAGTATGTCAGAAAATATCGAAAAAATAAAATGCCTTATCATAGGCTCAGGCCCTGCGGGCTATACCGCGGCCATATATGCCGCAAGGGCTGATATGAACCCAGTACTGTATACCGGCATGGAGCCCGGCGGACAGCTTACCACCACTACCGAAGTAGACAACTTTCCCGGATATCCAGAGGGTATAGATGGCCCTACCATGATGGTACAGCTGCAGCAACAAGCTGAGCGTTTTGGCACCCAGGTGCGTATAGGCATGGCTACAGCTGTTGAATTTAGTACTGAAGTAGGCGGCTGGCACAAAGTTACCGTAGACAACAATAAAGAAATACTGGCCCATACCGTTATCATCTCAACCGGTGCTACCGCAAAATACCTGGGCATACCAAGCGAACAACGCCTTCGTGGTGGTGGCGTATCGGCATGTGCCGTATGCGATGGGTTCTTTTACCGCGGACAGGATGTAGCCATTGTAGGTGCGGGAGATACTGCTGCTGAAGAAGCTACCTACCTTGCTAACATATGTAAAAACGTTACCATGCTGGTACGTAAAGATGCTATGCGCGCCAGTAAGGCCATGCAGCACCGTGTGAACAATACGCCAAACATTACTGTACTGTATAATAGTGAAGTAGATGAGGTTATTGGTGATCAGGTGGTGGACGGACTTCGTATTATAAATAACGAAACCAACGAAAAGCACGATATAGCTATTACCGGACTGTTTATAGCCATAGGCCACAAGCCTAATACCGAAATATTTAACGGGCAACTTACTATGGACGAAACCGGCTACCTTATTACCGAACCGGGTTCTACAAGAACTAACATTCCTGGTGTATTTGCAGCCGGAGACGTACAGGACAACATTTACCGCCAGGCCATTACCGCAGCCGGTACGGGCTGTATGGCGGCACTTGATGCTGAACGCTATCTTGCTGAAGCGGAACATTAATATATTGTAATATCTTACATAAACAGAGAGAAAGAGAGAGAGCTGCCATTAGGCAGCTCTCTCTCTCTTTTATTGCTCGCTGAACATTGGGTCAGTTATAAATTTTTCATCGGTAAGAGTATTAAGGAAGGCTATGATGGCTGTTTTTTCTGTTTCGGTTAGTGCTATGCCACGGGTACCATCGGCATGCTTTAAGACTGGGTCAAGCGTGGGGGTATCAGTTACCCCTGAGGAATAAAAGTTAAGCACCGCCTGTAATGACCCGAAACGCCCATCGTGCATGTAAGGTGCCGTGATACCTACATTTCGCAGGCTGGGCACTTTAAATTTATAATAATCGCCTGCTATTGCCGTAACCTTGTAGCGGCCGGTATCGTTAATATTCGGATTAACCGCCAATCCATTATTTCGGAATGAATTATCGGTTTGCAGGTCGGTAGCGTGGCACGATGCGCACTTTTGGGTAAACACATCATACCCCTGCAATTCTATAGCAGTAAGTGTACCACCTGCCTCTCCCCTACGGTACTTATCAAATTTAGAATCGGCCGAGGTCATCATTACCATAAACTGAGACATGGCCTTAAGCATGTTCTCTATGGTAATTCCTGTTTCCGGGAATGCCTGTGCAAATAGTTTTTTATAATCGCCATCAGCCTTCATCATGGCAAGAATACCGTTAAGATTGCCATTCATTTCTATTTCGCTGGTAAGCGGTATCAGCGGCTGCAAATCCAGGTGCGCCGTAACACCATCCCACATAAATGAGGTTAAAAAACCCATATTTTGTATGGCCGGTGCATTGCGTGTACCTAATCGGTTCTCTACCCCCACGCTCACTGCATGACCATGGTGGGTAAAGGCACTTTGCTGCTCATGGCAAAATGCGCAGCTGACCAACCCGTCTGAACTCAGGCGTCCATCATAAAACAGTTTCCTTCCCAGTTCAAAACCTTTTTCAGTAACAGGATTAAGACTTAAATTATAAGTCGGCGCAGGAAAGTTAGATGGCATACGCACTTCCATAGGCAGGTTTTTATACCCGTTATCTTCGTCATTGCAACTTACTAAAAGCGCAAAAACAGGAGTAAACCAGCGCAGTATTTTCATAGCCCTACTATTAGTTATTAGTTACAGCGTCTGCCGAAAAGGCACCACTAAAGTTTGCAGTAACCACAGGCAGCAGGTTACCCCCTATTATTGTGGCTCCGGTGCCCTGTTCATCAATTTCTGTCAGGTTAATTTTTGCAGCCCCATCAATAATTTTAGATATATCTGCTTTTATATGTATCTGATAAGTTCCATCCTTTTGTACCTTAAGGGATGAGGGTAAAGTAAGCGTTACTTCCGCATAGTTATAATCGGTTCCCGTTTGCCCGGTATGTATTTCAAACGGAAGCGGATCAGTTACCGTTTCTGAGGTATAAGTACCCTCATAAGCCAGGAAACGGTACCCGGCACTCCAGCTCCACAGCATTTGCTCTGCCTGTGCCGCCGCAAGAAAATCACCCTGCCCGGAAGCACCCATACTAAACTGCTCACGGTCTACCCCCAGCCCAAATTTTACTTTAGCATAATCTCCCGCAGGTATACCCGAAAGGCTTAGTGTACGCGAGTTTCTTTTCAACTGGTTTATTATAAAGTAGCTCTGGTTTTTAGGATAAACGTAAGTAGTACCATCACTTTTAATAAATGTAACGTTACTTACAATATACTTAAGGTTATTTATGGTAAGGGTTTCGTGTAAAGATGTAGTATATTCCTGCACTACACTCAGGGCATTAGCTCCGTACATATTATCAAAAGCGAGGCTTACGGTACCCTGTCCTACAGGTTCGGTTTCGGCTGGGGTGGTATCATCTTTATCACAAGAGGGAAAAGTAAGCGCAGCCATGGTGCATAGAGATAAAAACAGTAAACGGAATTTCATTAGTATTTATGTTTTAATTTCAAAATTAGCTATATGGCAACTAATTTGCTGAAACATTTACACAAAAGCAAATATTTTGCAAAATACACACAAATTAGTTTTGTATGTATCTGCATATAACAGCATCAATGATGAAAGCGGCATTAAAGTGTTAAAAATACGATTCCTTATATTGCTAATTAAACTTTTTCCTTTTTGCTTAGTCCTAATGGTATAACTTTTAAATTTAATACTTATGAAAACGTGGATTTTAGCTGTTACAATGATGATGGGAGTAAGTATGGTGGCACAGGCACCTGCAGATGCGCCCCAAGCCAGTGCAAGGCATGAAAAAATGCAAAAAGAACGCCTAACGCCGCAACAGCGTGCCGAACTTAAATCGAAACAACTTACACTGAAACTGGATCTTTCCGACAAGCAGCAAAAAGAGGTGGAGAAACTGCTTTTTAATGCCGAAACAAAAAAAGCTGATGCTATGGCCAAAAGGCAGGAAGCCCGTAAGGCCGGCGTACGTCCTACCGATGAGGAACGTATAGCTTTAAAAAACAGCATGCTGGATGAGAAGATAGCCATGAAACGCGACCTTAAAAAAATACTTTCGGCAGAACAGTATACCAAATTTGAAAAAATACAGGAACAAAGGGCGCAAAAACATTTTAACCAGCAGAGAAGAGGACAATTTGCCAAACGCCGTTAAAATAAGCGTGTTAAAGTTTTGTGTAGTTTTACAAAATGAGTAGTTTTGAAAAGTTAAACACTAAACGAAACTATAATATCATGAAAAAGATAATAGCCCTTTCTGCACTGCTTACTTTAGGTATTGGCTTTACAGCTACCGCACAGCAGAAAAAAGCCACCCTAACAACTGCCCCTGCACAACAAGCGGCGCTGCCTGCTAACGCAGCAGAAATAATCAAGGCAGCAGATAAAAACGTAGCTACGCTTAACAGTGTTGTTACCCTTACTGCAGAGGAGAAACAAATGTTTCAGGGTCTTTTTAAAACCAAGTACAAAAACCTTAACCGCATAGCTGCTGCAGGCAATGACGCGGCAGAGAAAGAAAGCACTTATAAGGCTATAGAAATGAAGCTTAGGGCAACCCTCTCTCCTGATAAAATGGCAAAACTTGATGCTAAGCCGGCTATACTTAAGGAGCTTACCCACGAATAGTATACAACCCTTAATAATACACAACCCCGCCATTGGCGGGGTTGTTTGTTTTTACATAAAACCGTCCGGATCAGGGGCGGTATCGGTACGTACTATATTACGCCCCTCCCGTACGGGTGATCGCTGTACACTTACCGGATGCGCCTGGTTCTCGTCACTAATATCGGTAGCATCTGCTTTAGGTGCCGGTTTAGGGAAGGTTGCCAGTTCCTCGGGGTTTATTACGGCCGGGTCTTCATAGTGCAATGAATTATCGGGCGTTAAGTGCTTTATTTCATCAAGCCTTTCGCTATAATTTTGAGGATTTCTCCTGTTATCTGCATTCGTATCCATAACATTTATATTTAGAGATTATTACTGTTTTATCCACCTATCACTTCACCGCCATTAACATGAATTACCTGCCCCGTAATATATGACGCATCTTCGCAGGCAAGGAAAACATATGCCGGACCTACTTCTGCAGGTTGCCCCGGGCGTTCCATGGGCGTTTGTTTGCCGAATTCAGACACTTCCTCAGCTGTAAAAGTAGCGGGTATAAGGGGAGTCCATATAGGCCCCGGAGCTACGGCGTTAACCCGTATTTTTTTTGAAGCCAGCATACCGCTAAGCGAGCGGGTATAGGAAACTATAGCTCCCTTAGTACTGCTGTAATCCAGCAAATGCGGGCTACCCCTGTAAGCTGTTACCGATGCAGTATTGATAATACAGTCCCCTTCATTTAAGTACGGGAGCGCGGCATTTGTAATATAAAAGAACGAAAATATATTTGTAGCAAAGGTTTCCTGTAACTGCGTACCTGTTACCTCAATCGGATTTTCGGTAGGGTACTGTACGGCGGCGTTATTTACTATTATATTAAGACCGCCCATTTTAGCCGCTATTGCTTTAACGGTTTCCGTACAAAAGGCTTCACTTTTTATATCGCCACTTATAACAAAACAATTGCGGCCTTCATTTTCAACCATTTGCTTTGTCAGCCTTGCATCTTCATGTTCATCTCTGTAAACAATAGCAACGTCTGCTCCTTCTCTTGCAAAATGAACCGCTATACTACGCCCTATCCCACTATCACCTCCGGTGATAACCGCTTTTTTTCCAATAAGCCGGCCGCTTCCACAATAATTATCACGTATAACTACCGGCTCTGGATGCATGTTTCCTTCATGCCCCGGTTGTTCAGGCTGCTCCTGCGCGGGTATATTTTGAGGATATTTCATTATTAAGTCGCTACTATTATTAATAATAAAGTTACTCAGGCTACACAACAGGGGCAATACAATTAACGCACGGTTAACACCGGTTAGCTTTTGGAAACAGTATTTCAACGAAAGAAAATTACTTTTTAACGTTTTATTAAGAATAATGTTTTCGGATAGCAATCAACTCTTTAAGTTTGGCATATATAAATGGGGATAATTTTGTGATTTATGAAAAAAATACTACTTACAGCACTGTTTGCACTGGCGCTTACTGCCTGTAGCACAGACAATGACACCGAAACAAATGCTATAGAAAACCAGCATTCGGCTGCAAGGGCGGCAGCTACAGCTACTACCGGCGTTATACCCGATCCTTTGGTTTTTGAGTGCTGGAACGGATTTACAGCCCATTATGATAACGTAGGTTCATTTGCAAACCCTAAGTGGAGTTTTATTGCCAATGTACCTGAAACCGTAACTGCCGGAAAGGCCTTTAAGGTTGTACTGGAAATACAGGCCACCGATGGCGAAGATATTACTGTAGGATATGGAGATATTATCAGCATTACAGATAACATTGTATATAACAATGCCGCAATAGTAGCGCCTTCTGTAACACGCTCTCCCGGCGACTTACTGCAATGGTACCGCTGGAGACTGAAGATTTACAGTGTAAATGTTAAAAACAAAGTTACCTGCGAACAGACTACCCAATGGTATGATAACCCACTGGGATAAAATACACTAACTAAAAATTACTATTTAATTACCGCCGCATATAGTGTGGCGGTTTTTTTTTATATATTTCAACGGTAAAATATACTGTTTCAACGTTTTAATCGTGTTTTTCTTTGCAATAAAAACCAGTCATAATACATTTGAAATGTATATGATATAAGGGGGATTTTTTTACTAAGACTTTACTGATTTAAGACTGAAACCGCCGGGCGTGCATCCCCGGCGGTTTTCTGTTATATAAGGTATGCGATTAATCTCTATCTTTAGCGTATGAAAAATAACATGCTTAAATACCTTATTACCCCTACCCTCGCGGCTACTATATTTTATAACTGCGACAGCCGTGATGCAAATAATAGTCACTACACGCCTCAGGAAGTAGCAAAACTAAGCCTGAAAGAAATATCGGGCCTGGAATATGTAAATAATACCCTGTGGGGAATTGAAGACAGTGGTAACAAGAGCAATATTTATAAAATAAATACCAAAACAGGGACACACGAAGCCTTTGCCGTAAATGCCACCAACACCGACTGGGAAGACATAACCTCTGACAATAAAGGTAACCTTTATATAGCCGACACGGGAAATAACGACAACGACCGCCGCAGCCTGAGTATTTTAAAAATAAATCCCGAAAATCCTGCCACGGTACTGCAAACCACTACATTCTTTTACCCCGAACAGACGGATTTCCCGGCTAAGAAAAAAGACCGCAACTTTGATTGCGAAGGCATGTTTGAATACAACGGCTATTTTTACCTGTTTAGCAAAAACCGCAGCTTTGATGCTGACGGTACGGTACTGATACATAAAGTGCCTAACCGCCCGGGCAACTTTCCGGCTGAGGCTGCCGGCAGCTTTGTTACCTGCAAAAATTTCAGGAGTTGCGCGATTGCCGGCGCAGATATAAGCCCCGATGGCAAAACCGTAGCCCTGATAAGCGGCGATAAACTTTGGCTGCTTACCGGATATACAGGAGATGATTTTGCTACCGGAAAGCTTACCTCTTACGGATTAGGCGAAGTGACCCAAAAGGAAAGTATCTGCTACAAGGATGCGACATCTTTATACATAGCCGATGAAAAATCAAAAAAGATAGGTGGAAAGCTTTACACACTAACGCTTAAATAATTACAAGCCCAGCGACATCCCGAAGGTAACACGTCCGCCATCTGACCCGTAAAAATAATTTACGCGGGCGGTAATTACATCGGCGCCGTTTACCCAAAAGCCACCGCCACCGCTTTGGTGCCATTTGTTGCTTTCCTCTCCATCCAGCCACACACGTCCGTAATCATACCCTCCGGACACACCATAGGTAAGCGGCACAAAGCTTTTTGCCCTGGCTATGGTAAACCTCAGGTCGGTAGTATGTAAAAAGGCATCATTCCCTGCAAAACGCTCACGGCGGTAGCCCCTTAAGTCGGCATCGCCGCCCAGGGTACTTGCCTGGTAAAACTCATAGTTATTATTAAAGATAAATTTGCCGCGAATGCCGCTTACCAGCACAAGCCTGTCATTAGCAGTAAGCCTGTGGTAAAACGTAAGTCCGGTTTCGGCATGGGCAAAGTTACGGTCAAAGACATCAAAACTTGTTTTCCATCCGCCTTTTATATAAAACTGCATCCCCATGGCCGGCATAGAAGCGTTATCATAGTTTTCAAACTTATACATAGCCTGTACTCCTCCGTATTGTATATGCTCAAACAGCCTGGCTTTTATAGCATCCGGCTGGTTTACAAAACGCCCGTTAGTACCGTCTACCTCTATGGTCTCAAAGTCGGCTTTTAGCTCTATGGAGCTACCATTAGCCCCTTGCTTAAACAATGAGGGTGATACCCTGAATACCTGAAGTTTTACACGGTTGTAATCCATCCCATCACGGTTATCGTTATTCACGGTTTCGTTACCCAGGCCAAAATAATTAATACTGAAGTTAGGGCTGGTGTAGCGGGCATCAAGGCCAAGATTCCATTTACTCTGCACATTCATTATCTTGCCGCTATAGGTAAGCTCAAAGCCTTCTGTAGCAAAGAAGTAATTAGCCCCGAAGGTATGCCTGCGCGAAAAAGGCCTGCGGTTAAAATTGTTTACTGTATAACTGGCCACAGCACCAGCTTTAACACCGTCATCAGGGTTATAGCCCACCATAGGATACCCCATCCAGAGGTTATAATCAGGTTTTTTATAATCGTAGCTGTTGGTCTCATAATCATCGGTAAGGCGCTTGGCGGTGTTAGAAGCCACTTCATAAGTATTGTCCTTACTTTTAAAATCATATAACATAACACGGCGACCATTTTCTACCTTGTATACATCATGGTTTTGCCCGCCTATCAGCCTTAGGGTTACAGGATGTTCCGGTTTGCCTTTCACGTCAAAAACATCATCATCATCCAGGCCGTAAATCCATAACTCTTTAGTTTCATTACGGTTGTAACTGTGGCTAAACACGAGCGAATCGCCGCTTTTTTTACTACTGTAAATCTCTACATGCGTTTCACCCTTAGGTTTACGGGTAATTACAAAACGGTCTTTCTTTTCGGTACCGGTAAGCAGCACCGTACGCAGCAGTACCTTGCGGTATTCTTTAGCGTATTTATCCAGCTTATCGCGGCGGCTCTTCAGGTTGGCCTTTATTTTTTCTGTATCTCCGTCTATAACCTCAGGAGGCAGTTGTGCAAAAGCAGCATCTATAACGGCATCGGTAAGGTTGGCCTTAATATAAGCCGCCTGCTCCAGCCATTCGTTTTCACCACTTTTTGTTATAAAAGCTAAGTCCTGCGAATATCCCTGTTTGGCCTGCCACTTTACATTAGGTATATCATCCGTGTAATTTTTCATTTTGCGCAGTGCCGGCATCTTCATAAGCAATGACAGCAAAGCACCATCAATTTTTGGGAATGCCTGGTCGCGGTCGCGTGGTATGGGTCGGTAATAGGTACTGTCGGGTGTTTTAAACTTAGCCCAGCGCCATTGGTCAGCATGGCGGTCCCAGTCGCCTATGGCAAAATCAAACAGGCGCGCGCGTATGTATGATTTTTCATCAATTACATTCTTTTTGCTCTTCTCCAGCTTTTCGTGTACATCATCGGTACCGTCTATACCATCGGCATTACCAAAACTTTTCAGCTTGCTGAACTCATCTGTAGGACGTTCCTCTATCATGTAGAGTCCATCGCCGTAGGTAGCGTTGAAATCACCCAAAGCAGGCTGTTTGGGTATATAGAACAACTCCGGGTTAGAGTGATACACCCCCACGGCATCTGAAAGGTAGCCTACAATGTAAGGTGTATACGGATGCGCGGTAGTATAAAAATCGAGCAGGAAGCGCTCTGCAAACGTATCTTCAAAATCATTGCCAATATAACGTTTAGGAAAAGCGGTAGACTGCAAAAAGCGGGAAGCATCCTTACGCTGGGCACGCATTACATATTCTTTACCACTCTTATGGAGCAGGCGCAGTGAGTTACTCTGGTGTCCTCCGCCGGCGCGTGTTACCGTAAGGCCTCCGTAAAGCGTATCGACCACGACCACCTGTGCCCTCACCGGGGTACTATAATACTTACGGTAATGTTCGCCAAAAAGGAAACGGTAAAAACCGCCGTACGTAGTTTCCTTTTTACTGTAAATAGTAGCCGTGGTATCTTTAGGGAAAGCAGTGGCAAACTGCTGTTTGGCTACTTGCTGTTTTACTTTTTCAAGAAGTTTTTTGGTAAAAATCCTCTCCTCATCCTTATCACTTACTTTAAAATAAGATACTTTGGCAGTGCCGTCTTTATATATATCAAGCACGGCATAGCCACGCCCACCATATGTAAAGTCTTTATGGCCCATGGCCCGTGCAGGTTCTTCCTTGCTGCCGGCGCCACTGATTATTTGTTTGATGTTGTCTTTTTCCAGATATTGCAGGTTGTGGTCGTGCCCGGAAATTACCAGTACATTATCACGTCCCTGTATAAGTGTTTTTATACGCTTGCTCAGGGTAGTGTATTCACGGCTCTGTAAATCCTGGTCTATAACGCCGCCGGTACTGCGCAGCAGGTTAGCAAACGACCCTAATATGGGCAACGGGATTTTATAAGGCAGCGGGAAAAGCTCTTTTTTAAGTGAAAACTGCCCTCCGTGTGCACCGCCACTCATAAGCGGGTGGTGCATAGCCAACAGTATGGTTTTGTTCTGGTTTTTATTCAGGAGGCTTTCCAGCTCCAGGAAAAATGCTTCCCTGGTTTTTATACTACAGTCGTCGTTAATGGCAGGGTACTTGTCCCAGTCTTCCAGATACCATTGGGTATCGGCAACGATCATGGTAATATCATCGGTAATTTCCACATCGTTTATGGCGCAGCCCTTGCCCGGCAAAAATGCTTTTTTGTCCCTTAGCCCTTTTGCAACCCATTTTTCCTGTTCCTCTACTCCTTTAAGGCCGTGATACCAGTCGTGGTTACCGGGAATAAAATAGGTTTTGCCTTTAAAAAGCCCCGCAAGTGCCATCTGGCTGTTTAGAGAGGCTTCGGCCTCTTCCCTCCCCTTTTTGCCTTCCTGGGGCATGCCCAGGGGGTATACATTATCGCCAAGATATAGTAATGTGGCCTGCTTGCCTTCGGTTTTAAGTTTAGCCGATATAACCGAAAGTAGCTGCTGTGAGTGCGGACTATCGGCATAACCGGCATCGCCTATAAGATAAAAACGGTGCGCAAGGGTGTCTGTAACCGCGCTATTGGCCATTTCCTTAGCCAAAAGGGCATCTTTACCATACTGCTCACGCTGTGTAGCACAAGAAGTTACCAGTATAACTAACATCAGGGATACTACCCTGCTAATATTTCTTGAAAGCGTACTGCCCACACAAAAGATTTTCATAATTTGGTAGTATCAATAATTTTATGCCAATGGACATTGTTTCTAAAGCGGAAGACCATGTATTCCACCTATTCAAAGATAGGTTATCTCCCGATTATATTTACCATAATTTTAACCATACTTTACGTGTGGTGCGTGCTGCTGAAACGATAGCCAAAGCCGAAAATGTTGATGCAGATACTACTGAGGCGCTTTTAATAGCCGCGTGGTTTCATGATTCGGGTTATATAGAGGGTGCTGAAAACCATGAGAAACGAAGCGCCGAATTTGTAAGCGGTTTCCTTAAAGAGCATAAGTACCCTGAGGATAAAACAGTTTTGGTCCAGCGTCTTATCCTGGCTACCGAACTGCACCATGAACCAACCGACCTGCCGGAGCAAATAATGAAGGATGCCGACTGCGCGCATTTTGCCGATGTTAACTACATACAGCTCTCTGAACTGCTGCGCAGTGAATGGGAGCTTAAGGAGGACAGAACGTTTACCGACCTGGAATGGGCCGTGGGCAACCGTATGATGCTGCTGCACAAGCACCGCTACTACACCGAATATGCAAAAAAACACCTGCAACCGCAAAAGGAAAACAACCTTGCCATGCTTCAGGATGTTATAAACGGACTTAGTGCCAAACAGGGCAAAAAAGCCAAAAAAGAAAAAGAGAAGGAAAAACAACAGGAAAAGGAAGCAAAAGAAAAGAAAAAGGACGAAAAACCCGACAGAGGGATAGACACCCTGTTTCGCGTTACGCTGAGCAACCACACCCGCCTGAGCGATATTGCCGACAGCAAAGCGAACATATTGCTTTCGGTAAACACCATTATCATTTCCATATCGCTGAGTACGCTGATCCCTAAGCTGGACAGTCCCGCTAACGCCCACCTTGTGTTCCCTACATTTGTAATGATGTTGTTTAGTACGGTGAGCATTATTTTTGCCATACTAAGTACCCGCCCCAAGGTAAATACAGCCAACTACAGTAAGGATGACATCCGCGAAAAACGCATTAACCTGCTTTTCTTTGGAAACTTTTACAAACTTACTCTTGAAGAATACGATACCGCCCTGCGCGAACTGATGACCGACCGCGATGATGTATATGGCGCACTGATTAAAGACCTTTACTACCTGGGTCTTGTACTGAACAGGAAGTACCGCCTGCTGCGTATTACCTATAATATTTTTATGGTAGGTATTATTGTATCGGTATCTACGTTTGTGTACGCGTTCTGGACTTTGTAAAAGGTATCGGTTAGCTTTACCACAAAGCGCACGAAATTTTTTCACTAAGGACACACGAATTTTAGATCGCTTAAAATATTTTTAAAATAATACAAAGGCTTTCCGTGGGAAAGCTTTTGTGTTTTATAATACTCCTTGCAAAGACGTAAATATAGATACGTGAAATCCTTTCCAGTAATTTTACCACAAAGTACACAAAGGTTTTCACTAGAGAAACAAGAGAGATATACCGCTTAAAATATTTTTAACAGAACACAAAAGCTTTCCGTGGGAAAGCTTTTGTGTTGTATAGTACTTCTTTTCTAATAATTTTACCAAAAGAGGCATAAAGGTTTTTACCTGGTACGCAAATAATCCAATGCAAAGGTGGATGAGCGTAACTCCTTGCCTGTAATAACCAAAAAGCCCCGCCATAATTGGCGGGGCTTACTTTTTTGGGATTAAAATATGCTTTAGCGTAGCAACCGTTAGAACACGATGCGTTTGCTTACTTTACCTTTTACGGTATTTACTTCTACAATAAGTACCTGTTGCTCTGCAGTAAGGTTAGTAATTGCAGCCTGGGTGTTGTTTACATTATCCATGCTGTATACTTTCCTGCCGCGGATGTCATAAATGGTCACACCATTCATAACTACGCTTCCTGTATTAATTTGTATAGTAGTACCTTGTTTAAATACTGCAACAGTATTGGCATCAAGTACAGGATTGTCTGTACCAAGAACCTGAGTGTTGTACAGTACGTCAAAACGGGTATCGAAAGTTCCTGCTTCAGTGGCAAATGTATAACCACCTTCGTTCAGGTTGCGTATTACACCTTCGGCATTATCCCTCAGGTATATAGCTTGTCCGTTAGAGAACGCACCATTAACATGATCTATAGTTACGGTATATGAACCCGCTGTAGGAGCTATAAAGCCCATTGGCACCACATCGGTATTGGTAAACGCCGGCCTTGCCTGTACGGTAAGCGGAGTATTATCTGCAATAGAGTATAGTGCTACAGTGTTGTTCTCTGCAAATTTCTTCGCGTCGTAACCGTAGTCAAGAGCCAGGGTAGCGTTATCCATGTAAGCGATAGCCGTTTGGCTTGCCGCGCCGTTTGAAGCAGCGCTAATGTTTAGCCACAGGCGTGAAGCCCTGTCGGCACCTTGCCTGAAGAAGCTTTGTGAGCTGCCCGGTGTAGGACGACGCATAGCGTTAGTAAACGTAAGTGACGGACTAGCTATGTTCTGAGCCCTTACTATGAAGCCCTGAGCCGGTGCAAGTAACCAGTTAGCCGATCCTGTAGTAGGGTCATACACATAGAACTGGTCGTTATCTGAACCACCACCCGCAGATGGGTTGGCCGTAAAGGCTGCCAGGGTAATCGTAGCGTACGAAGAGCTGGAACCGCTATTGGTTTTCCTCCACAGGTAGATACCCGATGTACCGTCTATCACGCTGCTGTTTCCGTTAAAGAAGTCAGCTACGTTTATTGGCGACGGATAAGGGTTACCTACAGCATTGTAACGTGTACCTTCTGTAGATAGTGCCTTAGTTATGGTACCGTTGCCCGGAGCACCTGTAAAGGTACCGTCAAACTGTATGGCTGTGGTACCGGCATTGTAGCCAGAAGTTGCGTTACCATTCGGCATACGGATAAGGTATGACTTAGCCGTATCAAAACTAGTACCACCGGCAGTTATACCAGCATACTGGTCTGTTACTGTGTTATACTCATAGAAACGGTTAGTGCTTGTAGACGGAGAGAACAGTGCAAGATCCTGGCCTGCTACCGGAGAAGCCCATAGGGTATAGTCTAGCCTAAAAAGGTTACTGCTCTTCTTATGGAATACAACTTTACCACTGTTAACATCGCTGGTTGTAGATGCGCCTTGTATAAGGGCACCGTTGTCCTGTACGGTAAGTGTACCGGCCGGGTTAACAGAAAGCAGGTTATCTACGCTAAGGGTAGCGCCTGTAGCTACTGTAAGTGTAGCACCTTCTGCAACTGTAAGGTTGTGTGCGTAAGCAGTACCTGTAGTTATTACAGGGTTGTTGCTGGTAGCAGCAATAATTACATCGCTTGAAGAAGTAGGCAGTAAACCACCACACCAGTTAGCGGTATTGCTCCATACTGTACTCGCGGTACCGGTCCATGTAAAGCAAGGAGCCGATATTACAATAGTATAGTCTACATAAGAACCGTAAGCATAGCTACCGCATGGGCTTGTACCCGCACCGGCATTAGCTTCCCTGTTCCATATCCTTAGCCTGTAGCTACCCGGGGTAGCACCAGAAGGGATTGCTACACTCATGGTATACACCTGAGGGTTACCCGCCTGGTAGTTAGGAAGTGCTACTATTTCGCCTGAATCGGCAAAGTTAGCGTTACCGTTAAAGTCAATGGCAAGACCTACTGATTCAAATCCTGTAGAAGTAGCATTGAACGTGTAGGTACTTCCTGAGATTACTGCTATTTGTTTAGCGGTACGGTCAGTTGCCGCAGCAGAACAGGCCGTTGAAGCAGAAACATCGTCAGAGAATGATATTTCAGGAACAGTTACAAGTGTTATACGGTGCGTAGAGTCACAGTTAGAGTATGTAGGTGTACAGAAACCTGTAAAGAAGCTTCCGCCACTTACCCATGGGCTCTTATCTGCGCCGTCGCAAACCGAACGTACCCAGTAGTAATATGTAGTACTAGCTGTAAGAGCAGATATTGTAGTGCTTGTACCCGTAGTAACAGCAGTACCTACCGTAGCAGCCGAAGGCGTGGTATTTGTAGTACTGTAGTAGTACTGGTAACCATTGCTTGGAGCTGTTGCAGGAGCTGTCCAGCTTATGTTTGCATAGGTAAAGCTAGATACCACTGTAAGGTTTGATGGGGTAAAACATGTAGGTATAGCCATACGCACATTGTCTATACTTGCCGATGGCTGTGTACCTAATGAACCGTCGTTTCTCCATTCAAATACCAGACGGGCTGTTTGGCCTGCAAATGAACTAAGGTCAAGTGTTGGGTTAGAGAAGGTAGCATACGTAGCCTGTTGGTTAAAATAACCACCTACCTGTATACGGCCCGTAGCGGCACCGATTTGTGTACCTGATTCAGGAGTATATGAGGCAGGAACAAGCCATACCCTAAAGTAGTCGTACATAGTAGAAGTACCCTCACCTACGCCCCTCCAGTCAAATGAGAACTCTACAGTTGTAGTACCAGCCGGGATAGCAATATCCCTGTATGCCTGTACAATACTTAATGAGTTTACATCATAACCGTTAGTAGTACCGTTATCATTTGAAATGTAAAGTGACTTAGTACCTGTGCTAGCTGCAGCAGAACCTATGTACCATTTGTTAGTCTGTGTACCGTTTACAAGGCTCCAAGAAGGAGTACCTTCAAAGTCGGCTGTCCAGTTAAGGGTAGCAGGAACCTGAGAGGTAGTAAATGAACCGGTTACATAACCTGATTCACAAGCTGTGTTAATAGCTTTAACCCTGTAGTAATATACAGTTTGTGCAGTAAGGCCTACGATAGTGTAGTTAGCACCCGAAAGTCCGCTTACAGGAGTTATTGCCTGAGTAGTAAAAGCAGCATCTGTATATACCTCTACAGTATAGGTAGGCGTACCACCATCACCTGCGGCAGAAAGCGTCCAGCTAATTTCCGCGCCTGTAGCGTTTACTGTATTTACAGCTGTTGAAGCCATGGTAGGACAGTCGCCAATGATTTTACCTGAGATGGCAAAGATGTTAAATACCGGCTCAGTAGTGCCTGTTGACGTTTTGGTAAACTTCACAGCAGCCACCTTACGGGTTTGGTTAGCTACGCTTACAGGAATAGCAATCTGGAAAATTTTTGATGCAAGAGTTTCCACACCGCCCGTTGTATTTGTCCTGTTAGCACGTCCAAGGTTATTTACAATTACACTTCCCGTACCGGTTACCCAGTCAGGAATTGCTATACCTGTAGTGATTTGAGAAGTACCGCCATCCTCGAAAATAATTTCTGCTGAGGCTGTAAGCGCACCACTACCACCTGTTGTAGCAATATACAGGTCTGTAAGCTTAACAGGAGTTTCAAACGTAAGTGTTCCGTTATCGTTTTGTCCTGCAAGCCTAAGGGAGTTATTTCCGTTATAGTCAGGGACGATGAAGTTAAGTCCCGATGTAGTAGAACTTGATAGGAAACGGTTAACCGGAAGACCTACCGTAGTAGCTGTACCGTTACCGTCTACATAGTCACGAGCTACATAAGCGTTACCGGCACCGGTAGCATCTACTGGAGCTGTAGTAGAGTATTGTGCAGCACCCGAACCGTTAGCGATAACGTCCTGGTTATATCCGCCAGACGTTACATCTATAGGAGTAAAGCCGTTTGTAGCCTGGAAAGAGCCTGTACTTGGCGTAGCAGAACAAGAACCTGCAGCTACAGCCTGTACCCTATAGTAATAGAATGCATTTGCAGTTAGGCCTTGAATACCATATTTAGTTACGGTAAGACCAGGATATGAAGCAAATGATGTAGTGTATGAAGCATCGGTAAATACTTCAAGGTTATAAGCAACCGGTGTAGCACCACCGCCTGAAACCGAGGTCCAGTTTATTGTAGCAGAACTGTTCCTTATGTTACTTGCGCCTACTACAAGCGACTGGCCTATACATGTTGTAGCATCGGCAGTACCTGCTGTAGTGCTGTATATAGGACCAAGACATGTAGCACCACCATTGTTGTAGGTATATACAAAATAGTAATAGTGCGTGTTAGCGTTTAACGATGGCTGCGCTACAGTTGTCGCAGTACCTACTGATACTACAGTACCACCGCCTACAAGGCTGCCTACCGTATACTCAGTAACATTTACCGGAGCCGCAGAAAGTGTAGACGATGTGCTACGGATTACAAGGTAACCTGTAGGTGTTGTAGCAGGGCCTGTAACTGTGGCCGAAAGGCTGTTTGAAGTTACTGCTGAAAGCCCTACAGTAGCGGCATCAGGCGTAGCACAGTTTGGCGGTGTAGGCACCACCTGTACAGTATAATCTTCGGTTTCACCATAGTTAGTGTTACCGCATGAACCATAGGTGTTAGAATCAGAGAAATAATACGCTGAACGCACCCTCATCCTGTAGTTTCCTACCGGAGTACCGGCAGGTATAGCAATAGTACCTGTAAATACAGAAGGATAGCTTGTGCCGTAGCCCACTGTAGTAATAAATTCGTTTGCATCATCAAAATCAAGGTCGCCATTCCAGTCAACCCAGATTTTGCCATAAGCATAACCGTCCAGAGAAACGCTGTAGTTAAACGACTGTCCGGCAGCTTTAGTTACCGACTGAGATGAATAGTTGTTAAAAGCCGCTACATAGTTGGTGTTGTTATTTGTAATATTGGTATAACCACCTGTTGTAGAGAAGCTGTAAATGTAGTAAGAACCTGTATTACTAGTTGTAGGCGTACAGTATGCAAGAGCTATGCTGCCAAGAGCGTAGTCTGAATCACATATGCCGTTATTAGCCTTAACCCTATAGTAATAGGTAGTGCCCAGTGTTAAACCGGTAACGCTTTTAGTAGTGCCAGAGATTCCTGTAAATGGAGAACCAGGAGCAGCAACAGTGTAGTTAGAATCTGTAAACACCTCAAGCGTATAAGTAACTTCTTCAGGAAGTGAGCTTTCACCCGGGTTACCCAGAGTCCAGCTGAAATCGATGCTGCTTGTAGAAGTATTAGCCGCAGTAGCTGAACCAATGTTAGGACATGAGCTGATAACCTGGCCAGACACCGCGAAGATGTTAGCTACACATACGGCAGCCGCAGCATTAGGAGATGTGTTGGTAAACTCTATATGCGTAATTTTCTTAATCTGGTTTTCAGAAGAAATAGGGAATGTAATCTGGTGGATGTTAGGATCTGTAGTACTGGTTTCAAGACCGTTAGAACTACGGTTTACCCTTCCTATACCTTCTATAAGCGTAGGTGTAGGAGAAGTACTTGTTTTATTATCGTACCAGTCAGGAAGGCCTGTTACAGTTACCTCTTCATATGTATTGTCATTAAAGTACATCCTTGCCCTTACATTACAAGAGTTGCTACCCACGTTACCGGCAGTAAGTGCAAGATACACGTTACTTAGCCTAAGTGGCGTAGTAAGGGTTATGGTACCTGTAGCGTTTTGGCCTGCAAGCCTAAGGTCGTTATTACCAGAGTAGCTTTGCATGTTAAACTTAAGGCCCGGTATAGAAATACTAGAAAGACTCCTGTTTAGCGGAAGACCACGCGTCAGCGCAGAAGAACCTGTAGTTTGCTTGTAGTCCATAGCTACATAACAGTAGTTAGCACCGTCTACGTCGCTTGAAGTACTTGTAGAAGGTAAACCAACACCGTTAGCTATTACGTCCTGGTTAAAACCGGTAACGTCTAGCGGGGTATAGCTTCCTTTAGCCGTAAAGCTACCCGTTCCGTAGGCCGAGCAGGTTACGCCTGCTGTATCTACTTTAACACGGTAGTAGTAGGTAACATTATATTCTAATGAATCTAAAGACAGGCTGCCACCGCTAACTCCTGTAGAAGAAGTTACAAGCGTGGTATAAGACGAATCAGAATACACTTCAACAGTATATGTACTGCCCGCAGCGCTCACCCAGTTAAGGTTAGCCGATGAAGATGTTATATTACTTGGATAAATAATATCCGGGGCAAGCGCGCATGTAAACGCGTTAGCCGAAGTAACACCGCTGTAAACAGGACCGTAACAGGTTGTAAACGTACTGTCATGGTTATAAGCATATACAAAATAGTAGTATTGCGTATTTGCTGCAAGCCCGGTATCGTTAAAAGTAGTTGATGTAGTATTAGCTACCACAGTACCGCTACCAATAGTATTACCTACCGCATATACGGTAGTATCTACAGGAGCCGCACCAAGTGTAGCCGAAGTACTACGCACAATGATGTAACCCGTAGGGGTACCCGAAGCCGTAATAGTTGCCGTAGCTGTAGAAGAAGTAACAGAAAGCGCCACTGAAGTTGCTGCCGAAGGCGTAGTACAGGCCGGTGGCTGTGTAACTACACTAATAGAATAATCTTCGGTTTCGCCATTTGTAAGCAAACCACACGGAGTAACCGTTGTAGCCGAACTGGCACGAAGCCTCATACGATAGGTACCATTAGCTGTACCGGAAGGTATAGTTATAGTACCACTGTATGCAGTAGCACCGGTAGCAATTGTAGCCACCGTTTCGCCTGCATCGTCAAAATCAAGGTCTTTATTCCAGTCAACATAAATATTTAGCCTGGCACCTGTAGCACTCTTAGTACCACTGTAGTTAAATGT
This sequence comes from Bacteroidia bacterium, assembly GCA_046566705.1. Classification (GTDB taxonomy): domain Bacteria; phylum Bacteroidota; class Bacteroidia; order Flavobacteriales; family Flavobacteriaceae; genus Flavobacterium. Next base: position 290,687 of record JBKHWE010000006.1, on the reverse strand, counting down.
TGTACCGGCAGATTTTATTACCGACTGAGAAGTGTAGCTATTATACGCCCCTGAACCTGTACCGGTATTAGTAATGTTACCAAAACCTGTAGTGGTAGAAAATGCTGTTATATAATTTGAAGTAGCCGTAGTACTGGTAGGCGTACAGTAGGTATGCGCAAATGATCCGGTAGAATAACCAGAAGTACATGTACCGTTTGTAGCCTTAATCCTGTAGTAGTATGTAGTTACAGGTGTAAGCCCGCTAATAGTATACGATGTACTGGTTATACCTGTAAATGGTGAACCTGCTATAGGGTTAACATAACCCGCATCTGAAAACACCTCAAGCGTATAGGTAGCTGTGCCACCTGCTGTACCTATGTTTTCAAGTGACCAACCCAGCGTACCCGAAGTGCCGTTTGTAACAGTATATGTATTGGTATTGCTTACAACAGGACACTCTCCCAGCTGAAAACCACCGGCAGAGAACACGTTTAGATAAGCAGCAGAACTGGTTTTATTAAACCTGATGCTGCTCACCGTCTTGGTTTGGTTAGCCGGATCTATAGTTACTTTTACCTGGAATAGTTTAGGGCCTGTACCGCTACCTGTTTCCTGGGCAGAGTTTGAAGTACGGCTTACACGGCCTATACCCGTAGCTACAGCAGGCTGTGCTGCAGTACCTGTACCAAACCAGTCAAGGTAAGTTATAGCAGTAGTAGTCTGGCTGGTGCCATCGCTAAAGTTTACGGTAATAGTACCGGTAGAAGAACCATCTCCCGAAGCCACTACAAAGTAAAGTTCACGGAACTTGCCCGGCTTTGTAAGTGTTAGTGTACCGTTAGCAATTCCTGCAATCCTAAGCGAGTTGCTTAGCCTGTACGGAGGTATAATGTAGTTAAGCCCCGTAACATCAGGGCTGTTAAGGAACCTGTTTACAGGTAATCCGTATGTAGCTGCCGCAGCACCTGCGGTAGCTTTAAAGTCTAATGACAGATAGGCATAGTTAGATGCATCCACACTGGCAGTAGTACTGGTAGCGGCGTAGCCTGTACCGTTAGCAATTACGTCCTGGTTATATCCTGTAGCATCCAGCGGTGTGTAACCAAACCTTGGAGAGAAATTTCCTGAAGCGTAATCCGCACATGTGCCGGAGTTATCTACCTTAATACGATAAAAATACATTGTGCCCGCGCTAAGCCCGGTAACCTCATACGTTTCTGTACTAACGCCTGTATAGGTATTAAACAGTGTAGTATAAGAAGCATTTGTATATACCTCTATAGTATATGTACTTCCTGTAGCTATAATCCAGTTAAGGTTAACACTGTTAGGGCCTATGTTACTTACACCTACTAAAGTTGGTGCTGCAGTACACTGGGCGCTGGCAGTGTTATAGGTTAACAACATAAATAACATACCTACCATCACAGCCAGCTTAGATGCCAACCCTGATGAGAGGTGTTTTTTTGTTGATAACACATTATTAAAACTGGCCCGGCTACGGGTTCGCTTCAACACAAGCCCACCCCCCGGGGAAGAGCCTGATCCGAGGTTCGCAGCACCGTTAAAGGCCTGCTCTAAGCTCGAAAAAAATGTGTAATTTTCTCTCATTACTAATTCTGATTTAAAAAGATATTCCTAAAATTAGAATTTAATAGAAATCAAAAAAACACACGATTACTTATTATTAAATATTCAACGAAAACGTTATACCTAATGCTTTTTAACTTAAAATTTCAGGTTTTAACAACATTATATTAACATATAAACAAATTTAATCGTCAAATCCACTGCGTAATATTTAATAATTTTAAATAATAAAAGCTAAAAAACAGCTTAAAAAGTCAAAAAAAGAAATGATTCATCAAATATTAAGCTAAAACATGAAAAAAAATCAAAAAAAATATAACAAACAACTAAATTCACTGTTAATAATATAACATCCTTATCACACAAACCACTTTCTGCATATAGTTTTATAACTATTTTACAACCCACTACATTACAACATCTTAGGCAGGCAAAAAAGCGTAAAAACTGTTAAAAAAAATAATTACTAAAGCATAGTATTTATATTACACGAAATAAAAAAAGCCTGTAATATTGCATACAGGCTACACACATAAAACTATTGTTTATTTAAATAATAACTATACCCTACGATAATCTGCGTTCCAGTTTTTGATGGACTTTTTTATAGCATCTGGCGATAGTTTTTCGCTAACCGCTCGTTTGGTCAAGTCTGCAAATTCTTCGTCGGGTGCAAAGCGAAGCGCGAAAAGCTGGCCATCGCTAAGCTGCGCTTCGAAGGGCTCAAAACGATTACCGGTAAGAACAAAGTAACGGTAACGCAGTTCAGTTAGTACAAGCCGGTTTTGTAGTGTAAGTGCATAATGCTGCCTCAGCATATATGCCAACCATGAAATGGTAAAGAATCCTATACCAAGTACAATCCATAATGTTTGTTCCGCTTCGGAAACGTTTACTGCTTTATAGCCACAGAAAACCATCAGGGCAAGCATTACGGGATAAAATATAAAGTGGTGGGGTACATACCACCGAATGTGGTTATGGTAGTTTTGTGTAGCCATATATACTATATTACAGTCGTTTAAATACTTTAGAAGCTTCGAGCAATTTTTCAAAACGTTGGCGGCGGGTCTTTTCCTGTTTAGCAGAGCTTACCCAATGCAGTATCCTACGTTTCAGCCCCGGCGGATATGCGCTGAAAAACTCCCACGCTGCCTCATGAATCTTAAATTCGTTTTCCCATTCTGTAGGCAGTTGTTCTATTTCTTCCCTTTCATAAGCATATATCCGTGATTTATGCTCTTCACGCTTTTCGTAGGCAGTCCTTCCCATAGGATACACCAGATCTGCGGCAAGAAGTTTTTCTATCTTTTCAATGTTTACGGCACTCCATATACTGCCGGGCCTGCGTGGTGTAAAACGTCGCTTATACGAATCCTCATCTATATTGTTTACCACCCCGTCTATCCAGCCGAAGCAAAGTGCCTGGTCTACAGACTCGCTCCAAGTCATGGATGGGCGCCCGGTACTCTTTTTATAAAAACCCACCACCATTTCGGTCGCGGTTTCGTGATGTTTTTCCAGCCACTGCCTGAAATCGTTCTCTGATTCAAAAAATACAGGTTCCATTATTCAGGCTGTGGAAAAAGCGTAAGTACTTCCCTAATATCCTTAAACGCCCAGAAATTAGGATGGCGTACCTCGTGGTCTACCCGTTCAAAAGCCCAGGTGGTATGGAACGGCACATGGCAGGCATACCCCCCTATTTCCAGCACCGGAAGCACATCACTCTTAAGCGAGTTGCCTATCATCATAAATTGTTGCGGTTCTACCTCAAGGCGCTTCAGCAGCTTTTCATAATTAATCACTTCCTTATCAGACATTACCTCTATGTGGTGAAAATACGGCCCCAGCCCACTATCGTGCAGTTTACGCTGCTGGTCTTTAAGGTCGCCCTTCGTGGCTACTACAAGTTTATAATTGCCACTTTCATGCAATGCCTGCAGGGTTTGCTCCACCCCTTCAATAAGTTCCACAGGCTTTTGTAAAAGCTCTTTACCCAGTTCCAGTATCTTGCTTATGTGCTTTGTGGTTACCGTACCACCCGATATATGTATAGCCGTTTCCACCATACTTAATATATATGCCTTAATGCCATAACCGTATAAGGGAAGATTTTTTATCTGGTTAAGATATACCTCCTGGCTAATGCTTTTATGGCTCAGGTAGTCTTCCATAAGTACACAAAAGGCCTTTTCGGTTTCCTCAAAAAAAGGTTCGTTTATAAATAATGTATCGTCTGCGTCAAACGCTATTACTTTTAATTTCATACATGCCTGGTTTAGGTGGAATAAAAATACACAATTAGCCACCATTTATATCATCTGAGCCAAATTTCCTTACATTAGCATAAAACCAATTATGGGAATAGGATCCGTTTTTTCCTTTGTATTTTTTATACTCGTCTTCGGGCCTTTTGCACTACTACTCTGGTGGATCATAAAAAAATCTACACGGAAACTAAATCCCGCCGAGCTACAAAACGAACGGCTAAAACTTGAAGCTTACGTAAACGCCTTGCTACCATCGTTAGCACCATTATCTAATCCGGATGACATAGCCCACGATGTAAGGAGCAGCTACTCTAAAGGGTTCTCCATTACCTCTGAAGGATGCATTTACTCACGCTGCGGGCAACCGGTTTTGGCATTTAGTGCCGTACACCGTGGCATCTATACAAATGAACGTATTGTATTGAAAAGCACTAACCACTCTTTTTACATACAAGTTTACAAAGTAGACAAAAGAATAGAACTTAATGGCCGTACGTTTGGCTACACTGATGGTTCTAAAATTATTTATGATGCAAACAAAAAGTCCATTGGTTATATTGTTGTCCGGAAAAAGAATTTTGAAATACACCTGAACGGGCGTGTTGTAGCTTCCCTGAATTATAGTGAGGCAGGAATCACAAAAACCCTGAATATGTTTGCTAATTTATCTGCTAACCGTCAGGCTGCTTTTAATATTGTAGAAACCCTGGAAGACAACCTCAGCGAAGAGGAACAACAATGGATTATTCTCCTTACGGCTTACGAAATGATTCATAACCGCTTGCTGCCCCCTGCGCCTGCCGTACATAACGGTCGTACTTTCAGTCATTAGTTTATAATCTGGCTGCTGTGGGCCGCCACTACCTGCCATTGTGCTCCTTTATTATGCCATACCCTTGTAAACCTGAATACCCCTACAGCGGTATGCCCCGCGTACGAACTACTCAGTTCCTTAACTACAGACACAAACGCAGTGGTGTCGTTCAGCACCTCTATAATCTGTGCACTTGTTTCTATACTGTAAATTTCGAGTTGGCCACTACGATGTGTTTCCAGGTCATCGGCTTTGGTAACAAGGTGTCCGTTATGGTTGGTAAATATCAGCGTATCGGCAAGCAGTACGTTAAGTTCATCTACGTTGCTGGTTTTCATGGCTTCTATAAGCCGGTTTTCAAGAACAGCGATTATTTCTTTGGTTTCCATAGTAAAGGGTTATTTCCTGACTCTAATTTAGGAAATTTCTGCCCTAATACGGTTTGGCTTTAGTAAAGGTTTAAGTAATTTAATAATCCAAATCGCTCCGATATGAAACAGTTTCTCCTCCTCCTCATAATAATAGTAACAGGCTGCGCAATGCACCATAGGTTACCCGTACCTGCCGCACAATTTCAATACGTTGACACTAAGATAAATCCTTATGTAAAAATGCTGCATCTTAAGGACAGTAATTCTTTGATATTAAGAGTGAGTTACAGATATGATTCCTCACATACAGGTGATTTTCTTGTTAAAGATAGTAACGGAAATCTCACTTATTGTACCATAATGCTTGGACCTGGCATTAACGATACTGTTATTTATAATAGAAAATTAAAAAAGGATGAAGCGAAAAAAATAACAACCATTTTTAACGAAACTATTGCAATAGATCAAGAATCTCTGGATATAAATAATGACAGTTTAATTTACGATGCCGGAGGATTAGAGCTTGATGTTTATCAGGGCAGGTACTTTACCAAGGTAAAATCTTATTTTGATTCTTATTATAAGGATAAACCAATTGCGCTGGAAGAGCTAAAGAAAATGGGAAAAATAGCGTCCGAAATAAACCGGGAAAAACTTGTAGAAGCAAAAAGCTACAGGGACATCGAAAAGCTTGATACTGTTTATGTATACTTTAACTATGATAAGCTTCAGGCAAAAAGTCCTCCTGGGAATAAGTATCGGAAAATGTACGATTTTTATCTTGAAACCTACTCCTATCATACCTTCATGCACATAGAAAATGACTCTATGATGGTAAAAAAATCTTTTTTAGAAAAGCATAGAGACAATACTATAGATCACATTTTCTTTCTGAAAAACCCGAGGGATAGTTTTAGTTTAAAACACAAAACCGTAATATTGATTGATGACAACGGTAAAAACATCTATCTAAAAAAAGTCAGGCACGCTCATATACATATGCGTACAGACTAATAAAAAAAACCGCCGTTTTCACGGCGGCATCAGGTTATATGATACGCATTGCATCAGTGGCTTTTCATATAGCCTATCCTTTTTCCGTCGCTGTTTACCAGTGTACCGCTTGCGGTAACGTAAATCTTTGTAGCATTTTGGTCGGCAAACATGGTCTTGTAGCCATTTCGGTCTGATTTATACAACTTGCTTACCAGGTATACCTTATTATCTTCCACCTGCACAAGGTTACCTTTTTTGGTAAGGTAATATTCCCCGTCCGGGTCTTCCGAAAAATGCACATCTGAGCTCGCGTTTACTGCCGGGTTACGGTTTACTTTTTCGTGCTGGCTGGTAGCTGCTGCCTGCTGCCTGAGGGTAGCGGCACGCTGCGGCGTAGTGGCCACTGTAGGCCTTGCTTCGGCAACGGTGGCGGCCTCATGCTGGGTAGCCAGCCGTGCCGTGGCAGGTGCCGAAATAAACGGCGCACTGGTATCGCCTGCATTACCCCAGCCTGTGGCTATATAGCTCAGGCGGTCATTCTTAGGCGGATGGGTCTTGCTGCCTTTCACCGACGATATAGTAGCCATAACCGCCTGGGCCTCGGGTAAAGATGCGCCCAGCTTATGCAGTATAAACCCGCTAAACTCATCGGCATCGAGCTCCGTTTGCGGACGGCTGCCCACGTTGTCTAAGGTATGGCCGTTAAGGTGGTGCCCTATTTCGTGTGCCAGTATGCTTATGGCAGCCCAGTTTGTACCCGCAGACGAATTTATGTTATCCATAAAATTAGGGTTGTACAAAATAAAGCGTTTGCCCTTAAGCATTACCGCGGCGGCGTTTGGTACATTGGCCTCACGCAATTCAAAATTGGCCTTAAGCCCTATAACCGACATGATTTTTTTTATGACAGACTGGGCAGTAGGCCCTGCGCTAAATGCGGAAATTTCTCCGGTAATCTCTTCTCCGTAGTAACTGCACATATGCGTGTACTTCGTTGCGCCAAAACTTTGTTGCGCCATAGCCGGCACCATGCAGCATATTGCTGCGACAACCATGCAGAATTTAATGCTTCTCATACGTCAATTTAAAAGGTTAACCTATACCATTATAATACGTTAACGCAAAGCACAGTCCAAAAAGTACAGGGCCCAAAAACTTTAAGAAAAACCGGCTACTCTACGTAATACACAGCAGGAACAGCCTCTTTAATATAAACAGGAACAGACACGTTTTCTACAAATATAAGTCCGTCATAGCTTTCGGTATAGTTACGTTTACTTGTAGACCGGTCTTTAGGATGATACCCTCCTCCGCCAGCCGAAAGCTGTTTTTTATTGCTGCTGAAAAATTTTGCCGCAACCGGGTCTTTCTCCGCGGTAGCCATATCTACAAAAAAGATTTCGGGCTGCACCTGTATCAGCACCTCAGCGTAGGTACCTCCGTACGGTTTTTCCAGGTTGTAGGTAGTAGCCTGCGGTTTACGCTCCTTTCCGGTATAGGTAAGTCCGTATAGCCTGCCCTTGCCAAAGTCGAACCCTGTACTATAATAGGCATCTTTATAGAAATCTTTCAACCTTCTTCCGATAGATGTATTTCCCCAGTACCCCAGCGTTTTTTTATTAATATGGTCATTATGCGCCCAAACAAATGCCTTGCTGTTTTCGCCTTCGTGTTCCACAATCCATTTTACATTATCAAACATATCGTTATCACGCAGTTCCATGTTAGGTTTAGCTATAAAATTAGTGTACTGTATCAGCACATCAATGGCATGAAGCATCTGTTCATTCGTAGCCGTATCCGTGGTGTTTTTTCCTGATATAACGTCACGCAGTTCCTTCAGTTTCGCTACATTTTCTGCACTCCATTCTTTCGCAGGAGCCGGTATCATGCGTTTGTTGGAACAGGCGTCGGCAACCGCCAGTAATGTTTCGGGTATTTCTATCTGCTGCTCTTTCGCATAGTTCCTAACCAATGTATTAATCCCTTCTCCTGACTGGTCATCCATACCATAAAAACGGATTTGCCTGCCCTCAGGCTTTCCTGTATTATAATCCTTAATCCATTGCAGCAGGTTAGCCACCTCCTGGGTACGCCATAAAGAAAAGCCCAGGCTCCCTGCCATTTTACGGGCAGTGCCTTCCGTTTTTCCGGCAAGCCATTGGTTAACCTTATAACACTCTATATAGCTGTCTTCCATTATAAAAATGTTCACACCTTGTTTCACCACCAGGTATTTAAAAAACTTTGCTTTCAGGTCGAAAAACTCCTTGGTATGGTGCGTGGCCTCACCAAACCCGAAAACACGGGCATCGGTAAACTTTTGGGGTGTATTAGCGGCAAAAGCGGTTAGCGGAGTGGTTTGTGCAGCATCCTCAACGGCGATAGCATTGGCGTTTAGCCATGCTACCACGGCTTTGTCCTGCGCGCTGATAATTGCCGTTACCAGGAACAGCATTGTGGTCATGATTTTCTTCATAAATTATGATTGATGATTGAATTAAAAGGCAAACTCATATGTAGCCTCTGAAACGGTTTTTACAAAAATAAGGCCGTCAAAATGCTCGCCCTGTTTTATCTTATAAAAAGCGGGTTCGGCAGGGTCAAAGCCCGGACCGCCTAAGCCTAACTGTTTCATTTTTGTATTGAAAAACGCTGCTACGCCTTTGTTTGCTAAGGCAGTTTGCATGTCTATAAAAAACACATCGCTGTTTACTTGTAAATAGGTATGTGCAGCCGTTTTTTCATAGGGGGCTTCCAGTGTATGGATCTTCCACCCATTATATTTTCCGTTCTTATATACAGTACCAAAAAGCTTGCCTTTTCCAAAATCAAAGCCTACAGAGTAATAACCATCGGAAAAGTGCTCTTTTAAACGCGACCCTAATGAATGCATGTTATAATCTGCATACCCCTTTTTATCTATATGCGTATTGTGCGCCCAGATAAATGCTTTGCTTTGCGGCCCTTCATGTTCCAGGATACGCAGCACGTTGTTATACATATCTTTATCACGCGAATCAGCATACGGCAACACTACATGTACCGTATAATCTTCAAGGTAGGTAAGTGAACGCATCTGGTCATAGTACTCCCCTGCATCGGCTGCGCTAAGCCTTCCCGATTGGTTTTCCAGCAGCTGTCGTATTTGTTTTAGTTTGGGCAGCATCCTGTCTGACCATTGCTTCTTCAGTCCACCTGCTTCTAATGGCGCATTGGCACAACTGTCGGCAGCAGCCAAAAGGTTTTCGGGTATACCTATGGTATATTTTGTGTTATACGCCCTGAGTTTAGTATTTAATCCTTGACCAAACTGGTCATCCATACCATAAAAGCGCAGTTGCTTTTCTCGCAGTTTTCCGGTGTTATAATCGCGCATCCATTGCAGCAGCTCCACCACTTCCTTAGCCCTCCATATTCCATGCAAAAAGTTTTGCTTTATGGTATTAATATTGCCTTCCCCACCCGAAACCCAGCGGTTAATACCTTCCTCTGCCTGATAACTTTCCTCCATTATAAAAATGGTAACCCCCTGTTTTTCTACGAGATATTTAAAGAATTTGGCTTTCAGGTCAAAAAACTCTTTGGTATGATGCGTTGCCTCCCCAAACCCGAAAACACGGGCATCGGTAAACTTTTGGGGTGTACTAGAAGTAAAAGCGCTTAGCACAGTGGTTTGTGTAGCATCCTCAATCGGGATGGCATTGTTGTTTAGCCATGCTACTATAGCTTTGTCCTGTGCAGCAGACACTAAAAAAATGAAGAAAGGGATAATGAGTAACAGTTTTTTCACTAGTAATTTGAATTGGTTTTGAATAGGAAAACGCCGATATAGACGAAATATTTTTACGTACTTTTACACTTTACAAACATAGTACCACAAATGCCCGATACCCTTATTATCCTTGTCGTTTTTATCGTTGCCCTTGCCATAGGCGTATACATGGGCAAATTACTTTCTGCTGCTAAAGCAGCCTCAGACCAAAAAGTACTTGAAGAACGTAACCTAAGCCAGCTGCAACTCATAGAGCAGCTGAAAACCCAGCACGGTAACGAAAAGCAACTTACTGAAAAGCAGTTTGTACAGATTAGCACCGAGCGCGATGCCATCCGCCGTGAAAAGGACGCCCTTGCAATACAGCTCACTAAATTAGAAGCCGACTACGACAACCTCGTAGAACGCATGCGCGAGCAACGCCAGGAAACCGATGAACTGCGTGAAAAATTCACTAAGGAATTTGAGAACCTTGCCAATAAGATATTGGAGGAAAAATCGAATAAGTTTACCGAGCAAAACCGCGAAAACATTAAGAACATCCTTTCGCCGCTCCAGGAAAAAATTCATCTTTTTGAAAAGAAGGTAGAAGATACCCATAAAGAGAGCATTGACTATCATGCCGCACTGCGGGAGCAGATCGTAGGCCTTGGTAAGATGAACGAAGCCATGAGCCGCGAAACCCTTAACCTTACCCGCGCCCTTAAAGGCGATGCCAAAATGCAGGGGAACTGGGGCGAACTGATACTGGAACGCGTGCTGGAAAAATCAGGACTGGAAAAAGGCCGTGAGTATTTTGTACAGCAAAGCCACCAGCTGGAAGACGGCAGCCGCGTACTGCCCGATGTGGTGATAAGCCTGCCCGACGGCAAAAAGATGGTCGTAGACAGCAAGGTATCGTTAGTGGCCTACGAACGTTATGTAAACGAGGAAGATGACCCTATAAGAATGATTCACAGTAAGGAGCATGCAAACAGCATCCGCCGCCATGTGGAGCAGCTGAGCGCCAAGAGCTACCAGGACTTGTACCAAATGGAGAGCCCTGATTTTGTATTGCTGTTCATCCCCATAGAGCCTGCCTTTGCCATAGCACTGAGTGAAGATCCTGCGCTGTATAACAAGGCTTTTGAAAAAAACATTGTTATTGTTACGCCTAGTACCTTATTAGCCACCCTGCGCACCATAGACAGCATGTGGACCAACCAGAAGCAACAGGAAAATGCCTATGAAATTGCCCGTCAGGCGGGTGCGCTATACGACAAGTTTGAAGGCTTTATTGCCGATCTTACCAAAGTAGGTACACGGATGCGGGATGCCCAAACAGAATATCAAAATGCTATGGGTAAACTGTTTGAAGGCCGTGGTAACATGATAGTGACTATAGAAAAACTGAAGAAAATGGGTGCTAAAGCAAAAAAGGCACTCCCTGAAAATATACTGAACAGGGCGCTTGCCAATGAAGATGAAGCCCTTTTTAATAAGGACGAAAACGAGCAACTGAACTAAACGCTGTACACTGATGGAACAACACTATAAAAAAGCTACGGAATCCCGTATAACTATATCGGAGCTTATGCTGCCGTCGCACCAAAATTTTAGCGGAAAAATACACGGTGGTTATATCCTTATGCTAATGGACCAGATAGCCTTTGCATCGGCATCCCGGTACAGTGGTACCTATTGTGTTACCGCCAGCGTAGATACGGTAGACTTCCTTAACCCCATAGAGGTGGGCGAACTGGTTACCATGAAGGCATCGGTAAACTATGTGGGCAACAGCTCTATGGTGGTGGGCATACGTGTAACGTCTGAAAACATACAAACAGGAATCGTAAAGCACTGCAATTCATCTTACTTTACCATGGTGGCAAAAGACAGCGCAGGAAAAACCGTACAGGTGCCTGCCATAGAACTGAATACAATGACGGAAATCCGTAGGTTTTGTAATGCGCTTAAACGCATAAGCCTTAAAAATGAGCGTAATAAACACGAAGAGACCTTTGACCATACTTCTCCCCAAGCTATAGAAAGCTTAAAAAGCTATCGTGTAAAGCTGGAATTACATAAATAATCACATTTTTCATCGATATGCTGAGCTATATATCGAAAATTATATTATTTTTTAAACAAAGCATAAAAATAAAGTTATAATATAGGGTATTTTCATATATATTTGTTATAAACACAAATAACCGACACTATATGAAAATGCCGCCGTTTTTTGGCAGGGTGTTTACACTACTCATTGCCTCTATACTACTACTCTCCTGCGGATCTGACGATTACACTCCTGTGTCGCCTGTAGAGGCCGACCTTACCAAGGTACCCTATCCTAAACTCAGCGATTACAAGTTCTTTGAGGGCGACATCAAGGAAATGAACCCCGCTCTCAAAGTAATCCCGTACGACCTCAACAGTCCACTTTTTACAGACTACGCCCATAAAAAGCGCTTTTTGTGGATACCATCGGGCAAGAAAGCCACTTACAATGCAGATGGAAAAATACTCAACTTCCCTACCGGCAGCGTACTCATTAAGAGCTTTTATTACGATAATGTTTTGCCCGAAAACAAAACCGTAATCTTGGAAACCCGCCTGATGATAAAAAAAGAAACAGGCTGGATTTTTGCCGATTACATTTGGAACGAACAGCAAACCGAAGCTACGCTTAACCTTAACGGCAGTTTTGTAAGCCTGACATGGATGCAGGACGGCGTGGAAAAATCTACCAATTACCGCATACCCAGCGAAACAGAATGCTTTACCTGCCACAAGGCTGATAATGTAGCCATGCCCATAGGCCCCAAACCGCAAAACCTGAACAAAAATTACACGTACGCAGACAAGACCCAAAACCAACTGGAACACTGGATAGCTGAAGGCTACCTGGATACCAAACCACAAACCATAACCAGCACTGTAGACTGGACCGATACCGCCCAGCCACTGGAACTAAGAGTACGCTCATACCTGGATATTAACTGCGCGCACTGCCACAGCGAGGGAGCGCACTGTTCCTACAGGATAATGCGCTTTGCCTTTAGCGAAACAGCAAATTCTACCCAGAACCTGGGTATATGCATGGCACCCCAGGAAAACATTAACCCGATACTTACTTACATTGTAGCCAAAAAGGTGCCTAACCGCTCTGCATTGTATTACAGGATAAACAATACCGCCGAGGATGTACGGATGCCACTGCTGGGCAGGACCATAGTACATACCGAAGCCGTAGAAATGATACGGCAATGGATAACACAAATGGATGCCAACTGCCAATAATAAACCATGAAACTACTACCGCCTATGAAAAAACACTTTACCCTTACAGCATTTTTACTTGCCCTGGCAGTAAATGCCCAAACCAGCTGCGACAATGCGCTACCCTTAACCTTAGGCGTGCATGCCGCAACATACGTACCAGGCGGCGTACTGTCCTTACCGGATTGTATAGCTTATGGCCCGGGTGCCACTAATGCACTTTGGTACACCTATACATCGCCGGCAACACAAACCCTGATTGTAACCAGTAACGTACCCGGATATGCCCCTGTAGATACCCGTATGTACATGTACACCGGCACTTGCGGCAGCCTTACCTGCTTTAATGCCGATGACGACAGCGGCGGCAACCTTACCTCATCCATCACCTTCACAGCACAGCAAAACACTACCTATTATATAGTGTTTGACAATTACTGGGTACCGGATAATTTCCATTTCAGCATAGATGAGCCACGTACCCCACAGTATCCCGTTTTTTCGGCACAGATGCTGGGCTTTGGCAATGTGCTGGCCGTGGCAGACCTTAACGGTGACTATCTGGACGATCTTATAAGCCCTGCGCCTTCGGGCGTGGATGTGCTTTTACAGTCACCAAACGGAAACGGTTTCAGCACTAAGTTTCTCCCTTCGCCACCGGTAACCTACATGCCATCGTGGAGTATGGCTGCCGGAGATTTTGACAAAAACGGGTATAACGACCTCTTGTACGGCAGTGGCAGCGGAGCAACATTATTACTGGCCGATGATGACGGATTGTCTTATAACAAGCAGCATGTAACTCCCCAGTTTGTGTTTTCGCAACGCACCAATTTTGTAGACATAGATAACGATGGTAACCTTGATGCCTTTGTGTGCCACGATGTGGAGCCGAATGTATACTTTAAAAACGATGGTTCAGGAGGTTTTAGCTTCCATCAGGGCGGCCTTGGCGATGTGGCTAACGGTGGTAACTACGGTTCTATATGGATTGATTATAACAACGATGGCCGCTTAGATCTTTTTATAGCAAAATGCCGTGGCGGTAATAATGTGGCAGCTGTAGACGAACTGCACCGGAACAATGGCGACGGCACCTTTACCAATGTGGCTGCCGAAGCAGGGCTTGCTGATTATCACCAGTCATGGTCGAGCGCGTGGGGCGATTTTGATAACGATGGCGATATGGACGTTATGATAGGTGCCAGCAGTAATACAAACGGTTCTCATAAACTGATGAAGAATAATGGTGATGGTACGTTTACTAATGTTACTGCCGGTTCTGGATACGACACCACATCAATGCTTAACATAGAACACGTGGCACACGATTTTAACAATGATGGCTGGGTAGATATACTAAGCTACAGAACGCTGATGATAAACAATGGAGACATGACCTTTACCCCTATACAGATTCCCGCCTCTAACGGCCCTATAGGCGACCTTAATAACGATGGTTTCCTGGATATATTTAACGGTAACAGCATTTACTTTAATAACGACAACGGCAATCACTGGCTTAAAGTACACCTTAAAGGCGTGCAGAGCAATGCTAACGGCATTGGAGCCCGTATAGAGCTGTACGGACAGGCCCCAAGATGGAACAAGCAGATTCGTGATGTAAAAAGTGGTGACGGATTTAAATATATGAGCAGCCTTAATACACACTTTGGCATAGGCAGCCTGGGCGCCATAGATACTGTGATTGTTAAATGGCCTTCGGGTACGGTAGATGTGATAGAAAATCCTACTATAGACACCGCGCTTTTTGTAGAGGAAGGCAGTACATTAGGGCTTAATAAAGCTCAAAAAGAAACCTTTGTACTCTATCCTAACCCTGCTAAGGAAGTGCTTAACATTAAAGCTACAAACCAGTTTAATGCTACATCTGCAACCCTGTACACCCTTGACGGTAAACTGCTGGGTACCGAAAAAATACAGTCGGGCAGCATTAAGGTAGGCCACCTGCAAAAAGGTATTTACCTTATAACCCTTAAGGCAGATAACGGTAAGCAATTCAGCACTAAATTTATAAAAGGGTAAACCAATGAATGCCAATAAAAAACGGGACACATAGTATGCGTCCCGTTTGTATTTATAGCCATGCTAAACCTTACTCAGCAGACACGTCTACTGTAGTAGCTTCGGCAATTTTTTTATAGGTACCGTTTATCAGCTTCTCGCGGATAGCTTCGTACGCTGCCAGGGTTTCGTCTATATCCTCCTTAGTATGGGTAGCGGTAGGAATCATCCTTAATAGTATTATACCTTTAGGGATAACCGGGTACACTACTATACTTAAGAAAATACTGTAATTTTCCCTAAGGTCGTTTACCATAACCATAGCTTCCGGTATACTGCCTTCAAGATATACAGGCGTTACACAGGTATTGGTATCGCCTATGTTAAAGCCCTTTGCTTTAAGGCCACTTTGCAGGTAGTCTACATTCTCCCAAAGCTTGTCTTTAAGCTCAGGCATCGTACGCAGCATTTCAAGGCGTTTAAGGGCACCTTTTACAAAAATCATAGGCAGCGCCTTAGCAAACATCTGCGAACGCAGGTTGTATTTAAGGAAGTCTATAACATCTTTATCGGCTGCTATAAACGCGCCTATACCCGCCATAGATTTGGCAAAGGTAGAAAAGTATACATCTATACCATCCTGGCATTCCTGCTCCTCACCTGCTCCGGCACCGGTTTTACCCAGTGTACCAAAGCCGTGCGCATCGTCTACTAAAAGACGGAAGTTGTATTTTTCCTTAAGGGCTACGATTTCCTTAAGCTTACCCTGTTGTCCGCGCATCCCGAAAACACCTTCGGTAATAAGCAGTATACCGCCACCGGTAGTTTCAGCCATATTCCTGGCACGCTCAAGGTTTTTTTCAATACTTTCTATATCGTTATGCTTGTACGTAAAACGCTTACCCATGTGCAGGCGTACACCGTCTATAATACAGGCATGGCTGTCCATATCGTATACAATAACGTCGTTTTTGCTTACAAGGGCATCTATAGTACTTACCATACCCTGGTAACCGAAGTTTAAAAGGTATGCCGATTCTTTCCCTACAAATGAGGCAAGCTCCTGCTCCAGTTGTTCGTGCCAGCTGGTGTGGCCGCTCATCATACGGGCACCCATAGGGTATGCCGCGCCAAACTCTGCTGCTGCATCGGCATCAGCCTTAAGCACATCGGGGTGCGTGGCCAGGCCCAGGTAATCATTTATACTCCAGTTTATAACTTTTTTGCCATGAAACATCATGCGGTTGCCCAGCGGGCCTTCCAGCTTAGGAAACACAAAATATCCTTCTGCCTGTGACGCCCATTTACCTAGCGGGCCTTTATTTTTTTGTATCCTTTCAAACAGATCTTTTACCATAATCAAAAATTTAATTCGGTGTTTTAAAAAACGCACCAAAAGTAACCATAATATTACTTATGTCATAATATTTTTTGGTACAGTATATTAATATGGAACGTTTTCGTAAGGATATTGGAAAATAAAATTATATTTGGCACGCAAAGAAATAAAACCGTTACCGCCAGATGTGGAAAAAGGCGCTGTATTATGTATGGATACTGTATTCGGCACCGGCACTTTTAGCCGTACTCTTTACTGCCTTGCTGCCCGACCAGCTGATATACACCACAACACCAAAATGCTATTCTGTAAAACAGTTTGGGCGGGAATGCTTCATGTGCGGCAGTACCCGCAGTTTTGTAGCCTTGGGCAATGCAGATTTGCCAAGCGCCTGGCAGCTTAATCGCATAGCTGTAGTATTGTATTGCACCATTATTATAAACAGTATAGTACTGTGTATCTATTTAGTAATCAAAAACAAAACGCATAAATTATGAAAATGGCCAGCATGATTTTAGGCATAGCCTCTCTGACAGGTATGCTTATAGGCTTTATTCCCTGCCTGGGATGGCTTAACTGGTTTAACATTCCCCTTGCACTTATAGGGCTTATCCTGGGACTTGTAGACTACACCAACGCTAACAACGAAATCCCGGCAGACCCTTATGACCCGCTGGTACGCAGGCCAAAGCCGTTACCTGTAGGAGCCATGCTGTGCGGTATAGCATTATTTCTTTGCTCTATACGCCTTGTGCTTGGCGGCGGAATCATCTAAACCTAACGATTGTTGTAATATAACAGTAAACTTTAAGTCGTAATGTTATTTTTATAGCGATAAATTTTTATTTTTACATTTTATCGACCAATTTTTTAAATTTAAAACCACAATTATGGAATCTCAGAAAGTAGACATGTACATGATGGCTAACGCCAAATTTTTCCAACCGTCGCAAATTAACTTCATCCGCGAAAGGCTGCTTGCCGCAGACGACTCTAAGTGGGCCATGATAAACAGTGCCGATCTTAAAGACCCTTCAACTATACTTATTGTTTCTATACTTGCAGGTACCCTGGGTATAGACCGCTTTATTATAGGCGATACCGGCATTGGGGTAGGTAAACTGCTTACTGCGGGCGGATGTGGTATCTGGGCCATTGTGGACTGGTTCCTTATCCAGGATGCTACCCGCCAGAAAAACCTTGAAAAAATACAGCTGTACCTATAAGAAATGGCTAAACGGCTATACCTGTATGTAACGGCATTGCTCATTGTTTCTTATATATACGTAGGATGGTCTTTATATAATAAAGACACCCCCGGCACCGGAACAGTATGCGTGTTTAAGAACATTACAGGTGTAGCCTGTCCTTCCTGCGGGAGCACACGTGCTGTTGTACTCCTTGCCGAAGGAAACATTACCCAGGCAGGCCTTACAAATCCGCTGGGTTACATCATAGCACTTTTTATGCTTACACTACCATTTTGGCTGTTGTACGATATAGCCTTTAAAAAAACTACATTCTACAACCGCTACAGGGCAGCAGAAAAAGCGCTTTCACCCAAATGGGTTATCGCTACACTTATGCTTCTTGTTTTATCCAACTGGATATGGAACATTTATAAAAACCTATGAGCACAACCATTATTGAAGTACAGCCATATGAACACGAGCCGGCAAGTAACGCCTACCTCATGTCGGTCATTGGCATTATAAGCGGGCTGCCACTGCCCATTGTAAATGTAATCGCCTCCCTTATATTCTATTATAACAAAAGGAAGGACAGCTATTATGTACGCTGGCATTCGCTACAGGCACTACTGGCGCAGGTAATCGTTATGCCGTTTAACAGCATAGCCCTTGCCTGGACACTACGCATTCTTTTTACCAAGGTAAAACACGGACCGACATTTATAGACAACCCTGAATATTATACAGAATTAAAGTCGCAACTTACGTTTCTTGATGCCGCCACACTGGCATACTGGGTATATATTGTATTTATACTATTACTGAATATTACTGAATTTATAGCCGTTATCATCACTGCCACCGAAGTACGAAAAGGTAAAAACATACGCTTTTGGGGCATCTCCAAAGTTACCGACGCGCTACTCCGACCTTAAATTACATCCATGAAACTGGTTTTCGCTTCAAATAATAAAAACAAACTACAGGAAATCCGCCATCAGCTCCCCGCTGAGATAGAACTGCTGAGCCTGGAAGACATTGGCTGCACCGAGGACATCCCCGAAACGGCCGATACCATAGAAGGCAATGCCATACTGAAGGCTGATTACGTTACCCAAAAATTTGGCTTTAACTGCTTTGCAGATGACACCGGACTGGAAGTAGACGCACTTAACGGCGCTCCCGGCGTATACAGTGCACGCTATGCCGGTGAGGCTAAAAGTGCTGAAGCCAATATGGATAAACTCCTGGCAGAACTAAACGATAACTCTAACCGCAAGGCAAACTTTAAGACGGTAATAGCCCTTAACCTAAACGGGCAGCAACATCTATTTACCGGAATAGTAAATGGAAAAATCACTACCCAGAAAGCCGGCAACAGCGGTTTTGGGTACGACCCCGTGTTTCAGCCTGAGGGCTTGGAGGTTACATTTGCGCAAATTTCCCTTAACGAAAAAGCGCAGCTAAGCCACCGCGGACGGGCCGTAAAACAACTCATTGCCTTCCTAAAAAAATAAGCCACTGATTTACAAATATTAACATAAAAATAAATCTGCAAAAGCCATTAGCTATTGTGGTTAATAAACCGTACCTTTGCGGCTTATTAAATTTATATGAACAAATTTGAACTATTGGGGCTAAGCGAGCCACTTGTAAAGGCGATTAATGACCTGGGTTTTGAAACCCCGTCTGAAGTACAGGAGAAAGCCATACCCCTATTATTGGAAAAAGATACCGACATTGTGGCATTAGCCCAAACCGGTACCGGCAAAACTGCAGCCTTTGGATTTCCGCTTATCCAGAAAATAGATCCTGAAAATCGTAGCACACAGGCGCTTATACTTTCGCCAACGCGTGAGCTTTGCCTTCAGATTACAAATGAGATTAAGCTTTACTCTAAATACGTAAAAGGCCTGCATACTGTAGCCGTTTACGGCGGTGCCAGCATTAATGACCAGGCACGCGAAATACGCAGGGGAGCACAGATCATTGTAGCAACCCCGGGCCGTATGCAGGATATGATTAACCGCGGTATGGTAGACATATCTGCAATTAATTTCTGTGTACTTGATGAGGCCGATGAAATGCTTAACATGGGCTTTTACGATGACATCGTTTCTATCCTTTCTACATCACCGGACGAGAAAAGCACATGGCTTTTCAGTGCTACCATGCCACAGGAAGTGGCGCGTATAGCACGTGAGTTTATGCGTAAGCCACTTGAAATTACCGTAGGCCACAAAAACCAGGGCTCAAGCACGGTAGCACACGAGTTTTACCTTGTAAACGCACGTGACCGTTACGAAGCGCTAAAGCGTATTGCCGATGCTAACCCGGACATCTTCTCGGTTATATTTTGCCGTACAAAAAGGGATACACAGGCTGTAGCCGAAAAACTTATTGAAGACGGATACAACGCGGCTGCACTGCATGGCGACCTTAGCCAGGCACAGCGCGACGGGGTTATGAAATCGTTCCGTGGCAGGCAGATACAAATGCTTGTAGCAACAGACGTTGCCGCCCGTGGTATAGACGTAGACAGCATTACACACGTAGTTAACTACCAGCTTCCGGACGATATAGAAACCTATAACCACCGTAGTGGCCGTACAGGCCGTGCCGGTAAATCAGGTACTTCTATTGTAATCATTACAAAAACGGAGCTTCGTAAAATAAACGCCATAGAAAAAGTAATCAAGCAGAAGTTTGAAGAGAAAACCATTCCTTCAGGTATTGAAATCTGTGAGATACAGCTGCTTCACCTGGCTAACAAAATACACGATGTAGAAGTAGACCACGAAATAGACGCTTACCTTCCTGCCATTTATGAGGTAATGAAAGATCTTTCTAAAGAAGAACTTATCAAGAAAATGGTATCGGTAGAGTTTAACAGGTTCCTAAACTACTACAAAAAGAATAAAGACATTTCGGCTTCTAAGTCCAGAGACCGCAAGGAAGGTGATTTCACCCCAAGCGCAGACGGAGCAGCACGCTACTTTGTAAACATAGGATCCCGTGATGATTTCGACTGGATGAGCCTTAAGGATTTCCTTCGTGATACCCTGGGCCTTGGCCGTGACGATATCTTTAAAGTAGATGTTAAAGAAGGTTTCTCTTTCTTTAATACAGATGCTTCACACTCTGAAATGGTACTGGAAACCCTAAACAGCATGCACCTGGAAGGCCGCAAGCTAAATGTAGAGATTTCTAAGAATGACGGAGGAAGCCGCAACGGCGGCCGACGCGACCATAATGGCCGTAGCGGTAGTTTTGGAGGCGGTTTCAGCGGTGGCAACTCACGTGGTGGCGAACGCCGTGGTGATGGTTTTAGAGGAGGCCCTCGTAAAGATGGTGATTCTCGTCCGCCACGCCGCAGCGAAGGTTCTTTCCGTGACAGGAAACCACGCCGTAGCTAAAAATATTTTGCACTAATTGCATACTAACTACAAAATATCGCGTTTGTTTATTACTTTTACAGTTCATAATAAGCCAATGCAATATTTTGTAGTTTTTTTTATTTCCCTGCTATCCTTCGGTTCGTATGCCCAGACATCTGTTTCGGGTACTACGGTGTCAGACATTACAGGGCTTCCTGTATCGGGAGCAAACATCATCAACATTAATAAAGTTAAAGGTACCACCAGCGACGGCAAAGGTAATTTTACCATAGAAGCCGCTGCTAACGATACCCTGCATATAGGTTTTATTGGCTACCAGCCTATAAAAGTACGCGTTACCAACGACTGGATAAAAAACGCCACCAATACACGTATACCTCTTACCGAAAAAGCAAAAGTGCTGGAAGAACTTGTAATAAACAAGTACAACCTTACCGGCTACCTGCAAATAGACTCTAAACTGGCACCTGTACAGGACAAAAGTTTCCGTTATAACATATCAGGTCTTGGATATGGTTATGAAGGCGGCAGCAGTTCACCAAGCGGTTTTACTAAAATTGTAAGTTCGGTATTTAACCCGGCCGATATGTTGCATAACGTGTTTGGGAAGAAACCTACCGAAATGAAAAGGCTTCGTGAAATGAAAAAGGATGATGCCGTGCGCAACACCCTGGCCTCTAAGTACGACCGCGAAACCCTGGCTGCATTGCTTGGTGTAACCAAAGAAGATATAGCCGAAATTCTGGAACGCTGTAACTACAGCGAAGAATTTGTAAAAACCGCTAACGACCTACAGATTATGGATGCCATAAGCGGCTGTTATGAAGAGTATAAGGCGGTAAACAGAGGCAAAAACTAAACTGGCTGCCCTTCCAGGTATCTTTTGGTTACAAAATCAATGTCCTTAATTGATTTCCGCGCCCAGTCAATACGTTTTTCGAGCAATTCCTGTTCGTTTAATTCCCATTTAATATCGGATTTTCTCAGCCTTTGGCTCAGATTCTGAATGATTATGGCTGCCGATGAAGATATGTTAAGGCTTTCGGTAAAACCAATCATGGGTATTTTAATAAAGCCTTCAGCCTGATCCAACACTTCCTGTGTTAAGCCATTCTTCTCCGTACCAAAAAACAAAGCGGCCGGTTCGGTAATATCATAATCATCAAGGTCGGCCGCCTCAGCATGTGGCGATGTGGCGATGATTTTATAACCTCTGTCCCTTAAAGCATGTATACATTCGCCTGTAGTGTTATAGCGCTCTACATCTACCCACTTCTGCGCGCCAAGGGCTATTTCCTTATCTATGTCTTTACCATAAGCTTCCTCAATCACGTGAAGCTCCTGTACACCAAACACTTCGCATGTACGCATTACCGCACTGGTATTGTGCAGCTGAAAAACGTCTTCAATAGCTACTGTAAAATGCCTGCTGCGCTGCGCAAGGATGCGCTCAAAGTTTTCGCGGCGGTTTGGGGTAATAAAACCTTCAAGATAAGTAAGGTAATCTGTATCGTGGATATTTCTCATGTACATGTATTTGGTATGTAAAAACTTCCTATCTTAGGGAAACCAAACCCCGCATAAATGACTCAGGAAGAATTACTGGCACAAATTTACAAAAAAGACGGCCAAGCCTTTACCACACTATACGACATGTACGCTAAAAGCCTGTACGGCGTTATCTTTAACATACTTAAAGACAAGGAGGAAAGCGAGGATTTACTACAGGAAGTTTTTGTGAAAATCTGGAAAAACATAGATTCCTACAACGAAGGCAAAGGCCGTTTCTTTACCTGGATACTGAATATAGCCCGTAATGCCTCTATAGACAAACTGCGTTCTAAGAGCCATAATAACAGCAAAAAAAACCTTTCGTCCGATAATTTCGTACATATACTTGACTACAATACGAGTGTAACTAACCGTATAGACGCCATAGGGATAAAGGAGTTTATAAACAAGCTGAAGCCTAAGTGCATAAAACTGATAGACCTGCTGTTCTTTAAAGGCTATACCCAGCAGGAAGCCAGCGAGGAACTGGAAATACCACTGGGCACGGTGAAAACACAAAACAGGAATTGTATTAACGAACTGAGGAATATTTTAAGCGTATAATGGATACAGCAGCATACATAGCATCAGGCACATTAGAGCTCTATGTTTTCGGGTTACTTACCGAAGAAGAAAACAGGGAGGTACATGATCTCGCCCTGCAGCATACCGAAATTGCCGGGGAAATACTGGATATTGAAAAGGCTGTAATCAACCTTTCTTATGCCGTATCGCCTAAGCTTTCATCGGCAAACTATGGGCGCATACGCGAACAACTCATAGAAAAACACAGTACCGGTGTGGTACCGCTACAACCTAAGCAAAACAATATAGTACTGTATATCGGTTGGGCCGCGGCAGTGGTATTTATGTTGGGCTTCGGGTATCAGTATATGAAATACAATGAGGCAACCGAGCAGGTACGCACCTATTCGGCAAAGAGTTCAAAGTACGAGCAACTGCTAGCAAAATCTGAAAAGAATAACATTGCCAAAGACCAGGCACTTGCCGTACTACGGGATAGCGAAAATACCATCATAAAACTGGAAGGCCAGCAGGCAGCACCGCAAGCCTACGCCCAGGTGTACATGAACAAAACTAACAAGGAAATTTATGTAGATGTAGCCGGCCTGCCAGAAGCCCCTGAAGGTAAAGTGTACCAGGTTTGGGCACTTAAGCTGGATCCGCTTACCCCTACCAGCATCGGTATCATAGACAATAAAAATGCCGATGGCAGCGTGTTTAAAATGGAAAATTACGACGGACCGCAGGCCTTCGGGATAACCCTGGAGCCAACAGGCGGCAGCAAGGTACCTACCATGGCGCAACTGTATACACTGGGTAAAGTGTAGCTTCTGCAAGCCACGAATTTCACAAATTAATTGATTTTTTATAAATCTGGTCAGGGAAGCCATTATCGCTTCCCTGATTTTTTATTTACATTTGAGTCATGAGAAAGAAAATCGTAGTACTGTCGGGTGCCGGTGTGAGTGCCGAAAGCGGGGTCGCCACCTTTAGGGATGCTAACGGATTGTGGGAAGGCCATGACGTTATGGAAGTCGCCACGCCCGAGGGTTTTAAAAAGAACCCCGCCCTGGTATTGGAATTTTATAACCAACGGCGCAGGCAGCTTTTTGAGGTAGAGCCTAACGAAGCCCACAACATAATTGCAGCACTGGAACAGGATTTTGATGTTACCGTAGTCACCCAAAACGTAGACGACCTGCACGAACGCGCGGGTAGTACGCACATTATTCACCTACATGGGGAATTATTAAAAGCACGCTGCACCGTAAACGAGGCAGCGATACTGGACTGGAAAGAAGATATTGCCGCTGGCCAACTGCACCCCGAAACAGGCAAACAATTACGTCCGCATATTGTTTGGTTTGGCGAAGCAGTACCCGCTATTATAGAAGCAGCCGAAGCCGTTGACCAGGCCGACATCATTATAGTAATAGGCACCAGCATGCAGGTATACCCCGCCGCCGGATTGGTGGACTATGCAAAACCCGATGCCAAGATTTACTATATAGACCCGCGCCCGGCTCCAATACCCAACATGCACCACAGGGTGGAGGTTTTAGCTATGGGTGGTAGTGAAGGAATGAGGGTATTAAGGGAGAGGTTAGCTATTTAAAGAATTTCACAACATTTTCCTGAAATAATTTTTCAAGTGGTAAAAACTTATCAGTGAAATTCAGAAAATTATCATCTGCCATTTTTGCAGATAGTTTATCCTTATGTTTATCTGGAACTTTATATTTCACATACCTAATTTCATCAGCATTAAGCCCAAAAGAATTTATTTTTTGTATAATAGTTTGATTAGCATTATCAAGTTTTACGAATTTCCCTAATTCATTAATATCCCTTTCTTCAAGAAATTGCTGAGATTCAGCATAGTCCCACACCACAGGAGGATACATTTCTTCTAGTTCAATAGGGAAAGCAGTTATTTTTGATTTAACATTGATTAGATGAGAAGGCACTTTGTATGATAAAGCCTTAACTTTATGCTTATTAGCTGCCTCAATAAACTGATTTTCATCCTTAAGCTTATTCAACTGTGAATTACCAGGTTCATCATTATCAAAAATCCCTAATGCTTTATATAGCGAAACTCCTGAAACCCATGCCCAAGCCATAACCTGATTCTTAACACCTGTACACCCCATTCCTTCTTTACTAGCGTAAACAGTTTGATCTAATTTAAAATGCTTCAGCAATTTTGAAAACACTACAACTTCATCATTACCCTCAACAAAAATAACATTCTTATTAATATTGTCAATCTGTTGTTTAAAAAAGGAAATATCATTTTGAAGCCTTAAAATATCATCAACTTTTTGTTTAACATAGGGCGCTACAATAGGCATTACCCCCATGTCTTCATCTAAATCTTTATAATTATTAATTTCAGCAATGTTTGCTTCACTACCACTAGGCTTTTGTACTTTATAAAGTTTTACCTTTTCAGAAATACTTTCCTTTAAATTATAAAAAGCAGGTGAGTGAGTCGTTAATAAAATTTGTATACGCTGAGAATAGTCTAAGAATTCTTCAGCCAGTCTAAATGCAGCGATCATCTCTAAATTATTTTCCGGTTCTTCGTATCCCCAAATGGTATTTACAGCAACAGAGCCCCTACTCTTATTAATATTTAATTGGTCTGCAATAAATTTTAATATAACCGGAATATGTCTAGTTTTGATTCCGTCTCCCCTATTAGAAAGCGAAATTTGAAATTTTCCATCACTAGTCGAAAAATCCAATGTTCTAAATAATGATTGCAAATTGGAGGGCAATTGAATTTGACTATCAATATTCAATCTATTGTTTATTTCAATAATCATTGAATTAGTATTGGCTTTTATTTTATCAATGAATTCATCACCAGCAGACCTTAATTCACTCTCAATAGTCTCAGCCAAAGAGTCATGTAAATTAGACAAGAGCTCAAAAAATATGAGTTATCACGTATAGCTGGTATATAAGAATATCTTATATTAAGAAGCCAAGCAGGTATCCTTGATCTTGGGGGGAAATCTTTTCCATTTGAAAATTTTATTTCTTGGTGAGGAGTTCCATTTTTACGCCATATTTTAGACCATTTAACTAATTGACCATTACTATAAGTAATTGGAAGCTGAATTATTAATTCAATTGAAATTTCTTCAGCTTTTTTAATTCTTTTTGGAGTATACTTTGAATAGTCACTTTCAAAAATAAATTTCCTGCCATAGTCAGTTTCGTTATTAAAAAAAAGATTTAGGGCCTTTAAAACATTAGATTTCCCGACATCATTAAGCCCCACAAACAATGATAATTCATGTAATTCGATATCGGCTTTAACTATTGAACGAAAGTTTCTTATTCTGAGTTCTTTTACAATCATAACTTAAGGTTGGAGATGTTAAAATCAAAGTAAAGAAATTATCCAAAATAACTGGTTAAAAATTTTAAATTTCTCGTTTTCCCCGTAAAAACCTTATATTTGCGCGCATAAATAATACAACACACTATTTATGCAATTATCTGAACTCAATGCCATATCGCCTATAGACGGCAGGTACAGGAGCAAAACACAATCCCTTTCCCCTTATTTTTCGGAACAGGCACTTATAAAGTACCGCGTACTGGTAGAAATAGAATATTTCATAGCACTATGTGAACTGCCGCTACCGCAACTTACCGGGGTTGGCAAAAACCTGTATGGCGCATTGCGCGAAATCTACACCAGCTTTACCGAAGAAGACGCGCTTCAGATAAAAGAGATAGAAAAAACGACCAACCACGACGTAAAAGCCGTGGAATATTTTATAAAAAGCGCGTTTGATACACTTGGCCTGGATGCCTATAAGGAATTTATCCACTTCGGGTTAACCAGCCAGGACATCAACAACACCGCTATTCCGCTTTCTACCAAGGAAGCGTTTGAAGAGGTTTACATGCCGCTGTTCATCAGCGTGATTGCAAAGCTTAAGGAATTGAGCGTGGAATGGGCAGACATCCCGATGCTGGCACGTACCCACGGTCAACCGGCTTCCCCTACCCGCCTGGGCAAAGAGATATTGGTATTTGTAGAACGCCTTGAGGAACAACTACGCCTGCTGAACAACATTCCGTTTGCCGCCAAGTTTGGTGGTGCTACGGGCAACTTCAACGCGCATTTTGTAGCCTATCCTAAAAACGACTGGAGGCAGTTCGGGCAAAACTTTGTTGAGAAAACACTTGGCCTGAAACACTCGTTCCCAACAACTCAGATAGAACATTACGATCATTTCGCGGCGTTTTTTGATGCCCTGAAACGTATCAACACCATACTGATTGACCTGGACCGCGACATATGGACATATGTGTCTATGGACTACTTTAAGCAAAAGATAAAAGCCGGAGAAATAGGTTCATCAGCCATGCCACACAAGGTTAACCCTATTGACTTTGAAAACTCTGAAGGTAACCTGGGCATAGCCAACGCGCTGTTTGAGCATCTTTCGGCAAAACTGCCTATATCGCGCCTGCAACGCGACCTTACCGACAGTACCGTACTACGTAACGTGGGTGTACCTATTGGCCATACGCTGATTGCTTTTGAAGCCACACTGAAAGGCCTTAATAAGCTATTGCTTAATGCGGATAAGTTTGCCGAAGACCTTGAAAAAAACTGGGCCGTGGTGGCTGAAGCCATACAAACCATACTGCGCCGTGAGGCCTACCCTAACCCGTACGAAGCGCTTAAAGAACTTACACGTACCAACACGGTTATCAACAAAGAAGCCATACAATCGTTCATTGGCACGCTTAATGTAAGCGACGAAATTAAAGACGAACTGTTACAAATAACACCATCGAGCTACTTAGGCATTCAGCCATAAATAGTTGCGGTAACTGTTAAAACCTGTTTAAATTTTACCATCGGGGTTATTTTACCCTGAAATTTTGGCCTGAATTACCTATATTGTAGGCACGCCAAAAAAAGGTAACATTTAAACAGGTTTTTTTATGCCGAATAAAATACTCATACTTTTCGCACATCCGCTGTTTGAGAAATCAAACGCCAACCAGGTGCTTGTTCGGCATATCCCGAAGTCGGAAAACATTACATTCCGCGACCTGTATGAACTTTATCCGGATTTTGATATCGATGTACGTAAGGAACAGGAAATCCTGTCAAAACATGATATTATCATTTGGCACCACCCCATGTACTGGTACAGCTGCCCGCCACTACTTAAACAATGGATAGACCTGGTACTGGAACACGGCTGGGCGTATGGGGCTAAGGGAAAAGAACTGATAGGCAAGCGTATTTTCCAGGTGATAACTACCGGCGGAAAAAAAGAAAACTACACCCCACAGGGCAAAGACCACTTTACCATAACACAACTGCTAGAACCTTTTTGCCAAACGGCACGGGTGTGTAACATGCACTACCTCCCGCCCTACATAGTACACGGCACCCATTTTATGGAAGCAGAGGAAATGGAAAGCTTTGGGCGTATGTATGCCGGGCTGCTGAACTACATAGAACAGGACGATATAGACATGACCGAACTGCACAGCTGCCGTTACCTTAACGACTGGCTGCGTAACAAACTACTATAACCATGACAGACGGATTCTTTTTTCAGGCGATAATATATCTTTTGGCTGCGGTTATATGTGTTCCGGTAGCAAAAAAACTCGGGCTAAGTTCTATACTGGGTTACCTGTTTGCAGGTATCATCATAGGCCCATACGTGCTCGGGTTAATCGGGCAGGAAGGGCAGGACATTATGCACTTTGCCGAATTTGGCGTAGTAATGATGTTGTTCCTTATAGGGCTAGAACTTGAACCCTACAAATTTTGGCGCATGCGGAAATTTATACTCGGCATGGGAAGCCTGCAACTGTTTATAACAGGCACGGTAATTTTCATAGCCTGCTCTGCCGTAATGCCCTGGGACTGGCAAACGTCGTTAATCATATCCATGGCGCTTACACTGTCTTCCACGGCTATTGTAATGCAAACACTTAAAGAAAAAGGCCTTACCAAAACCACTATGGGGCGCTCGTCATTTGCCATACTGCTGTTTCAGGATATAGCGGTAATCCCCATGCTTGCCATTATACCGCTACTGGCCGACGGTCATGTAACGGGGCAAAACGTACACCACTCACTTATCAGTGATTTTGCAAGCTGGCTGCAAACCCTTATTGTATTTGGCACCATAGCGCTCGTTTACCTCAGCGGACGCTACATAATTATACCACTACTCCATATTGTAGCCAAAACCCGCTTACAGGAGCTGTTTACCGCTACAGCGCTACTCCTGGTTATGGGCGTTTCGTTTGTAATGCAACTTGTAGGGCTAAGCCCCGCGCTTGGCGCGTTCATTGCCGGGATGGTATTAGCCAACAGCGAGTTCAGGCATGAACTGGAAGGCGACATCGCGCCTTTTAAAGGATTACTCTTAGGGCTGTTCTTTATGGGGGTGGGCGCGTCTATAAACTTTACCATAATGATGGCCGACCCGGCGTTTATCATCATATTTACCACGATATTCAACTCTATTAAGTTTTTTATTTTATTGTTAGTTGGCAAAATTTACAAGAAAAGCTCTGACCAAAATTTATTATTTGGGTTTGCACTAAGCCAGGCCGGGGAATTTGGCTTTGTAATCTTTGGCTTTGCCCTGCAGTTAAACCTCATGCCTGTTGACCTATCTAACCAAATGATGGCTGTAATAGCACTGAGCATGATAGGTACGCCGTTCCTACTGCTTATAAACGAACGATGGATAGATCCTTATTTCGGTATAAAGGAAACCCCTAAGAACAAATACGACGACATAGAAGAACAGAACGAGGTGGTAATTGCCGGTTTTGGAAATTTTGGCAGCACCATAGGGCGCCTGCTTAAGGCAAATGGCATACCGGCTACGATTCTTGACATGGACTCTGACCGGGTAGATTCGCTGCGAAAAATGGGCTTTAAGGTATATTACGGCGATGCCTCCCGACTGGAGTTGTTACAGGCTTCGGGGTGTGAAAATGCCAAGCTGTTTATTGCCGCCATAGACAACCCCCAGGTAAACCTCTATGTAACCGAGCTGGTAAAAAAACACTTTCCGCACCTAAAGATATTAGCAAGGGCTCGAAACCGTAACGATGCCTTTGACCTTATAAACATGGGAGTGGACAATTTTTACAGGGAAAACCTGTACAGTGCCGTTAACCTGGGTATAGATGCCCTGGTACAAATGGGGCACCGCAGGTATACCGCTACCAGGCAAGGTCAGCGCTTTATTAACTACGATGAGGCCGCTACCAGAAGATTAGCCGAAAACCGCCATGACAAGCAAACATTAATAGCAAGCACCCTTAGGGAAATAGAAATACAGGAACAGCTGTTAAAACAAGATCTGTACTCGCAGCTTGGCGCGCAAGACCACGGTTGGGAAAGTGCAGAAAGGCGTAGAGAAGAAAATACGGGAGAATAACAAAAAAGGCCTGCCAAATGGCAAGCCTTTTTATTTTGGTGGGGAGAGAAGGATTCGAACCTTCGAAGGTTTCCCAACGGATTTACAGTCCGTCCTCGTTGGCCGCTTGAGTATCTCCCCCACTGGAAGATAAATCGCTTTACCTTGTTTCAGTATTTCGGTTGCAAATATAGGGCTGTTTTTTTACTACGCAAACAATTTCTGCCCTAATTTCCTAACTATTTTTTAATAGACTGACGTATAAGCCGTAACAGCGTTATTTTTTCTTATGGTACTTACCCATCATAAAAAAAGCTCCCGTAAAGGAGCTTTACTATGTATTGAATAATGGCTTATTTTACCAATTCGGCCACTTTTTTCTCAAGTTCGTCACCGTAAATATCACGGGCTACTACCTTACCGGCGGCATCCAGCACAAACGGTGCAGGGATTTGTTCCACACCATATTGCTTAGCGATAGGCTCATCCCAGTACATAAGGTTAGACACCTGTGCCCACGGAAGGCCATCTTTTTGTATGGCTTCTTTCCATTTGTCAGCGGTTTTATCTAATGATACGCCAATAATGTTCAGGCCTTTGTCATGGAACTTTTTATACAATGCTACCATGTTAGGGTTTTCCTTACGGCAAGGAGGACACCATGAAGCCCAAAAATCGATTATGGTAACTTTAGCCCCAAGCGACTCTTTTAGCGATATTTCTTTACCCTCCGGGTTTTTAGCGGAAAATGACGGCGCTACATCACCTACCTTTACTCCTGCGGCCGGTGCTGCGGCCGGAGCCTGTTTCGGTTCTCCGGTGGCTACAGCCCCAAGGTATATACCCAGTTGGCGCCCATCTTTACCCTCTCTTACACTCTTATCCAGACCCAGATAGAGCTTTTTAAGCTCGGCCTGGTCTTTAAGCTGCATTTGCTGCATTTGAGATATCGCTAAAAGCCCCACATATGCTTTAGGATTATCTTTAACAAAATTTACCATATCTTTTGACCAGCTATCCATTAGCTTTTGGCGGCCATCGCGTAATTCAGTTGCTGTTTTAGTATCATTTGCCTGCATAGCTTTGGTAAACTTTGCCTGATTATTGGCTTCATAGCGTTGTACCTTTTTAAGGCCTTTACCAAAAACATCCGAAAACTCCGTAAACTTGTCGTTGTTGTACGTACCGCCCGGCCTTGATTTATTTATACTATCCCTGCGTACCAGTATGTCTATACTACCCGGCTCCACAATTACGGTTATAGGCTCATTTAGATGCTGTTCTACCCTAAGGAAATAAATACCCGGTTCTGTAACCGTATCTTTAAACGTAAATTCGGCGTTTTTAACCTTTACGGTATCAAGTGCCTTAAAGCCAAACATGCTTTGTTTTTCCAGGACAACGGTTCTTCCTTCCCAAAGCGGGTCTACCGTACCATTGATTTCAAATTCGTTATCGGCAAGGTTTTTACAGCCTACAGCCATAGCGGCCAGAGACAACAGTAATGCTATTTTTTTCATTTAGATGATTGTTCTTTTTTTAATAAAACACGCAAATATACAATTTACGCTTATAAAGCCGCCGGTGTATTTACACTAGTTTTTATTCCGGTTGCCTTAATGCCGCCAAAACCTTTTTCTACGTTTATAGCGTTATGGTATCCCCTGGCTTTAAGTATGGAAGCCATTATTACCGAACGGTACCCACCGGCGCAGTGCAGGTAAAAATCGCCCTCCTTAGGCACCTCAGCCATTTGTTCGTTTACAAAATCAAGCGGAATGTTTAGCGCCCCGGTTACGTGGCCTGAATCAAACTCACCCGGGCGGCGCGAATCTACGACCACACAATCTTCAGCAGCTTCAGCAAAAGCCTCAGGGCTCACCGAACGGATACTATCGGTTTCAAAACCGGCAGCCTTCCACGCGGCTATGCCACCATTAAGATACCCCAGAGAATTATCAAAGCCTACACGGGCAAGGCGGGTAACGGCTTCTTCTTCCTTTCCTTCCGGTGTAATAAGCACTATAGGTTGGTTTACATCCATAATCAGCGCGCCTACCCAAGGTGCAAATCCTCCGTGCAGCCCTATAAATACAGATCCCGGTATGTGCTCCTTAACAAAGTCATCTTCATGCCTTACATCCAGCACTATGGCACCGGCTTCATTGGCTATGGCCTCAAATTCGGCAGCAGTAAGCGGTTTAGCCCCTTTTTGCAGAACGACCTCAAGGCTTTCATACCCCTTAATGTTCATCATTACATTTTGCGGAAAATAAGCCGGCGGGCGACCAAGGCCGTCCAACAGTTCCTTTATAAATTCCTCTCGCGTCATATCGGCACGCAGGGCATAGTTAACCTCTTTCTGGTGGCCCAGGGTATCGGTGGTTTCCTTGCTCATGTTTTTACCGCATGCACTACCCGCGCCATGGCTCGGGTATACTGTTATATCATCGGGCAAAACCATAATTTTATTACGCAGCGAATCGTACAGGTGCGATGCCAGTACCTCCTGGGTAAGATCTGAAGTAAGCGCCTGTGCTAAATCAGGCCTGCCCACATCGCCTATAAAAAGCGTGTCGCCGGTAATGATGCCGTGGATTTTCTTAGCCTCATTAAGCAGGATGTAACACGTACTTTCCAGCGTATGCCCC
Source organism: Bacteroidia bacterium (assembly GCA_046566705.1). Lineage (GTDB taxonomy): Bacteria > Bacteroidota > Bacteroidia > Flavobacteriales > Flavobacteriaceae > Flavobacterium. The sequence goes on along the minus strand of JBKHWE010000006.1, from coordinate 257,504 downwards.
GGCGTGTGTATGGCGCGTATGGTATAATTGCCTAAGGTAAATTCCTGCCCGTCTGCCGCTATCAGGGCATCAAATTCCGGTACAGCCGTAGGGCCGTATACAATCTGCGCGCCGGTCTTTTTGGCAAGGTCCAGGTGGCCCGATACAAAATCGGCATGAAAATGCGTTTCAAAGATGTATTTTATGCATGCACCATCTTTTTCTGCACGGCTTATGTAAGGCTGTACCTCACGCAACGGATCGAAAATCGCGGCTTCGCCATTACTCTCTATGTAATAGGCAGCCTGTGCAATACACCCGGTATATATCTGTTCAATTTTCATTATAAAAGTGATTTAAAACCCTTAAATTTTAACAACCAAAAATTGACGGTTTTTTAATTTGGGGTATTCCTGCAAATATATTAATTTTATGCAAACAACACCCTCCGAACAAGGGGATGCACTTGTTAAACTGTGGTTAACGCACCGTGATGAACCCCTTACTTAATTGGCTTCATTGATTAATCTGAAATTATTATATTCTTACCAAATTACTGTTAAAAATTAATTAGATTAAAAAAAACTTAATTTAAACGAATAGTATTTGTTATTTTCATAATTAACTCTACATTTGTTATAAATTTACTACGATTTTTTTAGAAGTACAAACCTAAGATATTAAGTCACAACATAAGGTATGGCAACAACCGCAAAGCCCAAAAGAATGGGCATGTACGAAAACGTAAAGAACCAGTTTGATAAAGCTGCCGAGGTAATGAACCTTGACTCTAGTGTAAAAAAAATCCTATCAATTACTAATAACGAAATAGTTGTACACTTCCCCGTGAAGATGGACAACGGCGATGTAGAGGTGTTTACCGGCTACAGGGTGCAGCACAATAATGCACTTGGCCCATACAAAGGCGGCCTTCGCTACCACGAAACCGTAGACCTTGACGCGGCTCGCGCACTGGCTACCTGGATGACCTGGAAAACATCGCTTGCCGGACTTCCGTATGGTGGTGGTAAAGGCGGTATTCAGCTGGATCCAAAAAAATACAGCCAGGCCGAACTGGAGCGTATTACCCGCAGGTTTACCTTTGCCCTTGGCGATAACATAGGCCCTGAGCATGACATCCCAGCACCGGATGTTAACACCAATGCCCAAATGATGGCATGGATTGCCGATACGTATATGAGCACCAAGAGCCCGGCAGAACGTTCTAAGAACCAGCACGTGGTTACAGGTAAGCCTGTAGGTTCTGGTGGTCTTGAAGGGCGTGACCGCGCTACCGGTTTTGGTGTGGTGGTTACCCTTGAAGCATGGGCCAAACTTCGTGGCGTATCGCTTGAAGGCAAAAAATACATTGTACAGGGCTTTGGTAACGTAGGTTACTGGTCGGCTCATTTTATGAACGAAAACGGCGCTATACTTGTGGGTGTACAGGATGCTACCGGTACTATTTACAATGCCGATGGTATAGATCCTGAAGCACTACTGGACTACCAAAGCAAGAACGCGACCATTAAAGGATTTACAGCCGATTTTACCGGAGACAATTTCTTTGGCATCGACTGCGACATCATTATTCCTGCTGCCCTTGGCAACCAGATTACCGAAGAAAACGCCGGTACTATTAAAGCACGCGTTATTGCTGAAGGCGCTAACGGCCCTACAGATACTGAAGGTGAAGCGATACTGCTGGCTAATGGCGTAGAAATTATTCCTGACATTTTGTGCAACTCAGGTGGTGTTATAGGCAGCTACTACGAGTGGCTACAAAACCGTAATGGTGAAATATGGACAATGGATGATGTGATTACCAAACTGCGCAAGAAGCTTGAAGAAGCTTTCGGCAAAGTGGTAACCAATGCCGATAAATACAAAACCGACTGGAGGACTGCCGCTTACATTGTAGCCCTTACCAGGATAGAAATGGCATACAAGCAAAGGGGTATTTTCCCATAAATAAAAACAACTTTTCCTGTATATTATATTTGTTTAGGCCGGTTTATTTCCGGCCTTTTTTATGGATATAAATTTATAATAAAGTAGCAAAAAAGCCGGAAGACACACATCTTCCGGCTTTATATTTAGAGGAAATAACTGCTACTTATTCTATACCTTTAAGGATACCCAGGAAGTCATCAGCCTTAAGTGCTGCGCCACCTATAAGTCCGCCATCTACATCCGGCTTGCCGAAAATTTCGGTTGCATTGTCCGGCTTTACGCTACCACCGTAAAGGATAGAAGTAGCTTCGGCAACTGCAGGGCTCACCGCCTGTGCAATCAGGTTACGGATAAACGCGTGCATTTCCTGTGCCTGCTCTGGAGAAGCTGTTAAGCCTGTACCGATAGCCCAAACCGGCTCGTAAGCAAGTACCACATTAGCCCAGTTTTCCTGTGCAATATGGAAAATACCTTCACGAAGCTGGCTCTCTACCACAGCAAAGTGGTTTTCGCTTTGCCTGTCGGCAAGTTCTTCACCAAAACAGAATATGATGGTAAGGCCGTGTGCAAGGGCAGTATCTACTTTTTTGGCAAGGATTTCATTGGTTTCACCAAAGTAAGCGCGCCTTTCTGAGTGGCCCAGGATTACGGTGTTTACATTAGCGCTTTTTAGCATGCCAACAGATACTTCACCTGTAAAAGCGCCGCTTTCTGCCTGGTGCATGTTTTGTGCCGCTACTATGATGCCTGTACCGTTAGTTTTGGCAACAGCCGTAGTAAGATTAACAAAACTTGGAGCCACCACAACTTTTGCTGTAGTAACTTCAGGTTTTTTAGCTATTAGTTCATCAAGCAGGGCTATGGTCTGGTTAATGTCGTTATTCATTTTCCAGTTACCTGCAACGATCTTCTTTCTCATTATTGTATTGATTTTAGTGTACTGATAAGCTTTTCATCATCGGCTTCAATAGCGCGGAACAGCGCTATCTTACCTTTTTTGTCTACCACCATGTAGCGTGGAATCCAGTCGAGTTTAATGTCTTTGCTAAAAGCGCCTTCCTTCATGCTGGTACCCACGTGGTAGTTATCGCCCCCTTTTGTATTGAACGACTCTATACCCTGTTTCCATTTTTCATCCACACGGTCGTATGAAAGGAACAGGTATTTTACGTTAGGGAACTGCTTTTGCAGGTCGTGCACTTTAGGCATGCCTTTTTTACAGTCGGGGCACCATGATGCCCACACGTCTATAACTACAACTTTGCCTTTGTACTGTGCAAGGATGTCTTTAAAGGCAATTTCTTTTCCGTCTACCGAAGTCATTTTTGCCTCAAGGGCTTCTTTACCAAACTCGGTTTTATCTTGTGCCTGGCACGCTATCATAAAAAATAGTATTGGCAGTAAAAATAGTTTTTTCATTTTAATGTAAAGTTATTTATGGCAAATTTAAGCAGTAATGGCTTAATGGCAGTTACTTAATTATCAAATCTTACTCCAGTCGTATCCTAGGATCCAGCCATGCATAGATTACATCTACCAGTATGTTTATGACTACAAAGGTAGCGGCGATTACCAGTACACTCCCCATAATTACAGGCAGGTCGAGTGTATTGAGCGCTTCTACTACTTCCTTGCCAAGACCATTCCACCCGAAGATATATTCTACGAATACCGCCCCGGCCAGCATACTTGCAAACCATCCCGAAATGGCGGTTACCACAGGATTCAGGGCGTTCTTTAAAGCGTGTTTACGGATAATACGGATTTCGCTCAATCCTTTGGCACGGGCGGTACGGATGTAATCCTGGCTCAGTACTTCGAGCAGTGAGTTTCGCATTAACTGTATTACCACTCCAAGTGGACGTATGCCCAGTACTATGGCAGGCAGTATGATGTTCTTCCATTGTATATGGCTGCCGTTGCCAAAGTCGTCCACCTCATACAGGCTTCCGGTCATGTTCAGATTAGTTACTTCGTGTAATAAAAACCCGAATACCCACGCAAACAATATGGCTGCGAAGAATGACGGCAGGCTCATACCCAGCGTACTGAGCAATGCTATGGTGCGGTCTATCCAGGTGTCTTTATACAAGGCGGACGCTACTCCCAGCACCACCCCAATAGCTATGGCTATGAGTATGGCACAACAGGCAAGTACCACGGTATTTGGCAAAGTATCGCCTATGACCTGGCTTACCTTTTTACCGCTCTTCTGGAAACTTTCACGCAGGTAAGGTGCTTTTATAACGGTTGTGGTATTCGCTACAGTAAACAGTTTCGCAGCACTGTATTTCCCATCTGACAAATAGGTATAATCATCAGGATTGGTACTGTGGAACGAAACCGGCGAAAGGTCGTTCAGGTAATAGAGGTATTGTGTAGTTATAGGCTTATCAAAACCATACTTCTTACGGATAAGGGCAAGCTGTTCGCTGTTTTCATTTTGGTCCAGCATCATACGCGCAGGATCGCCGGGCAATACGTTGAACAGAAAGAATATAACCGTAACCACCCCAAACAATGTTAGGAGCGCGTAACCCGCCTTATGTAAAAAATAGCGAATCAACGTTTTTTAAAGAATACGTCCTTAAATATCCCTATCATAAATACTATGTTCAGCACCAGCCCGGCAAGCATAAGCAAGCCTCCCGGAATGACCAGGAACAGGTTACCACCGGAATTCTTGTACAGGAGTGCCCCGATAAGGTATACGATAAGCGGTGCCAGTAGCGACTTAAGCCTTTTGTTCTGTATCATTACTTTTTATTAAGTTCTTTCATCAGGGCTGTCGGGTTGAACTTCTCCCCTTCAATACCCTGCCATTCTTTAATGATGTTTCCGTTCCAAAGGTACAGCACGCCCGGGGTATCTTTACTATTCCCCAGCAACTTCCAGAACGAAACAATGTCTAATATCTTATACGGGTATTTTGCCCCGGCATAATCAAAAAATTCAGGAATCTTCTCGGCTTCCTCATCCATAAAGATGATTTCAAGCTCCGGGAAATTCTTGTCCTTTTTGCGTAGTTCAGTCATTTCTTTGGCAGCCTCACGGCAGTGGTCACAGCCCGGCACAAACATACCTATGATTTTCTTGCCCTTATCGGCATTGGCGAAGAAGTTAGAATATACCGACTTTTTAGGCGCAGGTCCGGCAGGCACTGCTGCTTTTTCAGGTGTGGCGGTTTCTGTTTTTGCAGCATCAGTTTTTACTTCAGATGGCCCTATGGCAGTTGTCGTGGTTGCGTTTTCAGTTGCCGGAGCAACACTATCTGCCTGAGAAGATGTAAGGCTATCGGTAGCCATTTCTTCCGGAATGGGTGCGCCTACATCAAAGGTGGTATCACTGCTTTGCGGTTTAATGGGTGCCAACATAAATACGCTTAGTATGGATGCGAACAGCACCGTATTCAGGATAAAGAAGTTATTTCGGTCTGATCCCACGGGCAGCAGTTTGTACAGCCAAACAAGCAGCGCAACGGTTACGATATTCTTAAATACCGATTCCAACGGTGTCATAGGTAATAACGTACCGAAGCAACCGCAATTGCCCGAGTTCCCTCCACCCGCTATGGTTACAACCAGATGTATGATAAATACTGCCAGTAACGCAATAGTGGCAGGAATTACAAAACGTTTTAAATAATGTGGCTGTAAAAGCAGTAGTCCCAGTGCTATCTCCACCCCTATCAGGGTACGCGAAAGATATACAGCAAGCCCTTCAGAGAAACCGAGCGGTACCAGCTGCTTCATTTCAAAGGTAGAAATAGCAAAGTACGGTGATGGATACATTTTTGCCACTGCCGAAAGCAGGAATAAAAAGGCTACCAGCCCCCGTAGTACATACGATATGTTTTGTTTTGTTGAAGTGTCCATTTTAATTAGTTTTCCTCAAAATTAAGGCATAAAGCAATGCCTTTTGTTAATGAGATGTTATTGGGCAAAGCCCAGGTGTATCAGGGCAAACACAGCATAGTTCAGCATGTCCTGATAGTTGGCGTCTATACCTTCGCTTACAAGGGTCTTACCTTTGTTATCCTCAATCTGCTTTACGCGAAGTAGCTTCTGCAAAATCAAATCGGTAAGCGAACTCACACGCATATCCCTCCATGCCTCACCATAGTCATGGTTTTTTGCCAGCATAAGGTTCTTGGTCAGCGTTACTTTCTCATCGTATAGCTTCGTAGCTTCTTCGGCAGTAAGGTCGGGTTGGGTTGCAATGCCCAGCTCCAGCTGAATCAGCGCCATGACAGAATAGTTTACAATGGCTATGAATTCGCCTGTTTCGTCCTCGTCTACCATACGCACCTCATTTTCCTGAAGGCTGCGTATGCGCTGCGCCTTTATAAAAATCTGGTCGGTAAGCGAAGGCATACGAAGGATGCGCCATGCCGGGCCGTAGTCTTTCATTTTATTGGCGTAAAGCTGGCGGCACACGGCTATCACCTTGTCATATTGCAGGGAGGTATTGCTCATTTAGTAGTATATAGATTTTCACCAAAGATATTTAACCTTAAAAATCTATCAAAATATATTTTTAAAAGCCTTAACATTTCATTAGTATTTTATATTTTCGCACACAACACATAACAATCAACCAATGGCTGGCAACAGGATTAAAAGTCTTGACGGAATACGCGCTATATCAATACTAATGGTATTGCTGGGACATATGTTTGAAACGCTTCCTGAGGCGTTTCAAAACGAATATGTACATGTAATTTTGTTTAATTCATCTTTGGGCGTAAAGATATTTTTTGTGATAAGCGGCTATCTAATTACAAGGCTCCTTATTATAGAAAAAAATAAAAGCGGAAAAATTGACATAAAGGACTTTTACCTGAGAAGGATATTCCGGATTTTCCCGGTTTTCTATCTCTACATTATCATTGTGCTGCTACTTAAAGCCACCATATTCCCCGACATACTGAACAACTACACCCTTGTAGGCTTTGCCGGATTGTATTTATGGAACTACAAACACTTATTCGTATCGGACATGCCTACAGAAAAAGGCAACTGGTTTTTTGGGCATTTTTGGTCCCTTTCAATGGAAGAGCAGTTTTACATGATATGGCCTATGATGTTTGTAAAAATAAATGCAGAGAAGCTTAAAAAAGTGGTGCTGTGGATAATATGTATTATGCCTGTGTTAAGGATAGCAACCTACTTTCTTATGCCAGACAGCAGGGGACAAATATCTATGATGTTACACACCGGAGGCGACTCCATACTTACCGGCTGCCTTGTAGCCCTGCTGGAAGTGAATCTTAAGTTTCAGGAAAAAGTAAACTATTATCTTAACAAGAAGTTCTTACCCCTGGCGATAGCCTTATTTATTTTCATAGTTTCTCCGCTGCTTAGCATGTATTTAAAAGGAGCTTATACAATTACCGTAGGCATGTCATTAAATAACATATGCATTATTTATCTTATTTTATGGGCCATACGTATCCCTTCTAAAGTAGCTGATTTTCTAAATACTAAAGTGCTTATACACATAGGCATCCTATCCTATTCGTTATATATATGGCAGCAACTGTTCCTTACAAACCAGGCAAGTTTCTCTGTAAACAAGTTCCCTTTAAACATAATTGCGGTAGTAATAGTAGCCCATATTTCTTATTACCTGATAGAAAAACCCATGCTTAACCTGAAGAAAAAATTTAAGCATATAAAAACAGGCCAGTAATACAACTGCCAGGTATGCACATAAATTGTAAAGGAACCCTCATAGACCTGAGTGCCCCCAAAGTAATGGGGATACTAAACGTTACGCCCGATTCATTCTTTGACGGCGGGAAATACAAAAACGAAGACGCACTTTTGCACCAGGCGGAACGACTACTTAACGAAGGCGCTACGTTTATAGACCTTGGCGCATACTCCAGCAAGCCGAACGCCGAATTTGTTACCGAAGATGAGGAACTGCAACGCGCCGTTCCGGTTGTGGAGCTCATACTGAAGCATTTTCCCGATGCGATAATTTCAATTGACACATTCAGGGCCAAAGTGGCTGCAGCATGCATAGAAAGTGGGGGCGCCATTATAAATGACATTGCCGCAGGCCTGCTCGACGAAGCCATGATACCTACCGCTGGCAAATACAAGGTGCCGTACATAATGATGCACATGCGCGGTACTCCGCAAACCATGCCTACCCTAACCCAATATGACGACATCATTGGCGAAATGCTAAAGTACTTTAGCAAGCGCATTGACATCGCACGCACGCACGGCATTGACGACATTATCATAGACCCGGGATTTGGCTTTGCCAAAACACTTAACCAAAATTATGAGGTAATGAACATGCTGGAACTTTTTAGTACCATTACCGGGCTGCCATTGCTCAGCGGCATTTCAAGAAAATCGATGATTTATAAATTGCTTGGCACTACCCCCCAGGAGGCGTTAAACGGCACTACGGTACTCAATACACTGTCTTTAATAAAGGGGGCGAAAATACTCCGCGTGCATGATGTGAAGGAAGCTATGGAAGCTATTGCCATTTATACTGCTGTTACGGCAAAGTAGCATAAAAGTAGTAACGATGTAATGCCACTGTAGCAGGTTTGTAGCACCTAAAATAGCCGTTGTAACATATAATAATTTTGCAGTAACTTCAATGCAAAAAAAATCCCGCCAAGACTAGGCGGGATCATTTTTCCGGTCGGAAAAATTAAAAACACGAAACTAACACTACTTTATTATCAGTTTTTTTACAGCTCCCTGTGTTGTTTTTACCAGGTAAATACCCGTAGCAAAACCTGAAACATTAAGGGTTGTGATTTCTTTATCTGAGCTAAATACAGTTTTTCCTGTAAAATCGTAAACGGTTACGGCAAGAGGCTGGGTAAAGTTTACCACGCTGCTGGCCGGGTTAGGGTACATGGCAAAACCGTTTGCAGAGAACTCGTCAAGGCCAAGTACGTCGCTGGTTACGGTAACATCATCAAGGCCTATTTCTGCACGGGCACCGCTGGCACCTGTTTCTATATAATTGTACACCCACCTAAGTTGTACTTCAGCCTTATCATTAAGTTCGGCAGGAAGCGTTGTAGAAAAGTTTTGGCTGGTATTGTCTTCGCCGCTTTGGTATTGTGTAATAGCGTCATCTTCAGTTGGGATATTTACCCAATTGCTGTTAGGGCTGCCTGCGCCTATCCTGTACTGAAGCGTAAGGGCATATACCCTGAAGTTTTTAACAATTGTCCTGCCTGTCCAGTTTACGGTAAGGTTTTGCCTACCTGTGGTAGTAAGGCCAAGTACTATAGCACCGGCACGACCGTTTACCATGGCATCACCACTGGCTTGTGTAGGATTAGAACCATCACAAGCGCCTACATACTGAGAGTTACCTGTGTTTATCATAGATATACCCTGGTCGCCTTTACCATTAAAACGGGAACGCGCGGCAAGGTTATATAGGCAGGTATAATTTTCATTAAAGGCTACGTCAAGTGTAGGATCGGTTGTAGCATGTGTCCAGAACACCATGTTTGCCGGGTACGTTTCACGGGCAGACTCAGCCGGCCATTCGCTAAAGCTGTAGTTCCCTGTAGAAAGATCAAACGGCGCAGGGTTAGTAGCCGTAGAAACTACAATAGTTGACGAAAGTGCCACATACTGGTTAACTAGCCCATTTGATACATATCCAAGAAAACTGGTAAACAAGCCTGCAGTAGCCCCATTAGAACGCACATATACAAGCGTACCGTTTACGGCTCCGTTTGTTTGAGGAACCGTTAGCGTAGAAGCGTAACCCGTAGTAGGGCTAAGCGAAACCTGAAATGGGTTCGCTGTAGTAAGTACTACGTCTGATGTAAGGTTAGCACCTGTTAGCGCTACAACCTGAGGAGCACTTGGCGCTCCAAGCGTTTGTGTAAAACTTAATGATGTAGCGTTTGCACTAAGTGAAGGATTGGCTACCGTGGAAACTGCCACAGCCAGGTCATCAATTACTACTTTAGCCCTTGTGCTTGTACCGGTAGTAGTACCGGTTACAAAAAACTTAAGTTTTACCAAAGACTTGTTGTTTGCCACAGCAGGGAACATATAGTTATATGTTGTAAAAGCGGCTTGATTCTCGTTTGGTAATGTAGCTATAAGCTGGCTGGCTACCCAGGTAGCACCACCGTCTACCGAAGTACTAAGGGTTATTGTAGACGCCCTGGTACCATCGCCGTTAAGCATAGATTTTGCTGCAAATGAAACACCTATATTACTATAGTTAGTAAAGTCAAAATCAACTATAAGTTCACCATTAAAACCGCTTGTAGGTATAAAGCTTATTGCTGCGGGAGCACTGTTAGCATCGGTTTCATCCCTGAAAATACGTGTTGAAGTTTGTACTTCGTTCGCCTTATAACCAGGATATATTTGTATAGCGGTACCGGTGCCTCCTTCAAAAGGGGCAGTAAAGTCCTGCACGTAGGGCAGTGTGCTTATCTGGGCCTGTGCACCAAAGTGCAGGGCTACCATGGCTGCTGCTGTAAGTAATAGTTTTTTCATTATATAATTGTATTAGTTTTGATTTTAATTAAAGTTGAACTGTATACCTAGACGGTACTGTTCTTTCCACTTAAGCGGATCGATAACTTCTTCCTTGATAATATTAAAATACTGAAACTTAATCATGGCGTCATATCCTTTCATCTGGTACGCAATGGCAGGAGAAAAACGTTGTGAGTTGCCTTTAGCCAAATCGTTCAAGTCAAGCTCTTCATAGCGTGCCGATATTATCGTGTTGATTGGCGCTATATGATAATTTACTTCCGCTATATAACCGCCTGCAAGAAAATACCCTTTGGTTTGCGACGGATTAAGTCCCTGGTAAAGCGCATCATTTGCCTTAGCGGGTTCGCCTTTTATCTGGTGCATTTCAAACTGTGCCGAAAAGCCCTGGTACATAAATGCGGCATCGAAACCGTACGTATATTTTTTACCGTCTATCAGTTTCATACCATATTCGCTTACCGCGTTTGCAGGGAATGTTTCACCATCAGGCAGTTTTTTATTAGCATAACGACCGTTAACGCCTATCATGAACATGGGTATTGGCGAATGCCTGTCATCTACCAGCCTGTAACGGAAACGCGATGGATAGCTAAATTCTGCACGGCCCACAAATTCCGGGTTACCGCTGGCATCATTATCACCTATCAGCGCCATTTCGCCAAGACCTGAGTATACACCCGCATAAATGCTTATCCTTTGTTTCCATAGTGATGAATGTAGTGTTATACCGGCATCCCTACGGCTGAACAGTGCTCCCCTGGTCAGTTCTGCCCTTTGCCAATATGGCGAAAAACTAAAAGGCACCATAGAACTGAACGAATACGGCAGCTTACCATAGCCCGCTTTTATTTCCATAAACTCAAGGCCCTTATAGGTAACGTTAGCATCCATAAGCCCCGGGTTTTCAGGATCAATTTCGCCACCGGCAGTGTTCGCGCTCATATCGGCAAAGTCTACCTGAAGCTTGTATTCCCAAATATTCTTTATGCGCCCTTCAATGTTCAGCTGGGCATCGCGAAGCTTAAACCTGTCTTTGCTGTGGTCATACTCACCCGCCTTAAGGATACGCTGGTTGTAATATGTAGAGGCGCTACCCGATATTTCTACCACGTGCTCGCCATTACTTAATGTTAGCTGTGCCTGTGCCGCCGAACCTATCAGCAGCGAAGCAATAGCTGTATATACTATCTTTTTCATTGTTTACTGCTGTTTTTCAGGGTTATTGAAATAATAAATCGTCTGCATGTCGTCTGAAAGTACAATCATGTTTCCTTCAGCGTCAAAGGTTAATCCCTCAGGATTCAGTATAGGAAGCCTCCAGCTGCTTATTACCGAATAATCCGAAGTGTTTAGCTTAAACACCATCATGCTCTCATCGCTTAGCAACCATATATGACTGTCATAGTAGGTCACCGCAGATATGTCTTTGGCTATTTTACCCAACGCGACTTCATTAACCACTTTAAAATCTTTATCCAGCTCAAACAGGTAGATAGGCGATTTTTCGGTTACCAATACAAACTTGTTATTGGTTTTGTTATACGATATACCCTCATAACCACGGTTACGACCGCCACTATAGGGTACCGTAACAGTACGAAGCAGTTTCAGGGTTTTAGCATCGAATACCTTTACCCTGCGCGAAAACTCTTCGGCAACATATACATATGTATCATCAGCAAATACGCCTTCGCAGTCAAGCCCCTGGTAATCGGCCTGTCTTTTTATTACACCGTTAAGGTCGGTTTCAAAAAGAACCCCGCCGTCACCTACAATCCAAAAACCGTCTTTTGCAGCAGTGAGCGCTATATCACTAGGCTCTGGAACTTGAGTATCAATTTTCTTTACAGGCTTAAGCTTTTGTGGCTTTTGGGCCTGTACCTGCAACGCCGAAAGGGCAATCGCAACATATATGAATAGTTTTTTCATGTAGCGTTAATTATAAAGTATTGCCCTCTACAGTTAGGTTATCAAAACGGTTGTTACCACTGGCTGCCGTACCACTAGCAGCATCAAACGTAACTTTAATCTTAAAGTTAGGATTGTTATTTATAGCTGATATAGCCGAAAAGTCTAGGGTTACAAGTCCGAATGCTGTACCTACGGTATAATCAGATGTTATGCCTGTAGTTACATAATCAGTACCGTTTGTGGTATATGATATGGTTTGTGTAGCAGAACCACTTCCGGTACGCATGGTAGCATATTTAACCACTACATCCTTATGGCCTGTTGTAGGTATGCTGATAATAAACGCTCCCGAAGGATTACGTAGCCTTAGTGTAGTACCGGCAACATCACTGTTACGGGCATTCATATCAGTACTTTCAGTAGTGCTGTCATAGTAAGAACCGGCATATGCAAGGGTACCATTACCTATGTTTGGAGTAACAAGAGCTGTTATAGAAGTAGCATCGTTAAAATTCCAGTAGTGGAATAATTCAAACACTGATTCTCCACCGCCATTACCACCACCTTCAACAGGTATACCATCCAGGGTAATGTTATCGTATCGTGAGTTACCCGAATCCAGGTCGGCATTTACGCTAAATGAAATTTTGATTTTAAATTTAGGGTTGTTGTCAGCAGCAGGGATTTCAATGAAATCGAACTGCTGAAGTACAAACTGCTCCGAAACACCAATCTCAGGATTGGCAAGACCGGTAGTAATGTAGTTAGTACCGTCTACAGTATAGGATATCGATTGGTTTTGTGGCCCGTTAGACGTACGCATGGTAGCAAACGTAAACACCACATCTTTAAAGCCTGTAGTAGGCAGGGAAAGAATAAAATCGCCTGAAGGATTACGCAGCCTAAGACCGGTCCCTGCCGGGTCTTCATTACGCGCGTTACTATCGGTTCCGGGGTCTACCTCGTCAAAACGGGCACCTGCATAAGTAAATGCACCACCACCTTCGGTATACGTAGGAGTATCCAGCGCACTTACATCATTAAAATTCCAGTAATGTACTACCTCATAGTCAGGGTTTACAGGAGCACTGATTTGCGGTATGTCGCGATCGTCAGTACAAGAAACCAAACCGATAAAAGTAGCAAGTAGTAGTAGTTTGTTTCGCATCGGTAATAATTTGGCGCAAAACTACCCCCACAATCTTATCTTAAGGTATTATTCGATTTATGCATATGTTAACAAATAAACCCCTACTTAAATTTAAGCTTACGTAAACTTTAAAATAAAAACACCCCGAAGGTGTGGGGGCACACTTACGGGGTGTTGGAGTAAAAAAATTAAATATACACGATCTTATTTTGGCATAAGTACAGTATCAATTACATGGATAACACCATTACTTTGGTCTACATCGGCTATAGTAACTTTTGCCTTACCGCCTTTTTCATCGATTACCCAAAGGTCTTTGCCATTCATCTTAAACCAAAGCTTACCACCCTGTACGGTTTTGGCCTCATAGCTTCCACCACCTTTTTTTATGGCAGCCATAATATCTGCACCGCTCCACTTACCGGCCACCACATGGTAGGTAAGTACGGTTTGCAGCATTTTCTTATTTTCAGGTTTTAAAAGGTTCTCTACAGTACCCTTTGGCAGTTTATCAAACGCGGCGTTTGTTGGCGCAAAAACCGTAAACGGGCCTTTACCGCTAAGGGTTTCTACCAGGCCTGCTGCCTTAACAGCCGCTACCAGCGTAGTATGATCTTTAGAGTTTACAGCGTTTTCAATAATGTTTTTAGTAGGATACATGGCTGCACCGCCTACCATTTTAGTTTTTTGTGCAAAAGATGTTCCGCTGAAGAGCATGGTTAATGCGATTACCGCCGTAGCTAAAAATTTTGGAGTTTTCATAATATTCTTTGTTTACTTGTTTATAGCATCATGTACGCAACAAAGAAGGATATGGTTTTTTTAGTAAGATGATTTTTGCAAAATATTAACTTTAGTGATAAATCACAAAACCCTATAAAAACAAAAAAACCTCCGCATTACTGCGGAGGTTCCTGATATTTAAAAACAGATAGAGATTAGTTGTTCTCTCCTCTTTCCATTCTTTCTTTAAGCTGAGACAGCGCATCGATATCACCAAGAGTGGTTTTCTCTACGTTGTTGCTAGAAGAAGCTACGTTATTGTTATTGTTGTTGTTCTCGTTAGAGTACCTTACGTTTCTTTCTTCTTCTTCTTTAAAGGTAGCCGTGTGAGAAGCTACAACGCGCTTGAATTCTTTGTTGAATTCAATTACTTTGAAGTCTGCTACTTCACCTTTTTTAAGTTTCTTTCCGTCTTCTTTTTCAAGGTGACGTGCAGGGATGAATGCTACGATATCATCACCGAATTCTACAGTAGCACCTTTGTCTACTATTTCAGCGATAGTACCATTGTGTACTGTACCTACTGCGAAAGAATCTTCGTATTTATCCCATGGGTTTGGCTGAGTTTGCTTGTGGCCAAGAGATAGTTTACGACCATCTACATCAAGCTCAAGAACTACAACATCTAGTTTATCACCTACGTTTACAAACTCACTTGGGTGCTTGATTTTCTTAGTCCAAGAAAGATCAGAGATATAGATAAGACCGTCAATACCTTCTTCAAGTTCTACAAAGATACCGAAGTTAGTAAAGTTACGAACGATACCTGTGTGGCGAGAACCTACAGGGTACTTAGATGTAATATCATTCCAAGGATCCTGAGAAAGCTGCTTAATGCCCAGAGACATTTTGCGGTCTTCACGGTCAAGGGTAAGGATTACAGCTTCTACTTCATCGCCTACTTTAACGAAGTCCTGAGCAGAACGCAGGTGCGTAGACCAAGACATTTCGCTTACATGGATAAGGCCTTCTACACCTTCAGCAACTTCAATAAACGCACCGTAGTCAGCAATAACCACTACTTTACCTTTTACTTTATCGCCTACTGCAAGGTTACCGTCAAGGGCATCCCATGGGTGAGCGTGAAGTTGTTTAAGACCAAGTTGGATACGTGTTTTCTCGTCATCAAAGTCAAGGATAACAACGTTAAGTTTCTGGTCAAGTTCAAGAACTTCGCTTGGATGGTTAATACGGCTCCAAGAAAGGTCTGTAATATGGATAAGACCGTCAACGCCACCAAGGTCGATGAATACACCGTAAGAAGTAATGTTTTTAACAACACCTTCAAGTACCTGGCCTTTTTCAAGCTGACCGATGATTTCTTTTTTCTGAACCTCGATATCAGCTTCGATAAGCGCTTTGTGAGATACCACAACGTTTTTGAATTCGTGGTTGATTTTAACCACTTTGAATTCCATAGTTTTGTTTACATACTGATCGTAATCCCTGATAGGTTTTACGTCTATCTGAGAACCTGGAAGGAATGCCTCGATGCCGAATACGTCAACGATCATACCGCCTTTAGTCCTGCACTTAACGAAACCATTAACGATTTCGCCTGTTTCATTAGCATTGATAACCCTATCCCAAGCCTTGATAGTACGTGCTTTCCTGTGAGAAAGAACAAGCTGGCCTGATTTGTCTTCGCGAACGTCTATAAGTACTTCTACTTTGTCGCCCACTTTTAGGTTCGGGTTGTAACGGAATTCGTTAAGAGAAATAACACCTTCCGATTTAGCGTTGATGTCAACGATAGCATCCCTGTCAGTTACCCTTACTACTGTACCTTCTACAACTTCATCACTGTCAGTTGAGATGAAAGTTTCCTCAACAAGATTTTCGAATTCCCTAAGGTTTTGCTCATCTACAGCATCAATACCTTCTTCAAAGTTATGCCAGTTAAACTCGCTTAGGAACTCTTCGTTTGTTTTTGTTTGTTCAGACATGTCTGATCCTTAAAATTTGTATCCTGCGTTCACATGGGCTATTTAATGTAAGCAAAACTGCAGAAGTGTTTTGTATAAATTTCAAATCTTCCCCTCTCCGTAACCCATAATACCCGAAAAGGTGCGCAAAGGTACAACTATTTTAATGATTTCCAAACATTTATTGATTGCATCGTGTTATTAAAAAGTGAAAGCCATAAAAACAAAGCCTTTTGATTATCAGCAACTTAATTTAAGCATAGATTTTACATCTTTACATCCGCAGAAAACAGGTAACTTTACAACGCAAATAAACGGATTATGAAAGACCTTTTCGGTAAAGCAATACTTGATTATCAAACCAATAACGCGCCGCAAGACCTGGTTACAGAAACTTCTATAACCGAAGAAGACGAAATGAGCGTAGCCTACCTGTTTAGGAAGTATACTGAAATGCCGCCTCTCGAAAAAAAAGCCATGCAGCTTACAAAAGGTAAAGTACTTGATGCCGGCTGCGGTGCCGGGAGCCATAGCCTGTACCTGCAAAACGAGAAAAAACTAGATGTAACTGCCATAGACATTTCTCCCACTGCCATTGAAGCCTGTACCTTAAGAGGGGTAAAAAATGCTTTAGCCTGTAACCTGCTGGATTTTGAAGGTGAAAAGTTTGACACCATAATCATGCTCATGAACGGTATAGGCATTACCGGTAAGCTTAAAAATATCAGTACGTTTTTACAAAAGCTAAAATCGCTCCTTAACCCGGGCGGACAGGTACTGCTTGATTCTTCAGACATCATTTATATGTTTGATGAAGATGAGGATGGTGGTAAGTGGATACCGGCAGGCGAATATTACGGCGAGTTAATATTTACCCTGCATTACAAAGGCGAGACTGAAATTCCGTTTGACTGGTTATATATAGACTACAACACGCTGCAAAATGCCGCCCATGCCAACGGGCTTAACTGCGAACTTGTACAGGAAGGTGAACACTATGATTACCTGGCTAAGCTTAGCCCTATGCAATAAAAAAAGACCGCCATATAGCGGTCTTTTTTACATCATCAAACAAATGATTACTGCATATATTTCATAACAAGTTCCTGTACCTGCCCCATCATTTCCTGACTTGCAGCCATGTTTTGTTCAGAAAGCTTCACATTTTTCTCAGTATATTTTTTACCTATCGGTGATTCGTAAAACTTAATGATTTGCTTTAACTCATCCGCAGTGAATTCTGTAAGGTAAAATTTCTCCTGCTTGTCCTGGAACGGCTTCATTATAGCATCAAATTCTTTAAGGAACGCTTCTTTCTTATCAGCAGGAACCATACCGCCCACTTGTTTCTTTGCCATCTCCATCTGGCTGTTAGAGCCCGCCAGCTGCATCATCTTTTTTACATCAGATTTAGCATCCTGTGCAGTAGCAAAGTTTGCAGCAAAGGCAAAAGCCGCTACAAATAATAACTTTTTCATAATCGTATGTTCTTTGTTTAGATTGTTGTGCTAAGGTATAAAATTTATGGAATATTAAGGTACTTATGTGTTTGAAGTGACACCCTCCACTTAGGATTTTGCATTACATAATCTACAATCAGCGGAGTCATCTCATCTTTCTTGCTCCATTCCGGCTGCAGGAACAGTATGGCATTGCCATTAACTTTGGCAGCCTGTTCTTCGGCAAAAATAAAATCGTGTTTATTGTGTATAATTACCTTTAGCTCATGTGCAGCATCATAAACACCCTGGGTTGGCAATTTGGTTTTCTTTGGCGAAAGGCAAATCCAGTCCCACGTACCACTTAGCTCATAAGCCCCGGAAGTTTCTATATGCACACGCAGGCCGGCGTCTTTCAGGGTTTTAGTTATAGGCCCCATATCCCAGGTAAGCGGTTCGCCACCGGTTACTACTATAGTTTTACCATACTGGGCGGCATTTCTCACTATACTTTCTACCGCTGTTGGCGGGTGCAAATCAGCATTCCAGCTTTCCTTTACATCGCACCAGTGGCAGCCCACATCGCATCCTCCTACCCGTATAAAATAAGCCGCGGTACCCGTGTGGTAACCCTCACCCTGTATGGTATAAAATTCTTCCATTAACGGAAGCATCTCTCCCTTTTCCACCGCAAGCTGCAATTCCTTCTTCAACATTGTAATCTCGTAAATAAGAGTGCAAAGATAGCTAATTAATTAACGCCAAGTGTTAAAACAAAAAGACCCCGCGCATGCAGGGTCTTTAATATAGTACAAGTACTGATTATTTTAGTTTAGCAAGTTCCGATTTTACATAGGTATCCGCCGGATCCAGCGCCAGGGCTTTATTAAAGTACTCCTTAGCTTTAGCCTTATCAAATACCGCGTAGTAAGCACCAATGTTAGAGTAACCTTCTACCAGGTTTTTCTTTTGCTTGGCAGCTTCTTCAGGGCTGGCAGTTACAATTTTAATATACTCATCGTATGCCTTAACCATAGCCTCATAAGACTCTTTAGTAGCCATAGCCTGGTTAACCCTTGCCTTATACAGGTAAGCATCCTGGGCGTTTGTAGAAAGCGAAATTACTTTATCAAGTGCCGCGTCAGCCTTTTTAAGATTCTCGCCGTTCAGCTTTTTGTTTTCAGCCGTTTTACCTACGTGGTCAAAGTATAGTGAGTACGCAAGGTAGAAGTTATCCTGGAATGCGTTTTTGTTTTCTTCAAGACCCGAAGCTACTTCAAACACAGCCGCCGCAGGAGCATAAAGTTTCTGACCGAAAAGTTTCTTACCTATCTCATTAAATTCGTTAGAGATGTTAGCATCTTTTTCTACAGCTTTTTTAAGGTCGCCAATTGCACCATCAAACTGAGCCTGGTCTTTAACAATCGCAGCACCTTTCTCGTTTTGTCCCATGCTTATTGCAAGCTTGGCAAGACCCGAATACATATAGTCACGGGCAATGATACGCTTAGCCTCCACTTTAGAAAGGAATTCGGTCATGGCTTTGATACTCGCTTCGTAGTTGCCGTTTTCGTAAGCAGCATATGCAAGGTAACGGTATATACGTACGTTAACCTCGTTCATTTTCTGCATTTCGTTAGCTTCCGTCTCAAGCGCTTTGTAGTCGCCTGTTAGCAGCAGGAAGTCAGCATACCTCATACGGGAGTTAAGAGAGAAATCGGTAAGGCTCATGTATTTCCTGTAATATTCAAGCGCCTTAGTATTGTATTCTTTCTTTTTAGCCGGCACAGTGCTGCCCCACTTGTAGTAGGTTTCGGCAAGCTCACGGTAAACCGGGCCATAGTTAGGGTTTTTAGCTACAATACCTTCAAAGAACTTAACGGCCTCCGGGAAAGCCGCCCCGGTGTTTTTAGTAATTACACCTAACTGAAGCTGTGCCCTAAGCAGTGAAGGATCAAGTTCAGATGCTATACGGTAGTTTTTGTACGCATTATTCTGGTCCCTGTCTTTGTAGTATGCCTCACCAAGGTTAAGGAAAGCCACAGCATTTTTAGCATCTTTAGCTACTGCTTTGTTAAGCACCTCAATAGCCTTTTTATAGTCTGGCTTTTCGGCATATATGTAAGCACGGCCTATATATATAAGCTGTTCTACATCTTTCTTTTTAAGGTCTTTTTCTACGGCGTCAAATTTAGCCTGCGCACCCGTAGCGTTACCATTGTCAAGATCCAGCTGACCAAGGCCTATATCATTATAATTAGCATTGTTTTTGGCAGCCTTACCTTTGTTAAAGAAAAATGCCGCAGAGTCTGATTCAGACTGTACAAGGTAAATATCTCCAAGAAGGAAATAGTTTTTACCCTCATCAGGAGTAGACTTAATCAGTGTTTTAAGCGTAGATTTCGCTTTTTGATACTGTTCACCATCTATGGCTTTTTTTGCTTCGGTGGCGTCCTGTGCATTTGCCATACCAAAAGCAAGTAATGACAAGCCAACGAATTTCAAATCTTTCATATTAGTCATTTTAGTTTCTTCTTTTTTATTAAAACAAGGTTATTTGTTTACAATTTCAATTTCCCTGAACGGCAGCGTTACCGGAAGCAATCCTGATTTAAGGATAAGCCTCTGCCCCTCGGGTGCACTTAGGTATGTTGCAAAACCCGTGCCTAACCCTTTTTTGCCCTGATAGTTCAGTATATAAAGGGTACGTGTAAGCGGGTAATTACCATCTACAATGCTGGTTTGCGACGGTTTAAAATAATCTTTTGCCGTAGCTCCCTTAGCCTGTTTGCTTACCGCCAAAACCTTAACTTCACTTACTGCTTTTTCTAACTCCACGGGTGGTTGCAGCAACCAGTTTACGCCTACAATACCTATAGCGCCGGGGTTGTTCTTTACAAAAGTAAAAACTTCGGCAGTATTTTTAAGGGAATACACATTCTTTAAGGTTTTATTAGCATTTCCGGCCTTTGCAATAAGATATTGTGCTATACCGGCGCGATTACTGTCAAAAACCAACTGTTTTATCGCGGCAGACTCCTCACCACGCATTACTTTATAAACATCTTCAAGGTTTATAAGCGTATCGGTTACGGCAGGCGACGCTATAAGCGCAAGCCCGTCTTTAGCAAACGGAACCGTGCGCGCCTTAATACCTGATTTTTTAAAGTGCGACTCTTCGGCTGCGGTAAGTTCGCGTGTAATTACAGCCACACGCGCCGAATCATTTAGTAGTGCCTGTACAATGTCGGCTTCATTACGGTTAACCTGCGTTATGTGCGCCTTAGGATAAATACTCTGGAATACCGCCAGGGCATCTTCCACTATAGGTTGTACGGAATAATCTACCTGTATGGAAATGGTGCCGGCCGTCATGGTTTCCTCTGGCGCGCCATCCTTATCCTTACACGATACAAATACACCGGCAGCTGCTGTAAACAGCAATACACCTGCTATATAAAAATATTTTCTTTGCTTATTCATCTCGAAATTTCACGGTTAAGAGCATTACCATTCTTGTGCGTACCTTTTTTCCTTTAAGCCTACCGGCTACCCAGCGTTTTTTTGAGCAGCTGCCATTAAGCGCTTTCACTGCGGCTTCGTTAAATCCGTTCCCCGGGTCTTTTACCAAAGCCGGTTCTGTAAGCGTACCGTTTTTCTCTACAATAAACGAGAGTTCGAGGTTAAAAACCCCTCTGTCCACGCCCTCAGGAATTGTAAAATTACTTGTAACACATTTTTTAAAGTCGCTTAGTGTAGTAGGGCACTCGGGCGGTGTATCCAGCTCTTTAGGGCTGTATACCATTTCTCCATCCTGTGCAAAGGCTACAAAACCAAAAAGGACAAAACACAGTATAAGTATTTTTTTCATACTAGTCATCGTTTAAATCCCTGCTTTGCTGTATAACCCTTATGCCTCTTATAATACCATACACTATAAGAATACCCCCCATAGCCAGGCGGCCGTTGCGGTTTATGGGTAATGGAAGCCTGTTATTAAACATGAGTAAGCATCCTAATACTATGTATGACAGAAAGAAGATTATACCTAAAACAAACAGAAATCGCTTGTGGGGCGATTTCTGTCTGTTATAGCGCTGTCTGTAAGAAGCCATCGCAGTATCTTAAATTAAGATTTAATATTTATTGTAATAGGCAGGTTATAAGAAGCCCTTACCGGTTTACCGTTCTGGATACCAGGCGACCACCTTGTTTTAACCGACTTAAGTACGCGCTCTGCTTCTTTACCAAGGCCGTAACCCGGATCCCTAAGGATTTTAATACCGGTTAGCGTACCGTCTTTTTCTACTACAAACTGAACATAAATCCTTGCGGTCATGTCCTGGTCTACTTCAGGAATCCTGAAGTTCTTTTGTACATAGGTAAGGAAAGCGGCTATACCACCCGGAAACTCAGGTTGTACCTGAAGACCTGCCGAGTTGTAAATTCCTGTATCTTCTCCCGGTGTAGGTTCAACACCCTTATCAAGGTCACCCGCAGAAACACCAATGTTAACGTCGCCTGTAGGGCTTGCCTCTGCATTACGAGAACTTGGGTCTGCTTGCTTAAACTGCTCAATTTTCGGTGGATCTTCCGGAACATCTTCCTGCTTAGCCGCTTCAAGTGGCTTAAATTTTACCTCTTCCACAATCGATTTAGGCGCCTGCTTAACAAGTACCTGTGGCGGTGGCGGCGGAAGCTCCTCTTTAGGGGCCTCAGGTATTTCTGCAACCTCTACTTTAGTAATTACCTCTTCTTCTGTACTGGCTGTAGCACCTTTAATAGAACTTAATATGATAGGTGCACCAATAGCAACAGCAAAAAAGATAGAACCAAATACCAGGGCTAACATCGTTACCTTAGGGTTTTCTTCCCTAAGCTTATAGGCGCCGTACTTTTTATTACGGCCCTCAAACACGATGTCAATCCATTGCTGTCCAAATATATTTAACTTTGACATAATAATTTTTCGTTGTTAAGGCCGATTAGTACAAACCGGTTTTCTTTAATAAATCTATCTCCGCTGGTGTAATATCACCAATAGCATACAACTGTACTTTGTTGATGGCCATTTCGTCAAGGATATCTACAAGGTTTTTGTAGCTCGACGCGTCGCTTGCCTTTATGTTTACAATAAGGCCTTCATCGTCCTTTTTAGCAAACTGCTTTGCATAAGCGGTGTTTTTAAGGATCTCTTTCCTTATACCGTTTTTACCGAAAGTTGCTTCTGATGGCGGTATCCTTGGTGTTTCAAACTTGCCCATGTACCACAGGAGCCTGTTGTCTTTACCGATAAGGATAGTCATCATCCTGTCTTCAGGAACCGGAGTATTATCTTTCGGCTGATCCTGAGGCTCTTTATCCGGCATTGCCAAAGGCATTGACTGAGGCTTAGACAGCGTAGTGGTAAGCATAAAGAAGGTAATCAACAGGAACGCAAGGTCCACCATCGCAGTAAGGTCAACCCCGGGGTTGCTCTTCTTACTTCTTACTTTCTTGCCATCACCGCCGCCTCCGCCGGTATTTAATTCTGCCATTGTATATTTTTATTTAAATAAATTAAAAATCTTTACCACGTAATCCCGTAACAAGGAAGAACTTATTCTTCTTTTGTTCCTGCAGGATGTCTATCACACGCTTTACAGTAGTGTATTGCTCCTTGGCATCGCCTTTAATAGCTATATCAAGGTCTTTAAACTCTACATCTTTACCCTCTGCCATTTGCTGCTCTAGGAACTGCTTATTGGCCTGGCGGGCTTGCTTAACCCATACGGCAAGCTGGTCGTTTACACTATCGTAAGGTATACCTTCCTGAACACCTTCTTTTGTCCTGTCAGCCGGTGGCAGCTTCAGCCACCCCTGGATTTTATTAAGAGGCATGCCGAAACCATCTACACGCTCAAAATTTGTAAGGTCACTTTCTGAAACAGGAAGTCCTTTTTCGGCAGCAACAAGCTTAAAGGTTTCTTTCCTGATGGCACGCGGAATGGTAAAGAACACCTGCTTATCACCTATAGTAATTACGGCAACGCCGTCTTCAGGAAGCTTGTCCTGTACCGTAGAAGCAGGGGCATCAACCGGCTTTGGCTCTGGCTGTTTCGCTGTTGCTGTCATTACAAAGAATGAAAGCAGCAGGAAGGCCACGTCGCACATCGCGGTCATGTCTATCCTCGTACTTTTTCTTGCTATTTTTACTTTAGACATTATCTTCTTTTTCTAAGGGCAAGCATTAACTACTTAAAATTAATGCTTTTACCCTGTTTAACGAAATACTTTAACTCTGAAAATTAGGCGTTAGCGCGAGCCCTAAACCTCCTGTAAGTTTGAGTGATGGCAAAACCAGCCTCATCAATAGAGTAAGTAAGCTTATCAATCTTAGTTGTAAAGATGTTGTAAGCGATGATAGATATTGTAGATGTACCGATACCTGTAGCCGTGTTAATAAGTGCTTCAGAGATACCTACTGCAAGCTGAGCAGAATCTGGCGTAGAACCTGCACCCATTGCAGAGAACGCCTTAATCATACCAGATACCGTACCAAGAAGACCCATTAGCGTACCGATAGATACAAGGGTAGAAAGGATAACAAGGTTCTTTTCAAGCATTGGCATTTCAAGTGAAGTAGCCTCTTCAATTTCCTGCTGAATAGCAGCTTCTGCCCTTTCGCTGTCAAAACCTTCGCTTTTTACTTCTTCATATTTAAGAAGACCAGCCTTAATTACGTTAGCTACAGTACCTTGTTGCTTGTCGCACTCAGCCATAGCTTCGTTAATGTTACCAGATTTAATCTGGCTCTGTACTTTAGCTACAAAAGCCTGTACGTTGCCTTTACCGGCAGCTTTAGAAATTACAATAAACCTTTCGATTGAAAACACAAGTGCGTTTAGTAGAAGACCAAGTAGTACTGCTACAATGATACCTCCTTTATAAACTGTACCAAGGAAATTTTTAGGGTGACCTTCTGAAGTACCTCCTTCAAAGTTATCACCGCTACCCATGATGAATTGCCATATGATGTAACCAATAAAGATACATACAAAAATTGCTAGGGCAGAGAAAATATTAGACCCTTTACCTTCTTGTTTTTTTTCAACTTTCTGAACAGATGCGTTTGCCATTTTTTTAAAAATTTAGTTTTCCGATTTTTTAATAATAATAGTTCTTATTTGTTAATATGTCACTTCACATAGATTGGCAAATTTATACGATTAGGTGGTAAAAAAAAATGAATTTATTGTTTTTTACCATTGTTAACAATAATTTTATGTGAATTATCAGTAACTACTACGCGTTTTTATTGCACAATTTGTTATGCAAAATAAAGTTTTGGCAAATTAAAACTATCTTTTGTTAATGAATATTTTAAATTAATATAGATTGCCTATAGATAACACAAATATCAACCTTTTATTGTATTACTACTACGTTTTAGTGCTTTGTTGATAAAAAAAGCAATTATTTAGGTTTTAACTACTGTAAAAAAGATTTTTTTGAAAGTTTTTACCTACAAAAAATATTATAAAAAACGTTTTAGAGGTAAATTAGTACACTTAAAATTTAACATACACGCTACTTTAAACCTGCTGCCTGAAAAAATTAATGCTTACAACCGAAACAATAACCACCCATCCTACTAAAACACGACAAAAAAAAGCCCGGCTTACTGCACGGGCTCATAATCTGTAACGGTCCACTCATCACTGAGCAGGTCCGCGTAGTGATAATGTACGGCATCGTTTTTATCAAAGGCGCCGTTCTTGTTTATATCTTCAAGCGTACGGAAATACACTTTGTTCTGGGCTTCTATAACATTCCAGTCCAGTAATTCCTGCACATCGCCTGATAGCTTTTTAAAATGGCTGCCATCTATATTACTTATATAAAAGGACTTAATATCATTAGCATCTACTTTGCCGTCCTGGTTGGTATCACTATCCACCAAAGCATATACCAGTATTTGCTTTTTCCCCTTACGGGCAATGCCATCTAAATAAGTAACCGTTTGTATCTGTAGTTTTTTATCCGTTAGCGGCTTAAGCGCAGTAGAGTCTACATGCTGAAACTTTATATTTTCAAAATAACCGGTTATCTCATACCTGTTATAGTTAGATATGGCATAACTCACCGCCCCCCTGCTGCTGCCATAGCTGCGCCCGGCATCGTCATAGATACGTATATCGCCTACAGGGTGTATCAGGTATTTGGTACCCTCCATATGTATGGGCAGGTCGGCCACTTTTATTTGGGTAGAATCTAACTTTTTGGGCGCTGCAGCTACCTTGCTGCGGTTGTAAGTAACCTTCTTAGGCTTAGACGCTTCCTTTTTGCAAGCCGTAAGGGCAATAAAGGCCAGGGCTGCAACAGCTATAAGACGAATGTTTTTCATGTTTCAGGCTTATATACCAAATATACTAAAAATAGGCCAAACTTATATCCTTGCCGCCAGCTTTAGGCTAAACACACGGCTGGTAAGATAGTTAGGTATACCATACTGCTGCTTGGTATATACATCGCGCACCCAGGTATTGGTTATGGCATTTTGGTTATTAAACATATTAAACAACTCCAGGCCTATAGACAGTTCTTTCATCTTTTTAAGCCATGGGGCTTTAGGTGCTATTTTAGAATCAACAAACACGTATGAAAACCCTACGTCGGCACGGCGGTAATCGTTAAGGCGGCTCTGGTATTTATATACATCGGCATACGAAGGCGAACCACCAGGCAACCCTGTGTTGTACATCAAGTTAAGATATACCCTTATATTAGGAATATTAGGTACATAATCCTGGAACAGTACAGCAAACTTCAGCCTTTGGTCTGTTGGGCGGGCTATGTTTCCTTTATTTTGGTAGTTCTCTTCGGTTTTCATATAGCCAAAGGTAATCCACGACTCTGTTCCCGGAACAATTTCACCATTAAGGCGCATGTCAAGGCCGTAGGCATACGCTGTAGCATCGTTATTGGCACGATAGCGTATACGAACGTTTTCCAGCGTATAGGTATTAATGTTGTCCATACTCTTATAGTAGGCTTCGGCTACAAACTTATACGGTCGGTCTTTGCTGGTAAAACTATAATCCGCACCTAATACCGCATGGTACGAGTTTTGCGCTTTTACATTTGGCCGAACCAAACCCAGCGAATCACGGAGCTCCCTGTAAAACGGCGGCTGGCTGTAGCGTCCACCCGACAGTCGGAACACCATATCGGTTTCTTTCCAGTTAGGCTTCAGGGCTATCTGGGCACGCGGGCTAATTACCACCTGGCTTTTACCCGGTTCCATAGCGCCGTTTACCTGCCACTGATGTACCCGCACACCGGCATTAAGTAATATATGCGCACCGCCAATATCAAACTTGCGGCTCCATTGCCCGTAACCTGACAGGCGGTTTATGGCAACAAAATTGGTAGCGCGTACACTTTGGTACGGCACAAGCGGACCTGTATACGGAGTATAAGGCTGATCATTCGGAATATAATCAATTACCGGCGGGCGTAAAGAAAATCCTGCCGAATCTATAACCTCCCACTCTACCAGGCGGTCACGGAAATCTTCACGGGTATATTTGGCACCCCACTCTATCTCGCCTTTATTTATTTTGTGGTAGCCTTTCACCTCAGCATTGGTTATCAAAGCGTCCAGGTTGTTACGGCCGTGGTTTAGCTGTGAGCCTACCGCGCGGGCAAACTGTATATCGCCAAAGGTGGAACTGCCTATGCTGGTATCTACATCGCCCAGGGCGTATTGTGCAAGAATATCAAAATGTTCCTGTTCCTGCGTATGGTAGGCTGAGCCGATGAATTTAAGTTTGAAGTCATCTGAAACCTTATAATCAGCCGTTGTAGCGCCAAAGAAGGTGCGGTAACGGTCTTTTTCCTGACCATCATAAATAATCTGTAAGGCAATCGGGTCAGATATGGTACCGAAGTTGGTTTGCCTGTACAGCGGTTGGTAGTCATAATTATTTTGGGAGATGTTGCCTAAAAAATTAAAGGATAATTTTTCGGTGGCCTGGTAATTTATAGAGGTTTGTACATCTACAAATATCGGTTTATAGTTGGTTTCGGTCTGCTGGCTGTTTACCAGTAGGCTGTTATTGCGGTAACGCGCGCCTATAATGCCCGACCATTTTTTATTCTTGGAAGCATTCTCCAAAGTAAGGCTTCCGCCAAGGAAACTGGCCTCTACCGCCGCTCCGAAGGTTTCGGGCTTGCGGTATTTAATATCCAGCACTGAAGACATTTTATCTCCAAAGCGCGACTGGAATCCTCCGGCAGAGAAATCCACGCTTTGTATCATGCTGGTATTGGTAAAACTTAAACCCTCCTGCTGCCCTGAACGCACCAGGAACGGGCGGTATATTTCCACATCGTTTACATACACCAGGTTTTCGTCGTAGTTACCGCCACGCACGGTATACTGGCTACTCATTTCATTGCTGCCACTTACACCATTCATTAACTTAAGTATACCTTCCACACCTCCGCTTAACGAGGGCACATTTTGTATTATATCGCGTTCTATAGACATTAACCCCTCTACCCTTTTACGGCCGTCATAGCTTATAACTACAGTAGGCATTTGGGTCATATCTACACTAAAGGTAAAGTTGAATTCCAGCAGTTCTCCTTGTTTCATCTTGGGTACATCCACAAAAAGCTCACCTTTATAGGAATCATGTTTAAACCATACACGCACATCTTTACCCACAGGAAGATCAAGCTTATAAAAACCGGTACGGTCACTTTTGGTTTCTACATGGCTACCGCCCGTACTTTCATAGTAAACCACAACTCCCTCCATAGGATTTTGGTTATCATCTATGGCAATACCTATAATAGCAGGCTTTTTCTGCGCAAAGGCAACAGCAGTAAATAATATAAGGAATAGTGGTAAAAGTTTATTTATTGTTCTCAACAGGGTTAGTGTTTTGTGTTCTGAAAAAATGCGTTTCAAAGGTAGCAGAATTTCCTGCATTATCGGTAACAACTATTTTTAATTCGTTCTTACCATCCTCGGCTATACCATCACTAAAGTGATAAACTAACAGCCTGTTTTTATATTCATAGTGCATTAGTGCCCACTTGCCGTTTATAAAGGCGTCATAGGTAGCTATTCCCGAAAGGTCATCTGAAATACGCACCGCCAGCGAATCTCGCTTTATAATTTCACCTTCCTTAAAGGTAGGGCTGTATATCTTTGGCGGTGTTTCGTCCTTCATCAGCTTAAAGTTGCCCAGCGTTTTTACTTTAGCCACGAGCCTGCCGTTTTCATATTTGGTGCTGTTGTAGCTAAAGCGCTTGCCTCCTACCCCCGCTATGAACGTTTTGGCGGCCTCTTCCTGCGTCATCTTGCCTACATCAAATGATACTTCTACATAACTATGCACAGGTGTTAGGGCATTATGCAGGTGCAATACCGAGTCCTTCACATCAAAATCCATATAGAAATCTTCATAAAAGGCATTGGCCGGCACAAATACCGAAACGCCGTTCATGGTATAAATATTGTCGCTTGCCGCTTTTACTTTATAAGCGGTCACCGTTTTTTGTGTGCCCACACGTGCCGGATCCGGGCTGTACTGTATACTGCCATTTACCGTAGTATGGTTACCATGAAAGTCGCTTATAATAATGCGATAGCTTTGGCGGGTGGTATCTTTAGGCACTTCAAACTGGCCATTTTTTTGGTTATGTTTAAGTAAAGACAACCCATATGGCGAACGTATAAACAATTTCTGAAAACGCTGCCCGGTGTTATAATACCTTTCGTAGTCTATGTAATTATTTATGTAGCGCGACTCATCAAAAGCGAAAGTATTAAACGCGCAACTAAAATCAGGTATACCGTTATAGGCTATCTCAGCACGGAAAATCCCGTTGTTTGGCGTACTCCCGGTAGATTTATCGGTAGCGTTTATCGCAAAGCCTATTTTTCCTTTGGCTTTTATATTATCGGCAAGATAAGTGCCATCAGGCATTTTCTTTATATTAAGCAAAAAGGGCGTTGCCGAATTATCAGCCACGGCATCATCACTCAGCGGATACACCATAACCCCGTATACGATGGGGTCTTTGGTATCTTTCATTTTTTTATCGAGTCCGAAAAGCAGCGGGTTAATAATCATTTCGGTTTTAGTGTCGCGTATTTCAAAATGCAGGTGTGGCCCACCCGAACCGCCACTATTACCCGAGAGGGCTATCTGCTCGCCTTTCTCTACCGTGATTTCTCCCGGCTTAGGGAACAGTTCTATTTCAAACGACTTTTTTTCGTATTGCTTTTTACGCACATACTCTTCTATTTTTGGCGAATATTTAAGTAAATGCGCATAGAGCGTAGTATACCCGTTGGGGTGGTCTATATATATAGAGGTACCGTACCCATAAGAAGATACTTTAATGCGCGACACATAGCCGGACGCTGAAGCAAATACCGGGAAGCCTGTTTTTTGGCTGGTACGATAATCCAGCCCAGCATGGAAATGATTGGTACGCAGCTCACCAAACGTACCCGAGGTATGCAGAGGTATGTCCATAGGCGCCCGGAAGTAATCCTGCGGGTATTGCGTTTGCGCTGAAAGGCTTAGTACAGTAAAGTAAAGTAAGGTTACAAAAAATCTCATGGGGCTAAAATAAAAAAACAGGCACAGAAAATCCTCCAAAAATACGTTAATGTTATAACTGTGCCGCAATCAAAATAGTACCGACTGTTGAAAAATTAGCAGTTTTTTCGGCAGGGGTATTGTTTCTATGCAAAGTAATATTAACTTTGTAATATATTGTAATGAATCGGGCCGATATGAGTGAATTATCCAAAATAGTTGAATCTCTGGAGAATAAACTCGATGCGCTTCAGAAAAAACTGGCAACGCTGCAAGGCGCTAATGCCCGGCTGGAGCTGTTGGTTACCGATGCCAAAAACCACATTGATGGTAAGAATGAGGAAATTGCAGCGCTGAAGCAGCAAAACGAATCGTTAAGACTGGCAAATTCATTACTGGGCAGTGACGAAAGCAAGAGGGAGACAAAACTCAAGATAAATTCATTGATCCGCGAGATTGATTACTGTATAGCCCAACTTTCAGACTGATAGTCATGGACGATAAACTGAAAATAAAAATATCAATTGCAGACAGGGTGTACCCGCTTACGGTAGACCCCGCACAGGAGGAAGGTCTAAGAATAGCCTCTAAAAAAATTGATGCCATGATAAAACAGTTTGAAGAAAACTATGCGGTAAGGGACAAACAGGATGTACTGGCCATGTGCGCGCTGCAGTTTGCAGCAATGGCCGAACAAACCGTTATGGATCGCTCTTCGGAAACAGAAGATGCCGTAAACCGGCTGCGACTACTGGATGAACAACTTGGTAATCTCCTCTAAAACCATAATAAATACGTTCTTTACATAAACAAAATACTGCCTGCATTAGTACATATTTGATAAACTCAACGCCAATTCTTTAAAATGGGCGAATCGCCGCTTCTATGGCATGCTGCCTTTGTCGCAGATCCCAGAACAGCGGGTTAGCCTAAAACTTGTCTTTTCGAGTTTATACAATACACCTGATGCAGGCTTTTTTTTACACATACACAAAAACCAACATATGGAGATTTTAATAGTTATAGTTATTGGGATTGTTGGCCTTGGAGCAGGATTTTTAATCGCGAAAAACCTGGATAAAAAGAGTGCTACGGGCATTTTGGCAGAGGCTAAAAAGGAAGCGGCTACCTTAATTAAGGATGCCACAAATGAGGGTGAAACCCTAAAAAAGGATAAACTACTACAGGCGAAGGAAAAATTCCTGGAGCTTAAAGCCGAACACGAACAGGTAATACTGGGCAAGGATAAAAAAATTGCAGAGGCAGAAAAACGTACCCGCGACAAAGAATCGCAGGTATCTGGCGAGCTTGCAAAAAACAAAAAACTTAGCGACGAACTGGAGCATAAGATTAACGACTACAATACCCGTGCAGAAAACCTTGATAAAAAACAGGCTGAAGTAGACCGCCTGCACAAAAGCCAGGTAGAACAACTTGAGGTTATTTCGGGGCTGTCGGCTGAGGAAGCTAAAAACCAGCTGGTAGAAAGCCTTAAGGCTGAAGCCAAAACCAGCGCCATGAGCCACATTCAGGATACTATTGAAGAGGCCAAGCTTACCGCACAGCAGGAAGCCAAGAAAATCATCATCAACACCATTCAGCGTGTGGGTACTGAAGAGGCGGTAGAGAACTGCGTATCGGTATTTAACATAGAATCAGATGATGTAAAAGGACGCATCATTGGCCGTGAGGGGCGTAACATCCGTGCGCTTGAAGCCGCTACCGGTGTAGAAATCATTGTAGACGATACCCCTGAGGCTATCATACTTTCATGCTTTGACCCTGTAAGAAGGGAAGTTGCACGCCTTTCGCTACACAAGCTGGTTACAGACGGCCGTATCCACCCGGCACGTATTGAAGAAGTGGTTTCTAAAACCGCCAAGCAAATTGAAGAAGAAATTATAGAGGTAGGTAAGCGTACCGTTATAGATCTTGGTATACACGGGCTTCACCCGGAGCTTATCAAGATTGTGGGCCGTATGAAATACCGTTCGTCTTACGGGCAAAACCTACTGCAGCACAGCCGTGAGGTAGCTAAACTTTGTGGCCTTATGGCTGCCGAACTTGGCCTTAACGTAAAACTTGCCAAACGTGCCGGACTACTGCACGATATAGGTAAAGTGCCAGATGCTGAGAGCGACCTTCCACACGCGCTGCTTGGTATGCAATGGGCTGAGAAATACGGTGAAAAAGAAGAGGTGTGTAACGCCATTGGTGCCCACCACGACGAAATAGAAATGAAGTTTATGCTTTCGCCTATTGTACAGGTTTGTGACGCAATTAGTGGTGCGAGGCCGGGAGCGCGCAGGCAGGTACTTGATTCATACATTCAGCGTCTTAAAGACCTTGAAGACATTGCTTACGGATTCCAGGGCGTTAAGAGCGCCTACGCCATCCAGGCAGGTCGTGAGTTGCGTGTAATCGTAGAAAGCGAAAAAGTAACCGACGATATGGCGGCTAACCTTTCATTTGAAATTTCTCATAAAATACAAACCGAAATGACCTATCCGGGGCAGGTAAAAATTACCGTAATCCGCGAAACAAGGGCTGTTAACATTGCTAAGTAGTGTTAATTCGTTGATTTGGTTATTCGGTTATTCGATAAAACGGGCTGCATTATGCAGCCTTTTTTATTTGCTGCCTATTGGTAATCAGGCTGCTGAAAAAGCTATTTTTTAATACAGCCCGCAGCATTGGGATTGTACTAAAATTTACTTAGTTTTGGCACGCTTTAACCTATAAAACACAGGCAGCTCAGCGCCGTAAAAGCAATACATGGAAAAGAAGATAATAAGCTATCAGGTAGTAGAAAGCGCCTCCCTGCGTTTTTTACAGAAAGATGTAAAAGATTTTATTTCTGAAGGATGGCAGCCCATAGGAGGGCTTGTACTTTCTAACGCCGAAGGCACCACTACCTACTGCCAGGCCATGGTACAATACGAGTTACAATAAAAAATCCCGCGGGTTGAACTGCCCCCAAATAGTGTCTAAACTTTTGGGTGCAATCTACGTTTTTGCCGGATTTTTTATTGTAAGTAAGCACCTGATTAGAAAACCACCTCGCTTACGGTTGTAATATTGGTTATATCATCTGGGTTCAGCGTATAGCGGTACACACCCGCGGTACCTATAGCAAAAAGCTCATTGCCGCGCACAATCACATCATGGCACGCTTTATCTATACTCGCCTTAAGCGATGGATAGGCTGGCTCAGAAACATCAAATATCTTAATCTTATCATCGCACACTATAAGGTAATTCCCATATAATCCAAGGCCTTTTGGCTGCACCATTTCACGACCGTTTATGGTTACGGGATTAGCCGGATTGGTAATATCATAAATCATCAGGGCATTAAGGTTATTACCGCACCAGGTGTTGCTGTGCAGCGTTACATACGCCGTAGTACCATCAGACACCACAGGGTCGCAGGCCGTAAAGTGCGACACTGACGAAATAAGTATCGGATCTTCGGGGTTAGCTATACTGTACATGAACATGCCGTTCCTGGAGCCCACATACAGCACATCACCATCAGCAAAAAGGGTTTCTATTTCAAAACCGATTTGCTTAGTATTAACCTGCGTGGGGTTAGAGGGGTTTACAAGTGAAAACACATTAAGGTCGTACTGGTCTACATTATAGAGGTAATCTCCCGCAAGGGCAAAAACCGCCAATGAACCACCTTGTCCATCACCGGAAGAAACAGTATCCTGACTATCAGAAGAACACGAAAGCACCAATAGTGCTATTAAGAGGAGTGTAATTATCTTTTTCATGCTTATCTCGGTATATAGTCCACAATGATTTCGTAGTTATTTGCGATGCTAACGGCATGTCCGTCGGGCGATGCTTTTTGCGGAAATATATTGCGCGTACGCCCGCCAAGGGTTATCTGGTTGTTATCATACACCAGTGTTACGAGGTCTACCGCCTGGTTAATATAAAGGTTATTGCCCCGGATGGCTACATCGGTAGCACCGGCGATTTCCAGGAATGCCTTTTTGCGTGGATTAGCAGGGTCGGTATAATCATAAATATGAAAGCCCTTGTTAACTTCGGTCACAAACATCAGGTTGTCCTTTATATAAATCTTCCCTGCTTTATACACCGGTTTGGCAGCAGTGAGCGTTATTGCGTTTTCAAATACATCGCGGGGCATGGTTACCGCACGGTACGCCGATTGCGGCGGCATATCATCTTCCCTGCCCGTACCCCAGCCCCAGCAGCCCTGCAGCAACAGGGTAGACGGAAGTATTAAAAGTAGTTTTAGGTATCTCATAAATAATTGGTTATTTTTATATAGATAACTGATTTAGTAAAAGGTTGCGTAAGCATTTTTATAATTTACATCAAAATAACGCAACTACAAAACATAGGCACGCATACTATTTTTAGTATCTTTACTAATACGAACAAACCTCTGGGAACAATGAATTATACAGAAAAAATGCTGCGCGATGACGCGCTTAAAGGCAAAACTATAGTAGTAACGGGTGGTGGCAGCGGGCTGGGCCGCTCTATGACCAAATATTTTCTGGAACTTGGTGCCAAGGTAGCCATAACGAGTCGGGATTTAGAAAAGCTTACAACCACTGCCAAAGAACTGGAAGCCGAAACCGGCGGCACCTGCCTTCCAGTACAGTGCGACGTACGTAACTATGACGAGGTAGAAGCCATGCTTAAAAGCGTGCTCGATGCCTTTGGGCAGGTAGATGTACTGCTTAATAACGCGGCTGGCAACTTCATTTCCCCTACCGAAAGGCTTTCGGCACATGCTTTTGACACCATTATAGATATCGTACTTAAGGGCAGCAAAAACTGTACGCTGGCCTTTGGCAAACACTGGATAGACACCAAACAGCAAAACACATCTATACTTAATATTGTAACCACCTATGCCTGGACAGGTAGTGCTTATGTAGTACCCAGCGCTACTGCTAAAGCGGGTGTACTCGCCATGACCCGCAGCCTTGCGGTAGAATGGGCCAAGTACGGCATACGCAGCAATGCCATAGCCCCTGGCCCCTTCCCTACCAAAGGGGCTTGGGACAGATTACTACCGGGCGACCTGAAAGAGAAGTTTGACCTGGCTAAAAAAGTACCCCTTAAACGTGTGGGCGACCACCAGGAGCTTGCCAATCTGGCTGCTTACCTTGTATCTGATTTTGCGGCATATGTAAATGGGGAGGTAATAACCATAGACGGTGGCGAATGGCTTAAGGGAGCAGGGCAGTTTAACCTGCTGGAAGCCATACCCGAAGAAATGTGGGATCAGCTGGAACAAATGATAAAGGCAAAGAAAAACAAATAACATAGCGAATAAGTATACAGATAATGGGCAGTGTTTTACCGCTGCCCATTATTTTTTATCTGTAGTCAAACGGTTTTTTTACATTTTTTTATTTAGACTTATTTCAAATAGTAATATATTTGCACCGATTATTTAAATTAAATCCAAATAAAACACAATAATGAGAAGAATTTTACTCTCTGCAGGTTTATTACTGATGTCGCTTGCCGCGAAAGCGCAATGTAATGCCATAACTTCGCTTAATGAAAGTTTCAGCAACTTTGCCATTTCAAACACCAACGCGTTTCCTCAAAACTGCTGGAATTCCATCCAGGGTGGCGCACAAACAGGCCCATGGATTTATACCGACCAAACAGGCAGCCCGGCTAACCAATATGTAAATTTTTACAGCTTTAACTCGGCTAATACTGCTTCTTACCTGATTACACCACAACTTTCTAACATAGACGGCAACCACAAGCTGTCATTCAGCACCTGGAAACCTGCTTTTAATGGCAGCGTACCTGCTGGTGATATAACAGTTCAGGTAGGCACCATGACCAGCCTAACCGATGCTACAACTTTTGTTGCTTTTGGAAACCCAATACCGGTAAGTGCAGAGCTGCAAACTCCTGCGAATATAGTACTACCGGCTGTAGAAGGAAATGCTTACATCGCATTCAAATTTATTTCGGCTACTATACACAACGCCATTTCTATAGACAATGTAGTTTGGGAAGAAGTACCTAACCCGTGCCCTGCCGTTACGTCTATCAACGAAACTTTTGACAACTATATAACCGGCCAAACCCAGGTTATTTCTCAGTACTGCTGGAGTGCCCTTACTGCAGGTACTTTCGTATATCCTGCTGCCGTAGCCGGAAGCCCTGCCGCGCAATTCTACAGCTTTACAAACCCTGGTTCTGCAGGTTACCTTGTATCGCCAAAAGTTAACAGCTTTGACGGTAACCACACCCTAACCTTTACCGCAGCCTCTGCAACAGGTGTTGTACTTCAGCCTGGTTACCTTACAAATGCCACTGACTCTGAAACTTTTGTAGCCGTAGGGAGCCCTATAACTCTGGCTGCAGCGCCAGCAACAACCTATAATATAAGTAACTTCCCTGTAATCCAGGGAGAAGCTAACATAGCCTTCAGGTTTGTAGCTGCAGGCCAGCACAATACCGCTAGTGTAGATAACATCGTTTGGGCCGAAACCCCGGATCCATGCGCGGCTGTTTCTTCAATTGACGAAAATTTTGACAACTACGTTACAGGCCAGACCCAGGTTATTTCCCAGTACTGCTGGACTGCACTAACTACAGGTACTTTCGTATATCCTGCTGCTGTAGCCGGAAGCCCTGCCGCGCAATTCTACAGCTTTACAAACCCTGGCTCTGCGGGTTACCTTTTATCGCCAAAAGTAAACAGCTTTGACGGTAACCATACCCTTACGTTTACCGGAGTTTCAGCTACGGGAGTTGTACTTCAGACTGGTTATATTACAAGTGGTGCTGATGATGCAACTTTCGTAGCCGTGGGCGACCCTATTACGCTTGCTCCGGCACCTGCAACAACATACACCGTAAGCAACTTCCCTGTAATCCAGGGTGAGGCTCACATAGCATTTAGGTTTGTAGCTGCAGGTCAGCACAACACAGCCAGCATAGATAACGTAAAATGGCAGACAACCGCAGGTGTAAACACTGTAGCTGCTAAAGCCTTTACCCTTTACCCTAACCCGGCAGCAGGCAGCGTTAACCTTGTGAACAATGCCAATGCCGAAGGTACTGTAAACATTTACAGCCTTACAGGTGCTCAGGTATTTAGCGCTAAAGTAAGCACAGGCACACAAAGCCTTAACCTAAGCGGGCTACAAGCCGGTATGTATATCGTAAGAGTACAAACAGGCAACGCGCTTAGCACACAGAAACTGGTTATTCAGTAAACTTCATACATGTTTTTGTTTTAAAACCACGCTTTACGGCGTGGTTTTTTTATTTTGCGCTGTTAACAATTTCCGTTTTTAACTACCATAAATAATTGTATTTTTACGGTTCGAAAATTTCAATCAGAAAATGGGTAAAATCATTGCTATTGCCAACCAAAAGGGTGGTGTGGGTAAAACAACAACATCGGTTAACCTTGCCGCCGCGCTGGGTGTACTCGAAAAAAAGGTATTATTGATAGATGCCGACCCGCAGGCAAACGCGAGTTCAGGCCTGGGTCTGGATGTGGAAGCCGTAGAAATAGGCACCTACGAAATCCTGGAGCACAGCAATACGCCTGAAGAGGCTACTGTAGAGTGTTCTGCCCCTAACGTATGGATAATCCCGGCTCACATAGACCTTGTAGCCATTGAGATAGAACTCGTAGACAAAGAAAACCGTGAATACATGCTTAAAAAAGCACTGGAAAGCGTAAAGGACAAATACGACTATATACTTATAGACTGTGCACCTTCTTTAGGTTTACTTACGCTTAACGCCCTTACGGCTGCAGATAGCGTGGTAATTCCTATTCAATGCGAATACTTTGCGCTTGAAGGTCTTGGCAAGCTGCTAAACACCATTAAAAGCGTACAGAAGATACACAACCCGGAGCTGGATATTGAAGGCCTGCTGCTTACCATGTATGATTCGCGCCTGCGCCTGAGCAACCAGGTGGTGGAAGAAGTACAAAAGCATTTTAATGACATGGTTTTTGATACTATCATACAGCGAAACATTAAACTAAGCGAAGCCCCAAGTTTTGGCGAAAGCATTATTAATTATGATGCTACCAGTAAAGGAGCTACAAACTACCTGCAACTGGCAGAGGAGATAATAAAGAAAAACAGCAAGTAGGTTTATGACAAAAGCAATAAAAAAACAAGCCCTTGGACGAGGACTGTCTGCACTTTTAAAAGATCCTGAAAACGACATAAAATCGGTTGAGGACAAAGGCGCAGATAAAGTGGTTGGAAATATCATAGAGCTTGAAATTGAGTCGATAGAAATAAACCCTTTTCAGCCGCGTACAAACTTTAATGAGGAAACACTACAGGAACTGAGCACCAGCATCAGGGAACTTGGCGTTATACAGCCCATTACCGTTAGGAAAACCGACTATAACAAATACCAGCTTATTTCGGGTGAGCGCAGGCTTCGCGCCAGTAAGCTTGCCGGTCTTACGCATATACCCGCATACATCCGCCTGGCTAACGACAACGATTCGCTTGTTATGGCCCTGGTGGAAAACATACAGCGCCATGACCTTGACCCTATAGAAATAGCCATATCGTACCAAAGGCTTATGGACGAAATACAACTTACGCAGGAGCAGGTAAGCGACCGCGTAGGTAAAAAACGTAGTACCATAGCCAACTACCTTCGGCTGCTGAAGCTTGACCCGATAATCCAGACGGGAATCCGTGACGGGTTTATAAGCATGGGCCACGGGCGTGCCATCATTACCATTGAAGACCTGGATGCGCAGGCAGACATTTACCAGAAAATAGTAATGGACAACCTGAGCGTACGCGAAACCGAGGCTTTGGTTAAAAACTACCATGAGGGTGTTAAAAACCCGGGGCAACCTGCCCCTACTGAAAATAAACCGAATGCTTTTGCCGTTAATGATGACGAGCGCAAAGCATTTACCAGCTTCTTCGGGGCTAAGGTAGATGTAAAGATTGACGCCAAAGGAAAAGGTAAAATTACAATCCCGTTCCATTCGGAAGAAGACTTTAGCAGGATTATTAAACTGATACAAGGTTAGTGAAAAACATATTTTATATAGTAGCGGCTTTTTTTCTTTTTACTGGCATTGCCTTTGCGCAGGAGCCTAAAAAAGAAGAAAAGCCGGTTCTTATAAGTGACAAACCCGCAAAAAACACTATAAAAGAATATAAGTATGATGCCCTTGCTCCCAGTAAGGCGGCATTTTATTCGGCCATAGTACCGGGACTTGGTCAAATATACAACAAGCGTTACTGGAAGGCTCCCATAGTATGGGGGGCACTGGGTATAAGCCTGTATTCCTACAACTGGAACCAGAAAAAATATAAAGAATACCGTGGGTATTACAAACAGGTACTTGCCGGCCATGCGCTTACCGGCGAGCTGGAGGGCATAGATGGCGACCGCCTTATACGCGCCCAGAAGTTTTATCAGCGTAACCGCGACCTTTCTGTACTGGCCACCGGGGCTATTTACCTACTTAATATTATAGATGCTAACGTAGATGCCCACCTTAGGCAGTATAACGTAAGCGAAGACCTTTCGCTGCGCCCTGAATTTGAACAAAATGACATTAACAGCCAGTACCATATAGGGCTTACTATGGGCTACAGATTTTAAATACCTTTTATGAAAATAGCATTACTCGGTTACGGCAAAATGGGCAAGGTTATAGAACGCATAGCCCTGGAAAGAGGACATGAAATCGTACTTCGCAAAGGTGGTGCTACCGGTTTTGACGGTCTTGAAAATGCCGATATAGCCATAGAATTCAGCATACCTGAAGCGGCTGTAGGTAACATAACCGAATGCCTTAACCGTAACATACCTGTAATCAGCGGCACCACCGGCTGGCTGGAGCATTACCATAACATAGCCGCCCTGTGCGAAGAAAAGAACGGTGCCTTTATATACGGCTCTAACTTTAGCCTCGGGGTAAATATTTTCTTTGAACTGAACAGCCACCTAGCCAAAATGATGGGCACGCTGAAACAGTATAAGGTTAGCATGGAGGAAATCCATCACACCCAAAAACTGGATGCGCCAAGTGGTACCGCTATTTCATTGGCAAAAGATATTATAGCACAAACCGACTATGCCAGCTGGGCTATTGAAGACCCAAAAAACGAAGATATTTTCATCGACGTGAAGCGTATAGAAAATGTACCCGGTACACACGTGGTTACCTACGATTCGGATATTGATTCCATCGAAATAAAACACACCGCCCATAGCCGCGAGGGTTTTGCACTAGGTTCGGTTGTGACAGCCGAATGGCTGTTGGGCAAAACAGGCATCTTTACCATGAAAGATGTCCTTGGCCTGTAACAAATACGCTTTTTAACCTACATATACCAAAAACATAGTAGTTTATGACACCAATACAATGGTTTATATTTTTCCTTGCCGTACAGGTTGTACACTTTGCAGGAACGTGGAAACTTTATGAAAAAGCAGGCCGTAAGCCCTGGGAAGCTGCTGTACCGGTTTACAACGCGGTAATATTGATGAAAATTATTAACCGCCCGTGGTACTGGACTATCCTCCTATTCATACCTATTGTAAACCTTATTATGTTCCCTGTAGTATGGGTACAGATACTTAAGGCTTTTGGCAAAAATAAAACCAGCGATTACATCATAGGTATACTTACCGCAGGCTTATACATCTATGCGCTTAACTACTCAGATAAAGCCAACTACAACGCTAATACCGAAACTACCGAAAGCACACTGAGTTCGCTGCTGTTTGCGGTAGTGGTAGCTACCATAGTACATACGTATTTTATACAGCCGTTCCAAATCCCGTCGTCATCGCTGGAGAAAACGCTGCTTATAGGCGACTTCCTCTTTGTAAGCAAGGTACATTACGGTCCACGCGTGCCTATGACTACTGTGGCTGCTCCTATGGTACACGATACCATTCCGGTACTGGGTGTAAAATCATACAGCAAATGGCCTCAGCTTCCTTACATGAGGATTCCCGGATTTGCTAAACCTGCCAAGAATGACATCGTGGTATTCAACTGGCCGGCAGATACGGTTAAGAAATTCTTCGATGCTACCAGCTTTGGCATCCGTAAACCGGTAGATAAAAAATCGAACTACGTAAAACGCTGCGTGGCGGGTCCCGGCGATACCTTCTCACTTCGTGATGGTATAGTGTTTATAGACGGTAAAGAACTAAAACTGTCTGACAGGGCTAAGGTGCAGTACGGCTACACCCTTACCACTAA
Source organism: Bacteroidia bacterium (assembly GCA_046566705.1). GTDB lineage: Bacteria > Bacteroidota > Bacteroidia > Flavobacteriales > Flavobacteriaceae > Flavobacterium. The sequence continues at coordinate 215,992 of JBKHWE010000006.1, read as the reverse complement.
AGATGGCGGTATGATAGACGGCACGTATCTTATTAAAGACCTGGGCATTACCCCTAACGACATAGATTATAACGAAAATACAAGGACGTACTACTTCCACGCGCTTACTTTTGACATGGTTGCCAAGCTTAAAGCTTTGCCAAACGTACAAACGGTAGACCGCATTCAATACAAAAATAATGATGGTTTCCAGGTAAAGACGGCTATCTTCCCTCATACAAAACCGGACTGGACAGTAGATAACATTGGTGATATTTATGTTCCTGCCAAGGACAAACAAGTAGCATTAACTACAGAAAGCCTGCCGTTCTACAAAAAAATCATTGAAGAATACGAGCATAACGAACTAAAAGTTACCGGTAATGAAATCCGCATAAACGGTGCACCGGCTACTTCGTATACCTTTAAGCAGGATTACTACTTTATGATGGGTGACAACCGCCACAACTCTGAAGACAGCCGCTACTGGGGCTTTGTGCCGGAAGACCACATAGTGGGTAAACCGGTATTCATCTGGATGAGTTGGGATGGCGTAAACAAGAAAATCCGTTGGGAGCGTATGTTTACCACCGTTGGTGGTAATGGCGAACCGGTATCTTATTTCAGGTATTTTATCATAGCATTAGCGGGTTACCTTGCCCTTGATTTCTTTGTACTAAAGAAGAAGAAAGAGCAGAAAGGTTAATTTGTGGATTTGTTAATTCGTTAATTTGATGGCTATGTATACATTTTCATTTGAGAAATTAGAAGTATGGATTGAAGCCAAAGAATTTACAAAGAAGATATACTACTACACAAATACATTTCCTGAATCGGAGAAATTTGGCCTGAGTTCACAATTAAAAAGAGCATCGGTATCCATTTGTTCAAATCTTGCTGAGGGGACTTCAAGAACAACGTTTAAAGACAAAGCACATTTTACAACTTTGGCTTTTAGCAGTGCTGTTGAAGTCCTTAACCAGTTAATCATATCATTTGAAATAGGTTTTATCCATGAAAGTGTTTATGAAGATTTACGTCTTAACCTAGAGAGCATTACAAACAAACTAAATGCTCTCAAAAAATACCAGGTAAGCCAGATTAACAAATAACCGTGGTTACAAATTAACAAATCCACGAATACACAAATCCACAAAAAATGAATCTCCTCATACATCCCACATACTTCCCATCCATCAGTCATTTCGTGGCTATGGCAAAGGCAGAGCGCATAACGTTTGAGGTGGAAGACAACTTCCAGAAGCAGACGAACCGTAACCGCATGTACATTTACAGCCCTAATGGCATTCAGCTGCTAAACATACCCGTAAAGCATGCACCGGTTTCGGGCAGCCATAAGTTTAAGGATGTAAAGATAGAGCCGGCTTTTGACTGGCAGAAACAGCATTTTAAGTCGCTTGAGGCAGCGTACCGTACTTCGCCTTTCTTTGAGTATTTTGAGGACGATATACGCCCTATATTTGAAACAAAGCACAAGTACATGATGGATCTTGATTTCCAGGTTATGGAAATTGTATGTAAGTGTTTAGGAATGCCTTTTGAATACAGCAAAACGACGGAATACTTTCACGACGCTCCTGATTATACAGACCTCCGCGCGCTTGCCAACGGCAAAAAAGACACCAACCAATTTGATGAATATACCCAGGTTTTTGAAGAAAAACACGGTTTTATAAACAACCTTAGCATCCTCGACTTATTATTTAATGAAGGCCGATACGCACTGGATTATTTAAAGAAACAGGAACTCATTGGTTAATTTGTGGATTTGGTAATTTGTAGAAAGTCCGAGGTCGGAAGTCAGATGAAAGTATAAAGTAATCTGGTTTTTCAACCGTGAACTGTAAACTATCTGAAAACTGCGACTGCGACTGATAACTAAAAACTGACCACTGACTATTCCTCCTTTTCAAAACGCAGGCGCGTCATCACCGGGAAATGGTCTGAACTGATGAAGCCGTTATAGGTATTGTACTCGCATACGGTTATCTTTTTATCGGTAAAGACATAATCAATGCGTGCCGGGTAGTACTTAAAGTTATACGACTTCCCAAAGCCTTTACCGGCTTCTTCAAACGAATCATTCATTTTCCCCCTTACGCTGCGGTATACATAACTAAAAGCGCTGTTATTAAGGTCGCCACAAATAATCATCGGGTACGGGCATTCGCTTTTATGCTTCTGCACCAGTTCGGCCTGAGCCTGTTGCTTTTCAAACGCGGCACTAATCCGTTTAAAAATGATTTTGCTTCGCTCCTCATCCAGGCTTTCGTGGATATCGGGGCTAATTTTTATGGATTGCAGGTGCATGGTATACACACGCATGGTATCCTTACCCTTTTTTATATCGGCAAAAACGGCATTGTTAGCCGAACCCGGAAACTGTATATCACCAGTATTAATGATACGGAATTTTGAGTAGATGGCCTGTTCAGTCTGCCCCTTCTCGGAAAAGATAAACTTATACTTGTACTGGCGGAATGCGGTGTCGCCTACCGCTTGTTTACTGTATTCCTGAAGGCAAAGCACATCGGGGTTCTTTTCCTTTATAAAAGCCGTTATTTTGGCTGGGATGCCACGCTCGGGCAGCCAGTCGTACAGGTTAAACAAACGTACGTTATAGCTCATCATGGTAAAGTCGCCTTTTTCCTCAGGCAGGGTATCGGCACCAAACTTAAACATCTTGCTGATAAAGGTAATCCCTACCAGTAAAATGATGGCCGAAAGCAGCATTTGCCTTTTAGCCTGTAGCATCCAGTAGCAAAAGAAAAACGCGTTAAGCACCAGCATCAGCGGCATAACCAATGTAAAAACCGAAAGCAGTGGCGACAGCTTAGGGGCTACAAACGGTAATACGTACGATATTACCGTGAGCACCGTAAGCACGATGTTCATGAAGTACATAAACTTATTAAACCACGACAGTTTTTTCATTTTACCTTAAGGGCTTTAGCCCAAAACTACATATTATTTGCCTACTTTAAATAAAAAATCCTTCTCCTCTTTGGTAAGGCTATCGTAACCGCTTCGGCTTATTTTATCCAGTATTTCATCTATCTGCTGCTGGGTAAGGTCTTTAACCGGCCTGGCTGTGGTGCGGGTTTGCTGTGGTGCAGGATTGCGATGCACTTTTTTAAACGGGGTGGATTTCCTTGGCTTAAATAAATTGACAAAAAAGTCGATTATAACCGAAACGCCTTTGCTCAGGTCAGTACCATTTTGTAAAAGTTTTATATAAGCAAAGCCGAACAACGCGCCCGAAAGATGCGCTATATGCCCGCCGCTGTTAGATACGGAAACGTCAATCAGGTCGAGCACAATAAATACCCCTGCAATATGCCATAGCCTTACGGTACCTATCAGCATAAGCCTTACCTGATACTGTGGCGCATAAACAGCGGTAGCTACCAGTATAGCCATTATAGCCCCTGATGCCCCCACCATAGGCGCTATTGTCCCTGTAAGAATAGGGATTATCTGGTAACTGCCTATAAATACAAGCCCCGCAAAAACCGAGGCCAATACATACAATCCGAAAAACTGCTTTTGTGTAAAAAATGTAAGAAACAATCTTCCTACAAAAAACAACCATAGCATATTGAAAAACAGGTGCAGGAAATCGTTATGTAAAAATGCGTATGTAAAAACCGACCACGGTTTCCAGAGCAAATCAGCCGGGCTGGATGATATGCTAAACCAGTTTGCCGTCCCCCCTATAGTCCAGTCTAATGCGGGCAGCACCACGCCACCCAGTTTAAGCAGGCTGAAAATAATAAGCGGGATTATAAACAAGCCTACGTTCCAGAAGATAAGGCGTTGTACCACGCCACCTATCCGGTATTCCATTTTTATATCGTCAATGATTCCCATTGCTTAGTTCCAACGTTTATGATTAAACTTATTGTTCCTCCAGATATACATAATAAGCACGCCAACCGCGGCTCCACCTATATGTGCAAAGTGAGCCACACCATCGGTTGCGCCAAAAATTGCTGTACCTCTTACCCCCATCACTAAATCGGAAAGAATGATAAGCGGTACAAAATATTTTACCTTAATAGGTACCGGGAAGAAAAGCATTATCATTTCATTTTCAGGGAACATAAAGGCATACGCCGCCATAAGTCCGTATAACGCACCCGAAGCTCCCAGCAGCGTCCCCATATAGGCGCTATACATGGATATAAGGTCGTCGTTCATAACGAGCTCCTGCCAGGCTACCAAGGCTTTTCCATCTGCCAAAGTACTCAGTACCTGGTTTGCCGAAAAACCGCTTTCATTCAGCACGCTCATTACCCTGTGGTATTCGTAATACTCAATACCAAAATGCAGTAATGCAGCGCCTATACCACACGAGAAATAAAAAAACAGGAAGCGTTTTTGCCCCCATGCCATTTCCAGCAGCGGGCCAAAAACAAAAAGCCCCAGCATATTGGAAAAAATATGCCCCACATTGGCATGCATAAACATATAGGTAATAAACTGCCACGGTTTGTAGGCCGGGTTCAGGATAAAATGCAGGTCAAGGTACTGGTGCAGCACCCCGTTTTTTATTACCAGTGAGGCAACAAAAAAAAGTATGTTTATTATTATAAGATGCTTTACAGTATCTGTTATCCTCATCATAGGGCAAAACGTTTATCTAAGTCCTCCACACTCATGGTTATGAAGGTAGGTTTATTAAATGGCGACACACCCGGCTCCTTACAGGCAAACAAAGTATTTACCATAGTTTCCTGTTCTTTTTCGGTAAGTTGTGTACCCGTTTTTACCGCCAAACTCCGTGCCATAGATTTGGCTATACGGTCGCTTAGGCTAAAGCTTGTATCAGGCACTTCCTGCTGCATGTCGTTTATCAGTTCTTCCAGCAAAATAGACACCTCGCTTTCAGCTACGTTAACCGGCAGGCCGTCTACTATTACATGGTCACTATTAATTTCGGCAAAGCCAAAACCCGTGCTTACTAATGAGACCTGCATATCGGTAATCAATGCTATTTCGGCTGGTGTGTAATACAACACAAGCGGGAACAGCAGCTGCTGGCTCGATGCCTGCTGTACGGTAATATTACGTAAAAATTGCTCGTATAGTATACGTTGGTGCGCCCTTTTTTGGTCTATAATCACCATGCCCGATTTTATGGGGCTTACAATGTATTTTTTGTGGATCTGGTAGGTTTTATATACCGTAGTCTCCTCAATATCGGAGTCGTTAAAAAGCGACCCGGTTACTTCTTCCGACTCAAAGTTTATCTCGGCTATTTCCTCATTACTTGGGTTTGTGCCTACATACAGGCTTTCCCAACTCGGTTGATACTCTTTTTTAAATGAAGGTATAGCAAAGTTCCCTGATGAACCCGAAGATGCCTTAGCCGCAACGTTACCGCCCAGGCTCCTTCCTCCTCCTGACGAAGAAAACGAGCTACCAAAGCTTCCGCCGCCAAAACCGCTTCCCGAAGGGCTTTCATCTGCAAAAGGGTTAAAGTTGCGATCTACCTCTACCGTAGGCATTGTAGCCTCTTTAGCTTCATAATTATAGGGCGTATCAAGGTTGGCATCACGGTCGAAATCCAGCACAGGGGCAATGTTAAACTGCCCAAGGCTGTGTTTTATAGCCGAACGCAGTATGGCGTAGAGCGCGTGCTCATCGTCAAACTTTATTTCGGTTTTTGTAGGATGGATGTTTATATCTATGGTATGCGGCGGCACGTCCAGGTACAGGTAGTATGCGGGTTGGGTTCCGTCTTTCAGCAGGCCTTCGTAAGCCGCCATAACCGCATGGTGCAAATACGGACTCTTTATAAAACGGTTGTTTACAAAAAAGAACTGCTCGCCCCTGTTTTTCTTGGCAAATTCGGGTTTGGTTACAAAGCCGTTTATGGTAACAATCTCGGTCGTTTCATTAACGGGTACCAGCTTTTCATTCGTCTTACCACCAAAAATGCCTACAATACGCTGACGCATATTGCCCGAAGGCAGGTTAAACATTTCGCTGCCGTTGTGGTACAGCATAAAGCTGATATTGGCATGCGCCATGGCCACGCGCTCAAACTCGTCTACAATATGGCGGAACTCCACCGTATCACTTTTAAGAAAGTTACGGCGTGCGGGTATGTTGAAAAATAAATTCTTTATGGAAAATGAGGTGCCACGTGGCAGTACCGCTACATCCTGGTGGGTAAACTTACTACCCTCTATGATAATGTGCGTACCCAGTTCCTCCTGCTCCATACGGGTTTTCATTTCTACATGGGTAACAGCGGCAATGGAGGCCAGCGCCTCTCCCCTGAAGCCTTTTGTATGTAGGGAGAACAAATCCTCGGCATGGCGTATTTTGCTGGTGGCGTGGCGCTCGAAACACAGGCGTGCATCGGTAACGCTCATGCCCTTGCCGTTGTCTATAACCTGGATGAGGGTTTTACCGGCATCTTTTACAATCAGTTTGATTTCGGTAGCGCCCGCATCTACCGCGTTTTCCATCAGTTCCTTAACCACCGAAGCCGGGCGCTGCACCACCTCACCGGCGGCAATCTGGTTGGCAACATGGTCTGGAAGAAGCTGGATAATACTCGACATTTTGTGTGTACAGTTGTTTTTTTAAGGATACCAAAGGTACGATTTTTTTGTGGGTGGGGGAAATGCCTATAAATACAGTTGAGATTATTTTCTTTAACAAAATTTTAATATTTTTACTTCAACCAAACAACAGATATTTATTATGAGACGATATTTTGTTTATCAAAACGGACAGCAATCAGGTCCTTTTTCAATTAAAGAACTTCAAAATAAAAGAATAGAACGAGAAACTTCAATTTGGTTTGAAGGATTGGATGACTAGCAAAAAGCAGGAAATACTGAAGAATTAAATTCATTGTTCAAAACACTACCTCCTCCTGCACCCAAACCAAACCCACCAGCTATTGAACCAGAAAGTATTTATATCCAACAGTTAGAAGCACCTCAAAAAAAGAGTTCCACATTAAAGAAGATTTTCATATTCGTTGGCATTGCTGTGTTTTTATTTATAAGTATATGTGCATTTGCAGCTTATCAAAATGACCAGGATTTAAAACAACATGAAATGGAGATAAGGATTGCCGAACAGGAAAGAAAAGTTCGTGAAGCAAGAATTAGAGAAATAAGTAATGAATTGAATATAGTGTATCAAAACATTGAGCAGGAAAAAAGACAACTTCACGATGTATCCTCTTTTCATTTTCTACGTTCCGACAGAAAGAGACACCAACAAATATCTGAAGCAGAAGCAATAGTTACTTCATGGCAGGATAAGAAAAATAGTTTAGAACAAGAAATCAAAAGCCTTCAGGCGATATATTGATTTTTTAAATATAGCATCATTTGATAGTATCATGGTTTTCGCTACCTTTGATAGCATCAAATGATACTATCATGACGCCACCGTATGATATTACCTCAAAAATAATAACGCTGTTAGCTTCTGTTTCAGAAAAGATAGGAGCTGCAAATGCATTGTACCTTAACCGCCAGTCCCCCCAACTTAGGAAGCAGAACCAGATTAAGACCATACATTCATCATTACAGATTGAAGGAAATACGCTTAGTGAAGCTCAGATTACCGCCATTATAGAAAATAAGAACGTTGCAGGCCCTGAAAAAGATATTAAGGAAGTACTCAATGCAATAAGTGTATATGACCTGCTGGACACGTTTAAAGCATTTTCTGAAAAGGATTTTTTAAAGGCTCATAAACAGCTAATGGATGGGCTGATAGAACAACCGGGGCGCTACCGAAAACAGGGCGTGGGCATTATGAAAGGTAAACAGGTAGCACATATAGCGCCACCCGCGGAAAATGTACCTTACCAGATGAAAGACCTGTTTAGCTACCTGAAAACATCCGAAGAACCTGCACTAATAAAAAGTTGCGTGTTTCATTACGAAATGGAATTCATTCACCCATTTATGGATGGTAACGGACGCATGGGGCGGCTTTGGCAAACAGTTGTACTAATGGAACAGCACCCAGTATTTGCTTCCCTGCCTTTTGAAACGCTAATCAGCAAGCACCAGTCAGATTATTACAACGCCCTTGCTTTATCAGACAAGATAGGCAAGTCTACGCCGTTTATAGAATATATGTTAGGTATTATTGATGCATCACTAGGTACGTTACTCAATTACAATGACAGGACAATGACCGTTGTGCAAAGGTTAGAATACTTTGTAAGCACCCGAAAAAGCTCATTTACCAGAAAAGACTATATGGATACTTTTAAAGATATATCATCCGCTACGGCAAGCCGCGACCTTAAAAAAGGGGTATCATCAGGATTGTTTACCATAACAGGCAGCGGCAATCAAACCCGTTACCAAATCCCCTAAAAACAAAAAACCCACTCTTTCGAGTGGGTTTTTTTATATGTATTACGCTTGTCCGGCGGGGCCAAAACTTAGCGGCACATGTGGCTGCTCCGTTTCGGTGATGATACCGTGGGCGCTCTCATAGCGGTGTATGTTTTCGGCCATGGCTTTCAGCAGCCTTTTGGCGTGCTGTGGCGTAAGTACTATACGCGATTTTACCTTGGCTTTGGGCACACCCGGCATGATGTTTATAAAGTCTAATATAAACTCAGTCGGCGAGTGGTTGATGATGGCAAGGTTACTATACGTACCCTCTGCCGTTTGCTCATCAAGCTCTATACTAAGCTGTCCCTGTTGCGGTTTCTGATCGCTCATAAATTAGAAATTAAATTCTTCTTTAGGAGTTAGCAGCTCGTTGTAATCTTCTTTAGAACCTACGATAGTGTTATCGTAATCCCTCATACCTGTACCAGCAGGGATGCGGTGACCCACGATTACGTTCTCTTTAAGGCCTTCAAGGAAGTCTACCTTACCGGCAACAGCGGCTTCGTTCAGTACTTTTGTAGTTTCCTGGAACGATGCTGCCGAAATGAACGACTTGGTTTGTAGCGATGCCCTTGTAATACCCTGAAGTATTGGGGTAGCTGTAGCCTGTATAATATCACGGGCTGTAACCTGGTTTTGGTCGTTACGTTTCAGTATAGAGTTCTCATCGCGCAGCTGGCGAGGCGTAATAATCTGCCCTGCTTTAAGGTTTTGAGAATCTCCGGCATCTTCAACAAACTTCATGCCGTACAGTTTATCGTTCTCCACAATAAAGTCAGATGTGTGGGCAAGCTGGTCTTCTAGGAACAGGGTATCTCCCGGATCCTGGATTTGTACCTTACGCATCATCTGGCGGATAACAACTTCAAAGTGCTTATCGTTAATTTTCACACCTTGCAGACGGTATACTTCCTGAATCTCGTTAACAAGGTACTGCTGTACTGCCGATGGGCCTTTAATCCTAAGGATATCCTCAGGGGTAATAGCACCGTCTGAAAGTGGCACACCTGCCTTAACAAAGTCATTTTCCTGTACCAGTATCTGGTTAGATAGTTTTACAAGATATTTCTTGATCTCACCGAATTTCGATTCGATAACAATCTCGCGGTTACCCCTCTTGATCTTACCGAACGATACCACACCATCAATTTCAGAAACAACGGCAGGGTTACTTGGGTTACGTGCTTCAAGAAGCTCGGTAATCCTAGGAAGACCTCCTGTAATATCGCCAGCTTTAGAAGAACGCCTAGGTATTTTCACAAGGATCTTACCAGCCTTAATCTTCTCGCCGTTGTCTACCATAAGGTGGGCACCCACCGGTAGGTTGTACGAACGGATTAGCTCACCATCGTTACCATAAATAAGTAGCGTAGGGATAAGCTTTTTGTTACGCGCTTCAGAGATTACTTTCTCCTGGAAGCCTGTCTGTTCGTCAATCTCTACAAGGAATGACTGACCCTGCTCTATGTCTTCATAAGCTACCTTACCGGTAAACTCAGAGATGATAACACCGTTATACGGGTCCCACTTACATATTACAGTACCTTTATCTACAGTATCGCCATCTTTTACAAAAATGCTACTACCGTAAGGAATGTTGTGTGTATTCAGTACAATACCGGTATTGCTGTCTACAAGCTTAAGCTCTGTAGAACGAGAAATCACGATATCTATCTCTTCACCGTCGTTGTTTGTACCTTTAACGGTTTTAAGGTCTTCTATTTCAAGACGGCCTGCAAAACGCGTTTCGATGCTTGATTCTTCAGAAATACCACCCGCAACACCACCAACGTGGAATGTACGTAGTGTTAGCTGTGTACCCGGTTCACCAATAGACTGAGCGGCAATTACACCTACAGCCTCACCTCTTTGGGTCATCTTGGCAGTGGCAAGGTTACGACCGTAACACTTAGCACAGATACCTTTAGTAGCCTCACAGGTTAGTGGAGAACGTACTTCTACGCTGTCTATAGGAGCAGCGTTTATAGCTTTCATTTCAACTTCAGTAATCTGGTCACCCGCACTAACAAGAACCTCGTTTGTAAGAGGATTTACTACATCGTTAAGTGCTACACGGCCCAGGATACGTTCGCCAAGGCTTTCTACAACCTCTTCGTTTTTCTTAAGTGCTGTAACTTCAATACCACGTAGTGTACCACAGTCTACCGAGTTAACGATAACATCTTGTGCTACGTCGTGAAGCCTACGTGTAAGGTAACCCGCGTCAGCCGTTTTAAGAGCCGTATCCGCAAGACCCTTACGGGCACCGTGGGTAGAAATGAAGTACTCAAGGATTGAAAGACCTTCTTTAAAGTTAGAAAGAATCGGGTTTTCAATAATCTCACCACCACCGGCAGTAGATTTCTTAGGCTTAGCCATTAGGCCTCGCATACCGGTAAGCTGACGAATCTGCTCTTTACTACCCCTTGCACCCGAGTCAAGCATCATGAACACCGAGTTAAAACCTTGCTGGTCTTCACGGATGTTTTTCATGGCAAGCTCTGTAAGCATGGCGTTAGTAGAAGTCCATACGTCAATAACCTGGTTGTAACGCTCGTTATTGGTAATAAGACCCATGTTATAGTTCATGGTAATACCTTCAACCTGCTCATTAGCCTCAGAAATCAGCTCCTGCTTGCGCGGAGGAATGATGATATCACCTAAGCTGAATGAAAGGCCGCCGCGGAATGCGAAACGGTAACCCATATCTTTCATATTGTCAAGGAACGCCGCGGTAGTAGGTACATCGGTAGCGTTAAGAATTTTACCAATGATATCCCTAAGTGATTTCTTGGTAAGTACTTCGTTAATGTAACCTGCAGCTTCAGGAACTACTTCGTTAAATAGTACCCTACCGGCAGTAGTCTGTATGATCTGGTAAACAAGTTCACCTTTATCATTAAAATCTTTAGCGCGTATTTTCACACGGGCGTTAAGATCCAGCCTGTTTTCGTTTATAGCGATGTTAACTTCTTCTGCCGAGTAGAACGTAAGTCCCTGACCTTTGATAGTCAATGTTTCGGTAGAAAGGCGCTCTTTGGTCATGTAGTACAGACCCAGTACCATGTCCTGAGAAGGTACGGTAATAGGAGCACCGTTAGCCGGGTTAAGGATATTGTGCGACGCAAGCATAAGCAGCTGCGCCTCAAGGATAGCCTCTGGGCCTAGCGGAAGGTGTACTGCCATCTGGTCACCGTCAAAGTCAGCGTTAAATGCCGTACATACAAGAGGGTGAAGACGGATAGCCTTACCTTCTATAAGCATTGGCTGGAACGCTTGTATACCCAGCCTGTGAAGCGTAGGGGCACGGTTAAGCAGTACCGGGTGTCCTTTAATTACGTTTTCAAGGATATCCCATACCACCGGCTCTTTTTTGTCGATGATTTTCTTAGCCGATTTTACCGTTTTAACGATACCGCGCTCTATAAGCTTACGAATAACAAACGGCTTGTACAGCTCGGCAGCCATATCTTTAGGAAGACCACACTCGTACAGTTTCATTTCTGGTCCAACGACGATTACCGAACGCGCTGAATAGTCAACACGCTTACCAAGTAGGTTTTGGCGGAAACGTCCCTGCTTACCTTTAAGTGAATCAGATAGTGACTTAAGCGGCCTGTTAGATTCTGTTTTTACAGCAGAAGCTTTCCTTGTGTTGTCAAATAGTGAATCTACAGATTCCTGTAGCATACGCTTTTCGTTACGAAGGATTACCTCAGGAGCTTTAATCTCCATAAGCCTCTTAAGACGGTTGTTACGTATAATAACCCTCCTGTAAAGGTCGTTAAGGTCAGACGTTGCGAAACGGCCACCATCCAGCGGCACAAGCGGACGAAGCTCCGGCGGAATAACCGGAATTACTTTTAATATCATCCATTCCGGGCGGTTTTCCCTGTTAAGGTTACTTTCGCGGAACGATTCTACTACCTGTAGCCTTTTAAGGGCTTCCGTTTTACGTTGCTTAGACGTTTCGGTATTAGCACTATGGCGTAGTTTGTAAGATAGCGCATCTAAGTCTATCCTTGCAAGCAGGTCCATGATACACTCAGCACCCATCTTAGCGATGAATTTGTTTGGATCTGTATCGTCCAGGTACTGGTTTTCTACCGGAAGCGTATCGGCTATGTTTATGTATTCCTCTTCAGTAAGGAAATCAAGTTCATGTAATGAAGTACCGTCTGTATTTTTTGCAATACCTGCCTGTATAACCACATACCTTTCATAGTATATGATCATGTCCAGTTTTTTAGACGGAAGGCCAAGGATATAGCCTATTTTGTTTGGCAGCGAACGGAAATACCATATGTGTGCAATAGGCACTACAAGGTTGATATGCCCTACCCTGTCACGACGTACTTTTTTCTCAGTAACTTCAACACCGCATCGGTCACAAACAATACCTTTATAACGGATCCTTTTGTATTTACCACAAGCACATTCAAAGTCTTTTACAGGACCGAAAATACGCTCGCAGAAAAGGCCGTCCCTCTCTGGCTTGTGCGTACGATAGTTGATGGTTTCCGGCTTAAGCACCTCACCCCTTGATTCTGCAAGGATGGACTCCGGAGACGCAAGGCCTATCGAAATTTTGTTGAACCTTTTTACGGTATTCTTATCTTTTAATTTTGTCATGATATGAAATCTACCAAATTTATTTAAAAGTATGAAAAGGCAGCAGCGCCTTAGCGCCACTGCCATAATAAATTTATTCTTCTAACCTGATGTCAAGACCAAGACCTTTCAGTTCGTGCATTAACACGTTGAAAGATTCCGGAAGACCCGGTTCCGGCATGGTTTCACCCTTAACGATAGACTCGTAAGTTTTTGCCCTACCGATAACGTCATCGGATTTAACAGTCAGGATTTCCCTTAGTGTGCTCGATGCACCGTAGGCCTCAAGAGCCCACACCTCCATCTCACCAAAACGCTGTCCACCGAACTGCGCCTTACCACCAAGTGGCTGCTGCGTGATAAGCGAGTACGGACCGATAGAACGGGCGTGCATCTTATCATCTACCATGTGGCCCAGTTTAAGCATGTAGATAACACCTACGGTTGCCGGCTGGTGGAAACGGTCTCCGGTACCACCATCATATAGATAGGTGTGGCCAAAGCGTGGTATTCCTGCCTCATCTGTAAGAGCATTAATCTGGTCTAGAGAAGCACCATCAAAAATTGGTGTTGCAAATTTCTTGCCCAGTTTAAGGCCTGCCCATCCTAGTACGGTTTCATAGATCTGCCCAATGTTCATACGCGAAGGTACACCCAGCGGGTTAAGAACGATGTCTACCGGAGTACCATCTGCAAGGAACGGCATATCTTCTGCACGCACTATCCTCGATACGATACCTTTGTTACCGTGACGACCCGCCATTTTATCACCCACTTTAAGCTTACGCTTCTTAGCAATATAAACTTTGGCAAGCTTAAGGATACCGCTTGGAAGTTCATCACCCACCGTAATAGTGAATTTCTCCCTCCTTAACGCACCCTGAAGGTCGTTTAGTTTAATCTTGTAGTTGTGTACAAGGTCATTTACCATGGCGTTTGTATCGTCGTCTGTAGTCCACTGCCCTTTTGTAAGGTGCGCGAAATCTTCAACCGCATACAGCATCTTTTGGGTGAACTTCTTACCTTTTGGAAGTACTTCTTCGCCAAGGTCGTTCATAACACCCTGAGATGTTTTACCATTTACAATCTCAAATAGTTTTTCGATAAGCCTGTCCTTAAGTTCGTTGAACTTAACTTCAAAGTCCATCTCAAGCTTGGTAAGATCGTCTTTATCTTTTGTACGCTTACGCTTGTCTTTTACCGCACGTGCGAATAGTTTCTTATCAAGAACCACACCGTGAAGTGACGGAGAAGCTTTTAGTGAAGCATCTTTAACATCACCTGCCTTATCACCAAAGATGGCGCGAAGCAGTTTTTCTTCAGGAGTAGGGTCTGATTCACCTTTAGGGGTAATCTTACCGATAAGGATGTCGCCAGGCTTAACCTCGGCACCAATCCTAATCATACCGTTTTCATCAAGGTCTTTAGTAGCCTCTTCAGATACGTTTGGTATATCATTGGTAAGTTCTTCATTACCCAGTTTGGTATCCCTTACTTCAAGCGAGTAATCATCTACGTGGATAGACGTGAAGATATCATCACGAACTACTTTCTCAGAGATTACGATCGCATCCTCAAAGTTGTACCCTTTCCAAGGCATGAATGCCACAAGAAGGTTACGACCAAGAGCAAGCTCACCGTTTTGTGTAGCGTAACCTTCACACAGTACCTGGCCCGGAGAAACCCTGTCGCCTTTACGAACGATAGGTTTAAGGTTGATACTTGTACTCTGGTTCGTTTTACGGAACTTGATAAGGAAATATGTTTTTTCATCCGGATCAAAGCTTACGCTCCTTTCACGGTCAGTACGGTCATATTTAATGGTAACCTTGTCTGCATCTACATACTCTACGGTACCATGCCCTTCAGCATTAATAAGTACACGAGAGTCTGAAGCTACCTGGCGCTCAAGGCCGGTACCTACAATCGGCGAGTCAGGACGTAACAATGGTACGGCCTGGCGCATCATGTTCGATCCCATCAGCGCACGGTTCGCGTCATCGTGCTCAAGGAACGGAATCAACGAAGCTGATATAGAAGCAATCTGGTTAGGCGCTACGTCTGTATAGTGTACAACAGTAGGCTCTACAACCGGGAAGTCACCCTCCTCACGCGCAATAACCTTATCTGCAGTAATTACACCGGCAGCATCCATTTCAATGTTAGCCTGGGCTATAAGCTTGCCTTCCTCTTCTTCGGCACTTAGGTAAACAGGCTCTGTAACCAGGTCTACTTTACCATCTACCACTTTACGGTACGGAGTTTCTATGAAGCCCATTCCATTTACCTTGGCATACACACCAAGCGAAGAGATAAGACCAATGTTCGGACCTTCAGGGGTTTCAATAGGACAAAGACGGCCATAGTGCGTATAGTGAACGTCTCGAACCTCGAAGCCTGCCCTTTCCCTTGAAAGACCACCCGGACCAAGGGCAGAAAGCCTGCGCTTGTGGGTAATCTCAGCAAGTGGATTTGTCTGGTCCATGAACTGAGAAAGCTGGTTTGTACCGAAGAACGAGTTAATAACACTGCTCAGCGTTTTGGCATTAATAAGGTCTATTGGGGTAAATACCTCGTTATCCCTTACGTTCATACGTTCGCGGATAGTCCTGGCCATACGGGCAAGACCTACGCCAAACTGTGCCGAAAGCTGCTCACCTACCGTACGTACACGACGGTTAGAAAGGTGGTCAATATCATCAATCTCAGCCTTAGAGTTAATCAGCTCTATAAGGTACTTAACTATGGTTATAATATCCTCTTTGGTAAGCACCTGCTTATCCATAGGGATGTCAAGGTTAAGTTTCTTGTTCATCCTGTAACGGCCTACATCACCAAGGTTGTAGCGCTGGTCAGAGAAGAACAGTTTATCTATAATGCCACGAGCCGTTTCCTCATCAGGTGGTTCTGCATTACGCAGCTGACGGTAAATGTGCTCTACGGCCTCTTTTTCTGAGTTTGTAGGGTCTTTCTGAAGCGTGTTATGGATAATCGCATAATCAGCCTGGTTGTTATCTTCCTTATGAAGAAGGATAGACTTAACGTTAGCCTCAATGATTTCCTCTACGTTATCCTTATCCAGGATGGTATCACGGTCAAGGATAATCTCGTTACGCTCTATAGACACTACTTCTCCTGTATCCTCGTCCACGAAATCTTCGTGCCAGGTATTAAGTACACGCGCGGCAAGCCTGCGGCCTATGTACTTTTTAAGGCTGCTCTTAGACACCTTAAGCTCTTCGGCAAGGTCAAAAATTTCAAGGATATCCTTGTCCCTTTCAAAACCAATAGCACGGAAAAGCGTGGTTACAGGAAGCTTTTTCTTCCTGTCTATGTACGCGTACATTACATTGTTAATATCTGTAGCGAATTCTATCCAAGAACCTTTAAAAGGAATTACCCTGGCAGAGTATAGTTTTGTTCCGTTAGCGTGGAACGACTGACCAAAGAATACGCCCGGCGACCTGTGTAGCTGAGATACTACAACGCGCTCTGCGCCATTGATAACAAAAGTACCGCTTGGAGTCATGTAGGGTATGGTACCCAGGTACACGTCCTGTACTATCGTTTCAAAATCTTCATGTTCGGGGTCAGTACAGTAAAGTTTTAAACGTGCTTTTAACGGCACACTGTAAGTAAGTCCCCTGTCTATACACTCCTCAATAGAGTACCTTGGCGGGTCTACGAAATAATCGAGAAACTCCAGTACAAACTGATTGCGGGTATCAGTAATCGGAAAGTTTTCCTTGAAGGTGTTGTAAAGACCCTCATTGCCCCTTTCGTCCGACTTGGTTTCCAGCTGGAAGAAATCCTTGAACGACTTTATCTGAATGTCAAGGAAGTCCGGGTAGCTCGGAATGTTCTTCGTCGAGGCAAAACTTATTCTTTCAGTCTGATTTGTTATCATCAATGGACAAAATTTATATTAAAGTAAGTAAATAATGCCGTATAAAAGTTTATTATACGAAAAATGGTTTAGGCCTTTGAGATTCTGTCTCAAGGCCTAAACCTTAGGTTTTATATGTAAAAAGCTTATTTAAGCTCAACTACAGCACCAGCTTCTTCAAGGGCTTTTTTAAGACCTTCAGCTTCGTCTTTAGAGATACCTTCTTTAACGTTAGCAGGTACACCATCTACAAGATCTTTAGCTTCTTTAAGACCTAGGCCTGTAAGTTCTTTTACAGCTTTAACTACTGCAAGTTTAGAAGCACCAGCATCTTTAAGAACTACAGTAAATTCAGTTTGCTCTTCAGCAACTGGAGCATCACCACCAGCAGCAGGACCAGCAACTACAGCAGCAGCTGCAGGCTCAATACCGTACTCGTCTTTAAGTATGTTTGCAAGTTCGTTAACTTCTTTAACTGTTAGGTTAACTAGTTGTTCAGCGAATTGTTTCAAATCTGCCATTTTTTCTATCGTTTTAAATCGTTTGTAAAAAAATATTATTTATTATGTGCGTTCGGCTATTAACCTTCCTTTTCAGAAAGGGTTTTAAGGATACCTGCAATTTTGCCACCACCTGATTTAAGTGCGCTAACAACGTTTTTAGCAGGAGACTGAAGCAGGCCGATGATTTCACCGATAACTTCGTCTTTAGATTTAAGAGCAACAAGAGCATCAAGCTGGTTGTCACCAATAAATACTGCTTCATGTATGTAAGCACCTTTAAGTACCGGCTTATCAGATTTCTTACGGAACTCCTTGATAATTTTAGCAGGGGCGTTACCGTTATCAGAAATAAGGATAGCAGTGTTTCCTTTAAGGATGGTAGGAAGATCGCTGTAGTCGTTCTCAACGATTTCCATTGCTTTTTCAAGCAGGGTATTTTTAACAACCTCTAGTTTGATACCGGCTTTAAAACAAGCCCTTCTCAGGTTAGAAGTAGTTTCTGCATCAAGTCCAGATATATCCGTAACATAAACTACGTTAGCTTCAGTCAACTTTGCAGTTAAATCTTGAATTACGCTTGATTTTTGTTCTTTTTTCATGGTAAAATCTTTTTAACTGCCAATTATACTGCCTTAGGATCTAGGGCAATAGCAGGGCTCATAGTACTAGAAAGGTGGATACCTTTAATGTAAGTACCTTTAGCCGCAACTGGCTTAAGTTTAATTAATGTTTGGATAATCTCGTGAGCGTTTTCCGCGATTTTATCAGCATCAAAAGATACCCTTCCGATACCAGCGTGAACGATACCAGTCTTATCAACTTTAAAGTCGATTTTACCGGCTTTAACTTCCTGAACGGCTTTACCAACCTCCATAGTTACAGTACCGGTTTTAGGGTTTGGCATAAGGCCACGAGGACCAAGAATCCTACCTAGAGGACCCAGCTTACCCATAACAGCAGGAACTGTGATGATAACATCAACATCTGTCCAACCGTCTTTTATTTTCTGAAGGTAATCATCAAGACCTACAAAGTCAGCACCAGCAGCTTTAGCTTCAGCTTCTTTATCAGGAGTTACAAGAGCAAGAACTTTAACATCCTTACCTGTACCATGAGGAAGTGTTACAACACCCCTTACCATTTGGTTCGCTTTCCTTGGATCAACACCAAGACGTACCGCGATATCTACAGACTCATCAAATTTAGCAGAAGCAATAGTCTTTACAAGAGCAGAAGCATCTTTAAGAGAGTACAGCTTGCCTTTTTCGATTTGAGCAGCAGATTCTTTTTGTTTTTTTGTCAATTTTGCCATTTCTTTCTTGTCTTTTTACGATTAAAAAGGAGCTGTGCCTGATACTGTTATACCCATAGACCTAGCAGTACCTGCAACCATACTCATTGCTTTCTCAATAGTGAAAGCGTTAAGGTCTGGCATTTTGTCTTCTGCGATAGCCTTAATCTGATCCCAGGTTACACTTGCTACCTTCTTACGGTTAGGCTGCCCTGAACCTCCTTTTAGCTTAGCTGCTTCAAGAAGCTGGATAGCCGCCGGTGGCGTTTTTACAACAAACTCAAATGACTTGTCTTTGTACACGGTAATTTGTACCGGTAATACTTTACCTGGCTTATCCTGAGTCCTGGCATTAAACTGCTTACAGAACTCCATGATGTTAACGCCAGCAGCTCCCAAAGCAGGTCCAACCGGTGGCGACGGGTTCGCAGCACCTCCCTTAACTTGTAGTTTAACTACTTTACTAATTTCTTTAGCCATTTCTTTAAAAAGATTTAGCACATCTTCAATTGGAAGCGAGGATGTGATTTATAAATAATTGTAACGAAAATTATACTTTTTCTACCTGCATAAAGCTTAGCTCCAGTGGGGTCTTCCTACCGAAGATCTTCACCATTACTTCCAGCTTACGCTTTTCTTCGTTAACCTTTTCAACAGTGCCGTTAAAGCCGTTAAAAGGTCCATCTATAACTTTAACCGTTTCTCCTACAGAGTACGGTATAGCAGTGTTATCTACTTTTACAGTAAGCTCATCTACCTTGCCCAGCATCCTGTTTACCTCAGTAAGCCTTAAAGGTACAGCATCACCGCCTTTGGTTTCACCAAGAAAACCGATAACACCGGTAATAGATTTTATAATATGCGGAACTTCGCCGGTAAGGTTAGCTTCAAGCATTACATAACCAGGAAAGTAAACCCTGTCTTTACTGATTTTCTTACCATCACGTACTTGTACAACTTTTTCAGTTGGCACTAATACCTGAGATACGTAATCAGAAAGGCCGGCTTTACTAATTTCTGTTTCTATGTAGTTCTTAACTTTATTTTCCTGACCGCTTACCGCCCTAACCACATACCATTTTTTGACATTGTTATCAGTCATCTCAAATAAAATTATTGTTTAAGGAAAGCATACAACTTCGCTACAGACACTTCGAAACCTTTATCAACACCAAAAGTTACCAAGGCAAACAGTATAGAGAATACTGCCACGATAATAGTAAGGCGTTGCACTTCTGCCCATTCAGGCCAGGTTACATTGTCTTTAAGCTCAGTAAATGCCTCTGATATATAATTGGTCAATTTCATTGTATATCGCGTTTAATTATGCTCTTATTGCACGGGTGGAGGGATTCGAACCCCCATCAACGGTTTTGGAGACCGCTATTCTACCCTTGAACTACACCCGTTTGATTAAAAAACCGGCCGGTAAAGAACCAGCCGGTTTCTTTATTTTAAATCCTAAAAATTAGGCAATGATTTCAGTTACCTGACCTGCACCTACTGTACGACCACCTTCACGGATAGCGAAACGCAGACCTACACTTAGAGCGATTGGGCTTAGTAGTTGAACCTCAATAGTAAGGTTATCACCAGGCATAACCATCTCTACACCAGCAGGAAGAGAAATAGTACCAGTTACGTCAGTTGTACGCACATAGAACTGAGGACGGTAGTTATTGTGGAATGGAGTGTGACGTCCACCTTCTTCTTTCTTAAGGATATAAACCTCTGCTTTGAAGTGAGCGTGTGGCTTAACAGATCCTGGCTTGATAATAACCATACCACGACGGATATCAGCTTTATCTATACCACGAAGTAGAAGACCTACGTTATCACCAGCTTCACCACGGTCAAGGATTTTACGGAACATCTCAACACCTGTAATAGTAGATGTAAGTTTTTCTGCACCCATACCAATGATTTCTACCGGATCACCTGTGTTAGCAACACCAGTTTCGATACGACCTGTAGCAACAGTACCACGACCAGTGATAGTGAATACGTCTTCAACAGGCATAAGGAATGGCTTCTCAACGTCACGAACAGGAAGTTCGATCCACTCATCTACAGCAGCCATAAGAGACATTACAGTTTCAACCCATTTCGGCTCACCGTTAAGTGCACCTAGAGCAGAACCTTGTATAACTGGACCATTATCACCATCATACTGATAGAAAGAAAGTAGGTCACGGATTTCCATTTCAACTAGCTCAAGTAGCTCAGCATCATCAACCATATCCACTTTATTCATGAATACAACCATACGAGGCACACCTACCTGGCGACCTAGAAGGATGTGCTCACGTGTTTGTGGCATCGGTCCGTCAGTAGCAGCAACAACAAGGATAGCACCGTCCATCTGAGCAGCACCAGTAACCATGTTCTTAACGTAGTCAGCGTGACCTGGACAGTCAACGTGAGCGTAGTGACGGTTCTGAGTAGAATATTCTACGTGAGAAGTATTAATTGTAATACCCCTTTCCTTTTCTTCAGGAGCATTGTCAATTTGATCGAATGATTTCGCTTCAGAAAGACCTGCATCAGCAAGAACTTTAGTGATAGCAGCAGTAAGGGTAGTTTTACCGTGGTCAACGTGCCCGATAGTACCTATGTTAAGGTGCGGCTTTGACCTATCAAAAGTTTCCTTTGCCATGATTTAATAATTTAATCTTAGTTTATAATTAGTGTTCAAATTCTTTTAAACGTTGAGCCAATGACGGGAATTGAACCCGTGACCTCTTCCTTACCAAGGAAGCACTCTACCCCTGAGCTACACCGGCGACATACTTATCATGAAAATCGTTTTCCTGAACAGCGGCGCAAAACTACAATTCAATTTCCAATATTCAAAATAAATTTTTAGTGGGGAGAGAAGGATTCGAACCTTCGAAGGTTTCCCAACGGATTTACAGTCCGTCCTCGTTGGCCGCTTGAGTATCTCCCCTAACCTTTTACTTTGTTGCAATATGTAATTATTAGAACATATTTTGAGCCGATAGAGGGACTCGAACCCACGACCTGCTGATTACAAATCAGCTGCTCTAGCCAGCTGAGCTACACCGGCAACTTCATAAAAAAGTCCGCTATTTCTAACGGACTGCAAATGTAGATAAATTATTTTCTAATCAAAACATTTTCTTAAAAAAAATTCACATTAAGAATGCGCCCTGATTTTATGTTTCCTTTTCATAAGTAAACGCTCCATAGAATCTGCAGCAAGCTCCACAGCCTCTTCAAAGGTCTTACATTGTTTTTTCACCACAAACTCATCTCCCGGTACACTTATCTTCACTTCAGCTATCTTGTTTTCTTTCAGGGCAGTATTGTCTAATTTAAAAAAAACATCAGAACAAACCACCTTGTCATAAAACTTCTCCAGCTTATCAAGCCTTCCTTGTACATAACCAATAAGTTTTCTGTCAACTGTAAAGTTAACTGCATGAACGTTCACTTTCATAATAAAAAAAAATTAGATTAAACAAATCAGGAACCTCCCCGGTTACGCGGATGTGCATCTTTATACACCGCCTTAAGTTCTGCAAGGCTGCTGTGGGTATAAACTTGTGTAGATGCTAAACTGGCGTGCCCGAGTAATTCCTTTACTGAATTTAAATCGGCTCCGTTATTAAGGAGATGCGTGGCAAAAGTATGCCGAAGAACGTGCGGGCTCCTTTTTACCTTAGCGGAGACAACACTAAAGTAACGATTTATTAACCTATATACAAAAGTTTCGTTAATTTTTTTTCCCTGAACTGTCAAAATTAACATTTGAGGATTTTGGATTTCTTCCAATTTCGCGCGCTCACTCACATAAAGCCGCAGCACATCGGCAGTACAAGACAGTACTGGCACCAGGCGCTCCTTATTACGCTTACCCAAAACCTTTAGCGTACCACTCCCGGCATCATAACTATTTACCGTTAAACCTATGAGCTCGGCACGGCGTATACCGGTAGTATAAAAGAGTTCCACAATAAGACGGTTACGAAGCCCTTCAAAATCATCAGGGAAATCATTATGTTCCACTACATCATGCATTTCCTTTTCACTAAAAGGAACCTGTACTTTTTTCTCAGTTTTTAGCGCGGTGTGTTTTTGTAACGGACTTATTTCAATCTGTTTGGCCTTAAGTAAAAATTTATAAAAAGCTTTAAGTGATGCCACCTTACGGTTGATAGACCGGTTACTAAGCCCCTCCTTTACCGAAAGATGCATGATCCAGGCGCGCACCTGCCCGTACACCACCTCCTGCAGCAACGCCCCGTCTTCATCTATTTGTATAAACTGCTCAAAAACAGCCAAATCATCAAGGTAAGCTTTTGCCGTAAGCGGACTGTAATTTTTTTCCTTTAAAAGGTAATCCCTAAAAGCATTTTTATTATCAAACATATATAAATAAAAAAACCGCTAACAGCAAAGTTAAACTTTAGCTGCTAACGGCTGCTATTTAAAGCCCCAAAAAATTATCTTAAGCTTCAAGTGCGTCGCGTAGACCTTGAATATAAGCTGCTTTTTGAACTTCCTTACGCCTCTTTATAGATGGCTTTATGAAAGCTTGGCGCGCCCTTAGTTGGCGAACTGTTCCGGTTTTGTCGAATTTACGTTTGTAACGCTTAAGCGCCCTATCGATATTTTCTCCGTCTTTTATTGGAATTATTAACATATGCTATACACCTCCTCTCATTTACGGGTGCAAACATACATCAATTATTTAAACCCTCAAAGCAAAAGTAACAATTATTTAACCGTGTCTCTGCCCGTGAGTATACTTATATTAATCAACATATTACATAACGGAATGGTATCTATATTATTGTAACAACTTAAAAAAAACGAAAGCCCTCCAAAATCCGGAGGGCCTTCAACCATTTAGTGTAAAATATAGATAGGTAGTGCTATTTCAGTATATTACGGGCTATAACCACTTTTTGTATCTCGGTAGTACCTTCGCCTATAGTACACAACTTACTGTCTCGATAAAACTTTTCTACCGGAAAATCTTTGGTATAACCATACCCTCCGTGTATTTGCACGGCTTCATTAGATATGCGTACACAAGCTTCGCTGGCAAACATTTTCGCCATGGCGCCCGCGGTGGTTACCGGCTGGTGGTTATTCTTTAAATGAGCCGCTTTATGCAGCAAAAGCTCGCTGGCTTCAATCTCGGTAGCCATATCGGCAAGTTTAAACGATATCCCCTGGAAGCTGCTTATCGGCTGCCCAAACTGGTAACGCTCCTTACTGTACTTGAGCGACGCTTCATAGGCCCCTTTGGCAATGCCCAGTGACAACGCCCCTATAGATATACGCCCGCCATCCAGTATCTTCATTGCCTGGATAAAGCCCTCACCTACTTCGCCAAGCCTGTTGGCATCAGGGATGCGGCAGTTATCAAAAACCAGCTCAGCGGTTTCGCTGGCACGCATGCCCAGTTTATTTTCTTTCTTACCCGAGCTAAAGCCCGGTGTATCTTTTTCTATTACAAAAGCCGTCATGCCGCGGCTGTCGCCTTTCTCGCCTGTGCGGACAATAACTACGGCCACGTTACCACTTTTTCCGTGGGTAATAAAATTCTTGGCGCCGTTGATTACCCAATAGTCGCCATCTTTAACGGCAGTGGTATTCATGCCACCCGCATCACTACCGGTATTGTGCTCGGTAAGCCCCCAGGCACCTATCCACTCTGCCGTGGCAAGCTTAGGCAGCCAACGCTGTTTTTGCCCGTCGTTACCAAACATTAATATATGATTGGTACAAAGCGAGTTGTGCGCTGCAACCGAAAGCCCAATCGATGGATCTACTTTAGACAACTCCTCTATTACCGTGATATATTCATGGTAACCCAGGCCACTGCCACCGTACTCTTCCGGCACAAGCACCCCCATATAACCCATCTCGCCCAGTTTCTTAAACAGGTCAACAGGGAAATGCTGGTTTTCATCCCAGTCCATATAATAGGGAACAATATTAAAGGCTGCAAACTCACGGATGGAAGCAGCAATCATAGCTTGTGTTTCGGTTGTATCAAAAACCATAAATACCAGTTTTATTTTTTAGTATTCCAAATATAACTGAATTATTTTTAATTTTCCTAAAAATTCAGGGTTAATTTTTACAAATTCATCAAAGTTAGAAATTTTACCGTCCATGCTGCGGCGGGTAATAATCCCTTTGGCAATATCCCTGTTGAAGTAAGGGAAACGCGTTAACTGCCCAAGTGATGCCGTATTTACGTTAATGCGTTTTACCGGCGGGCTGCCTACAACCATAAACCGCTTCTTCAGGTCGGCCACAGCTTCTGGCGAAAACTCGTCAAATTCGGCCATTTGCTCCATGCTTACAAACGCCCCAAGGTCGGTACGTTTCTTAACTATTTTCTTGGCAAATGCAGGGCCTATTCCGTACGCTTTTTCAAGTTGTTCTTCGGTAGCGGTATTAATATCAGCCTTAGTAATTACTGTAGTTTTAGCAGCAAAGGCGTTATTTTTCTTTTCGTATTCATCTTTAAGATGAGAAGTATTTTCAGACACCAAAGTCGACTTGTTTTTCACCCAGTCCGGAAACTTAAAATACGGCGAAAGCACTGCCAGCAAACTATCTGAAACGCCCGTTACCGACTTAAAATCAGCTACTGAATTTATCCACTTGCCTTCCTTACGGAACGCCTTTATTTTATCGGCCTGCTGCGGGGTAAGCCCCAGGGTGTATGCCTTATAATCACTGATAAAATTAGGATTAAACGGATATATCTTATGCGAAGTACTGTCGGCTTTCGCTTTCAGTGCATCGAGTTCCTGCTGGTGCGCAAGCCATTGCATTTCTCCCTGATTAACAACCGAGTATGCAAACATATATTTACTATACAACAGCCAGCCAAGCTGGGTAATTACAATAAGTGTTATCAGCGCAAAAATACCTTTTCGCTGTGCAGAGGTAAATCGGTATGGAAGGGTAGGTTTGGTTGGTTTCATGGTGGTAGTGGCAATGGATTATAAATCAAATACCGAACTACGCTTGGTGTAAATCATATCCTTGAGCCTCAGCCAGAAAGCCAGCGTAAGGTACACCCCAAACCATAAACCCGCCGTTACAAAAGTGATATAAATAAAGAACAGGCGTACATTTGTGGCGCGCATGCCCAGACGGTCGGCAAGGCGGCTGGAAACCTCAAAACCGTGTTTTTCAAAAAAGTGTCGAATATTGGTAATCAATGCCATAGAAAAAGTTTAAGGTTTAAGGTTTCAAGTTTCAGATATCCAAATATACTAAAAAGTTTCAGCTTTTTAAAAGGCTCAGCCCAATAGCACATTGCAGGCAGCGGTGGTGGGTGCAGTACTCATTTTTCAACTGTAGTAACGACTGGCTGTCGTAGGCCGAAACCGCCGGGATTTTATAGAATGCAAACTTATCCATCACGGCATTTTTCTCCGGCTTAATTTCCTGTAAAAGCAGTATAAGTTCTTCGGTAATATCCTTGCCCAGGCTGCGTGCATACGCAAACTTAACGGGCATTATAGTATTGATTATAAGCAAGTCTACAAACGATGGTGCAGGTTGCTTGCGCCTGGCAACACTGTCTTTATCAAAGCGGTAGTGGGTGGCCCAATACGATGAAACGGGCACATTAAAAAGCGCGTAAAAATCGGCCGGGGTTTGTGCTTGCATGAGTTTGCCAAACAGGTTTTGGCGGGTGTGGTATAGCGCAGCCAATTGCGCCATGCGGATGGTAGGGAAATTATCCGGGCGGTGCCTGAAAAACTCAGCAGGCTCGGGGATAAAGGGCTGTAAATGATATTTTTGCGAAGCATAAGTATAGGCGCGCTGCAATGCTTTAGGGTACAGATCTTCATACGTACCGCTAAGCATACCGGCACGGCCAAACAGCAGTGCTTCAAGCTGTTGTAACTCAAAACTTTCCTTACGCACCATACTGAATGGCAGCGATTTAGCCATCTCAAAAAACAACCCGCCATTCGTATTAAGCCCGAAATTCTTTGCCAGGAAGCAGAACAAAACCGCCTCCCAGTCGCCTGCGGTTTCTTTAGCCAATGCCATGACAGGCAATGCCTTACGCTCCAGTCGCTCAAAAAACAAACGCTCTTTCCAGTTGCCTAATACAAAGGCGTTTAGCCCGGCAAGTTCCTTTTCGCAGGGAATCCAGTTTTTAGCCGCCGTGAGCCGTTGGTAACTTTCTAATAATGAAACATCTGCTATGTTTTTCAGCTCCAGTACGGGGATTTCGGAGCCATCCTTGTACAGCACTTCGGTATCGTGCTCCCAAACCACATGCAGCACTACGTTATCATACTGTAAATCAGACTCGTGACTATGCAAATACCAGTCAGAGCTCTTTATATGTATTTCTACATTCCCTGCCCAGCGTTGCCCGCCGATAACCAATTGGGCGTTAAAGAAATCGGGGCCGCTTTGCTGCAAATACTGCCCGCTGTGAAGCACCTGTACAGGGGCGCCCTGAACGGTGGTAAGCAGTGCCGCATCGTATTTTTTGAACTGCCATATGTAGTGCAAAAAAACTTCTTTCATGGGATTGGTTTTTGGTGGTTTACCAAGATACAAAATTTAACTTCCAAACGTATTTTTTTGGCAGCCATTTTCAAGATGTATAGCAACTTAGCATTTTTTACCAGGCTGCTACAGGGAGCCTACAATATACTTACAAACTACTTACAGACAGGGTAACAGCTGTAGCACCTAAAAACCACTATCTACTGACTATCAATACATAAAGACTTTACACAAAAACACACCCTGCAACAGCCCCATGTATAGGGTTTACAAAATCACTGAAGCCGCCTGTTCAGTAATTTTGTTTAGTGGTGTTTTTTAAGTATGGCATACCGCTAAAAACACTGAACGACTGCCTTCAGTACTCCCGCATAAAAACAGGCGTAACTTTGCAACAGGTTCGGTAAGGGTTTTAGTCGTTGTTCATTAACGACACGTTTTGGTAGGTGTACGTTTTTGGAAGGGTTTTAATAAGATAGTCCTGCAGGGCGTTATAAAGGGCTACACGTTTTGTAGTATCGTCAATATGGGACAGCTGTGGCTCAAAAGAAATAAACATACCGTTAGCGGTATAAAACGGCAGTACATAGGCATACGGAAGGCAATAGCACGGCGCCAGTAGCATGGAGGCAGTGACCATGTTTGTACCTTGCGGAAACTGCACTAATAGCAGCTTCATGGAAACTAACTCGGTACTACCGGTAAGGGTAACGCTATAGGTGGCGTTGGT
Organism: Bacteroidia bacterium; assembly: GCA_046566705.1. Taxonomy (GTDB): domain Bacteria; phylum Bacteroidota; class Bacteroidia; order Flavobacteriales; family Flavobacteriaceae; genus Flavobacterium. The sequence continues at coordinate 188,055 of JBKHWE010000006.1, read as the reverse complement.
CCATTTAAAATCGACCGTAGTTTCGGTCAGCTTAAAAAAATCGGCGTGTTCCGGGTTGCCATCCTGGTACACTACGTCTACACAGTTTTCGGTAAGCACGGCAAGCGGCACACGGAGCACCTTGGCGGTAACATCGGGTTTTACCTCCGTTATCCTGCCCGATATGGCCTTAAGCAGCTGCGCCTCGGCCTGCTCTATAACTTTTTTATTTTGGGAATGACTATTTAACAGACACAACAGGGCGCACAGCAGCGCAACAATCTTCTTCATCCGGGATTTTTATGTGGATGGTAAAAGTACGGAATAATATTTTAGATAGCTTGCAGCAATTAGCTTTCAGCTTTCAGCAATTAGCTTTAAGAAAATAGTTGATGGCTAGAAGCTAATGGCTGACGGCTGAAAGCTTTAACTCGTTTCTCTCAATAAAATCATAGCCGAGGTCAAGTGTTTTACCGCCATCTTCGGACGGAAATCTATAGTAGCGGCCATCGGTTTCTAAGGATTTATCTTTCTTAAAATAACCATACATAGCCCTGTACTTTGGTTTAAACATGTGATTTGATGGTTTTGCTTGCGCAAGTCCTTTAATGAAAATATCTTTTTGATTAAAGTTTAATTGTACACTCTTTTTTCCGGGAGTATGAAACGTAACATCACAGCGGGCAAATTCTGAATAGTTTATTTGCGTTTTTTCAAGTTTTAGTGTCTGGTACAAAAACCGAACGTGATTATAAGCATCCTTAAATTCCCGTGGCGATTGCGCATCATAATCGGTTATGGTTTTATAGATATGACCATTTTTGATAAAGTTGACCATAACAGTTGCTGCATCTGAATTTTCATCCGAATAGCTCTTTTTAAGTGAATCAATTCCGGCTTTCTTAAAACCGTCCTGGAGCTTTAAAAAATCTTCGGGTGAAATCGATGCCGTAAAATCATCACTACTCTTTCGGTTATCTCCGCCTTCTAAATAAACATCACCTGCCCTTGTGATTGCGACACTCTCAAAATCCTGCTCACCAAATATCGTAGTTGTAAATACTTCAATAGCATCATACTGTTCCTTAGGACTTAACCTGTAATGTTGCCGCTTAAAAACAGTATACTTCTTAGTATCAAATTCACATACAAGACTATCCCTTATTAAAGAATGTATTTTTATAGCCCGCCGCTTAGTCCTAAAAGGTATCTGCACAAACAAGCTATCGCTTTCTATTTCGTATCGGGCATCCCATCCGTAGTACTTTAATACTTTCTTACCTGACTTATTCGTAACATCCCAAAAACCCGATTTCTCGGTATAAGCACCATCCCGACGCAGCTCAAAATCAGAAATCAGGTAAGTTCGTTCCACAAGACTATCCGGTTCAGTATGCTTTGCACTGTCAATAATGGCAACAAACCTCCACTCCCCCACTATAGCATGCTTCAGCTGCTCCTCTTTTTCATTTTTACACGAAAGGAGCAGCAACAGTAGCGGGAGTATTAGTAGTGGTTTCATAGTAGTTATATTTGGCTTTCAGAAAATAGCTGATGGCTAATAGCTGACAGCTCAAAAAACGACCTACTGCTTAGACTTTGTTTTTGAGGCAGCTTTAGCTTTACTCATTTCGCTAAGGCAACAATTGTTATAGGCTGTAGCACATAGTGTAATGGCTTTACTGTTGGCCGCTTTGGCAACTTCAAATGCCTTAAGCATCTCCTCTTTCTTAATTTTACCGGCCTTAAAATCGTCACTTACTCTTTCTACCTCGTCGGTAAATACTTTACCGTTGGCCGTAATACATTCATCAAATACGGCCGTGCATTTAGGGCAACCCGAAGTATCTACAGCCGTTTTGCTCATTGCAAATTGCGAACCTGCCGGATTTGCAGGCATTACTTTTACATTAAAAAGCGGGGCTAGTTTATTATCATTTGAAAAGGAAACTAAAAATATCCCACACAATAACAGCAGGAATACCCCCTGAAGGGCCTTTATACTTTTTTTCATAAAGAGGAATTTGTTGGTTGACAAATAATTGGCCGGTAAATATATAAAAAAAATCTTCGCTGGCGGCTATTAGCTTTCAGTAGTCAGCGATTAGCCTTCCCGACCCTGAAAGGGTCAGACATAATTGCATTGGGCAACGACTTATGACTAACAACCCCAAACATCCCATCTCCCATCTCCGACCTCCGACCTCCGACCTCCGACCTCCGACTTCCGACCTCCGACTTCCGACCTCCGACTTCCGACTTCCGACCTCCGACTTCCGACCTCCGACTTCCGGCTTCCACCATTAATCTTAATTCTGAAATCTACAATCTGAAATTACTATCTTTGCCGATTGTAAAAGAGTACCATGAAATTTGACTTACTAACAAAAGACCCGCAAACCAAGGCACGTGCCGGAGCCATAACCACCGATCACGGCATTATAGAAACACCGATTTTTATGCCGGTGGGTACAGCGGGCACAGTAAAAGGCGTGCACCAGCGCGAACTGAAAAACGACATAAACCCCGATATTATACTGGGCAATACCTACCACCTGTACCTGCGCCCTAAAACCGACATCCTGGAGCAGGCAGGCGGCCTGCATAAATTTATGAACTGGGACAGGCCTATCCTTACCGATAGCGGCGGTTACCAGGTATACTCGCTTTCGGCTAACCGTAAGATTAAGGAAGAGGGTGTAAAATTTAAAAGCCACATAGATGGGTCGTACCATTTCTTTTCGCCGGAGAGCGTTATGGAAATTCAGCGCACCATAGGCGCCGACATTATCATGGCGTTTGACGAATGTACGCCCTACCCGTGCGACTACCGCTATGCCAAGCGCTCTATGCACATGACGCACCGCTGGCTGGACCGTTGTATAACCCACCTGGAAAAGCTTCCGTTTAAGTACGGCTACAGCCAGGCGTTTTTCCCTATTGTACAGGGCAGCACCTATACCGACCTGCGTAAGCAAAGTGCCGAGTACATAGCCAATGCCGGTGCCGTGGGTAATGCCATAGGCGGCCTTAGCGTGGGCGAACCTGCAGAGGAAATGTACGCCATGACCGATGTGGTGTGCAGTATACTACCCGAAGACAAACCACGTTACCTTATGGGTGTGGGTACCCCTATAAATATATTAGAGAACATAGCCCTGGGCGTAGATATGTTTGACTGTGTTATGCCTACCCGTAATGCCCGTAACGGCATGCTGTTTACGGCTAACGGTACCATTAACATAAAAAACAAAAAGTGGGAAAACGACTTTAGCCCGGTAGACGAAATGGGCATAACGTTTGTAGATACCGAGTACACCAAGGCTTACCTGCGCCACCTGTTTGCCGCAGACGAGTTCCTGGGCAAGCAGATAGCCACCATACACAACCTGGGCTTTTATATGTGGCTGGTGCGTGAAGCACGTAAGCATATCTTGGCAGGTGATTTCCGTGAGTGGAAGGAAATGATGGTACGCAACATGAGCCAAAGGCTTTAATTTTTTTGTTGATGGTCATTGGTTTTTAGTTGTTTGTTATATGAGAAATATGACGTATGTCGCCACAAACGGCCAACAACCATCAACTAAAAACCAACAACCAATATCCAAAAACTGACAATAAAAACAGCATACTGTGAAAATAATAGACTGGTACATACTAAAGCGCTACCTCACCACATTTTTTGTAATGCTTATCATGTTTATTCCTATCGGGATTGTAATCGACGTATCGGAAAAGGTAAACCGTATGCTCGAAAACCATGTGCCGTTTAAGCAAATCGCCATTTATTATGGCGACTTTACCATATATTTTGCTAACCTGCTGTTCCCAATATTCCTGTTCCTTAGCATCATTTGGTTTACGAGCCAGCTGGCTAACCGTACGGAGATTGTAGCCATACTGAGTTCGGGCATATCGTTTACTCGTTTTTTGCGTCCGTATATTATAGGGGCTTCGGTAGTATCGGTACTCGCACTGGTTATGGGATTCTTTTTCCTGCCAAAGGCCAGTAAGGGGTTTAACGATTTCCGCTATCAATACCTGAGCCGCAAGGAAACCCGACAGACAACCGATGTATATAAGCAAATTAGCGACAGGGAAATTATTTACGTGAATAACTTTGTATACAATACTAAAACAGGATATAACTTTAACCTGGAAACCTACGACAAAAACCGACTGGTAAGCAAGGTTACCGCAAACAGCATAAAATTTAACGAAAAAGACAGCACCTATACCCTGAGCGGATATACCAAAAGGACTATAGGCCCGGAGGCCGATAATATTGTAAAACAATCGGTAATTACACTAAAGCTTAACTTTAGCCCGGATGACCTTACCCCGGCCGTATACGCCGCGGAAACCATGACCTATGGCGAACTCACTAATTTTATAGACCGTGAGCGTGCCCGTGGCTCCAGCAACCTGAACGCGTACATGGTGGTATTGTACAAAAAGTTTACCACACCCGTATCGGCTTTTATCCTTACCCTGATAGCCGTAGCGGTATCCAGCATGAAACGCCGTGGCGGTATGGGTATTAACCTGGCCATAGGCATAGCCCTGGCCTTTACCTTTGTTTTCTTTGACAAGGTATTTGGCGTACTGGCCGAAAAATCGGCTTTTTCACCGCTTGTAGCCACCTGGATACCTAACCTGGCTTTCGGCATACTGGCTTTTTACCTGTTACGCAATGCAAAACGATAACCTAAAGAACTACCTGCACCTGCACCTCATAGTATTTGTATGGGGGTTTACCGCTGTGCTGGGCAAGCTTATAACCATTAGTGCCCTGCCACTGGTATGGTTCCGTATGACCATAGCCCTGGTGCTTATGCTGGTATACGCGCTTATAATGAAGGTGCCGTTCCGCCTGCCGCTTAAGGCATTGCTACGCATGGTATTTGCCGGGCTGGTTATAGCGCTGCACTGGTTTACCTTTTTCCATGCCATAAAAATCAGCAACATATCGGTAACCCTGGCCTGCCTTAGTACAGGAGCATTCTTCGCATCCTTATTAGAACCCCTGTTATACGGCAGGAAAATAGTAATCTACGAAGTCATCTTCGGGCTGTTTGTTATTGTAGGGCTCTACATTATTTTCCATTTTGAAGGAAATTACCTTTTCGGTATACTTACGGCACTTTTCAGCGCATTCCTGTCTACCGTCTTTGCCATGATAAACGGCAAGTTTGCCAAAGAATACAACGCCACAGCCATATCGTTTTACGAACTGCTGGGCGGCATCTTTTTCTTTTCGCTCTATCTGTTATATGATGGGCAGTTTAGCCCGGCCTTCTTTGCCCTTTCGGGGTCAGACTGGTTGTGGCTCTTTATACTGGGGTCGGTTTGTACCGCCTACGCGCAGATTGCTGCCGTAAAGGTTATGAAAACCATTACCCCCTACACCATGATGCTTACCATAAACCTGGAGCCTATTTATGGGATTATCCTTGCATTAATCGTTTTTAGCGAAAGCGAACGTATGGATACGTCCTTTTACATAGGTGCCGCCATTATACTCATTACCGTGATTATCAATGGGGTGCTGAAAGGCCGTAAGGGTACAACATACTAATTGGCAATTTAGCGCGTTACCTATTGAACATAATTACTTATCTTTGCCGCTTCAACTTTAATAAAAAATAAATCTGCCTCTACTATGGAATACCTAGATTTCGAGCTTCCTATAAAAGAACTGGAAGAGCAGTTAGAGAAATGTGCCATCATAGGCCAGGAGAGCGATGTAGACGTATCCAACACCTGCAAACAGATTGAGAAAAAGCTCATTGAAACAAGGAAAAACATATATAAAAACCTTACCGCATGGCAAAGGGTACAGCTTTCGCGCCACCCGAACCGCCCGTATACGGTAGATTATATTAAAGCCCTTGCCGGCGACAGCTGGCTGGAACTTTTTGGCGACCGTTCTTTTAAAGACGACAAAGCCATGGTAGGCGGACTTGCTAAAATAGACGGACAGAGCTATATGATTGTGGGCCAGCAAAAGGGCTACAATACAAAAACAAGGCAGTACCGCAACTTCGGTATGGCAAACCCTGAAGGTTACCGCAAAGCGCTAAGGCTTATGCGCATGGCCGAGAAGTTTGGCATTCCTGTGGTTACGCTTATAGACACCCCGGGAGCCTACCCAGGCCTTGAAGCGGAAGAACGCGGACAGGGTGAGGCCATAGCAAGGAACATCTTTGAAATGAGCCGCCTTAAGGTGCCTGTAATCAGCATTATCATAGGCGAAGGCGCATCGGGAGGTGCACTGGGCATAGGCGTGGGCGACCGCGTATACATGCTGGAAAACACCTGGTATTCGGTAATATCGCCAGAATCATGTTCATCCATCCTTTGGAGGAGCTGGGAATATAAGGAGCAGGCTGCCGAAGCCCTGAAACTGACCAGTTTTGACATGAAAAAACAAAAACTGATAGACGAAATTATATCTGAACCACTAGGGGGCGCCCACTACGACAGGGAAACCACCTTTAAAACGGTAGAGCAATACATAACCAAAGCCTATAACGAGCTGAAAGACTTATCAACAGCCGAACTTGTAGAGCAGCGGATGGAAAAATACTTTAAAATGGGCGAATTCAACAAGTAATTACTGAATATCAGCCCGTTATGAAAGGTACAGTCCGAAGCCCAGTGTTTCGGACTATTTTTTTGGTTATCAACAAAATATGAGTGGTTATCAACACGTTATACACATATGTGCCTTAACAATTACTTAACCCTCAGCATACATTTTTGAGTACTTTAGTCCAATGGAAAATTTAAGGAACGTAAACCCCGTAAAGGTAGATAAGTCCACCCTTATCACCCTCGAAAAAGGCAAGCTGCCCCCACAGGCGGTAGACCTTGAAGAGGCTGTGCTGGGCGCCATGATGATAGACAAGAAGGGGGTGGATGAAGTAATAGACATCCTGCAACCCGACGCCTTTTACAAAGACGCGCACAAGCACATTTACGAGGCTATTGTTCAGCTGTTTAACGATACCCAGCCTATTGACCTGCTTACCGTATCGGCACAACTAAAAAAGAACGCCAAGCTGGAAGCAGCCGGGGGCGACTTTTACCTGATACAGCTTACCCAAAAAATATCATCGTCGGCACACATAGAATTCCACTCGCGTATTATCCTGCAAAAGTTTATACAACGCAGCCTTATACGCCTGTCCAGCGAAATCATTGAAGACGCTTACGACGAAACCACTGACGTGTTTGACCTGCTGGACAAAGCCGAAAGCAAGCTCTACGAAGTAACCCAGGGCAACATAAAGCGTAGTTCTGAAACCGCGCAGAGCCTTGTAATGCAGGCCAAAAAACGTATTGAGGAAATTGCCGGCAAAGAAGGTCTATCGGGTGTGGCAACCGGTTTCCACGAACTGGATAAACTAACCAGTGGCTGGCAGCCCAGTGACCTTATTATTATTGCGGCCAGGCCAGGTATGGGTAAATGCCTTGGCAAAGGCACTAATGTACTTATGCATAATGGTACGCTGAAAAAAGTGGAAGATGTAGTTCCAGGCGACTTGCTTATGGGCGACGACTCTACGCCACGTACAGTCCTTTCCATAGCCCGCGGGCGCGAGCGTATGTATTGGGTACATCAAAACAAAGCCATGTCGTACCGTGTTAACGAAAGCCATATCCTTTCGCTTAAACGCAGCAGGAATGAAGGATCGCACAAAAAAGGCGATGTACTTAACATTACCGTAAAAGACTGGCTGGAAAAGAGCGACAAATTTAAGTCAAACTACAAAGGCTATAAGGTCGCGGTAGATTTTAACGAAAAACCACTTTCGCTGGAACCGTATTTTATGGGGCTTTGGCTGGGCGACGGACACTCATACAGCCAGCGTATAACCAATACCGACCCCGAAGTTATAGCTTACCTGCAAGGGTATGCTGACAGCATGGAGTGCGAACTGGTTACCTATGAACAGGAAAATCGCGTAAACAGCTATGGTATAGTAAAGCGTAATAAAGCCATTTCTGAACGTTTTTATATAGATATACAAAAAGAACTAAGGGCGCTTAACGTACTTACAAACAAGCACATTCCACAAGACTTTTTAATAAACAGTAAAGAAAACAGGTTACAGCTTTTAGCCGGTATTATTGATGCCGACGGCTATTACGCCCCTGAATTCAACTGTTTTGAAATCGTACAGAAAAACGAGACGTTTATCAAGCAGATTAAGTTCCTGTGTGATACGCTTGGTTTCCGTACCTCGCTTAAAAAGAAAAAAGCCACCATTAAATCTATTGGGTTTGAAGGTGAGGTATACAGGGTACGTATTTTTGGCAACATCAATAGCATACCTACAAAAATAGAGCGTAAAAAAGCCCGCGAGGGTAAAACGATTGTGGACTGGAAGGTAACCGGTATTTCGGTAGAACTGGACAAAGAAGACGATTACTACGGCTTTGAGATAGATGGAAACAGGCTATTTCTCCTGGAAGACATGACAGTTACGCACAACACCGCGTTCGTACTTTCTATGGCCAGGAACATAGCCATTACCTACGGGCACGGCGTAGCGGTATTCTCTTTGGAGATGGCATCGGTACAGCTGATTACCCGTCTTATCTCGAGTGAAACAGGGCTTTCGTCTGAAAAGCTGCGTACCGGTAAACTGGAAAAACACGAGTGGGAACAGCTGAGTATTAAGGTAAAAGACCTTGAAAAAGCGCCGCTTTATATAGATGATACCCCTTCCCTATCGATATTCGACCTGCGTGCAAAAGCCCGAAGGCTGGCTTCGCAATACGGCATCAGGATGATTATCATTGACTACCTTCAGCTGATGACCGCGGGTGGCAGCGGTAAAAATGGCGGTAACCGTGAACAGGAGATCTCTACCATATCGCGAAACCTTAAGGCACTCGCGAAGGAACTTAACATCCCCGTAATTGCACTATCGCAGCTATCGCGTGCGGTGGAAACCAGGGGAAGCAGCAAGCGCCCGCTACTATCGGATCTACGTGAATCGGGTGCGATTGAGCAGGATGCGGATATCGTATCGTTTATTTACCGCCCCGAATACTATAAGATTGAAGAGTGGGATGATGAGGAGCAGTCGCCTACCGCAGGCCAGGCCGAGTTCATTGTAGCCAAGCACCGTAATGGCGGACTGGATAACATCAGGCTGAAGTTTATCGGTAGCCTTGGTAAGTTTGATAACCTGGACGATTTTGGGGCTTCACCGTTTGACGAACTGCCGTCGAGCATGAACAGCAGCGGCAGCAGCAACGACTTCCTGACCAAAAACCTGCCTTCAGCAAACGACGCCTTTGGCAGCAACATGAACAGCAGCCGTCCGGATGATGACGATGTACCTTTTTAAAGTTACTGAGTTACTGAGACACAGAGATTCTTAGTTTTTCATCAACTCAAAATAAGTATTAAATAATAGACTTTCAGAAAATAAACCAAGCGGCTAAGTAGCTAAGTAGTTCAGCAGCTTAAATAAAAACCCATATAATGAGTAAAAACACATATACCGACGAACTGATACTTACCGATGCTATACTGGCGCTAAACGTAACGGATGCCGAAATAGTTATCGCAGAATAAGTTTTAAAGTGCCTTTAGGGGCACTTTTTTGTTGGGATATACTGACGGGTAAATTTTGTATATTTGGTAAAAAGGGAGTATTATGGAAACGATACATTTAAGAGTGAACTCAAAAGTCTACGAACACGTAATGTGGCTGTTAAAACAATTTGACCGTAATGACGTGGAAATCGTTTCGGAGGAGTTTTTACGGAATAAAGCAGAGCTGGAGGAAGACCTCAGAAAGATTAATGCAGGAGAAATGAAAATGTATTCTTTGGAAGAATTTGAAAAAGAAACAGACGAACTCCTGAAAAAACATGAAGGTTAAAGTACTACAAAGCTTCAGGTTAAAATTTAACGACCAGTTGCTTTATATTGCAGAAGACAAACCTTCAGCGGCAAGGAAGTTTAGGAATGATGTTTTGGTAAAACTTAAAGACTTGGCAGTGATGCCATATAGCAATAGAAAATCTGTTTATTTCAGAAATGAAAACATAAGAGATTTAGTTTTTAAGGGATATGTAATTATCTACCGTATAAAACCTGAGCTAAATGAAATAGAAGTATTCGGTTTTATAAAATATTCCAACACACTATAATGTCATTTAAACAAACACTTACCTACCTCCTGTCCATTCTTTTTTCCGTTAGTGCCATTGCCCAGAAAACCTATGTGTTTTTCGGGTCGTATAACTGGAACAAAGAGAAGCCCGGCATGTACGTTTACAGCCTTGATGATACAACCGGCCAGCTTACCGAAATAAGTCGGCTCAGCGGCGTTAAAAACCCGTCATTCCTTACCCTTTCACCCGATGGCAGAACCTTATACAGTGTTACCGACAGCAAAACACCCGGTGGCGGCAGCGTAAGCAGTTTTGGGTTTAACCCAAAAACGGGCACACTAACCCTTACTTCTACCCAGCCAAGCCTAGGCGAAAACCCGGTATATGTAGCGGTTCATCCTTCGGGAGAGTATTTGGCCTGCGCCAACTACACCCAGGCGGGACTTACCCTGTTTCCTATTAATAGAGAGGGCACCATAGGCAATCCCTTACAGCATATTGACTATACCAACGGCAGCGGTGTATACCCCGAAAGGCAGGAGGCGGCTCATGCCCATTGCGCGGTATTCAGTCCGGACGGGAAACAGCTCCTTGTTACTGATCTGGGAGGCGACAGGATATGGAACTATAGCTTTAACCCTCAAAGAAAAGAACCGCTAACAGCTACAAAATCTACACCAGCCAGTACAGAGCCCGGAAGCGGCCCCAGGCATATTGCCTTTAACAAAAAAGGCGGCATGCTTTACCTGATTGAAGAACTGGGTGGCGCCATAGACGTTTTTAATAACAAGGATGAAAAGCTGACTCTTACACAAAGAACGCCTGCACATCCGGAAGATAAAGGTTTAACAGCTTTTGAAAGTTCAGATGTACACCTTTCGACCGACGGAAAGTTTCTGTATGCCACTAACCGCATGGATGAAAACAACATAGCCATGTACCGGGTAGATAACAATGGTTTACTGAAAATTATAGGCTACCAAAGCACCATGGGCAACCACCCGCGTACTTTTACCCTTACGCCTAACGGAAATTTTGTTATCGTATGCAATGTAAAAACCAACTCGGTAACCGTATTTAAACGGAACCCTGAAACCGGCCTGCTGCACTATACCGGGCAGGAAATACATATAGAAAACGTGAGTACAGTGGCTGTGGGAAGTTATTAGATTTTACATATTAAAGACCAACTGTAAGGTGAACCAAACTGTATTATAATCACTCCTGAGCATATAACGGCATTAAAGGCTATGATAAGGCCATAAGGTTATAAATAACAATGTCCCCGGCGGGGACATTGTTATTTTATAATTTATTACAAGAAATGCTAACGAAGTCCGTACATTGTGTTACTTAACATTACAGTATACTTTTTGTCAAATCTATTGTTCTTTGAAAGGTAAATGTATTTGTATGATAAAAGTTTCTTTGCACTCAACTTTATTTTGCTTTTTCCATCATTAATTGTAATATCCTTATAACGTGGTACTCTTAAAATATCTGAAATTCCTAAAACCAAATCTTTTTCCAACTTTTTATCTAATAGAATCTCGTCATCATTGTAAATCTTAACTGGTCTACTTTCAAAATCAGTTTTAATATAAAGTAGTGAATAATCTGTTTCAGTAGCATTATAGCGCTTCAATATCTCAGTTTCACGTTCTTTACTTACACTATATCCTCCTTCAGCATAAGTGTAAACATAGCTCTTACATCCTATGAGCATTGTGTAAATGATTAATATCAGAATATATTTCTTCATATTATTTTTGTTGAGATTCAATATTGTTTAACATTATACTCCGTTGATTTGGACCTATTACATTACCATTAGCCGTACTTCTCATTAAATTTCTTTTTGTCATATCCTGATCTCCGATGTTAGAATTCAGTTCCTTAATCTCACTAGGATTTGTGCTTTCGTCTTCGTGTTGCAATCCTACTTCATGACCAATTTCATGACCGCCTGTATTAGCAGCGTACTTTACTTTTGAATTATCCGTATCAATGTCTCCGTTTCCATCTACAGGAATATCTACATTCCTACCAAATATGGCTGTGACATTTACTTCTGAAGTATTATTTTGAGTATTTCCTATTTTTTTTGTGTATCCATCACCATGCATTGTTGTGTTGGAAACACCATTCCTATAGTCCCACTTAAGTGTAGCTTTTGGATCAACGATGACCTTAACACTCATTTGTACGCCTTCAGCAGTTTTTCCCGAATATGCGTTCTCTATAAATTTTATTCTATCTGCTACAAGCTGCCCAAAATGTTTATCAGATAGTCTGCTGGCTTTTTCGCCCATAAATCTCACATTATTCACAGGATTTACACGCATTGTAATCGTCGTCGATTTCCCATCTTTAGAACGTTCAGATGTCATTTCTAGTCCCTCTAGTTCTCTACCCATACCCATCTTATTTTCTTGGAAAGTATAAGGCGACCATCGTCTATACTTCTCCGCCAGCGGGTCAATATTCATCCACCTGCCTATTGCAGGGTCATAGTTACGTGCACCATAGTCATACACCTGTAAACCCAGCTCGTCTTGCAGCTCCTTGCCATTGTACTTATAATTATACCCTAACCAATATACATAAAAAATCCCGCCGTGTGGCGGGATTCATATTTTAGTAGCAGGCAGGGTCCAGGTGTTTTTTCCTGGTACCCCCCGTGCAGGTAGGGATATTATCAAAAGTGTAATACTGTATAGGAGTCGTATTCGGTATCCTTATTTCGTATCGTGTAGCCACACCGTCGCCGTCGTCATCGGCATCAAGGTAGTCCGGTATATTGTCGCCATCGGTATCCACCATGCCAAGGTCCTTGGTAGGGTCGGCCGGATCATTTTCATAGCGGCTTTCTATACCGTCGTTATCAAGGTCGCCATACTGTACCTGGTACATTTTAAAGGTAAATACCATACTCTGGTAAGAACCCAGGTTACCGCTTACCTGGTTGTAGTAACCAAGCCCTGATGGTATAAACATAACACCGGCGCCATAGTTAGTATAGCGTGCCGGGTTAGGGCTGTTAGGCTCATCTACATAAATACCGCCGTTAAACAGCTGCAGTACTTCCTGCCATCCTTCCACTACCCCCGCCATAGAAAACAGCGATTGCGGGTACGGGTTGTAGTCAAACTGGGTATCATCCAGTCGAGTACCCCTGTAGGCTACCAGCATGTTGTCGCCACGGGTAGGCTTTATACCCCCACCCTGGTTCAGTTTTATGTAGTATACTTTATAGTCTACCGTGTTCTTAGTGTCTTTATAAGCCACCAGCCTGCTCAGGTTTACGGTAATACTGTCCAGCGGATACTCCGTCTGGTCCCAGATAGACGTATGCGGATTAGTCGCCGTAATACTATCCAGTTCGATATTAAATTCGGCATCAACACTTTTTATATAGTGCGTTTTAAGGTATTTCAGGATACTGTCTTTTTCAGAGGCATACTGCTCGTGGAAGTCGCGCGGTGGCGCTGCTGCGTTATCGTCGTCTTTTTTACACGAGGCCAAAAAACTTATAAGGGCAACGAACATACATGCCTTTAAAAATCTCTTCATATTAATTTTTTTATAGGGGTGCAAGATACAATTTTCCTGTATTTTTGTGATGGTATAACACCGTTTTTTGAGAATTAGTATGAGGATAGACAAATATTTGTGGTGTACCCGTTATTATAAAACCCGCAGCATAGCCACCCAGGCCATACAAAAAGGCCATGTTACCGTAAACGGGCAGCAGGCCAAGGCATCGCGCGATGTTTTTGCGGGCGATAAGGTAACCGTACGCCGCGACCAGATAAATTATGTACTCAGTGTACTGGATATACCTGCAAACCGTGTAGGCCCCAAGCTGGTAGACATGTACCGCAAGGACGAAACCCCGGCCGAAGCCTTTGCCCACCTGGAGCTGCTACGACTTAGCAAGGAGCACTACCGCGCCAAAGGTACCGGACGCCCTACCAAAAAAGACCGCCGCGACTTGGATGATTATGCCGATGACGACGAATGGCCGGATGCCGATGAACTTTTAAGGGAAGATAATGCTGGATAAAAAGTACTGGGAAAGCCGTTATAGTAACGATAACGCGCCCTGGGATGCCGCTGTGATTACCACGCCCATTAAAGGTTTTATTGACAGCCTTGCCGATAAGAACCAAAAAATACTGGTACCGGGTGCTGGCAACGGCCATGAGTTTGAATACCTGGTAAACAGCGGTTTTACTAATGCATACATGCTGGATATTGCCGAACAGCCGCTTAAGAACGCAGCCCGGAGAATGCCACACGTACCAGCCGACAGGTTTATATTGGCCGATTTCTTTAAGCATAAGGCGCAGTATGACCTGATAATAGAGCAAACCTTTTTTTGCGCGCTGCACCCTGAACTTCGGGATGCCTATGTAACACAGATGCACTACCTGCTTGCACCCGGGGGCATACTGGCCGGACTTATGTTTAACTTTCCGCTTACCGAAACAGGCCCTCCCTTTGGCGGAAGCCCGGAAGAATATACAGCCCGTTTCATCCCTTATTTCGGCATACGGAAAATGGAACCCGCGTACAATTCCATAAAACCACGCCATGGCAGGGAACTGTTTGTTATCTTTGAAAAGAAATAAAGTACCACAACACACTAAAGCATACCCCATGAACATTATCCTAAACCAACAGGAAATAGCCCATAAGACCAAACGTATAGCCTACCAGATATACGAAACTTTTTCAGATGAAACCGAGGTAGTTTTGGCCGGTATAGCCAGTAACGGTTTTGTATTTGCCAAGCTGATAGCCGCTGAGCTCCACAAAATTTCGGATATAACGCCCATACTCTGCGAGGTTACCATAAACAAAAACGAACCGCTGCACCCCATAACCACATCGCTTACCCCTGCCGAATACACAAACAAGGCACTGGTACTTATAGATGATGTACTGAACAGCGGCACTACCCTTATCTATGGTGTAAAACACTTCCTGGACGTTCCGCTGAAGAAATTTAAGACCGCGGTACTCGTAGACCGTAACCACAAACAATATCCCGTAAAAGCCGATTTTAAAGGCCTTTCTCTCTCTACCTCCATGCAGGAGCACATCCTCGTAGCGCTGGAAGGCGATGAAATATATGCCGCCCTGCGCTAAAACAGGCTCATAATTTCGTTTGCCACCTGTTCGGGAGTCTTGCCATCGGTATGCACAACGTGTTTGGCGTGGTTATAAAAATAGCTGCGCTCAAAAATGTGCTGCCCTATAAACGATTGTAGCTCCTCATCATCCTTACCGGCAAGTAACGGGCGTGTATTGCCCTGTGCCTTTACACGCTGTATTACTTCGGCTATACCGGTTTTAAGGTATATAGATATTACATCTTCACGTTGCAGCATCAGGTGGTTGTTTGCATAGCAGGGTGTACCGCCACCCAGGGCGAGTACAAAATCGGCCTCAGAGTCCAGTAGTCCCTTAAGGGATTCGTGCTCCCGGCGTCGGAATTTTATCTCGCCTTCGTCTTTAAAAAGCTGCGAAACGCTTTTTCCGGTGCTGTTTTCTATGATTTCGTCCAGGTCCAGGTGCGGAATTTCCGACGCTTTGCCTAACAATTGGGCTGTTGTGGTTTTCCCTGAGCCCATATATCCGCATAAAATTATCTTTTTCATATTAATAAGCCCCTACAAAACAAGGCATTGAGATTCTACATTAAAAAAAGTTCAAATTTATGACAATTTAGTTTTGAAATATAAAGATAAGATACGTATATTTGCACCCGCAATCAGGAAGTTATAAACACTCCAATTGACTCGGTAGCTCAGCTGGTAGAGCACATCACTTTTAATGATGGGGTCCTGGGTTCGAATCCCAGCCGGGTCACGAATATAACATTACTGCATTGTACCGACTCGGTAGCTCAGCTGGTAGAGCACATCACTTTTAATGATGGGGTCCTGGGTTCGAATCCCAGCCGGGTCACTAAAAAGTTAAGCACAGCGCTTAACTTTTTTTGTTTATACCAAAACGGCCACGTGGAGAAACTGGTAGACTTGCCATCTTGAGGGGGTGGTGCTGAAAGGCGTATGGGTTCGAATCCCATCGTGGTCACATTTTACAGTCAAAAAACATGAAAAGCTCTGCAACTGCGGAGCTTTTTGTTTAATTACCACTGGCAATATCATGCTAAATCGTGCCATTAAAATGACCCCTATTGTGTCCCCCATGCTTTTTTAGCGTAAATCTGACCCCTATTCTGACCCCTTTTTTTGTAATCTATAACACCAAAAAATACGATTTGGAGAAAAACCCTCAATATTGGCTTAACTACACTATAATATATTGTTATTTCATGTTATTTAGGTCAGAGTATTATGTTGTCGATATTGAGCAGGTTAAAGCAATAAAATATTTTCATATTTATAAATACATAGAATTCAGATCCTTACTCCTTGAAACCCCTCTTTTTCTAATAATATTTGTTCTTGAAAATAGTGAGTGCCCGCTATTAGATTAAGAAATGTATTTCAGATGAAAGATTTCAATGTAAAAGCAATTTTCAGAAAAGACAAAAAGCGACAAGACGGGCTATGCCCTATTTATATAAAGGTGAGCATTGAGCGCAAAAGCACGAAGCTGCCCGCTAATATGCAAGCTGATGAAGCGGAATGGAACACTAAGCTTGGGTGCTTTAAAGAAGCAAGGTCAAGCGTTAGGAACAGCGTATTAAAAAAGAAAGTTTCAGAAATTGAAGATTTCCTTTGGACACAGATTGCCGCTGATAATGAACTGACTCTCGACATGGTCAAGAACCAGTTCACAAGACAAAAGAATACTGCCTTTTATGTTTTGCTTGAAGAATGCTACCAAGCCAAGTTCAGGGAAATAAAGCCTGGCACCCAAAAACACTACTTACTTGTGAAGAAACGCCTGAAGAAGTTTAAGCCTAATATTAACCTTGGCGACCTTAACCAAAAGTTCCTTATGAAGTTTGAAAATTTCTTAGTTAAAGAAGGCGTGGGTATTGACGGCATCTGGCAGCACCACAAAATACTGAAGTCAATTATCAATTACGGGATTAAAAGAAAAGCAATAAAAGACAATCCATATATAGACTTCAAGGTTAAAAAAGGCAAGCCAAGAATGGAAACGCTGACCGAAGATGATATAATAGTTTTGAAAAACCTAACATTTGAAGGAGGAGCAAGGGGAAAAAATACGGGACTGGAACTAACCCGTGATATGTTTCTTTTCAGTTGCTACACTTCTTTAAGGTATGGTGACGTTGTCAGGCTTAATAAAAAGAATATCACTAAAGATAATGACGGGGAGCTACAGATAACAATGATTACTGAAAAAACAGGGTCGGTGGTAAATGTACCATTATCTGATAGTGCTGTACAGCTTATTGAAAAATATTCTTGTGCTGAACGCGATGAAATTTTCCCTGCAAAGAAAAATCAGGTTTGCAACAGGGATTTGAAACGGATAGCCGAGCTAAGCGGCATAACCACAAACCTACACTTTCACCTGTCAAGGCATACCTTTGGCAGTTTAATGGCAAGCAGGCTAAGTGCCTTTGACCTCAGCAAAACTATGGGTCATAGCAATATAAAGACAACCATGATTTATGTTAACACCAACACTTCCAACATCAGGAAGCAAATGGCTACCTCGAAGATATACTACTAACAATTGAAATTGATAAGGTTGAGGCAGGGAGGAATCTCTGCCTTTTGCATTTTATACAGTTAGGTCTTTGCAGTTGCTATAAAATTAGTAATTTTATACCTGAAAATATTAGAGTAGCGATAGCTATCAGTTGTGATCCGAAAAACCGCCAAGTAATGAGATCCCACAAATTGATAGACTACAGCTTCATGCTTTGGCGTGGGCTTAGTTTATCTGTGGGATTGGGTTGGCTTGGCGGTTAACCTCGGAACTGGATATTCTTTGTCCCGCGCTGCTATTTATAAACGTCTGTAATTGGACAAAAGCAGAAAAATGCCCCATGCTAATATGGAACCGCCAACATTGCCTGACTGGCTTGCCTCTAATCCCGGCAGCTCAATCAATGATTATTACAGAACGTTTCCTGTAAAGAGAGAAACACTTACCGCACCAAGATTTGAGCCTCAAATCTCCTCAACTTCCACAACACCATCCTACCGAACCCTCATTACTTCAGCTATTGTTTGCAGTATTGGCTTCATAGGCTACTTCAGCCCATGGTTTTCAATACCAGTGCTGCACATCTCAGTTTCGGGGCATGAGATCATTCAAATGTTTAATTTCTTTGTAAATCGCAAGGAAAGCTTAGCCGACATTCAGGACTATGTGAAGTTCCTTTACCTCATCCCTGTAACTTATGTACTCGTAGTGTTAGGTGCTGCGGCAAGGTCATACTTTTTAATTGCTATTGGCACAGTATGTAATATTATGATTGTTGCCGTTGCTATGAAGTATATTTTAGACTTGCCTACGCCAATTCTTAACAGTATGAGTATTGGGCTGTACCTTGTCTTGATTTCGATTATAGGGCAGCTTTACAATGTGTTTACTATTAACTTTTACAAATCTGAAAAATGAAGCAAATAATACTGCTAATGGTCTTGATGTGTTTGTATACTGCTTCCGCACAACAAAAGAAAGAAAATAAGGCAGTTAAGACCGAAATACTTAAAGGTTCTGAGCAACAAATGACCAGCGAGTGTGGTGTTGGTAAAACCAGTATCAACCAAACTGTAACAACAATAGCAACCGCTGGCAACAAAATGCCTATCTACAAAATTCAAACTGTCCTTTGGTTACAGATGTCGGATGCCGAAGGCTACAGTTGTGTAGGTGCGTGGGGTTATGAACTTATGTCAATCACCGAAGAAAAAAAAAACAATTGCTGAAGCAGGTAAAGAAAAGAAACGACAGGCGGATAAGGCTTTTGATTTGCTAAACTACTTGCAGCGAGAAGGCAATCACTAAGTTTTAGATTTTAACTAATCAAACGGGGCTTTTAGCTCCGTTTTTTATAGCATTTTTTTTGATATAGCCAAAACATTTTTGACAAATCTCAAACTGTCGATAAATTTATATTTCAAATAATCATATGAATTTATTTTGGAATAAGAAAATGGATTGAAATAGGAGTTTTTTTTGAGGCTACAGTTTTTTGAGTGATTTTCAAAAAAGATGTCAAAACACTGAATGCGTCACATCATGGCGGTTGTCAAATTTTTGCGTAAAATTTAATAAATTAACATTTTTTAACTAATTTAATCTTTATAAGATTGTTAAAATGATATGTTAAATTTTAATTTCTCAATGCGGCGTGACATCTTATGCCAGTAAATTTGCCAAAAAAAATATGATGGCAGGTGATTTAAACTCGCAGGCTCGCCTAAAGTATCTTATTGATGAGCTCGTGCAAACCGTAACTAATGATGTTGAACAAAAATTATTAAAAGAGGCAAAGCCTATGGAAAAAGAAGAAAGAATTATGAGTGCGCATGAAGTGTGCTCGCATTTTAAAATTAGTCAAACTACCCTCGAAAGGCGCATTAGGGCAGGCCTAAAATATAGCCAGGCTGTAAAGAAAGGCAATAGGCTTTTCAAGCTAAGTGACTGTGAGGATTTTTTTAATATAAATTAATTATTATGGCTCATAAAAATGAAGTTTTAAATAAGAACATTGAACACGGTATAAAAGTTTTAGTCGATGCGTGTGATTATAAAATCATAGATGAACTTAAGGCTAAAGAAGTTGGCAAATATTTGCTTAAACCTTCTGAGCTGAAACAGTGTTTACAGCATGGGGTAAGTTTTTTTGATGGAAACAGAGAGTTGTCGCACAAATTGTGGAATCTTATAGTTGGCCTTGACCTCGCACAGAATCTAAGTGAGCCTGTCGGTAAGGAAGAAAATATTTATGGATTAGATGCAGATTTCTAAAATAAATTTAACAATTGATTTCCCCGCTCTGTAGCGGGGGTTATTGTAAATATAATTTAATTGGTATGGTAGATTATATTCGAGCGGCAGTGATTTTTGGTGCCGACAGATGGATTTTTGATGATTACATTCGCGAGCTTAGTGCCAATGTAAGGATTAAGAAAGTGTTTAAAAACAAAAAGTATGAAGTCTATACAGGTAAAGTGTATAAGGATTTCGACGCAATTGAAGCGTCTAATAAAACCGAAATGAAGGCACAGGCCAAGCTAAAATTAACTATTACCTACTATTATAAAGATAGCATGGTTAAAATTAAGTTTGACAACAGTATTAGGAAATGGTACTATGGTGTTGATAGTGTAAAGGATTTCTGTAAGACCGATTTTGCAGATGCTTTAAAATTGCTCATGTATAAGCTTTGCCTGGGTATAGACCTTGTAAGGGATTTTGATAACTACAGGATTGAACTGGGTGTTACTAATGAGCACGAGCCTAATTTCGCCCTCTTTAATTTATCGGTAATAGACCACCGAAATCTTAAGGATGTGATGCGTATAAATACCGATACTGTAACCCACATGGGTGATAACCTAAATGTATCTTGTTACAATAAAGGAGCAGAAATAAAAAAGAAGCGAAAATCTAACAAAAAGCTTGAGCTTAAGGGTGGTGTATACTACCTGCGATCTGAAGTAAATATAAAAAAGGTTAGTGGCGTGGCGTTTGCAAATAGTAAATGCCGCACTATTGGCGACCTGCTTGATAACTGGGAGGATGGTTATGACTACCTGATTAAGGAACTTAAATACATCAAGTTTATTGACTGCATCTCGCCCCAGCTTGTAGACCACATATTGCTATCCCAGAAGCTAAGCAAAGGCGACAAAAACAAAAATAAACAGTTCCACGATTTGATTAAATTTTTAGGCTTGGAGCATATAGGTTGGGCTAAGTTTCGGGACATGGCACATGCATTTACAGCTAAACCTTCATCGATAATCAACGACTATGGCGACCTTGAAACAAAATTCAGGGAGCTACAAGACCCCACCTACAAACAGCTGTACTTTGACAAGCTTAAGGAGAAGAAAAAAGAAGTAATGATGTAGGCGGTTTAACGGTCTATATAATAAGGGTTATATCATTCCGAATAATTGCAATACCCTACCCTCTAATGTAGAATGAAGTTGGGTGAACCGTAGGTTCATCCCATGCTGAGTGGTAGGCTTACTAACATGTAAGCCTACTACATTCTATACCTTCTATGACATATAAACCCATATTAAAGACGGCGGCATTCAACATATACAAAACAAATATAACCGCAGCGGCTGTTACTTGTTATGCGTCTCTTTAAAGCACAGGTTTACCCTTCAAAAAAACAACTTCTAACACCTGATGGGTATTTGTGTGGTCTGCTCAATAATAATTCAACACAGCGCCTCTATTGCATTTTTTTGAAGATTGCCATTTTGGAACTGTACAACCAAAATCAAAACCCAACCGACCCAAATACCGATTCAACCAATAATATCGGCGTACACTTCAGGTTTTCATCTTAAAACGGGGCAAGCCTATCTCATGCGCTTGCGGGTACGGCGCTCTATGGGTCATAGAAACATCTTCACGTATTTGTTTGTTGGCATCATCCTGGCTTTCTGTGTTGTGAAAATAGCGAGGGTCTGGTATAAAGGCATCTTGTGTATTGTTATGGTTGGGAAGTGGTAATCAACCTCAACAATACCCAGTAATAATAACAGCCTCAACACTCAAACGGGTACTCTTCCAAACGATCATGGGAAATGGCAAAACATATCTTAAATAAGATTATTACCTTTACTTTGTTCTATAAAATGATTAATTTATGATTGCTCAGATTAATAGCATTGGAGATGTTTTAGTTTTTTTTCAATCTTTATATAGTGAGGGTGTAAGCGCACATCCTGACGATGATTTTAATGATTACATAAATTACGAAACTAAAGAACCCACTTATACTCCAAATGAGGCAACTTTAAGAAATGAATTAATGGACAGATCATTTAAAGTTTGTGATGAATATCATGTAGATATATATGATCTAATGACGAAAGTTTATAGCGTTGATTGAGGTTAAGCGTGTATGATAATTCGGTGTAGTAAAGGCATGTTAGACATATTTTGTATTGTTGGCGACTTTATGTAAAGACTGATGCATTCAAGTAAATCATTTCTCAAGAACTACTTTGCCGTCTTTTATAATAAATGATCTATCATTAGCATTAGTGTATTCAGGGGCTGGCTTACTGAAGCTATCCAGTGCTTTCTGTTTTGAGAGGATCATCTCTGCAAATTCTTGCATCCCCCCAACAATATTTGTACAGTAAACTTCATAGCCAGAATCATAGAATGCTTTAAGTACAATTAACGATGGATGTCTATAGCCACTACCTGCGGAAGCAACAGCATTTTGTGTTTTAAAGTTTCCGATATTTGACCAGAATTCTGGAGCATGGTTTTTATTTGAACCATGATGCGCTAATTGGCATACATGAAAATTTACATCTTTAAAATGATGTGTTTCGTTTTCATAAGCTCGTATAAAGCTAACTTTTTCTGTGTCTGATGTCAACAAGTAGTTATAATCTTGATAAGAAACTTTAAGAAGGGTTGAAAGCAAGTTGGCTGCCCGACTAGCTTCTTTTATATTCACTAATGCATCTAGGTCTACTTTCTTTTGGTAATCTTTAATGTCTTCCATTGAAGGAGCAACAGAAACGATAGTAACTTCATCATCGATTTTCATAGTTTTCCCATCGATAAGAGTTTCTTGACGTTTAATTTTTCCATTTTTTATCATATCACTCCATTTAATCTGAATTGCTACCAAAAGATCTGATTCGCTTGGAGTAATTTCAAAATATTTCCAATAATCTTTCAAATCCCTTAACATTATTGTGGTCGCTATTCGATTAACAATCAAATTATTGTTATCAATATATTCCAATAATTCAAGCATGCCTGAATAATGATCAATATGAGGATGGGAAAGAATTAGAAAGGCAATCTCAGTGTAGCCATTTTCTTTTAAATAGTTTACTACTGGGTTATCTTTACCTCTTAAATTGCAGTCGATAATACCAACCTTCTTGTTATCATTTTTATCAATCCATTCAATTATGATTGAATCTCCTTGACCGACATCTTTAAACGTTATTTTCATCATCAGGAAATTTAGGCCATTCTACATTTTCCAAACCTTTTGGGTCTGATTTAATAAACATTTTCGAAAGGTCAGTATTTTCTTCTAAAAAATCAATTGTACTTGATCCAGGCTTATTAGTAATTCTAATTCTTATAAATTGATTTTGTTTAGGTGTAATAAAATTATCAAATAGACGAAGATCAAACCTTCTAACTTCAAATGCTTGATATTCTTCACTATATAGACAGTTGATCAAGATTTCGTTTTCATCATAATTAATTTCAACGATTTGACCAACATAATCATGAACTAACGTCGGAATTTTCTTCAATTCAATGCTAATATCACTTAACAGTTTAGCAACATCGTAATTATTGTCACCTAAACGATATGATTGTTTAGCACGCTTATCAGTGAAAAATGGCATAGTAATATCTAAGCTTGCCATTGCAGTTAATAATTCATCAGTATAATCATCTGCATCTCTCGACCAAATAACAAGGATATATTTTTGACCATATGGAACAATGGCCCTAAGCCATTCTATACAAGCATAGGCATCAAATTGAACGCCATAATCAGTAAGAAAATAAAGATCCATAAATACAATTTCGACATCCTTCAGTGGGTGTTCCGGGAATTGTGGATCAGCAATATCTACATTAAAATAGTAATTGCTGATTTCTAATTTATCAAGCTCATCTGAAAGGGGTTTAGCGTCATTCTCGTCATCATCGACAATCGCAATTTTTGTTCCCAGGGCTAACA
The DNA here is from genome assembly GCA_046566705.1 of Bacteroidia bacterium. Lineage (GTDB taxonomy): Bacteria > Bacteroidota > Bacteroidia > Flavobacteriales > Flavobacteriaceae > Flavobacterium. Next base: position 164,045 of record JBKHWE010000006.1, on the reverse strand, counting down.
CTGGTACGTCAATTAATAAATCGGACATATTACTGATTTTTGTTAAAAATTAATTCGACTGCTGCACCTGTATAAGTTGAAGGTACCCCCTTTGATATAAGTTCATCATTATCCAGGATTATATTAAGTCTTCCATAATTTATCATAATGGTATCCACTAAATGCATTCCTATGCCTATACCATTCCGCTTACGCGAATAATAAGGGGTTATTATATCAATTATATTTTCTTTAAAGCCAGGTCCATTATCAACTAAAAGAACAGAAACTCCGTTTTCAATTTTACTTATTTTAACAAAAATTCCTTTATAATCTTTGTAAACTGTATCAAGCCAATACATGCTATTGTCAATTACATTCATTAATACAGTTATTACTAGCCTGCGATCACATTTTAGCATTAGATTTTCGTCTTCAATGACTAATTCAGTATTAATTTTCCAAGCTTCTAATCGTGAAGCATAATTTTTTAATGCAACACGTACAACTTGAATAGCGGGTATTGCTATAGCACCTCCCTTTCTAAGCACAGATAGTAAGCCTTCTGAATAATCCTTTAGTTCATCAACCTGACTTGAAATACGGAAATTGTTTATAGGTTCCTCCTTAACCGTTTCCTTCATCCTTGGAATTAATTTTTCGATCTCATGCATAGCGAATGAGGCGGTCATGCCTATACCAGCTGGAATAAGGAGCGTGTTTCTGTCTTCTTCGTACTTTTGTTCGACTTTATTAGCTTCTTCCAAAAGAAGTGTTTGACTTTCTGAATCAAGATTAGAAGACGTTATTAAGCCACGAAATGTTTGTAGCCTGTCAGCAAAAGTATTACCGCCAGTGCCTTGCTGATTAAATTTTAGCCATCGCTGCCGATCCGAAAATCTTTCAGCTTTAAAAGCTGACAATATGTATTCTAACACTACTATAAAATTGTCGTAAGCAGTATTATGAATAAAACCTTCCCGGTTGGTTTTTTCAATTAATGCACCTGATGTTTCAGCATCAAGATACACATATCCAATAATCTGATTATTTGAAAACCATTCTTTATTATTAACCCTTTTGATATCCAGTCATTACCAGTCATTACCAGGATCACCATAATCATAGACTCTTAAATCTCCTTTAAAGACTTTAATTCCATGATGGTCTTTTAGTAAATCTCTGATATTTTTAGGACTATTAGTAACATCTCGAAGAGAGGCAGAATCGAGATCATAAGAGTATATTTCAAGCATTATATTTCCAAACGGTAATTCTGCTGTTTCAAATTCAGAAATGATATTCTCTATAACAGGTTTCTCATATTCCCGCTGTTCAAGTGATTCTCGAAGAAATGGAATGACTTCACCACGAATGTTATGTTCATACCGTTCAATTTCCTTTTCAGCGAGGGTTTCATTAATGTAGCGGCTTCCAATTTCATTGTTGTTTGATAACTTAAACTCATAGTCAAATGTCATATTAAAATTGCTGTCAACTAAAGCCGTCAGTTTATAAGGAGCAATTTTAAGTAAGCTTTCAGTGTCAGGAATGTCATTAAGCCACCAGTTTCCGAAGTCTAAATCAATATTGAATTTAGAGTGGTCATTTTTAGGTGATAACATTGACAAGGTTTGCTTTTTCAATTGTCTTGCCATTCCCCTTGTCCATTCTTCTTTAAGACCCGAGATTTGTATAAATGTACCATGCGAGTTGTTGAAAAGAAAAGTTTCCTCATCTGTATTTTTTTTCCAATCAATACTTACATCGTCAAGATAGCGACTTTGTGAAAAACGTCTCCAATCAATATCAACGGTTATTTCGTAGTCAAGTAATTCGGTTTTAACAAAACTACCATTTTCATCAAGTATTATTTTTGCAGGTCTTGATATCAGTTTTATTTTATTGCCAAGCTTATGCACAGCAAAACGTCCTACACCTTTTTCTCCCATAGGAATTCGATGATAAATAGGGCTGCGTTTTATAGTTCTTAATCCATTTTTATCAACAGGTTTTCTAAAATCAGTTCCAGGTTCAAACCACACATTTTCGAGAACTTCTTCGCTTATGCCTGTTCCTGAATCTTTAATTTCAATTATGGCATCATCAATCCTTTCAATATTATGAAAATTGACATTTATATTTCGAGCATCTGCATCATAACCATTTTTAATTAATTCATAAATGGCCATTACAGGGTTTTTAATTAGCTCTTCACCAAGAAGAATGAGAATATGTGCTTTAGGGCGAAAATTAATTGAATTATTTTGTACGCTTTCAAGCCTTATTTCTGGAACGGAAGTGCTGGTGTCACTTAAAATAACCTTTGGTTCTGGCCTTACAGATATGTCAATTATTCTATTGGTGTCTTCTTCGGCTAATTGAAAATAGTTTAGAAAATCTGCTTTATCGTTTGGATCTTTTAAAATAAAACCAAGATAATTTTCCTCATCCTGTTTTACTATTATTGCTAGATCGTTAACATTAAAATTTTTGCCTAAACGGGTTATACGATATTCATTTCTTGTTCCGCGTCCATAGTAGATAAATCGACAGGTATAAACTGTCTGGTCTGGCCATGTTATTGAAGCGAATTTGTGTTTATTTTCACCTTGTATGCCTGGCTTATCAAATACTAAGGCAATAGAATTTTTTGGTATGTATAGTCCTGCTTGATGTGCCCCTGTAGTTCCAGCGTCATTCGAGCTTACAAATTTGCAAAAGCTGTATGGATGTTCTTTAACAGCCGCAATTGCTGCTCTAACTTCACTTGTCATATTGTATCATTATAATTGATACTGTAAATATATTAAAATAAAAGTTTATTTGTTCCAGACTTAAACTGTTGGTCTTTAACAAAATCTATAAATTCTTTAAGATTAATTAATTCTTTCTGTTGCTTTGTAGAGTATGTCTTAAATAGAGGTGCTGGAATAACAAGTTGCAATTTATTTGCCTTCATTTCTTCTGTCTGATTAAAACTAATAGCAGGTTCGAGTGTAATCAGGTGTTTGTTCGGTATTTTTTCTGCTTCTGATAGCACTTGACGCCATCTATCTTTTGCTGTAGTTTTCAAACCAAGCATTGTCAATAAATTGCTGTCAAACAATGGGTCATGATAATATAATGAACCTGGGAAAATAAAATCTGGCTTATTGTTTCTTTCGGTTAAAGCACCATGGGAATATTGCAAATAGTTTTCATTAAAAATAACTGCCAAATTATTTTCAAAGGAAAGCCCAGCCCTTGCTTTGCGACGATTTTGAACACTTAATGAAAATCTAATAAATTCATCAACATCTGTACCGTCTTTACCAAAGCCTTTTTGTAGCGATTCTTTTATAATAACTTTTTCTAATGTTTTAAAAAGAAGTTCTTCACGCTCAAGCCACGTAATCAAAGTTTCATCAGGAGCTTCTATAGGTGAGACATGTTTAACTGTTGAGCGGGCAAATTTTGAAAATTCTCTTGTAGAGGGAAACGTACTGCCAAATTGAACTAGTATTTCTTCAAGCCAATTATTATGGACATTTTCATTTTCGAAACCCAGCGAAGAAAGAATAAACCTTCCTGCAAACCCAAGATCATTTTTGTCCGTTGTTAAGTCTTTAACAACAAACTTGTTGCCCGCGTTTTCAAGCCCGAAAAGCCACAAAAGTTGCTGTTCTGAAGTAGAACCCTCTGTTGCGATTATTACTGCCAAATGATTTTCATCTATCTGTGCAACCACAACCAAATCGCCTGCTTTTGCCGTTGAAATTATTTCATTTTCAGAATAATATAATCGAAATTCTGTACGTGTTGGATGTTTTTCTCTTGCGTCATACCAAGTTAGCATTCCATCCTCTGTTCGTGTCAATTCTTCATTATCCGAAATTAAAATATACTTGGCCTCAAATCTACGTTTGTCCGTTCCAAATAAGTTTCTAAAATCACCAATACCATTAAGTTCATGTTGGTTTGATAAGTCGGGTGCTACTTCAACCTGACTAAGGCGTTTAACACCTACGCCGATAAAATATTCAGAGAGTAGACTTGACATTTGATTGAGGTTAAAGTTTTTTTACAATTTCGCTCCCGATAGCTTGAATAAGTGGCATTACAACAGAGTTTCCAAACTGTCTATAGGCTTGTGTGTCAGATACTGGTATTATAAGAGACTTAATTTTATTTTTAGTATTTATGGGGTAGATAGGATATCCCTGCAATGCAGCAGCCTCCTGTGGTGTCAATCTACGTGGGTTTTTGCCCTTTTGTGGAATTAAAATTTCAGCGCCATCCTTGTGATAACGCGCACTAATGGTGCGTGTTATTCCTTCAGGATTAGCCAATCCAAATCCAAATCCATTGCCTTTTTCGCGATGTTTTTTTGCATATTCGTTTAAATAATTCCATAGATGATCTGAAAGGGTATATTTCTCTGAGACATTGTTTTGCAATATAGTTTTTACCGCTTTCTTTTTTTCAGGCAATTCAACCGTTTTGAAATCAAAATTAATGGTGTCTCCAAAGAAATTTTTATCAAAACCCACCATAAAGGTTCGCTCACGATGTTGTGGAACAAAATGAGATCCATCGATAACTTCCTTGTCAAAAGAATAGTTTAAATTCTCTAATTCTCGCTTTATCACTTTGAAAGTATTTCCTTTATCATGTGACACAAGATTTTTTACATTTTCTAAGAAAAATGCTTTAGGTCTATGTCTTCTTATAATTTCTGTAATGTGAAAAAACAAGTTGCCTTGCTTTTCATCGTCGAAGCCATGGAGACGCCCAAGACTATTTTTTTTTGAAACACCCGCTAAAGAAAATGGTTGACATGGGAAGCCCCCACAAAGTATATCGAATTGTTCAGGGATGTGTGCTTTTATCTTATCGCTTGTAATATCTCCAAACGGAAAGTCGCCATAATTAGCAAAATATGTTTGTTTAGAATATTTATCCCATTCTGATGTAAATATGCACTTACCCCCCAGATTTTGCAATGCCATACGAAATCCCCCAATCCCTGCAAATAGGTCAATAAAAGTAAATGCTTCTTCCCCTTCTTTTGGACCTGGAAACGGGATTTGGTTTGTTTGTCCTAATAACGAGGTAATTTTTTTATAAACTACTTCAATATCATTATCTATATTAAGATATTCATATTCTCCAACGACCTGTAAGGCATCACTATAAGCTATATCTCTAGTTGAATGATAATGAGTCAATAAGGCTAAATCAAATTCATTTGGAATGGCTGCGAATTTTTGATTTTCTTTTTTATTAATAAATTCTTTAGTCACAACTTTTCCTTCCATTTTATAAATTAATTTAATCAGCCAAACTAACGAAATTTTTCCATTTATTTCGACTGTATAAGTTGATTTAACAAATTAAATAAAGTATTTTCAACTGAGTTTTTCTTTAACTCACACTCCCATAATATTATAGTCTTCCAACCCATTTCTTGTAATAACATCAAATTAACAATATCTCGTGTGGAGTTGGAATTTATTTTATTAAGCCACCACTCTGTCCGTGTTTTGGGTAATACAAAATATTTACAATTTTCATGACCATGCCAAAAACATCCATGGATAAATATGACTGTTTTATATTTTGGAAGAATGATATCTGGTTTCCCCGGGAGTTTTTTGTCATGAATTCGATATCGAAAACCTTTCGAAAATAAAAATTTTCGGACTACTAATTCAGGTTTCGTATCTTTACTTCGTATGCGAGACATATTATAACTCCTTGTTTTCTCAGAATGCACATCTGCCATTTTCGAATGATTTTAATTGGATAACAGAATATTATAACTAACCCACTTGTCTTGTAAAGATAGATAAAGAAATTAATAATACGAAACGCCAACTATGCAACTTGAACCAAGCGCTGTAGATTTAAAACTTGAAGCTTTTCATAGATCATGGAATATTGAGAGGCTAAAAAATATAACCATTGATGAATATGCGGATTTAACAAACCATGATTCTTTATGCTATTGGCTTGAATATGGTTCCGATCAATTAGGAGCAATAGGGAATGTAGCATTGCATAAATTTGAAATATGGAGGCCCAATGAACAAAAAGAGTTTAAAGATGATAGATACAAATTTGAAAATGGGTTCTATTATAATAAAACCAAGGGTAGTAATTTACACGAGGCATTCAATACTGTAAAAAACTTAATATATCAAGTTGCCTTAAATTCTAAAGAACAAAATTGGATTGAAATTGATAAGATTAATTATCACAGTATTGCCAAATGGAAACTAGCATTTTTGTTTTCTAACAAAAGACTACTCCCAATTTACAGTAAACGTGCTCTTATTGCTATAGCAAGAGGCTTGGGGGGTGAAGAATTTCCTTATAAAACTAGAGTTTCTGAACTCCAAAAATTTATTTTGTCATATAAACCAACTCATTTGGAAACTGATTTTTTTGCTTATGAAAACTATGCAAAATATGCTGAAAAAAAGAAAACAGCCTTCTATATAATTGGAAGTAAGTATGGGGATGATAATGGGCAAGATACAATTCCTAAAATAGACGATTTTATTGTCAATAAATGTGTAGCTGTTGGTTTTCTAGATTGGATTGATTTTTCAGCCCATATCGGTGCAGGTACACAAAAGGTTAATCATTTTATTGCTGAAAACTGGCATCACAAAAAACCCGCCCTTCATAAAATGCAGGCGATTTTTAGGAAGTTAGCCCAAATTAAAGAAGGCGATATTATAGCCATTAAATCCCACGGTTCACATAATGGACTGACTTTAATCGCATACGCCCAAGTGGTAAGTAGAAATGGAAGTGTATATGAACATAGAAAAGACATACTAGGCCATCATATTCATGTCGAATTTCTTGACACAGGATTTTATAAGTCTGTAGGGTTGACTTATGCAGAAACAATACATGAATTAACGAAGGCTAAAGATGGAGATCGTTTTGATAAGGTTTTTGGGTGGTATAATGGAGTGATTGATTCTGATGATGAATATGAACTCGAAGATTATCAAGAAGAAGTTGAACACAATGGCGGCTTTGAAGCTGGAGTTTCGTATAATGAGAAATCCGAAGCAACATTAGTCAGAAGTGCAATTGCATCTTCGTTAGTAAATCGCATTCATAACAAAATTCAGAATAGATTTATAGCATATTTGAAAAGTACTTACCCAAATGATATTGTTAGGGGAGAAAAGCATCGAATAGATGCTTTACTTGAGACTGAGACACAGATAACAATTTTTGAAATTAAGCCCAATGAAAAAGCTTTCTCATGTATTAGAGAGGGCATTGGACAGTTGCTGGATTATTCACATACTTATAAGACTAATAAACAAATAAATATTGTTATAGTTGGGCCTAATGAGCCTCATAATCATGACAAGGCTTTTATTAATACAGTACGGTCTAATTTGAAAATCCCATTTAGCTATATGGCGTTTGATCACAATCTTTTGATAGCTACAAAGTTTTAAATCGAAACCATATTTTTCTGTACCTAAGAAATAAATAAAATATCATCTTAATAAGCCATTTATACTTGATTAGGTGCAACTGGAGATTACTGTAAAAATCGGGGCTGTTACCCCTCGTGTTTTCAATCACGCTAAAACTCCCGAAAACACTACGCGTTTCAAAATAAGTTTTAACCCCGATGGGATAGATGGGATATGTCATATAATAGTTGAAATACGCTTCAAAATGGGTTAAAAAACCCCTATTCTGACCCCTACACTTTTTTACTCGGTGTAAACTCCCGAAAACACTACACATTTCAAAATAGGTTCTGACCCCATCGTGGTCACTTTTTATGACAGGAAGAATGTCTAAAAGCATGAAAAGCTCTGCAACTGCGGAGCTTTTTCTTACAATTTAGCTACAAAAAATCACGCTAAATTGGTTTCAAAAAACCCTGCCAATACTATTGACAAATATTTTTCACTACTCCTGTTTATCGTACACCACTGTGAGACAGAGCCTCCCTGCTAAATTTTAAAGTATGTTCCTGAAATGAAAAATATTTATGAACCGAACGTGTAGAGAACTTCTAAAATTTTCTCGTACTTTGCTGTAAAGCTGCGCATTAAATTGTAGCACATAAACTCCGTTTTTTGATTTTTAGCAGTTTACACAAACGTTACTTTTCAAATTCAAAATGCACTATGGGCCACTGTCTGTATACTGCTTTTATAAATCATTTAATAATGCCCATGGCTGCCTTTATATTTATTACTTATATACTACTTATTTCTTTAACGGCAGGCTGGTACATCAGGAAGTATAAACGAAAAAAAAAGAAGCTGGATTTAACAATCAACCGTATTAGCGAGGCAGTTATCTCGGTAGACACTAAAGGCAGGTATACTTTTTTAAATGATGCCGCCCTCGCCACACATGCATCGGGGCGTGAGAAAACATTGGGCAAAGTGATTTGGGATGTACACCCCGAAACAGTAGGCGCAGACTTTTGGCATCTGTATCACAAAGCCATAACATCAGGCTTGCCAACAGAGGCTGAAAGCTACTATGCAGCCATAAACAAATGGTTCTCGGTAAAGATATACCCATCAGATACGGGGCTTACTATTTTTTATCATGATATTACCGAAAGTAAAAGAATAGGGATAGCACTTACTAAAAGCGAAGAAAAATACCGTACGCTGTTTTACAAAAGCCCACTCCCATCATGGTTGTATGATCTTGACAGTTTGCATTTTGTTGATGTAAATGAAGCGGCAGTAAAGCATTACGGTTATACCCGTAACGAATTTCTTTCCATGACCATAAAAGATATACGGCCCCGGGAAGATATAGCGGCGCTGCTAGACGATATTGCACAGATAAAAAGCGATTCGGACATTTCAAGGTACAGCAACTGGAGGCACCAAAAGAAAGATGGTGAAATATTAATTGTGGAAACAACGGCACACTCCTTAAACCAGGATGGAAAAAGGCAAAGGATTGTTATTGTTAATGATATAACCCAGAAGATGAAAATGGAGCAGAAGCTCCTGGAGAACCAGGCAACGCTTAAGGAAGCACAGGCTATAGGACGTATCGGCTACTGGGATGTAGACCTTCAGACCGATGTACACATCTGGTCTGATGAACTATATAAAATATTAGGACTGGATATGACGCAGGTAATGCCTTCTGCAGAGCAGTTTTTGTCGCTTCTACATCCTGAAGACAAAAAACAGGCAGCATTTATCATACACCAAACCCTTCACAATGTCACAGAGTCAAAAATAGATTTTAGGTTTTCTACCGCTAAAGGCGAAAAAAAATATGGGTATATTGAATGGCGGTTTGTTTATAATGCAAACAATGCCCCGGTAAGGCTGTTTGGTATAATACAGGATATAACAGAGCGGAAGCAAGCAGAAGAGCGTTCTAAAATTCTTGAATCAAAAATCAAGGAACAAAATATACAGGCACAGAAAAAGATATCAAAAGCCATTATAAAGGCGCAGGAGCAGCATAAAAATTATGTAGCGCAGGAACTGCACGACAATATAAACCAAATACTGTTTGGGGCTAAATTTCATCTGGGCATAGCGGCCAGGAAGAGTGAAGATGTAAAGCAACTGGTAAAGGATCCTGTAGAACTGGTAGATAAGGCAATGAAAGAAATCCAGTTATTGTGCCAAAACCTGGTAACGCCCTTAAAGGATATTGATTTACGTGAAATTATTAACGAACTCATTCAAAAGTCCACTGCCCATACAGATGCCCCTTTACAAATAGATTTTTGCTATGAAACTACCCATGAGTTTTCTGATGACCTAAAATTAAACATGTACCGGATCATTCAGGAGCAACTGCACAACATTCGTAAGCATGCCAAAGCACAAAATGTAACGATAGATTTAGCGATAAAAAAAGGTTGTATTTGCATCACAGTAGAAGATGACGGAAAAGGATTTGATGTGAAACTAAAGAGAACGGGGCTTGGAATATCTAACATCACGCACAGGGTAGAGGCCTTTAATGGAACTATTACCCTACAGAGCAGCCCGGGTAAAGGCTGCAAAACAGCAATTACAATACCCTTAGAGCCGCACAGGCATACCGAAGCCTAACGCTATAACATAAAACCCTCGAAAGCACTTCCCCACTTCTGACTAGTATTTTTTTTGAAAAAATATGTATTATCTATAGCGATGAGCTAAAAAGAATGGAAGCAGCCGGCATCACAACAGTAATAGAAAGCATTTTTAAAAAGTCAGCCTCAAAGTGTTAAAATATTTTCATAATAATAAATATTTATCTAAATACTAAATCACTACATCACGTAAAATAAAAATATAACCCTTATTATTATGATATACAGGGCTAAGCAGGTTTTTACAGGCTATATAGGGTTATCCGAAAATTGAATGCACGCATAACAATTTACCGATACATTTAGCTTTTAAACCGATTGTTTAATAATTTAATACTCTAAAAGCTGAAGGCCAATATATTTGCAATAACAAAAATTGCAATATTAAAGAAATTTCACTCAAAATAAGGCAGTGTAACATCAACCTACACCCTGTTTGTATTTATGAAACATAAAATCCTAATAAAAGATTTACATAAAAACGTAACTCATATGGAACAAAAAGCACTCAATTTTTAGCGAAAAACGCAGACATATATTCCCCCAGGATATTTGCGCGATTAATTTAATCCGGTCAGCAAAGGTAATTTAAACATTACAATGCTTTCTGGTTCATTGCCTGTTACCATACTCCAAACTACATACCGCAATAAATTCAGGAGAACATTACCGGGCATTTCATTATAAATCAAAAAGATACATATTGTAATAACTTAATTACACGTTCTATGCTAAAACAATTACTTAAAAACAGCAAGCTATTTTTGGTGCTGATGGCTTTTATGCCACTTGCCGCAGGAGCGCAACAGTCAACCGTTTTTACGCAGGATTTTGCCACATCGGCAGGAGCCACCTACAGTACCATAAACGGCCCTATAGGCAGCAGCAGTACCTGGAATATGGTGCGCAGCGGCACGGATATGGGTGCGCGTATAAACGCAGGTTACCTTGATTTAACCAATGATGCCACGGGCGCCTCTAACAGCGCGGGATGGGTTTTAGCATACAGGCTTTCTGCCACCTCCAGCCCGTATAATGCCACCCTTGGCTTAAATCCCGGTACGGTAACCTGGACATTTAACATGCGCCAGTACCGTACTAACCCCAGCGGTTTGGCTAACAACAATTATGGTAATGCCGTGGTACTTGCAGGTACATCAAATACTACCGCAACTACCGGTAGTGGCTACGCCGTAGTGCTGGGCAACAGCGGTAATACAGATCCCATACGCTTGGTGCGCTACACGGCGGGCTTAAGAACCTCTACTGACATGATATCGTCTAATACCAGCGGGGTAAACGATTTTGGCCGCCATTACGCCAGTGTAAAAGTAACATACTCGCCATCTACAAATACGTGGGAACTCTTTGTAAGGAAAGACAGCAGCTCTGCTTTCTATGATCCGTCTACAGGATATTATGCAAGCCAGGGAACCACAACTAACAATGGCTCTACCGCTACCGCACTACCGCTTTTAGGGGCTTTTTGGAATGCGGGAACCAAATCTAAACAAACCGCTTACTTTGATAATTTCTCTATATCAGTAGCCACACCGGTACTGGCATCCATATCCCCTACTTCTAAGGTAGCGGGCTCAGCCGCATTTACACTTGGCGTAACAGGTTCTAACTTTACCAGCGCCTCTGTAATACAATGGAACGGCACAGCCCTTACTACTACGTATGTATCGCCCACACAACTCACGGCCAGTGTGCCGGCGGCTAACGTGGCTACCGCAGGTACAGCCGCGATAGGCGTTGCTACCGGCGTTGCGGTAAGTAATACACAAACATTTTATATAGATGCGGTAAATACCCCCTCTATTTCCACCTCTACCAGTGCACTGTCTAACTTTACCACAATCAGCGGCACACCATCGGCAGCGCAAAGCTTTACCTCTACAGGTACATCGCTGGGAACCGGCAACAACATTACCATTACAGCCCCCGCTAACTTTGAGGTATCTTCAGCCGCGGCCGGCCCATATTCAGCCAGCGTACCGGTTACTGCCGCCACTACCACTACGTATGTAAGGGTAAAAGCCAGTGCCCCCGCGGGATTATATACTAATGTTGTATTGCTGGCAGCATCGGGTGCTACAACACGACAGATAGCCCTTACAGCAACCGTGTTAAGCACCGAGCCTACCACTACAGCTACATCGCTAACCTTTACAAATACTAACTCCATACAAACTACCATAAACTGGAGTGGCGGCAATGGTGCTAACCACATTGTTGTGGTACGGCAGGCATCGGCAGTAGCCGCTACGTTAGCTGACGGTGCTACCTATTTTGCGTCAACAACCTTTGGCTCAGGTGCCGATGTGGGCACTACAAGCTATGTGGTATATGCAGGCAGTGCTAACTCGGTAACCGTTATAGGCCTTACCCCTGCCACTACCTATTATGCAACGGTATACGAATATAATGGCTCCGGCGGTACCGAAAACTACCGTACCACCGGTATATCTGGCAGCACCACTACCCTTAATGCCCCGCTGGGGCTTCAGGTAAAAGCAATGAACACGGTGTATACAATAGACTTTGACAATACTGTTGAAGGTGTAAATAACAGTACATATGCCGGTGCAGGCCTTGCCGATTTCCCGGATGTGGGCGAACTGAATACGAATGCCTTTGTATTTTCTCCTACCACTACTACAGGGGTAACCTTTGGCGGTGATATCCTGGATGATGATCCTGCTTACGGGAACGGCCTTTCAGACGGAGGTGTTACAGACGGAGGCTTCTATGCTTTTCAGGTGGGTACAGGAAATTATGCCCTGGGCATACAGCCCGATGCTACCTATCCTTCGGGCAGTACAACATTGCGCTTTCAAAACCAGACCGGTGCGGCCATCACATCGGTAAACATTGGCTATAAAATATACACCCGCAATGATGAGGCGGGTGCTAACAGCTATAATTTCTTTTATTCGCCTACTAATGCCAATAACGTAAACTATCTTGCAGGCACTGTACTAAATCAAACTACTACTGCCGCGGCAGAGGCGCTTCCCGGCTGGAAAATGTACTATAAGGTTATAACCCTTACAGGACTTAATATTTCGGCTAACAGCTATTACTACATCCGCTGGAGCGGCGATGTGGTTTCCGGCACTGCCTACGACGAAATAGCCCTGGACGATATTACTATTGTAGCTAATCCTACCACGAATTATACGCCACTAGCCGGAACGGTACAAACGGCGGTACTGGCAGGTAACTCCAGCCTAAGTGGTGCCACCACAATTAACGGCGATATTACTTTTAATGGCGGTAAACAATATTTAGGTGCAAATACACTTACCCTTAACGGTACGGTTACTAACACCACCGCGGCAGGGCTAAGCGGAAGCGCATCGTCTAACCTTATTGTTTCAGGCGCGGTAAGCCCTACCTTAAGTTTTGACCAAACCACGGCAGGCACCACAAACCTGCTAAACAACCTTACCATAACCCCATCGGGCACTAACACGGTAACCCTGGGCAATAACGTGGCCGTTAACGGCACACTTACCGTAGATGAAAGCCAAACATTTGCACTGGGAACCAGTACGCTTACAGGTACATTATCTACCATTATTAATAATGGTACGGTAACAACCGCCAATACTACCACAACACCATTTGCAAGCGGAAAAACATGGGGCGGCAGCGGTTTGCTTGCCTTTAATGCCGCCACCGCGGCGCAGTACCTGCCTGCGGGTACGTATAATAAAGTTACCATAAACACTACAGGTGGCGGTAACGCTACCGGTAATGTTACCCTTAACGGCGACCTGAACCTGCCTAATGCAAACGTAAGTGCGACAAAAGGCGCGTTTGATACCGCTAGCTATACCGTAACTATGGCAGCTACTGCCTCTAATACCGGTGTGGGCGACGTAAGCGGTATCACGGCCCGTACATCTGGCATTACCACCAGTACACAGTATACCTTTGGCCACCCGCGTACATCAATACTGTTCCCGCTAGGCGGTACACTGCCTACGTCTATGTCTATTAAACTTATTTTAGGCCAGGCGCCTGCCGGCAAAACAGACGGTATTTTAAGAACCTACGATTTTATACAAACCGGCGGTACAGGCACTAAAGCGCTTATATCTGCCCACTACCTTGATAGCGAACTTAACGGCAATACCGAAAATAAGCTGGTAGACTGGGTAGTACAGGTATCTCCGGCAGCAGTTATAGAGCAAAGCCGTACAAACTATAGCATAACCGAAAATTTTGTGGAACTTGCTAACGTTAACGTGGCATTCTTTTCATCGGCATTCGGGGCTAAATTTCTTACACTGGCCAACTCCCAGGTAACCACTGCTACCTGGAACGGCTCTGTAAGTACCTCATGGACTACGGCCGCAAACTGGTCTCCTAATGCCGTACCAAGCGATGCTACACATGTAATAATTCCGGATGCGGGTACTACACCAAACGACCCTGTAACCAACCCTACAGTAACTATAGGTTCCTTAACCATTGAAGCGGGCGGTATACTTAATGCAGCCGCTGCATCGCAGCTTATCGTAACCCTGGCAACCGGCGCATGGATAAACTATGGCACCTTTAACCCTTCTACAGGCACGGTTACCTTTAATGCAGCATCGGCTAGTGGCGACGTAACCCTGGCGGGAAGCACTACCTTTAATAACCTTACCATACCATCGGGCACAGCAGTAAGGCCGCTTACCGATAATGTTATGAACATAGCCGGCACGCTTACAAAAGCAGGTACACTTGCTGTAGGCGCGGTACATAATACTGTTATATACAGTGGCACTAACCAGACTATTGTAACACCAGATGGCTACCAGAACAGTTACCATAACCTTACCATTACCGGTACAGGGGCGGTATTCCCTGGATCGCTAAACATAACCGGCGACCTTACCTTTAACCAGGCGGTAGACTTTACCGGAAAAACAATTGCCATAATAGGCACAGAAAGCGAAGGCCAGCGTATAGGAGGCACCGTAAGCCCGTCATTTAATAACCTTACGCTTAATAAGCCTTCGGGTTCGGGCACGCTAATATTACAAAACAATATTGCGGTAACCGGTACCCTTACATTAAACTCAGGCCTGCTGGATATTGCTAACTATAACCTTACCCTGGGCGCTAATGCCGTGGCCGGTACGTTCTCTACCACCAGCATGATAGATGCAGACGGTACCGGGCGTGTAATACGCCCTTACACAGGTGTGGGTTCTTATACCTTCCCTATAGGCGAAACTACAAGCAACACCAGCTACTCTCCACTTACTATTAATGTAACGGCAGGCAGCTTTAGTAATGCATCAATCGGGGTAAATGTTACCGATGCCACACACCCTAACAACTATGGCACAACCAGCTACTTTACCCGCTACTGGAGCGTAACCGAAACCGGCATAACCGGTGCGGTAGCCACCGTAACAGGAAACTATACCCTGGGCGATGCCGTAGGGGGCGAAAGTGTACTGAGCGCAGCGCAGCTAAACGGCACCTTTAACGTGGTTACAAACCCATGGGTTAAATTTGGCACACTGGCCAATACTACATTTAACGCTACAAACGCTACACTAACCTCTGGCCAAACGTCTTATTTCTCGGCTATTACCTCATCGCCGGTCAGCGTTACCATAGACGGCGGAGGTATTTTTTGCCAGAATACCGCTGTTCAGCTTAGTTCAACAGTATCCGGTGGCGTGGGTAACTATACCTACAGCTGGTCTAACGGATTAGGGTCGGGCGCATCTGCGGTACCGCCTACAGATACTATAGGTACCGTTACCTATACCCTTACCGTAAGGGATGCAAACGGAATTGTAGGTACCGCTACCGCTACGGTAACCGTTACTACCCCGCCTAATGCCGGTACGCTTTCCTCTAACCAGTCTATTTGTGCCAATACCACACCTTCTGCAATTACACTTACCGGATATGTAGGTACTATTGTACGCTGGGAACGTTCTACAAATACAGGCTTTACAAACCCTACATTTTTAGCCAGTACAAATGCCACCCTTACCGGTGCAGAGATAGGTACAGCACTAACGGCTACACGCTACCTTAGGGCCATCGTTCAGAACGGGTCTTGTGATGTTGTTCCGTCTAACTATGTAGAGGTTAAAATTAATGCTACAACATGGGATGGTACTGCCTGGAGCAACGGCACACCTACCGCTACAGACGCTATTATATTTAACGGAGACTACACGGCAGGCGCCAGCTTCTCTGCATGCAGCATAGTAGTTAACAATGGTGCCCATGTGGTTATCCCTGCAAACTTTACCGTAACGGTAAATGGCGCTGTAACGGTTAACGCGGGTGGTAGCTTTACCTTTAATAATAACGCCGCGCTGGTACAGCTTACCAATGCCGTAAATACCGGAAACATTGTATTCCATAAAAGCAGCAACCCGCTTTTCAGGCTTGATTACACATTGTGGTCTGCGCCTACTACCGGACAAACGCTAAGGGCATTCTCATCAGGCACTTCTAACAACCGTTTTTATATCTATAAATACGATACGCCAGATAACGGCGCTACCTATAATGAAGCCTTTTGGCCTGTAGACCCGCTAACAACCTCTTTTGAAGCGGGTAAAGGTTACCTTATCCGTATGCCTAACGGTATTACTGAAAACGGAACCGGTACTACAAATGGGGGTATTACTACACCTGCACAATACTTAGCAGGTACAGACAACTATTATTTTGACGGTATCTTTACCGGTGTGCCTAACAATGGCAACTATAGCCCGGCACTAAACCAGCAGGGCAACCGCTTTACCGCAGTGGGTAACCCTTATCCGTCGCCTATAAGCGTAGCCGACTTCTTATCGGCTAACAGCACCAAACTGGTTACCGATACCGGTGTATGGTTCTGGAGGAAACGTAATAACCAGAATTCGGAGTCGTATGTTACACTTAACCTTTTTGGTTATACCGCAAACCCGAGCGACAGCTCTACAAACAGCGCAGGTTTAGGCAGTTATTACCAAGGTAACAGCAGCACGTGGCTTATAGCACCCGGACAGGGCTTCTTTGTACAGGCCAAATCAAGCCTGGCAGACCCTACCATAAGCTTTACTAACAGCATGCGCCGCAGCTCACCGGGTTCACAGGCATTCTTCAGGTCGGGGGCAAATACAGCATCACGCTACTGGATTAACATGACCGCCCAAAATGGCAGTGCCAGCCAGGCGCTCGTAGGCTATATGGACGGGGCTACCCTGGGTATAGACTATGGTTACGACAGTAAAAAACTTACTGAAGGCACCACCATTTCGCTATATTCTACACTGCAAAACAGCAAGCTGGCCATACAGGCAAGGCCGGAGTTTACGGTAAATGACATTGTACCCATGGGCTTTACGGTACCGGAAGCAGGTACATATACCCTGAGCCTTGACCATTTTGACGGCCTGTTTGCAAATGGGCAAAATATTTACATCAGGGATAATGTGGAGGGAATTATAAGGAACCTGAAACAGGAAGGCTATACCTTTAGTACTGAATCCGGTACGTTTGAAGGCCGCTTTGATGTGATTTACACAACAACTGTGCTGGGTACAGATAACCCTATAGCTAATACTGATACGCTTATTGTGTTTAAGGATAATAGCGCCATATACATTAACAGCGGAAACGTTTTAATAAATGGGGTAACCATTTATGACATACGCGGCCGAAAACTGTACACCCAAAATGATATAAGCGCTACTGAAGCAACTATAACCGGCCTTGCCATAGAGCAGCAGGTGCTTATAATAGAAGTAGATACCGTAAAAGGCAAAAAAAGCAAGCGTATTATTTACTAGCAATAAATACTGCCATAATGTAATAAACCAAAACCCCGTGTGCACGAATGCAACGGGGTTTCGGTTTTATATCCCTTCTTAAAGATAAAGAACAACTGATATAATTATGAAGCTCATGTTGACGGAATAGCATACACAGCTCTGAACACACTAAACAAATAAGGGGGCAAAACGCACAGCATTTTACCCCCTTATCCTTTAATAAATTTTACACCTTGTGCGGGCACATAAGCATGCCCGGATAAAGTACTACGCTAACAACTCCGGATGGTTTTTATACGTATGCCAAAGTAGTTCACCAAAGAGTGTATTTGACCACGCAAACCATGGCCTGGAAAAGTTTTCCGGGTTATCTTTATGGAACGATTCGTGCATAAAACCGGTATTACCGTGGGTGGTCTTAAGCATCCTTATGCAATCTTTTATTTCCTGCTTGTTTGTACTGGTTAGCGCCTTCATGGTTATAGACATGGGCCATATCATATCCATACCCACGTGCGGGCCACCTATCCCCTCGGCAGCGCTGCCTTTAAAAAAGAACGGATTTTCCTTAGACCATACAAAGTTACGGGTGTTTTGGTAAACAGGGTCATTGCTGTGTATAGCATCCAGGTAGGGTAAGGACAATAAACTGGGAACGTTGGCATCATCCATTAAAAGGTGGTTACCAAAACCATCAATTTCAAAGGCATAAATGTTTCCATGCATTGGGTGCTTTACAACAGCATGCTCTTTTAGCGCCTTATCCACTTCATTACCCAGCGCAGACAGTGCATCAGACAAGGCGATATCTTTTTTAATTTGGCGTACCATTTCTGAAGCCTGCCTTAAACTTACCGCAGCAAAAAAGTTTGACGGGATGAGGAATGAAAATACGGTTGCATCGTCACTTGGCCTGAAAGCCGAGCAAATCAGCCCTACAGGATTTACCGGATAGCCATACCCTTCTAAAGCCCTTGTATCTGTAGCTTTTGCCGTTTCCCGCTGAAAATGGTACGGTCCCCTGCCTGTTTTTTGTTGCTGTTCTTTAAATACTTTTAATATCGCTTCAATAGATTTTTTCCATTCGTCATTAAAAGGAGCGGTATCGCCGGTGGTTTTCCAGTAATTATAGGCCAGGCGTATGGGGTAGCAAAGGGAATCAATTTCATACTTACGCTCATGAACCCCGGGTTTCATATCGGTTACATCGGTTGTCCACTCCCCTTTTTTACCCGCGTCGTTATAAAACGCGTTGGCATAAGGGTCTTTTAAAATATATTGTGCCTGCCTGTTTATTACACCTGCAATAAGATCCTTTAGCTGATTGTCTTTAGCTGCAAAAGCCAGGTAAGGCCAAACCTGTGCAGAGCTGTCCCTTAGCCACATGGCATCGATATCGCCGGTAATAACGTATGTATCCGGTCTTCCGTTTTTCATAGAAAAGGTTACCGTAGTATCCAGCGTATTAGGAAAACAGTTGTTAAACAGCCATGCCAGTTCTTTATCTTTTACATTTTTAGTAAACTCAGATATTGCCTTTTCAATACTTTCGCTTTGAAAATTCCTTTTGGCTTTTATTGTCCTTACAACCGGGAACTCATAACCTACAGCAGTATTTGCAAACACATCATAGGGCTTTACCATTAGTAAACCGCCAAGCATGGCCGAATTTCTTATAAATTTTCTTCTTTGCATTGCTATACTGTTATAGTTTTTCGTTTGAAAGGGAATAAGGCAAATCATCTTTTGCTGTTCCTTTGTTTTTGTTGGGTACAGCATTCATCTCAAAATCTATTGTTGCCCCTTTTAGCAATTCCGAATGGCTGAGCCAGTTTTTTGTATAGGCCTTACCATTAACTCTCATCGATTTTACATACCTGTTTGCGTCACTGTTATCTACGGCTTTAATAACAACTTCTTTACCGTTTTGCAGCTTAAGGATAATGTTCTTAAAAAGCGGCGCCCCTAAAACATACTGGTCGCTCGCCGGGGTTACAGGGTAAAAGCCCAGGGCAGAGAAAACATACCATGCAGACGTTTGCCCGTTGTCTTCATCGCCACAGTACCCATCAGGCGTGGGTTTGTACATCCTGTTCATTGTTTCCCTTACCCAGTATTGTGTTTTCCACGGTTCACCGGCATAGTTGTAAAGGTATATCATGTGCTGAATGGGCTGGTTGCCGTGTGCATATTGTCCCATGTTGGCTACCTGCATTTCCCTGATTTCATGAATAATGCCTCCGTAATAACTGGCATCATACGTTGGCGCAAGCGAAAAAACGTTATCCAGCTGGCTCACAAAAACGTCCTTACCCCCCATCAGGTTGATAAGCCCCTGCATATCGTGGAAAACCGACCACGAATAGTGCCAGCTGTTCCCTTCGGTAAAGGCATCTCCCCATTTAAAAGGGCTAAACAGCGCCTGGAAGTTTCCATCTTTATTTTTACCCCTCATTAAATTATTTTGTGGGTCAAAAAGGTTCTTGTAATTAAGGCTGCGCTTTTTGTACACATCAGTTTCTGATTTGGGCTTGTTTAATGCTACCCCTAACTTATAGATGGCAAAATCATCATAAGCATATTCAAGCGTACGCGCTGCATTTTCGTTAATACCCGCGTCGTAAGGAACATAGCCCAACTTATTATAATAATCCACACCCAGGCGTCCTACCGCCCTTAAAGGGCCCGCGTTGTTAGCCCCATGGATCAGGGCCTTATAAAGGTTTTCAATATTAGGGTTCTTCTTGTTTTCACTTTTCAAATAGGCCTCAGCCACAACCGATGCCGAATTATTTCCTACCATAATATCCCTTAAACCCGGGCTTGCCCATTCCGGCAGCCATCCGCTTTCGTTATAGGCATTAGACAGCCCTTCCTGGATTTGCTCATTTACTTCGGGGTACATTAAATTAAGGAACGGGAATAAGGCCCTGAAAGTGTCCCAAAAACCCGTATCTGTATACATATATCCGGGCAGCACCTTGCCATTATACGGGCTATAATGCACCACTTTCCCTTTCGCATCAAACTCATGGAATTTCCTCGGAAAAAGAAGCGACCTGTAAAGGCTCGAATAAAAATTAGTAATCTGGCCCGATGTACCGCCACCTACCTTAATACGGCTAAGCTCTGTATTCCATACGCTCTTGCCTTTGGCTTTTACCTGGTCAAAATCGTCCTTGCCAATTTCATTAAGGTTCCTCTCTGCCTGTTCAAGGCTAATAAATGATGAAGCTACTTTTGCATTCACCTTTTCGCCCTTTGCCGTTTTAAAGCCTATAACCGCACCCGAATGGTCGGCCTGGGTTTCCAGGCTTTCCAGTAATTTATCTCCATTAAAGGTTTTAGTTACGGTGAACTTTTTATCAAAAACAATTACAAAATAGTTTTTAAAATTCTCAGGGACTCCCCCGCTATTTTTAGTGGTGTAACCTACTATTTTATTTTCCGCCGCAATTATTTTTATAAATGAACCTTTGTCAAAGGCATCAACAACAATATAGGCTTCCTTAGATTCAGGAAATGTAAACCTGAATCTTGCCGCCCGTTCCGTGGGTGCAATCTCTGTAGTTACATCATGATCAGCGAGGTATACACTATAATAATAAGGCGTTACCGTTTCTGCCTTGTGCGAAAACCAGCTTTCCCTTTCATCTTCTTTAAATTTTAAACTCCCGGTTACCGGCATAATAGAAAATTGCCCGTAATCGTTCATCCATGGCGAGGGCTGGTGGGTTTGTTTAAATCCTTTTATTTTTGTGGCATTGTAGGTATAGGCCCATCCATCTCCCATTTTACCTGTTTGCGGTGTCCAGAAATTCATACCCCACGGCATGGCTATGGCCGGATAGGTATTTCCATTAGAAAGGCCGTGGTCAGAATCTGACCCTATTAACGGATTTACCCAATCAATTGGCGTTTCTACCGTAGCGATACTGCCCTCCTGTGCATGAATGCATTGAAATACAAAAAGAAATACAATGGAGCTGGCAAAGATTTTTCTTATAACCATAATTTGAGCTTGTCGAATATTTAGTTTTTTAATTTAAAGTAACACATTTAGCATTAGAATACAGCACTACAGCGTTACAGTAAACAAACATACTAAATCGATTTAGTATGTACAAAAATATTTTCCGCTTTTTTTAAGATATGCTAAAAATAATAACGTTTAAAATCGGGATACGTTTTTTAAAGGCCAATTTATTAAAAAAGCCCTCTAGATATTATATTACGCCCGGCTCCCTACTGCTATCTATTCATGACAGAGGCATTGATAAATATACGTAATATTTTAGGCAATCATGGCCTTTTTGTGAATTGCCCCCCACCCTTAGCAACGTGTGAGTTCCTAGATGTGAATCAATACTAAATGCAAGACGCCTTGCGTAACATTAATGTGTTACGCAAGGCGTCTGAAGATTTTATGGATAAACCACGAAACAAGTGTATTCCGTGGGTAATTATTTTAACTTTGGTGCAGAGGACTCCCTGATTTTTAATGCTGCCGAAAGCAGGATATTTTTAGTCCCTACCTTAACATCCTTACGCTTTAGTAAAGGCAGTAACAGCTTCATGAGTTCGGTGCTTATTTCCTGTAAAGGCTGTGCTACCGCGGTAATGGTGGGGTCGTAGATATTAAACAGCTCATTGTCATCAAAAGCAATGATACCAAGGTCGTGAATGAGGTGTGGCGCGTCTTCCTTAAATACTTCCAGCCCGGTCTGGGCAAGATAGTTCGTTGCAAAAAAAACCGCGTCTAACGTATCCGTATCTTGTAAGAAGCTCCTGATAAATGTTTTAGACCTGCTGTCGCCCGTTGCTATATAAGGAATCTTAAGCACGTGAGATTGCAAACCAGATTCGGCAACTGCCTTTTCGTATCCGCCTAAACGATCCTCCATTTGTGTCTGGTCAGAATCGGTAGTAATAAAACCGATGTTTTTAAAACCGTTCTCTATAAGATGGGCAGTGGCAGTGTAGGTGGCTTCTTCATTACAAATAACCACACTGTTACAATCTACACCAGGAAAATACCTGTCTAAAAGAACCACAGGGATATTTTCTTCAATGAGCTCTTTAATCGTTGATACAATTCCCGGTGACGGAACAATTACAAATCCGTCAACCTGCCTGAATTTAAATAAACTGATTAATTCTTCTGATTTTTTATCATCATTCTCGTTACTGCAAAAAATAACCTTGTATCCTTTTTCGTACGCTACGTCTTCAATCATGCGGGCCAGCTTGGAAAAGAAACTATTTGATATGTCTTCTACCATGAAGACCAGGATATTTGACTTACCTGTCCTTAAACTCTGCGCAATAGGGTTAGGCCTGTAGTTAACTTCTTTCGCGTAATCTAAAACTTTTTGGGTAAGCTCTATGGATATATGCTTTTCCCGGGCTTTACCATTTAAAACAAAAGATACAGTAGTAGGAGATATGTTAAGGGCTTCTGCTATACTCTTTATTGATATTTTTTTTTCTTTCATCTGTAATGGTAAATATAAATTTTGCCCAATATTTAATATTAAACAATTTTGATCAAATATAATTAAAGTAAATGTATGAGATTATGATACACCCACCATAGAAGTATTTCTTCAAACTATGATACTATTTTTAACAAAATTTTAAATAATTCATTACAACGGCAGCCTAAATTTTAAATTATTTATCAACTTATCATCAATAGGCTATTGATATTTAAACAGCAATGCAATTTCGTTAAGAATAATTGCAAAATTAACACTTATTATTAACTTAACATGAATATATAAAAACAAATAGCCAGAAGAAAAATCTTACCGGCTATTACTATAGTCTGCTTAAAAAATTGAAAACCTGTATTTAGTGTCCGCCACCGGCAACTTTACTAAAGTCTATACCCTGGCGTTTTAGTAATCCCTGTACTACAAAGGCATATAAAGCCAGGTACCCAAAACATACCACGCCTACCACATAGCTGGCCTGTATGCCGGTAACACTTGCCACAGAGCCCTGTATAAGACTTACGAGCCCCCCACCCATTATCATCATGATTAATAAGTTACTGCCCTGGGAGGTCTTTTTACCAAGACCACTCACCGCAAGGGTAAAGATGCATGGCCACAATGTGCTGCAAAACAACCCTACACTTGTAAAAGCATATACGCTTATAGCTCCGTTAGTGAGCATACCTGTTATTAATGCAAGTATACCTAATAAAGAAAATAACAGCAGCATGGTAGCAGGGTTACCTTTACTGGCAAAATCGGCAATAATCAGCACTACGATCACAGCGCCATATACATAAAAAGGTGCGAGGTTATGCCCCATATAGGCATTAACGCCCAAAAATACAGCAAAGGCAAGATAGGGTGCCACAACCTTAAGAATAGTCTGTAACATCTTGTTGCCCGTAAAAGCCTCAACCGCACCGCCCCAGCGGCCTATCATAAGGCTTGCCCAGTATAGCGATACATATGGGGCTACCGCACTGGTGGTAAAGCCCAGGTCTTCTTCCAGGTACGCAGGCAGGTTACTGGCCGTAGAAACTTCTACCCCTACATATAAAAATATGGCCAGCATACCCATAAGCAGTTGTGGGTAGTGCAATGCCGATTTACCTTTAACAGCTATATCATCCGTAACATCTTCTTCGGTGGCAGGATGGTTAGGAAGCGATGAAAACTTAAGGAACACCGCCACAACCAAAAATGCGGCTCCTAATATAAGGTACGGTATTTTTACACTCTCTACATTTACCACGGCATTAGGAGAACTTACCGAACCAAAAATTGCAAAACTCACAATGAGCGGGCCTATGGTGGTACCCAGATTATTAATGCCCCCCGCTAACGTTAGCCGTTGCGAGCCCGTACTTATAGCACCAAGACTGATAGCTAACGGATTAGCTACCGTTTGCTGCAGCGAAAAGCCAAGGCCTACAATGAACAGGCCTGAAAGCATAAGCCCAAACGAATGCATATTTGCAGCCGGATAAAACAGGAATGTGCCTAATGCTGAAATTATAAGGCCTAAAGCCAATGATTTTTTGTAGCCAAGGCGGCCCACTATATCCTGTTTTGTAAGGTATGATATACCAATGTAAAGTAACGACCCTACGGTATAAGCCACGTAAAACGCTACCGAAACGAGCTGGCTTTGCCACTGCTCTAAGTTAAAAGCAGTTTTAAAAACGGGAATGAGAATATCATTGCTTGCGGCAATAAAGCCCCAGAAAAAGAAAACGGTTACCAGGGGTATAAACTGGCTCCATTTAGTCTGGATTTCAGAATTCATAATTGTAAGGTTATTAAGGGTTAAATACGGGATGGAAGTTCATTAAAAACCCGGCAGTTCTTCTTTTATCCTTTCCCAAAAAATTTCATTAAACATATAGCTCGCCCCGATAATGCCGGCTTCTTCGGTTTTTTCTATAATATCTACAGAAATTTTAATTCCATTTTCTTTCAGGATCTGAAGCACCTGCGGCAAAAAGAGCGCATGGCATTTGGCAATATTCCCCCCCAGGACAAGCGAATCGGTATTAAATTTTACTATGTGCGGAATAAGGAAGCTGCTTAAATTCACAGCAAATTCGTTAAAGACCCTTGTAGTATATTCATTTTTTATACCCGCGATTTCTTTTACGCCACCCATAATTTTCTGCCCGGTATATTTTTCATATACGGTTAAAAACCACCTGGTAGAAAAATAATTGTCGGCTATACCTCCTTCAAAAGGTTTGTCCCACAGGCAGCCGTTTTCAGGCACATCATAACCATTTGTAACCGGAATAATGTCCTTTAAAAAAGACGCGCCAAAGCCGGTACCCAACGTTATTGCAATTACTTTTTTATCCACAACTCCATTTTTATGCAGTAAAGCGCTGCCTATCCCGAAGGAACTGGCGTCATTCAAGAATCTGAACGTAACATTCTTACTATATAGGTAGGTACTTAATTCTTGCGGAATATTTACATTATATAAAGACTCATACTTGTCATTACCACTAAACATCGCGGTTCCTGTTTCATACTCAAAGGGCCCGGGCATAGAAAAGGCAATTCCTATAGGTTCTGAAGGGTCAAGTGTACTAAGGGTTTGGTTGATTATATCTGCCCACCCTTTTAAAATTGCTTCTTTAGGCCCCTTGCTGTCTATAGCTCCCTTAAAATATGTACCGTTAATTATTGATAATGTTTCGTCGCTAACCGCAGCACTGCTTATATGGCTTCCTCCTATGTCTATTCCTACTATTGGCATTTTTAGTCGTTTATTTTATTAAGGTGTAAAACCCTAATCAATTAATCTTGCTTATTTCTTCGTTAGTGAAAACGGACGGTCTGATACCTCAATTCCCCTTTTCTCATTTTGCGTATTCTTCATCTCAAGCGTAAAGACACCACCGTTTACTAAATCGCTGTACGTAATAAAGTTGTTTGTATAATTTTTACCGTTTAATGTAGCAGATTGAATGTAAACATTTTCTTTACTGTTATTTTTTGCCTCAATTATAAACTTTTTCCCATTCTCTAAATTGATGGTTGTTTTTTGAAAAACAGGGCTGCCTAAAACGTACTGGTCGGTTCCGGGGCACACGCTGTAAAATCCAAGCGCGCTTAAAACATACCATGAAGAAGTTTGTCCCTGGTCCTCATCTCCCGGATAACCGTTTTCGGTAGAATTGTATAATTTTTCCATTACATCACGAAGGTGATACTGCGCCTTCCACGGCTGGCCGGCATAGTTGTATAAATAGATCATGTGCTGAATGGGCTGGTTACCATGCGCATACTGCCCCATGTTCCCTACTTCCATTTCGGTCATTTCATGTATTTTACCGCCATAGGTGCCTACATTAACCGTATTTGGGCTAGAGAAAACGGCATCTAATTTTTTAGTAAAGTTATCCTCGCCCCCCATCAGGTTGATTAAACCCTGCGGATCCTGGAACACCGACCACAGGTAGTGCCATGCATTACCCTCGGTAAATGGCCCACCCCATTCATACGGGTCAAAGTGTGATTTCCATTCCCCATTTATATTTCTTCCTTCCATAAAGCCGTCTTTGGCGTTATATACATTCTTGTAGTTGTACATCTGCCTTGAAAATACATCCTGATAAAATTGGTTGCCCGTCATTTTAGCCAATTCATACCCGCAAAAATCATCGTAAGCATACTCCAGCGTCTTTGCCGTAGCCTCGCCATATTCAGGGTAGGGAACATAGCCCAGGGTAAAGTACTCTTTCCAGCCGTGCCTGCCGTTAGACGGGCCCTGCGGGCCTTTATTGGTGGCCTCGTGATAATAGGCTTTTAGGGCTTTTTGCGCATCAAACGTCCTGAATCCTTTTGCCCAGGCATCGGTTAAAAGCGAAATCCCGTGGTTACCTATCATGCTCCCCGCCTCAGCAGGGAACGACCATGAGGGCAGCCATCCAAACTGGTCATAAGCATCCACCAGCGCACCCACATAGCGCCCGTGCATTTGTGGCGACAATAAGGCATTTAAAGGAAACTGTGCCCTGAAGGTATCCCAGAAACCGGTATCGGTATACATGTATCCGTTGTGTACTTTTACATCATACGGGCTAAAGTAAACAGGGCTCCCATCTGCTTTTTCTTCGTAAAATTTCCTTGAAAAAAGGCTTGCCCTGAACAGGCAGGAGTAAAATGTTTTCATCTGCTCTTCGGTACCGCCTTCTACCACAACCTTACCCAGCTGTTTGTTCCATACTTTTCGGGCGGCTTCTTTGGTATCTTCCAGCTTGCTGAATTTTCCAAGCTCCCTATCCAGGTTCAGCTGCGCCTGCTCATAGCTTATGTATGATGAGGCAATTTTGGCCTGTACGGTTTCCCCTTCCTTAAACTGAAGATAGGCGCCTACTCCCCTGCCATCTGCCGATAATTTATTTTCCCATTTTTCGCCGTTCCTGTTTTCCCAGGTACCCTGGGCCCTGAACGGCTTATCAAACTGAATTACAAAATAATTCTTAAGCTCCTTAACCTGGTCAAAGCCTTTCCCGTTTTGAACATAGCCGGTAATTTTACGGTTTTTAACATCAATGGTTACCCCGCTCATCCCCGTATATCCGTCGAGCACAATAAACGATGACTGGCTTTTAGGGAATGAAAAACGCATGTGTACCCCTCTTTCTGTCGGCGACATTTCGGCGGTAACCTTATTATCCAGCTGTACTTTGTAATAGTGGGGCTTGGCTATTTCATTGGCATGGCTAAACTTCGTTGCCCTTTTGTCCTCGTTCAGTTCCAGGGTACCCGATAGCGGCATTAATGAAAATACGGCATAGTCATTAGACCACGAGCTGCATTGATGCGCCTGCTGGAACCCTCGTATGGTTTCTTTAAAATACTGGTATTTCCAGCCATCGCCATTATTACCGGTCTGGGGTGACCAGGTATTCATGCCAAACGGCAATGCTGTAGTTGGGTAGGTATTTCCTTTAGTTAACTCGTGCTTGGAATTAGTCCCCTGCAGGGTGTTTACATACTGCACCAGGTCTCCGCCGGCAGTAGGCGCCTGTGCGTGGGCAAACAACTGAGCTAAAAGGAAAAATGTAAGGTATTTATTATACTTCATAATTGTGTGTGTATTTGTTAGTTACCATTTCAGCTGTACCTGAATGCCCTCGCTGCTATTTTCAAATTGCAGCAGGGCGGTTTTACTGGCTTCATCCCATGTTACCTTGAAATCTGTTACAGATTGGTTTGCATCGTCTTTCAAAATTACTGCTACAGGCCTGGAAGGCAAAAGAATACGCATAGCATTCATGGTATTTGACGGGCTTTTCGTTAAAAAAGAATAACTCTGTTTAGCTGTTTTCTCATCATAAACCCTTGATGCCGCGCACAGCACCTGAGGCTGCTTTTTATGGACTAGCCTATTTAAATCCAAAAGATAGGCCTGCTCTCCGGGTTTAACAATTTTCTCCTGCAACACAGGTAATTCCGGGTCAAAAAGGTCTATTACCGGGCGTTTTATATGTAGCGGTTCGGCATTTGTATTTTCGTCCAGGACTGCAACCACGTCATAGGGGCCACGTTCCAAGTAGTAATAGTTTTTTAACTGTAATGCTTCTTTTGGGGCGGTATTGTGGTAGGCTTCTTTAACTATATCAATAAAATTATGGTCGTTACCTTTCTTCATGACCAGCTCTTTAGGATTTTCACGGACAACAAATACATTACCTTTACCGTAACTATAACTTGTTTGTGAGGCAGTTACTTTTAAGCCCATCAATTCAAAAAGGTGTGCCGATGGCGTTTTATATGTATTTCCGCCCTTGTTCCACCACTCGCTTACTGACTGAAACGGATCGTCGTCCCGTCCATAATAAATAAGCATGCCCCCGCCTTTAACCCACTTAGATAATACTTCATGGTTTTTAGCCGAAAGCGGTTTCATGTTAGCATACGACATGATAAGCACTTTAGTGTCTGCTAAACCCGACTTTAAATCAAGGTTTTCCATATGTACCGTGCCCACCGGTATCCCCCTTTTTAATAGCGGCAATGCCATACCGTAAAAATTGGAAAGCGACGGATCGTCATACCCTTCATGGATAGGGAATCGCTGAAACATGATGGAATTGGCTAATAAAACATTGATGCCTTTTGTTCCGTTAATTTCATTTTTAGACAACGGCATGCTGTTTAATGAGTTAACCATTACCTGCATCTGCGTGCCGTACGCTTTAGAAAGCGGTTGCTTTTCCTGCCCTTCCTCCATTTTATATTTACCCAGGTAAATACGTGGCGGCCATGGCATCACTTCATAATTAGCAACGGTAGGATACAATAACTGGGCGGTAAACGTGGCTTCGTAGTTCTTTTTATAATCTGCCCATGTCTGGTTCCTGTCCTCTATAGGGTCGGTGAGGAAAAACATTTCCCTGCCCGTGGGTGCCGTCATGGAAACCATAGACCCATATTCTAAGAAGGCGTTTTCAAACGTCCTTTCTTTCAGCTCGCCATTAAAATAAACCCGTTCCCTGGAAGTCCCTGTCCATACCTGCGCTATGTAGCCATCCATATACGGAAGCTGGGCCAGGCTGGCTTCGGGGCTTACTATTTCCCAGGAAGCGTAATTAATCAGGGAATGCGTAGGCACATAGCATTTTACGTTTCTGTTTATACTTTTACTATACGTATGTACATACTCAAAAACACTTTTTAAAGCATTAAAATACAGGTCATATTTTAATTTAGATGAGAGATACGTTGCTTCCGGCGATTCGTGTTGCGCCTGCCATGGAGCACCATAAAATTTTTCCCATTCTTTTTTAAAGGCGTCGCTATACCCAGCCCTGGCCCAAAATTCGGGTTCTTCAAGGTAAATAGCCGTTACACCGGCATCTATGGCCTGCTTAACCAATGTTTTTATATAGGCAATATACCCGGCCGTGGGCACCGTGTAGGGAACATCCTGGCCATGCCATATGATTTCGCCATTTTTCATTTTCTGGCCTTCGTCAAAATGCTCTTTGCCATCGTACTGCCCTTTAAAGTACTCTTTGTATTGCCCCCAGGCTATACCCGTCATGAACTGAATGGTATAGCCTTTATCTTTCCAGCTTTTTGCCCTCTCTTTAAAATTTCCGCCGGCATCGTTTATTCCGTAAACAATGGCAGCGTCTGCCCTTACATCATACGCCTGGTTCCAGGCATCGGATACCTGGAAAACCGTCTTAGGCTCTTTTTGCTGGGAGAAAGCGGCAATGGGCAAAACAACTGCCACGACAAGGCCTGTTTTTAAATAGCTTTTCATGGCACTTTAATTATTTTGCGGAGGAGCTATCTGCATAATGCCTACGGCGCTACTGGCCTCGAAGGATTGTACGGTTAAAACCGGACAAGGAACATCATAGTCGCGGAACATAATATCCCTGACCTTATCCCTGTTCTTCCAGGCTACCGAAGCATTTTTACGGATCCATGGTAAGTATTGCTCCTGGTTGCCATCGTTTACCAAGTCCATTAAATACCGTGCAAAAATCGCTTTCAGCACACCCTGCTCGTTCCAGTCGCCTTCGGCAGGAAGAATCCCGTCCTTGTCAGACATTACATTTTTTGTATAGTCTGCAGCTAATATGGCATCATTGAGGTAGGCTTCGTTATGGGTTTGTTTGTATAGTGCCATTGCAGCGCCTATACAGGTTCCCTGATTATAGGTATAATCAGAAAAGCCGGCCCTGTTGCCTATTTTGTTATCGGCTACACGCCCGTCTGAACGCTGAAATAAATTTTCTTTAGACCATTCGTATATGCTTACGGCTTTGGTAAGGTACTGCTCTTCTCCTGTAATTTCATACAGTTTCATGGCCGCGATTACCGTAGGGTAGTTAATGCAGGCATTTTTACCGGAATGTGAAAAATCCCAGAACATCCCTCCGTTTACAGGATCATAAGCACCGTCCCATACGCGGTTAAACCCGGCAATTGAATTTTGCAGGTACGCTTCGTTGTGTGTAAGCTCGTACCCCCTGCCTAATGCGATTACCCACCACATTATATCATCATAAATAAACCACTTTACAGTATTATTATAATTAAATCTGTCGTACTGGTTATAGGCACCATCATAAATATCAGAAATCAAAGTCATGTATTTAGGATCGTTTGTGCGCTTATAAGCATCCATGGCAATGTCCCAGAAAATAGCCTGTGTCCATATAGAGCCAAGCCCGCCTTTTTCGGTAGTGCCGTAATACAATTTAGCCTCAGGATTATAAAACTGCTGGTTAAAAGCTTCGTAAGCTACTGTAGCATCGGCAGCGGTATATGGTTTAACGTTGCTATTATCTGGATTCCAAAATGCAGGGCCGGTAGGATCATCATCACTACACGATAAAAAACAGGCACCTACTAAAGCCATGTATATTATTTTTAAATTTTTCATGCTGTTTACTTTTTACTTTTTAGCTGATTTCCATTTTAATAACGGCAAGAAATAGCCCCCTACAACAGATCGTGCTGTAAAGTTCATTTTATCTGCACTCAGGGTATGGTGCCAGTCGCTCAGGGCCATCCTGTTGTGTGTTTCGTTGGCATAATCCCACATTGGGTTCACCAGGGCGTCAAAATCTTTTTGGTTGTCGGTTAACGTTGCCGTCCATATAACCCAGTCAGATTTTGTATAGTTCTCACGGCTGTCTAAGGGCAAACCGTATTTATTTTGTTTGGTGAGGTAATAGGCGATTTCTGTTTTCCTTACACTTTCAGGAAATACATTAAGGCCTAAAATGGTATCCCATGCCAGGTTGTATTTCTGGCTCCATGTACCCGGGCTCTGAAAAGCTAAAGCATAATGCTGACCGTCTTTGGCAAGCGTCATCCATTTAAGCGCCATTTCTTTTGAGGCATCTATAAACTCTTTTTCCGTTTTTTTGTCGCCCAGCATCCCGGCTAATTTTCCATAGGCTGCTAATGCTTCAATGGCTTTTACCGAAAGGTTTGCGTTCCTTGCCAGGTGCCCTGCAAAGTCATCTGTAGATAACTGGTTACCGGGATCAAAACCGCTGTTCTTTAAATAGTTTACCCATTCGGTTAAAGTAGCCCAGTGCTTTTTTGCGTAATCTGCATTGCCTTCCTGCTGGGCAATAGCCGCAACCACAATAATAGCGTTACCCGCCTCTTCTACCGGCATATCTTCTCCATAGGTTTGCCCTGTAGCTATGGGGTATGTTCCTAAGTCATGTGCAGGGAAAGGTTTCTTCCACCTGCCGCTTTCGCTGTAATAGAAGATACCGTTTAGCATCCCTTCCATTAATTTAGGGTTATAAAGCAGGTATAGCGGTGCAGACGGATACGTAAGATCTACCGTATTAATAGAACCGTTACTGTGGTTTTCTTTAGAAAGGAATAAAACTTCGCCATTAGGAGCTTCAGTAATAGAATGTGCCGCAATAGACTGCCTGTAGGCTAAAACACACAGGTCGGCATATTTTTTACCTCCTGCCCTGGTAGCGTCTCGTCGTAATTCCTCATCAAAAGCGTCTGTTCTCCGTACTACTCTTTTATAACCGTTCCTGGCAGCTTTAAGCGCTTTTTCTATTGTGGCACCGTCTTTTTTCCACCATGGTTTTAAGCTGTCCCCAAAATAATTAACGGCATACAGCTCATCATATCCCATTAAAAATACCTGTTCGGCCGTTTTTTCCCCAACAGCACCCAGATCTACAATAGTATTAAGCGATAAATTGGTTCCTTTTTTAGTGGCAGCTGCATCGGCTTCAGTATTTTTAAGGAACGGATCCAGCCCCTGGGCTGCAGAAGAAATATATTGTTTTACCTTTTTAGATTTTTTGGTTGCCACATAGGTATATCCCCAGTCAATGCGAACATCATCTCCTTTCTTTTGCAGGATTGGCTGTTCTGTTGTACCTGCTTTTAATATGGCCAGCCTTTTTTTGTTGTACTGCCAGGCTTCTACTTCCTGTGCGGGCGAGTCTACTGCAAGCGTGCTCGATGCCCCTAGATAAACCGAAACGTTATGTTTCTTATCGTCCTTTGCATTAACCGCAACCGAAATGTATGATACAGGCCTGCTCAGTAACGCCAGGTCATCCAGTAAAAGCGGTGAGGTAAAGGTTACCCTGAGTTGGGTTGCACCGCAGTCAAAAACATATTTTGTTTTGGTGGCTTCTACAGTTACACTTGTTTGGCTGGCCTGAAGTATTTTGACATTTTTCATAGAAACGTCTTCAGTAACCAGGCCGGCATCCAGCCAGGAGCCTCCTGCCGTATTTTCTATATGTACGGCAAGTACGTTATTTTTCGCTTTTAACTTTGCTATGACTGATTTGTCAAGGGCAATGTATTTATACTGGTGTTTCCATCCTTTGAAGTCGTAAATTTTTTCACCGTTTAAATATACCTCTACATCATCGTCGTGGCGCAGCTTCAGGAACAGCTTATCAAAGCTTCTATCATTAAGGTCAAAAGTCCTTCTTGTCCAGAGGTGCCTGGACTTCCAGCTTGTTTTCGCCTTAGCGTCATCATCGCTAAAAGGTGCCTGACCCGATTTCCAGGATGTATCGTTAAATTCAGGATTGCTCCAGTTTACAGCCGGCGTTTCTTCGCTGTATTTTACGGTATAGCTTTCTTCATCGGCAGTAGCCAGTACGGTTTTGTAAATCGTAGATTCAGACCCCAGAAAGCGATACACCTCATTGTCTACCTTAACTAATCCGGTAAGTGATTGTTCCGTTCCTGTCCAGTGCTGTGTGTTTACACTATTTAATGTATTGCCTGACGACCATACACTCTGATAAGGTGTGTGTGTTATTAACGGGTAAGCCGGCGCTCTTAATTCCTGTGCATTTGTATGTACCACAGCCAAAGCGACAGCAAAAATTGCTATATGTATTTTCATTACTTAGTATTTGTTGTTATAGATGGTTGTAATAGTGAAAACAAAAATTAAAGAAATGGTATTCCGACCTCGTTACGGAATACCTTTCTTTAATCAACATAACCCAAAACATTTATTATAAAACATAGTACAATCTCCATTCACTTATCTGGATCGCATCACTGCCGTAATTTGCCGTAATTTTTATCCTGTAGTACCTGTAAGCTGTTTCATTATTTACTGTAAACTCCCTGGTTTGATTCCTTCCGCTAAAGACCTCATTGGTCCTTGTATCTAAAGATGTCCAGGTGGTACCATCATTAGACCCTAACATTTCCCAGTTTTTAGGATCACGGTCCGGGGCATCGTTACCCGATGTAAAGTTGTATTTGTTTACAACTGCCGGCTCTGTTAGTAGCTGCTGCATCCAGAAATCTATGTTATTGGTATCTAGGCCACCTACCAGAAATTTATTATTCAGGTTGTTATCTATTAATTTTAAAGAACCTTCATTCCCTTGCGCGCCGTTACCGTTATCCTTGCTTACCGTTAGTGTAGCGCCAACCGTTAAATCAGTAATAAACACTACAGGCTCAAACGGATAATTTAATAAAGGGAAATCGGCACGCGCGTTTAGTAACTGGTCCTGCCATTCTTCACTCCACCCAAAAGCAACCTCGGCCAGTGGCTGCAGGTCATCTCCTGTGGCACCGCTAAAAAAGTGTACAAACTCGCCCATGTTCATATCACGGCTGTAAGAGTTGCCGGTGGTAGGATAGTATTGTGCTATGAGCTTAAAGAAATCGCCAAGAGACTCACTGCCTCCATGCTCATTATAAATCGGGTAGTACCAGTCCCTGAACCAATATGTATTTGCCCTCGGAAAGTTTGCGGTCTTAGTATTATTCATACTTAAAATACGGCCCGCATCTGCCTGTTTTTGCTGGCTGGCGTAAGCGTCGTAAAGAAAAATCTGCGAAAATGTATCGCCCCAGACAGCTTTAGCTGCTGAACCGCTAAACCCGTTAGACGATGTTTCTACAATTTTACTAACTGCCAAAAGCATGTTATCTGTATTGGCACTGGTCATTTCATACCCGTCAAAACCAATATCAAACAGGCTTCGGTTGCCGCTCTGGCCATTAAACGTTGTACCTGCATAAGTTGTAGGGCTGGCATGGTGTAACACGGCATATAACCTGTTATCATTACCAAAATTACCATAAGTACCCTTTACATTTTGCCATGTTTTAGACAAGAACTCGTACGGCCATTCTAAAGGCCTTGGCACGCTATTGTCATAATAAACCGAAACATTATCGTCAAAATACTGGCGGTACACCAGGTCCGAATGCCCGTTCCAGCTTTCGGTAATATTTCTTGGCGGCGACCCCGCAGGATCTGTGTTTATTATTGCATCGGGTAAACCGGCGGTTTTTATAGAATCGTCATCACCGCAAGAGCAGGCTACACCGGCAATGAAAAAAAATGAAATGATTTTTAAAATATTTGTTTTCATAGGTTTACGTATTAAGATTGTTTTTTGGCTGTTAGCAGATAATCCGGTATTTGTTACCATCCCGGATTTTGTATTAGACTTCTGTTAGTATTCATTTCCACTTGTGGTATTGGCCATAAATAGTGCCTTTGGTTAAAAATCCTTTGCTCAAAAACCTGAAGCCTGTAAAAGTCATTTTCATTGGTAGCATTAATATCCATACCATGAAATGCCCCTCCAAATTCCTGTATGCCTTCTTTCCAGCGCCTAACATCAAAGTAGCGTACATTTTCAAACGCAAGTTCTACCCTACGCTCTTTATGGATTGCCTCACGCATTTGCGACTGGCTTGCAGGAATTTCTAAACCGGCAGAACCATACTCCGGCACACCGGCACGCTCCCTGATTTTATTCAGGTACAGTAAAATATCGGCATTTCCGGGATCAGACTCGTTTAGGGCCTCTGCATAGTCAAGATAAATCTCTGCAAGGCGCATCATCGGGATAGTCCTGTTGGTATTATTTTTATTACCGGTAATCATGGATTTACGCACTACATAGCCTGTTGGGGTGTAATCGTTAGATCCTACATACCTGCCCGAATTACCGTAGTACCATGTGGCCGTAACAATATTGCCGAAATCACGGTTTAGCCAAAGGCTTTCATTATACGTAACCCCTACATAAAACCTTGGTTCCCTGTTTACCCACTGGTTATAGGTCCTTCTGTTTGTATAATCAAACGGTGCCTTAAAATCTGAGAACCCACTTTGCTGATAGCCCGAGGCAGGATCGTCAATAGAACGCCCGTTAGCGGTAAAATAAGCATCTACCATTTCTTGTGTAACGGCAAGCCCACCTGCACCGTGCACCTCATCCGGATGTCCTGAATGGTATGGTGTTACGTCATAGTGATATGAAATACCACCACGCGGGCGGGCGTAGATCATTTCCTCATTCCAGTCGATTATCATTACATTTCGTGTAGATAAATAGGGATTGTAAGTACCGTCGTTGTCATATTCTTTATGCAGGTCGTAAGTATTCGGAACATACTCGTCTATAAATGCTTTTGCAGCATTTGCGGCCAACTGCCATTTATTTACATCTGTATTTTGTGAAATCAGGTTTTTTCCGTCCTCATCTACAAATGACTCATAGTCTTTGTTACCATTAAATAGCGGACTGGCATTTAGTAGTAAGGTTTTCTCTTTTATTGCAAGGGCAAAAGGCCTGCTCATCCGGCCGGCATTATCATCCTTAAACGACACTCCTATCAGTGCCTGTGCCGCTATATCCAGTTCGCTTGTTATATAATCTACACATTCCTGCATTGTATTCCTGTGCAAATTAAGCGCTGAAAGATCTGCATCGGCAGGAATGGGCGTTTCTCCCATAAGGATGGTAGGCCCGTAAATTCTTATCAGGTTATAATAAAAATACGCCCTTAGTATCCTCGCTTCTGCAACATACTGATTTGTCCTGTCGTCTGAACAGTTAGCACATTTGCCAATATTCTGAATCAGCGTAGAACAATCCCTTATTCCGCCATAATAGTTAGCCCAATGATCACTCACCTCACCACTAGCGGCATTCCAGTCGCCAATATCCATAAAGTTACCGAAGTGGAATGACACCCAGTATTCCGCTTCATCTGAAGCTCCCAGCCATGGGCCTGAGTGAGAATTGGTATCACGCTGATCTAATTCACTTGGTACTCTTGAGTAAATATTAGCAAGGTATCTTTCTACCGTGCTTCGTTGAGAAAAAGTTTCCTCGAAAGTCAAACGATCATCAGGTACCTGATCCAGATAATCATCATTACAGGAAAAGAAGATAAGCCCTGTAACTATTAATATCATTTTTTTCATGACTTGTTTATTTTTTATATTACTACTGTTTCTTATTAAAATTGTACGTTAGCCCCTACAGAGAGTGTTGTTATGTTAGGGTACGCCCTGCCGTTACCGCTGTTAAGCTCCGGATCCCACAGGTCAAATTTTGAAAAGGTCCATAAATTAACGCCCCTTACATAAAACCTGATGTTTTGCGTTTTTAATTTAGGTAACTATACCCTTTTTACGGAAACATAAATTATAAGAAAAGGTAGGGTAGCTCCTCCCTAATTTAATTAAGCCACCTTTTAGGGTGGTTTTTTGTTTTGGATAGAATATGTATTTAATATAACAATGAAACTGATGTTAAATAAAACAACAAAATACACAATCGGAATATTAGTAGTAATCTTTATGATTAACTCAACTACTTTGGTAATTTTTCAATCTTGGGAGTTAGTATTTGTTTTAACGAGTCTACTTCTTTTTCCAATCTCTCTATTTTGTTTAATTTGGGTATATTATATATGGAAAGCCCTGATTGAAATAGAAATACGCCTATTGAAACAGCTAACGGAGTCACAAATCGGGTATCCCTATACCACAATTTTTTAAGAAATTCTTTTGAGTAGAACGCATATTCACCTTCAGGTGTTATCATATATCTTTGAATATGTGGTTCTTGTTTATAGGTGAATTTTTTAAGGAATCCTAGTTGTGAAAAATACTCGCATATTATAGAAATATCGTGAGTTTTATAATTTAAGCTATCGTGTAATTGTTCTAGGGAAAGGCAAAATTTTAAAGGAGTTTGTAAATAGTCGGAGGGCTCTAAACTCTTTTCTCTTTTATGTCGATAAAAGGTTTCTAATATTTTGTGTTTTATAAAATTACTCATAGTATCAAATCTAGAAAAATTTAACAACAAAAACGACAGCTTAAGTGAGAGTCTAACAATGAAAAAGCACACAGAAAAAATAGACCTACTCATGGGTATTCCATATTCAACTATCCATGTAGTCAAAAACGGGAAAATAACACAACAGACAGTTGTACCTTATCATGAAATAACAAAGAGAATTAATGCAATGCGCCGAAATCTCAAAGAAAAAGGCTACATATATGTCAATGGGAAGTTAATTCGCACATCCACAATCATCCTTAGATAGTTCGGTTAAAATGTCATCCAAATAAATGAGTCTATTATTAGGGCACCTCTTTAAATACTGCCTGTAAACATAACTTCGCATAGAACTAACTGATTATTAGAAGATAAAGCTAATCAAAATTGGTAAGCATACTAAAATTTACACCGATTAACAAAAACACTTTAAATTTAGATTAACAATGGAAAATAATATAGACGATAAAATAATAGAATTATTAAAAGGTAAAACCTATGAGGAATCAAAAAAGATTCTCGAACATTGTATTAGAAGAATAGGATATGAATCAACTATTAATTAGTTTTTCAACTTCACTAATAGGATTTATAAAATGATTTTCAGTACCATCTATAAATTCTATCACTGTCACAGTTTGACCAGTATTATAAGTTAACGAATAAAATTGCTTAATGTTGTTAACTAATACTTTTACAGTTATTACGTGTCCAGATTGTGTTAATGTAATGGTTTTCATATTGGTGGTTTGTTTTTGCTAATATACAAATTGTTGATTAATAGAAATGCAGAAATTTCATACTTTTAGTACGCCAAATTAATATCTTTTGAAACATGAAAAAGTTACTGTTGTTATTACCGTTTGTCCTAATGCCTTTTTGGGGGTTTCAGGGGCATAAAACAGTTGCGTTGATAGCGCAAAAACATCTTAATCCTGAAGTAAATACTGTTGTTTCAAGCTATCTCGGTAAAGAAACTATGGAAGATGTAAGCACTTGGGCTGATGAACATAGAAGCCCTCAGACAGCTGTTTGGCATTACATCAATCTTCCAATGGGATTACCCCGCACAGATTTTGAAAAAGCCGTTAAAAATAGCGAAAACAACATTTATGAGGCCATCGTAAATTCAGAGAAGACTTTAAGAAATGATAAAGCTTCAACCGAAGCAAAAATAAAAGCCTTAAAGTATCTCATACATTTTGTTGGAGATGCACATCAACCGATGCACGTAAGTCGCAAAGAAGATAAGGGAGGTAATTCCATACAGGTTAGATATGACGGTAAAGGAACAAACTTGCATTCATTGTGGGATAGTGGTTTGATAGGCCATGAAGGACTTTCTGAAAGTGAAATGGCTAGGATATATGATACTGCTACACCAGCCGAAATTAAACAATGGCAGTCAGATGATATTATTCAGTGGCTTTGGGAATCGTATGAAATAACAAATGAACTTTATGCAGGTGTAAAGTCTGGTCAAAAGATAGACCAAGCTTACTATGACAAATATATTCCCATAATCCGCAAAAGGGTAAACATGGCAGGAATAAGATTGGCAGGAGAACTGAACAAAATCTTTGTTAATCAAAAACCTATTGTCCTCGTAGAAAAGGCTGTAATTCCTGCAAAAAATATACAACTTTCAGAGATAGGTCAACATATTGACCAGACTGTAACTGTTTCGGGAAAGGTGTTTGGAACAAAAGATGTAAAGAGTATGATATTGGTTAACGTTGGTGCAAATTATCCAAATCAACCCCTTACTGTTGTTTTAAAATCAGGAGCTAAAAGTTTAGCATCTAAATTAGATGGTAAAGAAATAACTGTAACAGGAGAAGTTGTTCTTTATAAAGCAAAGCCTGAAATAATAGTAACAGATGCTTCTCAGGTGAAAATAAAATAACGGGTAAAAATCAATTCAAGCATGGAAAAAAATTAGACAAGTATTTATTTTAAAGATTTTCTAGGTCAGTTTCAATTAACAAAAAATAAAGCCCCTGTGATGGGGCTATTTTATTATATGGAAAACATTAATTCAAAACACGAGAAAGTTCGGCAAATTGTTCGGGAGTCAGGACTTCTCCCCATTCATTTAAATGAGCCTCTTTTTCAGCTTCGATTATTTGGCTATATTTTTCAAATTGTTTGGGAGTCAAAGTAGCTTTTAAAGCTTTTATTTGAACACCTATTACCCAAAGTGTAGTATTGAGTTTAAGTTCTAAATCTTGTTTTTCAGTCATAATATTAATTGATTTTAGTTATTAACTTTATTTCTTTCCCTCACTGTCTTTTTTCTATGCTCATCAACAGTAATTAGTTGCATATTATCTGGACAGTCTGTGCCTCCTTGCGATAAAGGTAATATATGGTCTATCTCGTACCCCTTTGGTATTGATTTAAGCCCCGAAGATTTTAGAAACTGCTGCTTATTGGCTACGCTCCTCTTTACCATATTACCACCGTTGGAATAACAACGGAAAATGTAGTAAGTAGTACAACCATCTTTATAAGTTGGTTCTTGGACTAAGGAGGTTAAAGATAGCAAAAGGAATAGTAAGGTTTTCATTTTTTAGTTGGTAAGTTTTTGTTTGGTTTACTACTATTAATTAACCACGCCCCAAGTACTAGCAACCCAATTCCAAACGATATTTTCACTAGTGCTTCTTGTTTGTATTGGGTGTTAAGGCCAATCAGCCCTACTAGTATATTTAATGCC
This sequence comes from Bacteroidia bacterium, assembly GCA_046566705.1. Classification (GTDB taxonomy): domain Bacteria; phylum Bacteroidota; class Bacteroidia; order Flavobacteriales; family Flavobacteriaceae; genus Flavobacterium. Next base: position 122,856 of record JBKHWE010000006.1, on the reverse strand, counting down.
GCAAAAAATAGGCTTAAAATTCCAAATACCTTTTTCATGGCTTTATTGTTTTAGGGCTTAGCATTGTTATTATCCCGCCAATAAATGGACTCAGCACTAAGCATAAAATCAAGCTCGTACTAAATCCGATTTTTCTTTTGTCACCTTCTTTTGCAATGAGGTATGCAATTACAGCATAAATAGCTAGAATGAAAAGTTGTTCCATTACTTGTTATATTTTTGAATTATTTTTTGTTGGTGTTCAATTATATAGTCTTTTTTCATCCGTTGGTATAAGAAATAGCAGAGCACACCATAAAAGACTATCATGAATAACCCAATTATGGCGTCAATTTTATCAATTACCCAAATACCCATAATGCCCCCTCCTGCACAAAGGGCAACAAATAAAAAGTTAGGGGTATAACTTGTGACTAATTTTATTTCATCAACAAGACGGTCAAAGTCGTCGTAAGACATTGAAGCATATTCTTTAGCTTTTGTTTCTCCATATCTTTCCCATGCTTGTTTTTGTGCTAGAGGTGCGACAAGAACAGTGGTAGAAACAAAATATTTATCATAATAAACATCATACTGTTGCTTCTTTTGTAAATCGCGCAACACCTCATAAGCTTCTGTTATTTCTATAAACTTTGAAGCAGTGGAGGAGTCATTAGATTTGTCAGGGTGATACTTTACAGCAAGTTTTCTGAAAGCCTGCTTAATTTCTTGAACACTTGCATTTCGGGAAACTCCTAAAATAGAATAGTAGTTTTTCATAAAGGCGGTTGTTTGTATTTCCCACCAAAGCCCTAAGTAGAGAGGATTAATAAAAAAGAAGCGTGGGCTTTGTAGCTTATTTTGTTCAGAGGCTTCCGACGGCCATACGCACAAATAAGCAACACCCACGCCAATAAAAGGCATGAGCATCAGTCTTATTTTTCGGTGCGTACGGGAGTTGTCGGAATTCCTGAACACGAAAAATAGCTAACGCTATACGAATATTTTCAGATTGCTAAGTTATAAAATTTCTTTCATGGCAATCTTACATCCTTAAACTTTTATTTTACACCTTTTATAACATAGAAATTAATGGTTTTGGTAGTTATTTTCCCTCTAAGTATCTTTGTATTAAGCGATTTGCATGATTTGAAATAATACCGATTTAACACTAAATAATTTGTTTAAGTGTAAAAATCGACTATATTTGAGGAAGAAAAACAATCATCTCATGTTTAATAAAGATTTCAACTCGCTAATAGAGGTAATGCAGGAATTCTCAACCGAGGAGAAGTGTTTGGCTCATTTAGAGGAGCTATATTGGAACGGTGTACCTGTATCTCCTTTTGATGAAAACGCTAAGGTATATAAGAGTAAAAAACCCTTTAATTACGTATGCGGAACAACAAAAAAGAAGTTTACGGTTCTTAACGGTACAATGTTTCATGGTACTAAAGTATCGTTAGTGAAATGGTTTTGTGCTATTTACTTAGTTATCTCTCATAAGAAAGGAATATCCTCTGCACAACTCGCAAGGGATTTAGGAGGAATAAGCCAAAAAAGCGCATGGCATTTACTAATGAGAATACGTAAATGCTTGGGTATAGAGAATTACAATGAGATTGGTGGAGAGGGGCAGATAGTTGAAAGCGATGAATCTTTTTACGGCGGGAAGAATAAAAATCGTCACGCAAACAAGAAAGTTAAAAACAGTCAAGGCAGGAGCTGGAAAGATAAAACAGCAGTCACAGGAATGGTAGAAAGAGGTGGTAAGCTAACAGCCATAGTAACTGTAAGTACAGCAGCGGAAGTATTACAACCTGTAATTAAGAAATATGTACAAAAAGGCAGTATTCTAATTTCAGACGATTGGAAAGGCTATAACGGATTAAACACAGATTACCACCAATATACTATTAAACATTCTGACAAGGGTTATAAACATGATTTCGGCAAAGAAATCCACACTAATCATATCGAGGGTGCGTGGAAAATAATGAAAAACAGTTTGAGGGATATGTATAACAGTGTAACCCGAAAACATTTACAAACGTACGTAGATGAATTTGTTTTTAGATATAATACAAGGGCATTTAACGGCGGGGAACGATTTAATTACTTACTTTTGAATTCAGATAAAAGGACAAAATATAAAGACTTAATGGATGCTAAGGCTTAATAAAGAAACATTACTATCAGAAAACACGGTACAGAAAGTACAGTTTAATAATGACTGGTACTTTGATGTAGAGAGCGTAGCGGCTTATATAAAAGAAGATTTGTCCGCTGTTAAGGGTATTACTTTGCCTTTTGGTGGAAACGAAATAACTTATAAAACGGCAGCTAAAATAGAAGATATTGAAGCAGGTCGTAAGCAAGAAGAACTGTCCGAGTTCAATAAGGCTTTATTAAAAGCTAAGAATTTCAAAGGATAGTATATAACATACGGATTAATAGTTTTTTATATCTCCTGCGACCATTGTAATTTAGTGGTTTAAATCTAAAAAGGATAAATATGGAGTTTAAAGAAAATGAGTTTACAGCAGATATAGTAAATGTTATAGCAAAACATTTTACAAAGTCTGATATGCAAGAAATTTTAGATATTACCTCAAGAGTAAAAGATGCAGTATTTTATTCAGATGAAAGTAATTCGTAATCATAGAAACATTTAGATTCCCAAACATTTGTAAAAGTATTGTAATATTTACATAAATACCTATTAGGATTTTGCTTGGTAATTAAATGCCCTTGCTCATAGTTACAATTACCTGTAACAACCATTTTAAATTCTTTGATTGTTTTATGAGTTACAACATCTCCTTGTTTAAAATCTGCCATTTTAATACTATTTAGTTATACTAAAAACAGTTGTCCGTTTCTGATGAAACACTTCTTACTCATTTGGTTATAATTTAGGGGGTTATAAGTTTTCAATTCACCCTTTAAAAAATTATTCTCTGAATAGAAGTATTTCAAATATACAAAAACCCTCTTAACATTTTTATTGTCGAGAGGGTTTATTTTTAACTAACTTTGGTGTAAACTTTAGTATACTTACCAAATAAAATTAGAAATAATATCTAATGCTATAAGGGATTTAACTAATCTCGGCGAAATAAAAAAACTAATAGAAATACTAGAAACAGTAGAAATAAACACTTTAATTAATAAACAAGAAACTCTTATAATAGGAAATACTTATGTTGAATTTATGTTTCCGTAAAAAGGGTATAGTTACCTTAATTTATTTGAAAACCCATTGGGAAGACTATAGCCTATTTCAGCAGTTTTTAATCGCAGGAAACTCACACTCCTTAACCACCAGGTACTTACCTGGGTATTATTATTCTGTCCAATTCCTGAATCGCCATACGATAACCTCGGATACATTGCGTGAGGGTTATCATTATCAGGTGTCCAGCGGTCTACAGCCGCGGTGTACAGGTTACCTACGCCACCTCCGCCTACAAATGGGTGGATGGATTGTCCGCCTAACATAATATCGGCATTATCCTGCCCCTGGAAAAACAGGCTCAGGTCAAAGCGCTTGTACTCTGCCGTAAGGCCGAAACCGTACGTAAAAGTGGGAATATCGCCGGTACCAATTTGTTTTTGGTCATACGAATCTATTCTTCCGTCTCCGTTTAAATCGGTGTATTTTATATCGCCGGGCATAATCTGGCCAAATTGCGAAGGATACTGACTTCCGTCTGCCGGAGAAATAAATCCGTCCCTGTTAACGTCATCAGCAATGGTATATAAACGCTCTGCAACGTACCCAAAGCGGGCATTTATTGGCGTGCCCCTCCTGTCTTGCCAAGGATATTGCTGTACCGGCGCGGCGTTTTCAATGATCTTACTTTTGTTGTAGGTAAATGTTCCGCGGAAAGAAAGTTTCAGGTCGTTAAGGTTCTGGGTGTAATTTAAGCTACCGTCAAAGCCTTTGTTCTCTGTGATTCCCAGGTTTCCGTAAGGCGAAGCCGCAAGGCCAATGTATATTGGCATGTCGCCCCTGCTCAGGAAAGCTCCGGAAGTACGTTCCTTAAATAAATCGAAAATTACTTTCAGGCTGTTGTTAAAGGCGTTTACCTCTATACCAAGATCCTGCTTTCTTGAGGTAGACCAGGTAACATCCGAACCATAATATGTTTCACGTATACCGGGAGTATACTGAGGGTCTTCGCCAAAATCAAAACCCGGCTGGTTGTCCTCTACACGGCTCAGATAGGCAAAACGTCCTGCGCCGGATGCGGCACCTACCTTACCATCAGAATATCGTACTTTCAGATAACTAATAGTTTCCTTAAGCGGGAAAAAAGGTTCGTTTGACACAATCCAGCCTGCGGCGAATGAAGGGAAGAAACCGTACCTGTTATTCGGTGCAAAATTCTCCGAACCATTATAGCCACCATTGATTTCCATGAAGTAACGGTTATTGTAGCCATACGTAACACGTCCGGCAAGACCCTGGTTCCTGTAAGGGATAGAAGCTGTAAAGTCATTTGCAAATGCATCTACATAGTCTGTCCTGTTAAACAATAACAGCCCGCCTACAGTATGCTTACCGAAATCACGGTTGTAATTAAAGGATGTTTCCATATAAATCCTTCTGTTACCTCCGTTAGACCTGCTATAACCCAGATAATCCGTGCCCGCATAAGTTTCATTTAAAATGAGTTGCCCATCCTGGCTGTATGGCGTGTTCTGGTCTACAAAATAGGTACTTGGCCTTTTTCCCCTGTTAATATTTTGTTCATTATAAGCATCAAAGGAAAACATACCGGTCCAGGTAAGGCCCTTTGTTACAGCTTCTAAATTCTGGGTAACCCTTAAGTTAGAGTTAATCTGGTTTTTAATGTTTACTTTATATCCCCTTAAGGCAACCTGTGCATACGGGTTAAATACCGATGTAGGTCCTTTACCGGGAATGTAGCCCCCCGGGTATAAAACAGGATAGTCTACCGGCGATGCTTCCAGGGCCGCGCCATACACACCGTCTGACCCCACTTCAGGGTAATTCGCATCAGAAAGATAACCACGAATACCAAGGGTCATACTGGTGGTTTTAGTAACATCTATATTTAAGTTAGATGTAAAATTATATCGTTTATAACGCGTATCAGAATCATAACTCTCGTTATTGCTGGTCTTAAATAGTCCTTTTTCATCATAGTAACCTAATGAAACATAATACTTAGCAGCTTCAGAACCGCCACTTACATTTACCGTTGCCTGACGATTTCTTGCAAAATCATCATATACCGCATCCAGCCAGTTAACATCCGGATAAAGCATCGGATCGTATTTTGATGCCGTACGTTGTATCGTTTCTTCAGAATATTTAGCGGGTTGCCCCCTTGTGGTTAAGGCTTCGTTAGCAAGGCGCATGTAAGTAACACCATTTACTAAATCCGGTGTTTTTGTAAACGAGGTTACCCCTTCGTTATAGTCAACCATAATCTGCGGTTTCCCGATTTTTCCTTTTCGTGTTTCAATCAAAATCACGCCATTAGCCCCACGGATACCGTATACAGCTGTGGCGGAAGCATCTTTTAAAATGGAAAATGAGGCAATATCTATCGGGTTTAAGTCGTCAATGGTACGCTCCACACCATCTACCAGGATAAGCGGGCTTGAACTTCCAAAAGTAGAAATACCGCGTATCCATAAATCGGCGCTGTTGCCCCCGGGAAGCCCTGATCGCTGTACGCCCGTTAATCCGGATATCCTACCCGCTAACATGGTACTAACACTTGCAACGGGTTGCTTTAACTCATCGACATTTAAGGTCGACTGGGCGCCCACAACACTTACTTTTTTCTGGGTTCCGTATCCCACAACCACTACTTCATCGAGTGCTATGAGGTCGGTTACTAACTGTACATCCAGCGTTTTATTTTCGCCAATTTCATTTTCAACGGTTTTAAATCCCTGGTACATAAAAACCAGCACTGACTTTTTTGATTTTACTGTAATGGAATAATTTCCGTCTATATCTGTTTGTGCCCAGTTGCTGGTTCCCTTTTCCTGGATAGATACCCCGGGCAGCGGCAAATTTTCTGCATCTACAACTCTACCTGTAACAATAACCGGATCCTGCTGAAATATATCCGCGGCTGAAATTGTATTTATCATACAGGTAGAAATGATTAAATACATAAAAACAATCTTTTTTAAACTCACTGTATTACCGTCCTTAAAAAAGAGATTGTATTGTATGTCCAAAAAAGTTTTTAAGTAATCTTTTGTCTTCATAGTACGTTTCTGTATTAATGGTTACGCTAGCGATGCAAACATACTAAATCGATTTAGTAAAAAAAAATAAAATTCACATATGGAAGTTTTATTCCATTTTTTTTACTAAATCGATTTATTTACCAATAAAAAACTACAGAATATTAATTTTAAAGCGATTTAACACCATTTTAAACTAATTTGAAAGAATTATTGCAAATTCATAAAACAGCTGGTGTACCTAAGCCGGTTTATGCACAGAAGTCTTGCCATCTCTGGGTTTTACACAATTTTATTCCCGTATTCAGCTAAAAAGTGACTTTATTGAAGAATCTGCTGAAATTGCTTACATCAGTAAAAAATGGATTGAAAATTTATTTCCCGGCTTATGGTTCCAAATAAGCTTTTAATGCCAGTAGCTTCATTAGATACAGTATTTTAATCCGCCTAAACTCCCGCTAAATTGAGGAAGCCTCTACGCCGCTACACTCCCGTCCATTCCTCCTCCAAACAATTATTTTAACATTCAGCGTAGGGTAATCGTTTAGTAAGGTGTTATATACAGCGCCGGATGAGTACTAACTACCGGCTGAAAATCATCAATCAAAAAACCAAACAGTTCCTGATCCATGAAAAAGATTTACCTGCTATGTATACTGCTATACACACTTAACGCGCTGTCGCAATCGGGCTTTTTAGATAACAGCTTTGGTAGCGGCGGCAAGGTTACCACCGGCTTTGGCACCAATAATAACAGCAGGGCAAATGTGGTAGCGGTACAGCCCGACGGAAAAATCATTGTAGGCGGTGCTGCATATACCGCCAATACCGTAAACACCTGGCAAAAGGACTCCGATAACATTACCCTGGTACGCTATAATACCAATGGTACTGTAGACACAACCTTTGGCAACAATGGTACGGTAATGACCGACTTATATAAGTATTACAACAACAATAGCCGCGGCGGTACCGTATATGCCATAAAGATACAGCCCGACGGTAAGATACTGATTCATGGTTCTGCCATTTCAGATACCGGGTCTGAAGCTATTATAATGCGCTACAACAGCAACGGCAGTATAGATACAGGTTTTGGCATAAGCGGAAAAGTAACCTGTAACTCCGGTCCGGTGGATAGCGGCAATACACTTATACTACAACCCGATGGAAAAATCACGGTATTAGGCATACAGTGGACACAGCCAAGGGCGAACGTATGGAATACCCAGTTTGTAGTAGAACGCTTTAATGGCAACGGCAGTAAAGACGCTGCTTTTGGTGCCGATGGCCGGGTGGTTACTATTTTTGGGAATGGTGGCTACGACATGCCCGAAGCCATAGCCCTGCAACCCGACGGTAAAATCCTGGCGGCAGGCTTTTCTTCTAATACCTTTGCTGTTGCCCGTTATACCGTAAACGGCACTTTAGACACCACTTTTGACGGGGACGGAAAACTAACAACTTCTTTTGGTACGGGTAGCAATGGTTCTGCTAAATTTGTAACCGTACGTGCCGATGGGAAAATACTGGTAGCAGGGTATATCGGTTTTAACACTACTAATGTGCTTAACTTTGCTGTGGCGCAATACAACATTAACGGCAGCCTGGATACCACTTTTGACGGCGATGGCAAGGCATCACATCCGTTTGATGAAAACGATGATTCCTTTTCTATAAATACCATCCTGACACAACCCGATGGCAAATTACTCGTAACCACTTCCGGTTTATACGACAGCACTTATTTTACAGTTCGCAGATACAATGGCAATGCTACGCCCGATACCACTTTTGGCACTAATGGCAAAGTAACCACCACCATACAAGAGGGGTATAACCAGGCCAAGGGCCTTGCCCTGGAGCCTGGCGGCAATATTATAGTTGCGGGCTTATCGCATACGTTACCGGTTACCCGGGATGATTTTACAACTGTACGTTATCAGGGTAATGGCACATTAGATCCTACATTTGGCAATGGCGGCATACTAACCCAGTCTTTTGATTCTACCAATGACGAAAGCACCATTTTGCTCCTGCAACCCGATAATAAGCTCCTTGCCATTGGTACCAAAAGAAACCGCACCCCAAATAATTACAGCTATAAAGATATAGTACTTTCCCGGTATACTACAGATGGTGGGCCAGACACTGCTTTCGGTACGGGGGGCAAGGTCGTTTCCGCCTATGGATACAATGTTAATACGGTTAAAAATGCCGTACTACTGCCCGACGGCAAAATAATGCTCATGAACAGCTACTACAATAACTATGTAGACAACACTAATCATTACGAACTGATTCGTTATACTGCCGATGGTGTTTTGGATAGCACATTTGGTACCAATGGTAAAGTGGTGGTGGATGCCGAGAGCAATCAGATGTTTAGCCTGCCTGATGGTAAAATCATCCTGGTAAGCATGGCTTATGATACCCAAAACAACGCCACCATAGTTGTAAGGCGGTATAACAGCAACGGCACACCCGATACCGGCTTTGGCATTAACGGCATGGCCAGTACCCCCGGCACCCCATTTGGGCTACCATGTGCAGCACTACAGGCCGATGGGAAAATTGTGGCAGGCTATAACGGCATGGCTGAAAATGGCGCCATTGGCTTTACAGTAAAACGTTTTAACGCAGACGGCAGTTTCGATGTTAACTTTACAAGTACCATAACCGTAACAGACAATGGCGCTTACACACACAGTACATTTATACAGCCCGACGGCAAGATTATAGTTACCGGAAGAAGTGTAGGATATAATGAAGGGCCTTTTTACCGTTTTGTAGCAGCCCGTTATAACACTGATGGCACCTCCGACACCACCTACGGAACTAATGGCGTAGTGGCCTCATACCTTGCAGGATTAAATGAACCCTATAATATTATACAGTCGGTTATACACCAGCCGGATGGCAAGTTTCTACTGGCATTGAGCAAACAGGAGCCACGACCGGCCTATCCTACGCCGGATACGTACGATTTTGTACTTACCCGCTTTAATGCCGAGGGCGGATTAGATTATGATTTTGGATCATTAGGACAGGTAAGCACCAGGTTTTATAATAAGTATGACGAAGCCTTTACCATGGTATTGCAACCCGACGGAAAAATTGTGGCCGGCGGCACTACCGATACGGGTATAAACAGGGATTTTGCACTGGCACGTTATGAAAACCTCATCACTTCGGGCATTGAGGAAATTACCGAAAAGCACGGTTTGGTTGTATACCCCAACCCAGGAAAAGGATTGCTGAATATAAAATTGCCTGTAAACAATGCGGCAATAACCGGTATAAAAATGTACAACATGCTGGGGCAAATGGTGTATAGCTCTAATAAAGGCGATACCAGCATCAGCATTGTAAATTTAGAGGCCGGCATATACAGCATAGCCGTAACAACCGGTAGTGGCAGTTGGCAAAGTAAGTTTATTAAAGAGTAACCCAATCGCAGTTCCCCGTTATTCTTACTGTAAACCTCGACTGAAAACCGGATACTAATTAAAACTCCTCCTGAACTCCACCGGCGATAAACTTGTTTTGGTCTTAAACAGCTTGCTGAACGACTGCGGGTGTTCAAACCCCAGGCTATAGGCGATTTCGCTTACTTCACATCTTTTTTACATATCTTCTAAATAATAGTGGCAACCTACACTAAATGACCTTAAGTAATAGATATAGCAATATTGTTGATATATTTGAGAATGCGAAAAATTTTACAACTCTTAATATTTTTGACTACTTCACTTAACGCACAGGAAATTCCTTTGGGAACTATGTTTACAATTGATTTCAAAAATCCAATAGAAAACATGGATTTCGAAATCATAGAAACAAATCCTTACAATCAAAGTATTGATATTCAAAACATAAACTCGATAATAAATAAAAATAAGATAAAAGATAACCAAATGATTGGTGTCTTTGCAAGCGGGAAATTTAGCACTCAGGACAGTCCATTACTTATACTTTACAGTAAATTACCCATTGATGTAGAATATGCTCTTAAGATTAAGCTGCCAAACAAGAAAAAATTTAAAACAACCTCTACCTCTCCTCTTGCTCAAAACATTATGTCGATAGAGCAATGGCCTTATCCTGTAGAGAAAATTTACTTTAAGAAATTTAAAACCTTACCAGAGAGTTTTGTCCAATCGCTTTACATTGAAGAAAAAATAGACTCAGCTTGTATTAAGCATGCAGACAAAAATATTGAAGAAGGACAAAAAGAATTTAAATCCCATTTGGCTTCAGTGATTAGAAGTTTTGAAAGCAATGATAAATTTGAGCTTAAAACCCTAATAGAATATGAAAAATCCATTAATTCTCAAGACGCTTCACTCGGACATTCCTGGTATTTAAGTAAAGGTATTTATCCTGATGAAAATAATTTCAACTTTGGAATACCAATCAGCTACAGGCGTGTTGAGTGCCCCTATTTTGACATCCTTTTGAGTTATTTCTACACAAAAGAAAATCACGATGTAAAAGTGGTTTCTTTCGAATGGAAGGTATTTAAAGAATCTAATCTTAGCATGAATCCGGAAAACAAATATGATGGATCCGGAATTTTTAGAAACAAACACGATTTCATAGTAGAATCTCTAAGTCAATTTTTGGGCACGCCCCTTAATATACCACAAGAAGAAGATTCAGGCAGGTTCGATACTCATTGGGAATCACCCAAAGGTGTAAGAGCTTATCTTTTCATGTTTAAAAATTTTAATGAAATTAGACTATACCTATATAAAAATTAAAATTTTCATCAATTAAAACTCCTCCTGAACTCCACCGGCGATAAACTTGTTTTGGTCTTAAAGAGCTTGCTGAACGACTGCGGGTGTTCAAACCCCAGGCTATAGGCGATTTCACTAACCGAAAGTCCGGTTACCGAAAGTTGTTCTTTGGCTTTCTCTATAAGCTTGTTATGTATATGCTGCTGGGCATTTTGCCCGGTAAGGGAACGCAGCATATCGCTAAGGTAACTTGCCGATATGTGCAGCCTGTCGGCAAGGTACTGTACCGTAAGTATGCCGCTGGTCAGCGATTGTTGATTGCCAAAATATTCCTCTAAAACCTCCTCCAGGTTTTGCAGCAGGTCATTGTTTACTGCCTTACGGGTAATGAACTGGCGGCGGTAAAAACGGTTGGCATAATTCAGCAACAGTTCTATTTGCGAAATGATAACATCCTGGCTAAAATCATCCAGGCGGCTGTTTAGTTCCTCCTCTATGATTTCGAAAATAGAAATGATAACACTCTTTTCCTTGTCCGACAGGTGCAGTGCCTCATTAGCCGAATAAGAGAAAAAGCCGTACTGCTTTATTTTCTTTGCCATTGGATAGGTCAGGAAAAAATCAGGGTGGATGAGTAGCGTATACTGCGAGCACACGCCACTGTGGTTTTCGTCGGCACCAATAATCTGGCCCGGCGCGGCAAAGAGCAGCCCGCCCTCATCAAAATCATAGTAGTGCTGCCCGTATTTTACGCGTCCGCTAAGGCGTGGCTTATAGGATATTTTATAAAAATGTAATACGTGTGTTTGGGGCATACCGTTTTCTACCACATTATTACTTTCTGCCCCAAGTATGGTAATTAGCGGATGGTTAGGCTCAGGCAACCCAAAAGCGCGTGTCGCTTCGGTAAGTGATGCAAAGTTGTGCGGTATATTGTCTTCCCTTTTCATACTATCAAAATTTAGATGGAAACTTTATATAAAGGTAACCGATAATCTACTGACTACCGGTTACCTTAATGTAATTTGGTTTTTAAGGTTTATCCCTGTGCAGCTACGGCTACATCCTCCCAGGCTTCCCACTCGGCCATGCGTTTTGCGTATTCGCCACGTACCCAGGCAAGGTTATGGCTACCAAGGGACAGGCGTAACGGTGGGTTCCCGGCATCTACGGCAGCAAACAATCCGTTTGGTGTAGCGTCAGGATTGCCGCGCTCCAGGTTTTGGAGCTGCTGGAAGAAGTTATTCTTAAAGTCGTTATAAATATCCATACCCGGCGCAAACTTTAGCGACTCCTGGCTACCAAATTCCGTAGCGTAAGCACCCGGCTCTATAATGGTAACTTTAATATTAAAGTCCTTTACCTCAAGGGCAAGGCTTTCGTGTATGGCTTCAAACGCCCATTTAGACGAAGCATAGTAGCCAATAACCGGCAGGGTTACATGCCCCAGGTTGCTCGATGTGCCCAGTATATGTCCGTAGCCTTGCTCCCGAAGCAATGGCAACGCGGCCTGTATTACGGCAAGTGTCCCGAAAATATTGGTATCGTACATGGCCTTAACATCGTCTGCACTGGCTTCCTCTATGGTACCTACAAGTGAGTAACCTGCATTGTTTAGCACTACATCCAGCCTCCCGAAATGTGCATGGGCTTTTTCTACGGCTTCCTTAGCCTGGGCGGTATTGGTAACATCCAGCTCCAGCGTAAGAACATTATCGCCAAACTGCTCGTTTAGCACGGCTATGCTTTCCAGCTTACGTGCGGTGGCGGCTACCTTGTCGCCACGCTTTAACGCTGCTTCTGCCCATACACGGCCAAATCCGCGTGATGCGCCTGTTATAAACCAAACTTTTGTACCCTCTGTTGTTTTTTGATCTGACATAATTTTTATGTTTTAATTTGATAGTACAAAGTTCGGCAGGGAGTGGTTTACCCACGTAGCCTAATCGGGCGAGTACGTAGCCTAAATGAGAAAAGAGGATTAAAATACATTTGCATTTTAATCCTCTTGTTTTAGTGCAAAATAAATTCCTGAAACACACCCCTAACCCTCTAGGGCTATCACATGGACACATCGTTGCGGCTTGGCGTCTTTACGGGAAATGTTCACCACAAAGAACACTAAGCTAAACCCAACACATCTATAATCCTAAATATTACATTATAACAGTGCCAGCTTTTCCTCCTCTAAATCAAGGTACATCAGGTGCTTCCTGATGATTTCCTCATCAATACCCAGGTGGCGGTTTTTTTCGTGCAGCCATTCGCGCTGCAGCCGTAAGATATTACGGTACACTTCTTTAGTAGCATCATCATACAACACATCGTATTCAGAATGTGTACCCGATGCCTCCAGCTTCTGGGCTATCTGCATAAGGCCGGGCTGTGAACTCAGTGCCTCACCGTGACGGCTGTGCAGTTGTTCTACGGCATAGTCCGATAGTTGCCTGCGTATTTTGTTATACATCTCCTCTTCGGGCATTATGTAGTCAGGGTCTTCTATATGCAGCTTGCGTATCATAAACGGCAGGCTCAGCCCCTGCACTACCAGCGTAGTGAGTATTACCACAAAGGTTATGAACAAGATAAGGTTGCGTTGCGGAAACGGCGTACCGTCTTCCAGCTCCGTGGGTATAGACAGCGCCGCGGCCAGGGATACCACCCCGCGCATACCGCTCCACCCCAGTACCAACGGGGCTTTTACACCCGGGTTACGACTGTCGGCTACGGTAATAAAATTACGGGCTATAAGGGTAATGATAACAGCCGAAAAAGCCGAGACCATACGTGCCGCTACAAGCACGGCCGTTATAAGCAGGCCATATACTATAGCGGTATTAATACCGGTTTCATGCAGGCCTTCGGTAATTTCGGGGAGCTCCAGGCCTATGAGCATAAACACCAGCCCGTTTAATATAAAGCACAGGCTCTCCCATACGTTAACCCCACGCAATCGGGAGGTACTGTTTAAGAAGCCTAGACGCTTGTACGACAGCAATAATCCTCCGCTAACCACTGCCAGCACACCCGAACTGTGCACCTCCTCTGCCGCTATATACATGGCATACGGCGTAAGCAGGGTCAGAACCAAATCGGTATTGGCATCAGTCGGCAGGTACTTGTGTGCCTGCATAATCAGCCAGCCCATAATAAGGCCTATGCCGGTACCGCCCAGTATCATCCACCCGAAACTCAACGCGGCTTCGTGCCAAATGAACTGCCCGGTAGCCACAGCGATAAGCGCGAACCTGAATATGATAAGTGACGAGGCATCGTTAAGCAGGCTCTCTCCTTCCAGTATCGATGAGAAACGTCGGGGTACTTTTACAAACTTCAGTATTGCTCCCGCACTCACGGCATCGGGTGGCGAAACAATGCCGCCAAGTAAAAAGCCAAGTGCCAGCGAAAACCCGGGTATGAAATAGTTGGCCGCGAACGCAACCGACAGTGCCGTAAAAAACACCACGATAAACGCGAAGCTAGTTATAATGCGCCGCCATTTCCACAGTTCTTTCCACGAAATGGACCAGGAAGCCTCATACAGCAGCGGCGGCAGGAAAATGATAAATATAAGTTCGGCACCTATACGTGGCGAGGGTATACCGGGGATAAGGCTAAGCCCTAACCCTGCCAGCACCAGCAATACAGGGTAGGCTACCCTTATTTTTTCGGCCAGCATAATAATGAGTACGATTATAGCTATAAGCAGCAGGTAGAGCGGAAAATTACTCAGCATGTATAATTTTTTAAGGTGTGGGTAATGTACAGCTTTTACAGATGCGATGCTACCGCAAACTTTATGGGTAAGCAAGATGGCTACAAACGTAATATTTTTCTACTTTCGGTATAAAAATTTCCAGGAATGAGCCTGCTCCACTACCAGTTTGAAAAACCCGATGCTGCGCTGTCCGACTTTGTAGAAAGTTTTGGCATGTTTTACAGCACATCAGATGAGGAAAAAGAAGTGGTGGTAATACCCGATGGCAAAATCGATTTGTTTTTCCTGAAAACCCCGCCCGAAGGGTTCAGGGCGGTACTCACCGGGCTGGAAACCGCGCCCAAGCAGCGCAGCGTAGCTCCCGGCACACTTTTTTACGATGTTAACTTCAAGCCGCTGGCCGTAGAGTATATATTGCAGACCTCCATAGCCAATGTACTGAACGGTGGCCGCCACCTGGAAGACAACTTTTGGGATTTTGGCTCCGATGACTTAAAAGACTTTGAATCCTTCCATAAAGCGGCGGCACAGAAGATAACCGCCCTCCTCCCTGCCCGGATAGACGAACGAAAGCGTAAGCTGTTCCAACTCATTTACGGTTCTAAAGGCGAAATATCGGTACAGGAACTATCAGACACGTTGGGATGGGGTAGCCGGCAAATCAACCGTTATTTTACCACCAGGTTTGGACTGCCACTAAAGGCCTACTGCAACATCCTGCGTTTCAGGGCATCATTGGAGCATATTGCCCAAGGCAAAATTTCGCCCGAACTTAATTTTACCGACCAGAACCACTTTATTAAAGAGATAAAAAAATTCTCGGGCGTGGTGCCAAAAGAATTATTTAAAAACATAAACGACCGATTTGTACTATTATCCGTTTTAAAGCAGCAGTAGTTTTGCCCTGTAAACTAAATGCTGATTACAATGCTTATAACAAATAAACACATAGCCATAATAGGCGGCGGCCCCGGCGGGCTTACACTGGCACGCCTGCTACAACGTAAGGGTGCTAACGTAACCGTATACGAGCGCGATACCGATAAAAATGCCCGTGTACAGGGCTCACCACTAGACCTGCATACCGAATCGGGCCTTGCCGCGCTGGAGGCCGCCGGCCTTACCGATGCCTTTAAACAAAACTTTATGCCCGGCGCCGACCGCATGAAAATTACCAATCCACAGGCTGAAGTGCTTTACAGCGACCACGACACCAAGCAGGAGGTAAACTTTGGGCACGAGCATTTCCGCCCGGAGATAGACCGTGGTGTACTGCGTAAAATATTGCTGGAATCCTTACAGCCGGAAACGGTGGTGTGGGGCAGCCATTTCCTGTCAATGGAAGCACAGTACGATGGCTGGCTGCTGCACTTTAAAAACCGCCCGTCGGCCTATGCCGATATGGTAATCGCCGCCGATGGTGCCAACTCTAAAATACGCCCGTATGTTACCAATATTAAACCATTTTACTCGGGCATTACCATGCTCGAAGGCGTGGTATACAACCCAAAAGAGGCCACACCACGTATGAATGCACTGCTAAACGGCGGTAAGATCATGGCTTTTGGCAACAGCCAAAATATACTTATGGGACAAAAAGGCAACGGTGAAATAGGTTTCTATGCCAGCTTTACAGCCGATGAAAGCTGGGCTGCCAATAGCAACCTCAACTTTGCCGATAACGTTCAAATGCTGGATTGGTTTAAAACGGCATATGCCGAATGGGATAGCACCTGGCAAGAATTATTTGCCCATGCGTCGGCTCCGTTTGTACCGAGGCCTATTTATTGCATGCCGCTGAACCAAACCTGGGATGCCCGGGCGAACCTTACCCTGCTGGGCGATGCTGCCCACCTGATGCCTCCCTTTGCCGGTGAGGGCGTAAATATGGCCATGCTCGACGCGTTAGAGTTAAGCCGTAATCTTACGTCCACCAAATTTGGAACTGCACTGGAGGCCATAGCCGATTATGAAAGCACGATGCGTGCAAGGGCTGCCTCGGTAGCGCAGGAATCGTTAGATAACGGGGTAACCATGCACTCAGCAACCGCGTTGCACAATATGCTGCATATGTTTGCTCATCATTAATACATACTCCCTGTTATAGCAGTGTCGTAAGAGGAAGTGCTATTATTCTTCCATTTTTACATTAAAGTTAGCGGTACAGCTGCCCAAAAGCCCGTCGCCGGTAACGCCTTCCACCACTACACGGAACCCGGAACTGATGTCTGATGTAAAGAACTCCAGTACGGCTACCCCCTTATCATTGGTTATTACATCGGGCTTCCAGTAGAGTACGTTGCGGTTATCTCCGGTGTAGTCCATGGTATCTGCATCGTATACGGGATTATAAAATTCCTTTGTCGGATAATACCCCTTAAGGCAGGCCAGGTTAAATTTTTCCAGAAGCTGGTCCTCTGTAAAGTAAGGAGCCTTATAGGGCGGCAACGGGTGAAAACTAACGTTATCATTATATACCTGCCCTTCTACGGGCAGCCTGCCCCCCACGGGATGGTTAATACAATTCAGCACATTTTTTTCACATACATAATCGCCAAGCTTCGCCAGGCTGTCCAGCGTACCCATATACCTGTCACGGTACTGGCGTTTCCTTTTGGCTTTACCAAAGAGGACTACCTCACTCAGCTGGTTTACATTACGTGCTGCGGTAAGCCGTGCCGGGGGTATAGGCGGGGAAGGTACCTGCAGCATTAACGGCACATCTGTGCTTATTTCCTTAGCGGAAATAATCCCTCTTAATTTATCCAGGGCAGGGTCCGGTATCTTACGCAGGCCTGCCTTATCGGTATCCTGCATCAGCTTAAAATACACATAGCCGCGTTTGGGATATTGCAGGTGTTCCGGCAGTACGGTAAAGTTCCCCCTGGCATCCACTTGCTGCATTGCCCGCGAAGACTCCCTGTTACCGGGGTAACTCATTACCAGTTGTTGGCCTAATACCTCGTTCATTTTTTTCTTTTTGGCATAAATACTGCCGGTAAGCGTATCGTTTACAAAGGGTTTATACTGTAGCGGCAACCCGGATAAATTCCCTTCAGACCAGTTGTACGCCCGCCAACCCTGGGTAAGCAGGAGCAAATCCAGTGCCTGGTGACGGTTTTTATTGGCGCCGTCAAAATAATACGCGGGATTGTACACCCTGCCTTTCATTTGGGCCGAAAGCTGGCAATACGCCATAATGTTCCCGGTATACTGCGGGTCGTGGTACAGGCCGTCGGCAACGGCTACGCCAAGATGTGCCGCTACGGGCTTACCCTTGTCATCTGTCGCGGTAAGGGTAAGGACCACTTTTTCTTTATTGCCAAACGACGTTTTGTTCAGCGTGGCCTTAAGATGTATTTGCTTATCATCATTAATAAACACCAGGCGTTCGGCTACGGGTTGCAGCGCCTCGTTAAACAGGGTAATTTCAGCAATACCCTGTGGAATGCCATCGAGCGGAATACGCACCAGTTTTTCCTGTTTCAGGGTAAACTGCGCCATGCTGTACACAACTCCGCGCAACTGTAACCTCAGGTACATTTTCTGGGCAGCGAGGTTAGTGCTCTGGCCTACCTTAAGCAACAACACCTCATCATTTTTGGTAACAAGCTGTATTACCTGTCCTTTAGGTTCTACCTGCGGTAATGTGTAGGTTGCTAAACCGGAATCGGATTTAATGGTATATATCCCATTAACCGATGGTGTTATGAAAAAGCTTCCCATACCATCGTGCAGGGTTTGCACCTTTTGCGCAGGGGTACTGCCATCGTACAATGTACCTTTAAATGCTGCGGGCTGCCCTTTTATGTTAACCGCCTTAAATGCCACACGGCTGGTAATACCTGCTACCAGATGCCCACCTTCCGGGAGCAGCTGCAGGTACAGGCTATCAGGTTTTATAATGTTTTTATCTGTGTATTTTATGGTTTCAAGCGCGGTAATATCCTTAATAACCGTAATCCTCTTCGCGGATATAACAGCCGGCATATCAGGATTAACCGACAAAGGCGTTTGCGCCACCAACAGGTACTCACCCGGGGCTATGGTATCCGGCAGGTAAAGATGCCCGTCGGTAAAGCCATTTACTACCGGGTATTTTTCTTCCCAAACCGCCTTTTTTTCGGGCATTTTAATCAGGCTGGCATAGAGGGTTTTGGTATTTACCGATGGTGCGAGGTAGCGGGCATCGAGCACATAGGCTTTGAACCAAACATCTTCGCCGGGTTCAAAAATATCCTTACAGGCCTGAAGGTAAACCTCCTCTGCCGCATGGCGTTTTGCTACACGTTCTATTTGTGTGGTGAGTTGTGTTGTTTCGGGGTTTTCCTGCGCATGAACGGTAATCCCGGTAACAAGCAGGAATATAAACAGCAAAGACACTGAAATAAAATGGGTTACCGAATAACTTTTCATACAGCAGGGATATAAGATATATTATAAAGTTAGCTTTTTAAATCAATATAGTGTCCTGCACCGGCAGGATACTATATTACAAAACGTAAACTCTTTTTTCATCCGGAAATTTCAGCGCAATACAACCCCACTCACAGTTTACTGAAAAGATTACCGCACTGAAAAAAGGCATTTACGCCATACGACTAACTACGGATAAAGAAACCCACACTGCAAAGTTCATTAAAGAATAAAGCCCTTGTTTTGCGCCATTAAACATACGCTTCACCATTCTCAAACTTCTGCCTGATAGCTGCTGTGCTGTCACTTACCGCTTTTAACTGGTAGTGCGGATTATCCTTAATTGATTTCCAGTCACCGCCCCATTCCAGTGTAGAAATATTTGGCATTACCATCTTAGCCAATGCTATATAATTAGCTTCCAAAACATTATATCCTTTAGAATCAAAGAGACCAATATCCCAGGCAATGGCAAAATTATGGTTACTCTGCCCTCCCTTTGCTTTGGTAACAATACGTCCCGGGTTTCCGTAACGTCCCTGTTTATATAAGGCATCCTGTTCGGCATACGTCCTGGTACCCGAAATTATCCTTACCTCAAAGAGTCCGCCCTGTGCCAGGGTTAGGAATTTTCGTGCCTCCTCCTGCGCTTTAGGATGCAGCGTGATGATATTCCGCTCGCTTCTGGGATCAAATTCTCCATATTGTGCTTTCAGGCTGTTATATCCGGCCATGAAGTCATTGTCTGCCTTAGTCGTTTTTGGCCCCCAGTCGCCATCAAGCTTACTGGTGTACAAACCGACAGACTTAAGCAATCGCTGATAAAACAGCACATCGTCTTTTAAGAACTGGTAACTCATAATTTTAAAGCATTTAAAAGGCTTAAAAGCCAAAGTTAAAGGGTTTTATTACCCTCCCAACATTTTTAAGCAAAATAATCTGTGCCTCAGCTAAGTACGTAAAATAAAATGATTTAAAATAGGTATTTATCTAGTTTTCAAAGGTTTTTTTCTTCTGGGTTCACTAAATTTGGCTGTAACATTTAGCATCTCTTTACAATATCCTTGGCAGTATTTTAAGGTTATGGGTTGTAATTTTACAATATCAAAATAACCTAATAACAAAAAAGCAATGCCAAATTCAACTGAAATAAAAGGTCACTGGGATGAGCTAAAAGGAAAGCTTAAACAAAAATATGCCGAACTTACCGACGACGACTTAACATACGAAGAAGGTAAAGACGATGAAATGTGGGGACGCCTGGAGCAGAAACTGGGTAAAGCGAAAAAAGAAATACTTTCTATTTTTCAATAATTGTATCCTTTCCCTCCAAGGCACATAACCACATACTGAAACTGTCCTGTAAGCAGCAATCTGTTTGCCGGACAGTTTTTATATGTACTTACCTGAAGTATAGCACGTAAAAAATATATACACAATTCGCAATAACTTTGCCGGTTTTTCGATACCTTTAATAGTTGAAACTGCACACGAAACTACATAATATGAATTTTGAGTTTAGGGAAATAGAGCGCGTAGAAAAGCTTTCCCAGAAAGAGTTTATAGAAAACTACTATAAGAAACAAAAACCGGTAGTAATTACCAACCAGATAGAGGATTGGCCTGCTTTTAAAAAATGGAATTTCGCTTTCCTTAAAAAGGAAGCCGGAGATAAAATGGTACCACTGTACGATAACCGTAAAACAGATTACACCAAAAAAGTTAACGAGCCTGATTTTACCATGACCATGGCTGAGTATATAAGTATACTGGAAAAAGGCCCTACACAGCTTCGTATCTTCCTGTTTAACCTGCTGAAAGAAGTACCGCAAATGAAAGCCGACATGCGCTGGCCTAAACTGGGGTTACGCCTTATAAAAAGCCTTCCGCTGGTGTTCTTTGGGGGTGAAGGTGCCAAGGTGTTTATGCACTACGACATTGATTTTCCTAACATACTGCACGTACACTTTCAGGGGAGGAAACAATGCGTACTTGTAAGCCCGGAAGATACCAAATACATGTACCGCCTGCCCTACTCGTGGATATGTAATGAGGACATTGATTTTGAAAATCCGGATTTTGAAAAATTCCCGGCACTAAAAAAAGTGAAACCATATATTACCCACCTGGAACACGGCGAAATGCTATACATGCCCGAAGGCTGGTGGCATTACATGAAGTATGAAACCCCTGGGTTTTCTATAAGCCTGCGTTCGCTCGCGGGCAGACCTTCTAACTTATTAAGAGGACTTGCAAATGTAACCTTTAACCGTATTTACGATAACTGGATGCGTAGAAGAAAAGGCCAGGCATGGCTGGATTACAAAGCTGAAGAGGCCATACGCCGTACTAATAAACTTATAGAACAGGAAGCTTAGGCTTCCTGTTTTTTCTTTGACCCAAACACACCGCAGCTCCATAACGGCCATACCACCAAAAGCGGATGCAGGAACAGGCGGGTTAACCTCAGCCCATCTGTATTAAGGCCAAAGGCATCTACATGATTTGCATACTGCGCATAATTACCCGGAAATATAGCTACGAAAAATGCCGCCGATATCCAGCCTACCGCTACACGGTATTTTTTCACTAACAATAAAGAGAAGCCTAAAGATAGTTCTACTACGCCTGAGAGGATTACCACGAGGTCTTTATCCAGCGGCACCCAGTCCGGGACCTGCGCCGTAAAGGTGTCGCGTACAAAGGTGAGGTGGCCCGTACCGGTAAACAGCAACAGCAGCCCTAAAAGCACCCTAAAGATGTTCTGTGCTTTCGAGTAGTTTTGAATTATTCCCATAAGCCATTGGTTAAAGATTGTAACATAAAGTTAATCAAACTTTTAACACAAAACATATTCAAAAAAATCTTTCGTTTAATTTCATTTTAAGTCGGGATAACAGTAAAACAAAAAACTAAAGCCAAACATCTTTTTTAAAGAACTACGCTTTCACATTCAGCTTACTGTGGCTTCTGCCGTAGGCGAAGTAGAACAGTAAGCCTAAAACCAGCCATAGCCCAAACCACGCCCAGTTGCCCAGCGACATCCCTGTAAGCAGGTAGCAGCAAGACACCAGCCCGAGTACCGGTATAAGCGAAAGGTTTTTAAGGAATGACAGCACTGCCATAACCACGCAAAGTATAAAAAAGATAATCATGGTTACATTTGCTGTGGTATCTCCTGAGAAATCAAAAGTTTCAGAGAAAAATGTAGGGAATGCATACTGAATAACAGCGACAGCGCCCGCAACCATAAGCGGGAAGATGAATTTAGCATTTATGTACGGCAGCCTGAATTTACCTTTGGTTTTGCTCTCTTCACTTTCGGCTTCACTGTGCGGGCTAAGCAGTAGTACACCGCCACACACCAGTACAAAGGCGAACAGCGTACCTATACTGGTAAAGTCGAGTACAAAGGTTTCATCGGTAAAAAATATAGGCAAGCCCACTACAAAGCCGGTTACTATGGTTGCAAAGCCCGGGGTTTTAAATCTCGGATGAATAACAGAGAATTTCTTTGGCATAAGCCCATCACGGCTCATGGTCATCCAGATACGGGGCTGCCCCAGCTGGAATACCAGCATTACGCTGGTCATGGCTACCACTGCCGCTATTGATACAATGAACAGCATCCATTTTACACCTTTAAGGGCAAAAATCTCGGCAAGCGGATCGGTAACGCCAAGCTTATCGTACGGCACCATACCGGTAAGTACCAGTGCAAGTATTATATACAATATGGTACAGATAACAAGCGAATAAATCATACCCTTAGGCAGGTCGCGCTGCGGGTTTTTAGATTCTTCTGCAAGGGTAGATACGGCATCAAAACCTATATAGGCAAAGAACACTGCCGAAACTCCGCCCATAACACCACCAAAACCATTTGGCATAAAAGGCGTCCAGTTATTTATGTCGATATAAAAACAGCCTACTACTATAACTAGTAGTATGATGACCAGTTTTATGTACACCATAATATTGCTGAGGTTTTTAGACTCCTGCGTACCACGGTATACCAGGTAGGTAATTAGTACATTAATCATTACCGCTGGCAAATCGAAAATGATTTTAAGGGAACCAAGCATCGGTGCATTCTGCCAGGCATTGAAACCTTCACCGGGTTTATTTTCTAGGAAGTTACGATGCGCTTCGGTATAGTTAATGGTAAGCCATTCGGGTAGATGAATGTGGAAGGTTTCGAGCAGGTTCGTAAAATAACCACTCCAGGAAAAGGCGATATAGATATTACCTATAGAATATTCCATGATGAGCGCCCAGCCGATAATCCAGGCAAAGAGCTCGCCAAATGACACATACGCATACGTATAAGCACTCCCCGATACCGGTACACGACTGGCAAACTCGGCATAACACATGGCGGTAAAACCACAGGCCACGGCACAAATGATGTATAATAATATTACACCCGGCCCGCCCGAAAAACAGGCATTACCTATAGCACTAAACGTACCTCCGCCTATAATGGCCGCCACCCCGAAAAAGGTAAGATCTTTTACTGTAAGTACCTTGTGTAGTCCTGAATGTTCACCGTCGCCGCCCTGTTGTAAAATTTTACTCAGCGGTTTGGTGCGGAAAAGGTCTTTTAATGCCATTCGTGTAAAAATTATTGGTATAACAAACAAATATAGAAAACTTAATATAAAAACCTTGCAATGTTGCTATTTTGATACATATTTTGTAAATTATGTTATATAGGTTTTCTCTATCAGAAAATAAAGAAATATGATACCCGTCATGACAAAAAAGCCTTTTAAGCGCGTACTTTTGCAAAAGAAATTTGAACCGATTACTAAAACTTTTAAATAAACATACTATGGCATTAGTTGGAAAAAAATTCCCAAACATTGCAGTAGACGCTATTGACCACATGGGCGACTACCTTTCTATCAACATTTTTGAGAAAGCTGTAAACGAAAAGAAAAAAGTACTTCTTTTCTGGTACCCTAAAGACTTTACATTTGTATGCCCTACAGAGCTTCACGCGTTTCAGGCTGCACTTGGCGAATTTGAAAAAAGAAACACTATAGTTATAGGTGCTTCTTGCGATACTAACGAAGTGCACTTCGCATGGCTAAACACCGCTAAAGATAATGGTGGTATAGAAGGTGTTACCTACCCTATCCTTGCCGATACTAACAGGAATCTTTCTAACATCCTTGGTATTCTTGACATTGAAGCCAGCGAGTACAATGAGGAAACCGACACTGTAGTACTTACAGGCAGCAACGTTACCTTCCGTGCTACCTACCTTGTAGATGAGGATGGTAAAATATTCCACGAAAGCGTAAACGATATGCCACTGGGCCGTAACGTAAACGAGTACCTTCGTCTTGTAGACGCGTACACACACGTACAGGTTAAAGGTGAGGTTTGCCCTGCAAACTGGGAAGAAGGCAAAGAAGCTATGACAGCAGACCGCGACGGTGTTGCTTCATACCTTGCATCTAACTAATTTTTTTCAACCTAAAAGACGTCCATCATGTTACAGGAACTAGATAAAGACAACCTTGCAGAAATAGTAGCGGCACAGCCGGTAGTTGTAGTACAATACTCGGCAGGATGGTGCGGTAACTGCAGGATCATGAAACCCAAGTTTAAGAAACTTGCCGGCGACCATGAAAACGTAACTTTCGTGCTTGCAGATGCTGAAAACTATCCTGAGTCGCGCAAGCTTGCCAAGGTAGACAACCTGCCTACATTTGCCACCTTTAAAGGCGGACAGCTGGTAAACCAGGTACAAACGAATAAAGTAGAAATTTTAACCGATCTTGTAAATGAAGTTACCGGTAATTAAGCACCTTACAGAATTTATAGAGCAAAACGACCAGGACTATATCATAGAAACCCTGGAAGTACTGGAAGCGCTTACCGAAGTGCCCTCTCTAAAAGACGAGGAGCTGGATGTAGTGGGCGAACTTATCTCTAACATGTATGGCGCGCTTGAGGTACAAAAACTCATGAAAGACGGTATGAGCAAAAAGGAGGCGCTTAATGCATTTATGATGCGCGTTCTTGGAGCCATAGACAAAAACTAATACAATCCTTTTATGGATAGAACGCCTCCGGAAACGGGGGCGTTTTTTTGTACCCAACCGTTTTGCTAAGTGGATTATAATAAAATTTTTGCGGTGCAAATGATGAAAAGTCAATAGGGTTTACCCTAACTCCAATTAGGGATTTTACCTATTTTAGTCCTTTCAATTTGGCACTAAGGAACAGGTTAAAACTTTTTTTTTAAATTGGCAGTAACTAATCAATCATTCCAAATTTATGAAAAAAGTGCTGTAACTTGTAGCAGCACTCTGCTGTGTTGTGTACATGTTTACAAACTGCGAAGACGATTTAATAAAAGAAGAAGCCAATGGGCAGGATTCAGGAATTCGTAATTCTTATCTATTAACGATGATCAGAGCTTTGCATCTAATCATCCTAATGCTAACCATTACATAATAGGTTGTGGTGCATCAGCTCAATTTAACGGTAGCAGTAATCAAGCATATAATATTCGATTTGGTACACCGTCCGCATTATCTAACAATATTAACTAATAATAGCTATGATAAAAGCTTTGCTGATAACTCTATTTACATTGGCATTCGGAATTTCTAATGCTCAATCCTGTATATCTGAAGTAAAAATTAACGATAGTATTATTTTAAATACACTAACGAAGTTCATTCTGGAAAGAACGGACAAATTTGAGGATTTTAAGAGTAAAGGTTATGTCACAATACATGTTAACTATTACAATGATAAAGCAATTAATAGTGATTTAAAAATAATATTGACGATACGTGATCAATATTACGAACCGGCCTTATCCAATAACAAGATGTTTCCATCATCATACTCATTTATCAATGAAAAGATGATTCTTTTTTATGAAACTAACTTTTCTGAAAATTATATAAATGATAAGTGTAAAAAGAAATTTCTCAAGAAGATGCAACCTTATCTTGAGAAAAAAACACATTTAAAAATCAAAGATGAAAATGGTCGCATAATAATAGATGATAAAAACTTTAGAGATAATACATATAATTTACATACCGGTATTATTCTAAAAATAAATGCGGACAAAACATATTTACTAGAACGTGAAAACTTGTAGTAAATAGCGACTCAGGGCTAGTCATTTAGCTCACAGTAAACTAAATAACTAATTTTCGTTTTGCATTTCAAAAAATAGATTTATATTTGCACCCTCATTCGGGCCAACCTCTGGCGATAATCGTGAAAACGTTGCCCTGGATTAAATAAACTAAATTAAACAAATCATGTCTGATTTATTAAAATTCGTTCAGGACGAGTTCGTTACAAAAAAAGACTTCCCTGAATTTGGCGCAGGTGACACTATCACTGTGTACTACGAAATTAAAGAAGGTGAAAAAACCAGGACTCAGTTCTTCAAGGGTGTAGTTATCCAGAAGAGAGGCGCTGGTATCACTCAAACATTTACCATCCGTAAAATGTCTGGCGCTGTAGGTGTAGAGCGTATCTTCCCTCTAAACATGCCGGCACTTCAAAAAATTGAAGTTAACCAACGTGGTAAAGTTAGAAGAGCTCGTATATTCTACTTCCGCGAACTTACCGGTAAAAAAGCTAAGATCAAAGAAAAGAGAAGAAGATAATTTTTCCCTTATCAAGATACAAAGATCCCTGTACGCAAGTACAGGGATTTTTTGTTTACAACTATCTCTACTTTCTACATTATACTGCTGTTAATTTACCTCATCTTAAAATTACTTCGGCAATTTGTGCTTACATTTGGCAAAATTCCAATAGTATCATCCCATGGACAGAAGAAGGTTCTTCCGAAACAGTTCGCTCTTTACACTGGGCGCTACCCTTATAAACCCGTTTGAAAGCACTGCAGCTACATTTGACAGCAGCATAAACAATAAAAACAAAAAGGCCAAAAATATCATCTTTATGGTGGCCGACGGTATGAGTACCGGTACGCTAAACATGGCCGACCTGTACCTGAACCGTAAAACCGGTAAAGGCAGCAACTGGATGCAGCTGTATAAAGACAATCGCGTGGCTAATGCCCTTATGGATACGGCTTCGGCCAGTTCTATAGTTACCGATTCATCGGCAGGTTCATCGTCCTGGGGGGGTGGCGTGCGTGTAAAAAACGGTGTGCTGAACGTAGGCCCCAACGGCGAAAAGTACATGCCCATTTGGCAAAAGTTTAAAAAATCGGGTAAAATGGCGGGCTGCGTGACTACAGTGCCCATTACCCACGCTACCCCGGCAGGTTTTTGTGTAAACAACGACAGCCGTAACGCCATGGAAGACATAGCCCAGGATTACCTTGACCTTGGTTTTGATATTATGATGGGTGGCGGTAACGACTACTTTAGCGCTGACCACCGTAAGGATAAAAAAGATATGTATGCCGCTTACAAAGCCAAAGGCTGGCAGGTGGCACGCACCCGTAGCGAAATGCTGGCTACACAGCCGGGCAAATCGGTATTGGGGGTTTTTGCAGATAACGGGCTTCCGTACAGCATAGACCGACGCAGCAGCAAGGAACTTACCGAAACTACTCCTACACTTGCCGAAATGGCTCAGAAAGCCATAGACCACATGAAAAACCACAAGAATGGTTTTGTACTGCAAATTGAAGGCGGTAAAGTAGACTGGGGCGCGCATGCTAACGACATTAGCGCGCTGCTTTATGACCAAGTGGCGTTTGACGAGGCAGTGAAAGTAGCCATAGACTTTGCAGAAAAAGACAAGGAAACCCTGGTAATCATTACCACTGACCACGGTAATGCCAACCCCGGTGTGATCTACGGCAAAAATGCCAACGATAACTTTGATAACCTTCAGAAGTTTACCAATACTAACGAGTGGCTGCTTAACGAAATTAAGCCTGAGTGGACAACGGCTAAAGTTCAGGAGCTGGTTAAGTACGCCAATAACCATACGGTAACCGACGAGGAAGCCAAAAGCATACTGAGCCATTATTCTGGCCTTGACAAGGAAGAAGGCGGGCTGTACAACTACAAGAAGCTGCCGTACAAAGCATTTTCTGAAATGCAAAAAGCGTACACCAGCGTGGGCTGGATAAGCATGGACCACAGTGCAGATTACGTTAACCTTGCCATGTTTGGCCCGGGTAGCGAACTGCTTAAGCCTTTCGTTAAAAACACCGACCTCCATTACCTGATGCTTCAGGCTGCAGAAGTTGAAAATAAGTTTTAAAATAAATCAGGCTGGTAAAAACCAGCCTGATTTATTTTACAGTAAAGTTATCTCCTCTTTCGCTTTATTGTATTCGGTTATCATGTCGTGTACAATGTCGGCGGCGGGTTTAATCTCACGGATAAGCCCTGCTATCTGCCCTACTTCGAGTTCGCCTTCTTCCAGGTCGCCCTCAAACATACCGCGTTTTGCACGGGCACGTCCCAGTAGCGCCTTTAAGTCGTCAGGGGTGCACCCTTTGGCATACAGCGCCATAAGGTCGGCATAAAATTTATTTTTTATCAACCGTACCGGAGCAAGTTCCTTAAGGGTAAGATGCGTATCGCCATCTTCCATATTTATAATGAGTTCTTTAAAGCTCTGGTGCGATGAAGCCTCGGGAGTGGCTATAAAACGGCTGCCTACCTGCACGCCATCAGCACCAAGTACCATGGCTGCGAGCATTCCTTTACCATTAGCTATTCCCCCTGCCGCTATAAGCGGAATATTTATCTTTTCCTTTACCATAGGAATCAGGGTAAACGTGGTGGTTTCTTCACGTCCGTTATGCCCACCGGCTTCAAAGCCTTCTGCTACTACGGCATCTACCCCGGCTTCCTGCGCTTTCAGGGCAAATTTCACACTACTTACTACATGCACCACGGTAATACCTTTCTCTTTAAGAAAAGCCGTCCAGGTCTTAGGATTGCCCGCACTGGTAAACACAATTTTCACGCCCTCTTCTACAATGATGTTCATTATTTCATCAATGTTTGGGTACAGCATGGGTACGTTTACGGCAAAGGGTTTATCTGTAGCCGCTTTGCATTTGCGTATGTGCTCTCGCAAAACATCAGGATACATAGAGCCTGCGCCAAGCATGCCAAGGCCACCCGCGTTGCTTACGGCACTGGCGAGCTTGTATCCGCTTGCCCATATCATCCCGGCTTGTATAATGGGATATTTAATATTAAAAAGTTGGGTTATTTTATTCATTGGGTTTGGGTTATGGTCAATGCTTAGTTTTTTATGACTTTACCGCTATACACTGCTTTATTTGCAGTAATACGGTATATATATACCCCTGCCGAAAGAGGAGAAACATCAACCCCGGTGTTGCCTGTAAAAAGCGTTTTGTTATATACCGGCTGCCCCAGGTTGTTGTACAGGATTAGCGTTGCATTGCTATCTGCATCCGGCATTATAATATTCAGCACAGATTGCGCAGGGTTAGGATACAACAACGGATGCTGCAGGACTGGAGAAACAGTAGCAGTGGCTAATGCCAGACCGCTTTGGTACGCTGCCCAAAAATCGGGTATGCCATAACCATACTGGGCATCGGGATTGGTATAACGGTCTGCTGATTTTCTTATTAATTGCAGCAGCTGCATATTTGTAAGACCGGGCAATGCCTGCCACAAACATGCTACAAGCCCTGCAGTAATAGGGCTCGAAAAAGACGTGCCATTACCCGCAAATATCTCGCCGGTGGTACTGCCTACATACGCCCCAAGCCCCATAGCCATGACATCTGGTTTTACCCTTCCGTCAAATGTTGGGCCTATAGAGCTGAAGTTAGCATATTGTTCTGTAGCACTTACAGCGCCAAGGGTAAGGGTATTTAGCGCATCGCCGGGAACTGAGACATAAGGATCTAAAGAAGCACCACTGTTCCCTGCCGAAGTTACCAAAAACATACCGCGGGTAAAGGCGGTATTTGCACCACGGGTAATGAATGATTGTTCCCCGTTTATATCTTCATAAGTATGGTCATATCCCGGATTATCAAAATGGAAATAACCAAGGGATGTATTGATAACATCCACCCCCAGGCTGTCGGCCCTTTCCGCGGCTTCTACCCAAAACGATTCCTCCACAGGATTTTCATAGGTCATGCTTTCGGTTACAAACAGGTAATAACTTGCGTCGGGAGCGGTACCTACATAGCTGCCATCGGCATAGCCTGCCATAGTACTCAGCACCATAGAACCATGCGAACCTCCTGTATATATATCATCTGAACCCGCTACAAAGTTATAGCCACCCAGCAACTGTCCGTTTTGCCTGGCACGCTGTATAAGGCTACTGGTATCTGTTCCGGGGAAACCCGCGTCAAGTACCGCAATGGTCATTCCTGTCCCGCTAAAACTATTCTGGTGGAGCAGATGCCCGTTTAGCATCTGTACTTGTATAGCCGAATTGCCGTAACCAAAGTTAGACTGTACATCCATGTTTTTATTTACCCTATTGCTTTCTGAAACCGTTTGCACTGAACCGGGCCTGCTGTTCAGGTTCCTGTCGGCAAAATCCACTGACGCAACAAAACTAATGCTTCGTAAGGCGTTAATGGCCTCCATAGTGCCACGTACATGGAGTGCATTAAGCCATTTGCTTTTTGCCATAACGGTTATACCCTGCGAAGCCGTTACCGCATCTATATATCCCTGGCTTACAGGTATGTCTTTATCATCAAGTGGGATGCCTTGTATGGCACGCCTGTCCAATGCCTTTTGGGAAAGCATTTCTAACGGATGCGACAGGTAATAATCGGCATCGGGTTTATCGGCAAAATACACCCAGGCATCTTGCTGCGCGTAGAGTGTAACCGAAAAAATATAGAGTAAAGCGAAGAGCTTTTTCATTTTAACAAAACATTTACCAGTAAAAACCCAAAAGTAATGATTAAAATGCATTAGTACATATCCTGAATCTTAATCTTGACTTCAATGTTAACCACAATGTAACATTAGAAGTTAAAAAGCGTATTTTTGCAGGCAAACAAACATAAAATGCTTTACCTGATACTGAGTATACTGTGCAGTGTATCAGTGGGAATAATATTTAAAGTAGCGGCAAAAAACACCCGCCGCAATTCCCAGATGATACTGAGCAACTATGTAGTGGCACTGTTACTGTGCTATGTATTTTTTGCCCCCGAACCCCAGCCGGAACAGTATACCGCGCACTGGCCTTTGCTTACTGCCCTGATGGTACTGTTACCCTCTATATTTTTACTGCTGGCACTCTCTGTAAAACATGTGGGCATAGTAAAGACCGATGCCGCCCAAAGGCTCTCTCTTTTCATTCCCATACTGGCGGCGTGGCTTATTTTTCATGAAGATTTTAATACCTGGAAACTGTTGGGGCTTGCCGTGGGATTCCCTGCATTATTACTAATACTTTCGCGCAAAAGCCAGGAAGAAAAAAAACAAAATCTGTGGCTGTACCCTGCGGTGGTCTTACTGGGTTTCGGTACTGTAGATACCCTTTTTAAAAAGGTAGCCATACTGCCCGACCTTCCCTACACCACATCGTTGTTCATGGTATTTTTGGGAGCTTTGGCAGTTACGTTTTTTGGTATGCTTTACGAGATCATTTTCCTGAAGAAAAAGGTCGTAGCCATCAACTTTGCATACGGTTTGCTCATAGGGATTTTTAACTTTGGTAACATCCTTTTTTACCTGAAAGCGCACAAGGAATTTGCCGAAAACCCCTCTACCGTTTTTGCTGCCATGAATATGGGTGTTATTGTTACAGGTAGCCTTGCGGGCGTATTTTTATTTAAGGAAAAACTTACAGGTAAAAATTACTTTGGTATAGCACTGGCGTTAGTTGCGATCGTTTTCATTACGCTTTCTCAAATTTTTAAATAACAACAAATAACTACAAATCAACAAGTTAAATTCAGTTAAAAATAAATTTTAAAATTTTTATTGAAAAAAGTTTGGAAAATAAAAAAATCCTGACTTACCTTTGCAGCACGTTCATCAAACATTATTCTTATCCAGAAAGACTGAGGGAATTGACCCTATGACGTCTTGGCAACCTGTCCTGCATTAAGCATGATAAGGTGCCACATTCAACCCCGCCCTGGTGGGGAAAGATAAGTAAGAAACAGCAAATATATAATTTACCATATATGCCTTTCTGACTTGTCGGGAAGGCTTTTTTATTTTAAGCTTTTTCCGATAGCTGGCTTTGAATAGTTTTTGAGAAACAACATGTTTAACAAAAATTAATTCGAAAAAAATGAAAGAACAAACTGCAATCCTGAACAACCTGCCAATAGATCCACTAACCGGAAGCATCTCAGTGCCTATTTACCAAACATCAACGTTTGTTCAGGAAGCTCCGGGTGTACACAAAGGATTTGATTATGCACGCAGCAACAACCCTACCCGTAAAGTACTAGAAGATACCATAGCCCAACTGGAAAACGGCACTAACGGTTACGCCTTTGCAAGCGGACTTGCAGCGATAGACGCGGTTATAAAACTACTTAGCGCAGGTGACGAGGTTATAGCAGTAGACGATATTTACGGTGGCGCTTTCAGGTTGTTTACCCATGTGTACCAGAAATTTGGCATCAGCATTAAGTACGTAAACACTACCTATGCTGAGAATGTAGCCAACGCGATTACCGATAAAACAAAACTTATATGGATAGAATCGCCTACTAATCCTACCCTTAAAATCTCTGACATTGAGGCTATTGCCAAAATAGCCAAAGCCAATAACGTACTGCTTTGCGTAGACAACACGTTTGCCTCACCTATAGCACAGAAACCGCTTAACCTCGGTGCTGACATCGTGGTACACAGCGCTACCAAATACCTTTCAGGACACAGCGACCTTATTGCCGGGCTTGTGGTTACCGCAACCCAGGAACTTGGTGATAAAATTAAATTTGTACAAAATGCATCGGGTGCCATCCTGGGGCCGTTTGACAGCTGGTTGGTTATCCGTGGTATAGAAACCCTTAGCCTCCGCATTAAGGCGCATGCCGAAAATGCCCAGAAAGTAGCCGAGTACCTGCAAAGCGAAAAACTTATCAAGAACGTATATTACCCGGGACTTGAAAGCCACCACAACCACGACATTGCCAAAAAGCAACAAAAATATTTTGGCGGTGTGGTAGCATTTGACCTGGTTATTGATGATAAAGAGCTTGCCAGCAAAATTGTAAGTAGCACTAAATTATTCAAACTTGCCGAAAGCCTTGGTGGCGTAAAGAGCCTACTGTGTTTACCGTGCGAAATGACCCATAAATCTATCCCGGCAGAAAAGCGTTACCAGAGTGGCGTTACCGATAGCCTTATCCGCCTTAGCGTAGGTCTTGAGGATGCCGATGACCTAATCGACGACCTAAAACAGGCTTTCGCTGTAGCGGCAAACGCCCAGTCTAATGTGGAAAATGCCATAGCGTAATTTTTATAAACAATCAACTAAGGAAGAAGTAATGGCAAGGAAACAATTAAACATTGGGCTGTTTGGGTTTGGCGTAGTAGGCCACGGCCTGTACGAAGTACTGGAAAAAACCCCGGCTTTAAAGGCGAGCATTAAAAACATTTGTGTTAAGAATAAAGACAAGCAGCGTGAAATAGGCGCCGAAAACTTTACCTACGATAAAAACGAAATCCTTAACGATGAAGATATAAACGTGGTGGTAGAGCTGATAGACGATGCCGATGCAGCTTTTGAAATTGTTTCGGCTGCGCTTAAAAAAGGAAAGGCTGTAGTTAGTGCCAACAAAAAAATGGTGGCTGAGCATTTCCTGGAACTGTTGGAGCTACAACGTGAATATAATGTCCCGTTGTTGTACGAAGCCGCTGCCTGCGCCAGTATGCCCATAATCCGTAATCTTGAAGAATATTATGATAACGACCTGCTCGATTCTATTGAAGGTATTGTTAATGGCAGTACCAATTATATACTTACCAAAACGTTTGCTGAAAACCTCAGCTATAACGACGCGCTAAAACAGGCACAAGACCTGGGCTTTGCCGAGAGCAACCCCATACTGGACACCGGTGGTTTTGATGCCAAATACAAACTGCTTATCCTTCTTGCCCACTCGTTTGGCTACATTGCCAAACCCGATGAGATATTTAACCTGGGCATAGACAACATAGGCGAATTAGAACTGAAATATGCCAAGGAAAAAGGCTTAAAGATTAAACTGGTAGCACAGGCTTTTAAAGGCACAGGCAATACGATTTCGGCATTTGTAACACCTAAGTTTGTAACTCCCGAAGACAAGCTGTACAATGTAGACGACGTGTTTAACGGGGTAATAACAAAAACCTATTTTGCCGATACGCATTTCTTTGTCGGCCGTGGCGCGGGTGCTTATCCTACGGCATCGGCAGTATTGTCAGACATCTCGGCTCTAAGCTATGACTACAAATACGAGTATAAGAAAATATCGCGCGAGGAAAACCTCATCTTAAGCAACGAAGCCGAACTTAAGGTATTGGTTCGTCATAAGAAACAAGATGCCGAAGCGCTTAAACTTTCTTTTAACGAAGTTGAAGAAGCCTACCTGAACAACCATTCGGGTTACATAACAGGAGATATTACACTAAACAACTTAATACAACTACAACAACAATTTGGCACTGACGTGTCGTTTATCCTTATTAATGTGGTAAACGAAACCCAAAAAAGCGCCTCCACAGTGCAGGCTATACCTGCGTAACACAAACAACGGATTTTTTTCTAAACTATTCTCCATTACCTGAAGAGTCCCCGGTCCACAACGGGGACTCTTTTTTTTCCTTTCATTACCCGAAAGGTGACAGCCATTATTCAGTATAATTATTGTAACTTTAGCTGTAAACCAATTGGCTACAGAAAACTATTATCTCTCCTACACCATCTGGAAAAAGAAATAAAAAACCGTCAACTCCTATTTATATTAAGAAATTGACGGCACTATATCCGGAGTTGAAAAACTACACTTTAGTTAGCTTCAATACCACGCTGGTATTTGTAGTGCTTACATTTGGGTTAACACCAACTTTCATTAAAAAATCTCCTGAGAAAACAGCCGTTTCTACCACAGGCTTTTTACCCGGGTACACGTTTATTTCTTCCACTTTATAGCGGGCATTGGCATCAAGTCCTTTAAGCTTTATGGGATTTTTAGTTCCGGCTTCATAGCGGCTGTTTACCAGATAGCTAAACATTACGGCTTCTCGTGCATTTTCATTTACATAACTTACCGAAGCCGCATCATTATCCCAAGGGCTTTGCAAACGGTATTGCTCGCCTTGTAGTATAAGAGGTTTCAGGCTGTTGTAATTCTTTATAGCGTTTTGGCAAAATTCCAAATCTGATGCAGATAACTGGCTCACCACAATGTCAAACCCAAGCCTGCCCATCATAGCCACATCAGTACGGTATTTAATAGGCTGTTTGCCCCAATCGGTAACGTGCGCCGATAATGTATTGGCAGGATAAAAATAGGAATACTCCCACTGCAGGTACACGCGCTCAAGAGGGTCAGTATTATCACTCGGCCAAAACTCGGTAAAATATTCCAGCGTGCCGTAATCTACACGGCCTCCCCCACCCGAACATAACATAATGGGTACGGTAGGATACTTGGCTCGAATGCGTTTCAGCACACTGTATAATCCGTTTACATAATCCGTATAAAAATTTTGCTGGTTGCCCTTTAGGTAACTAGAATACGCGTTGTAAATAACCGCGTTGCAATCCCACTTTATGTATGCCAAATCTTTGTTCTGGGTAAACAAATCGTCTACTATACCAAACACAAAATCCTGCACTTTAGGGTTGGCAAGATCTAAAACCAACTGGTTCCTGAAATAATGCTCAGGGCGTTGTGCCTGCTTCACTACCCAGTCCGGATGTTTTTTATAGAGGTCACTCGCAGGATTTACCATTTCGGGTTCTATCCAAATACCAAATTTTACTCCATCATCTTTTGCAGCCTGAACCAAAGTGGCTATACCGTTTGGCAGTTTCTTTTTGTTCGGCTGCCAGTCGCCCAGCCCGGCGGTATCGCCATTGCGGGGATGGGTATTCCCAAACCAACCGTCATCAAGCAAAAACAGGTCGACACCCAGCTTTTTACTGTCGGCAATCAGGGTTTTCAGTTTGGCTTCATCAAAATCAAAGAAGGTAGCCTCCCAATTGTTCAGTAGTGTCATGCGGTCGCCCTCGCCATTCAGCACCTTATGTTTCCTTGCCCAGTTGTGGATGTTACGGCTGGCAAAGCCTTTCCCTTTTGCAGAAAGCGTATACCAAAACTTAGGCGTAGTAAATACCACTCCTTTTTTAAGTTTGTAAGCCGATGCCGCATTATTAATCCCGGAAATTATTTTCAGGTTGTTAAACGGGTCTATCTCAAAATCTGTGCGGAAGTTACCTGCCCATTCCAGTCCGCCCATAAGTACCTGTCCTTCGTCTTCGGTGGCCGGCTTTTGTAGCGAAACCATAAACACAGGGGCTTGCAACAAATCAGCACGGGTGCCCAACTTAGAGTCGAGCGTTTTAACGCCATGGGTCAGGCGCACTTCCTCAGGACGCATTTCACGTGCCCATTCGCCATAGTAATTTGTCAGCCAAAAATCGTTACTACCTTTAAAGTATAGATTAGCCGAAGCATATTTACCCAACGTTATATCGCCTTTTTCCTGATGAACTATTGTAGTCCATTGTTCTACGACATCAGTATCATAAAATGCCTTTACAAACAAGTGCACTTCTACCGGATATACCGGATCTTTCAGGACAATCTCGGTTTGGTTTACACCTGCCGAAACCGTTGTGTTGCTGTGCGACACATAATGCAAATCAAGCGAGGTATTACCATCGGCATGGGTTACCATTATGGCAGGCTCCAGCAGGTTCTTACTCCCCGACGGTGTGTAGGCAGCATTGTATATGCCCGTGTATTCATTGCCCTGGTGGTACTGCCCCTGCACGGCGGTATAGTCGGCATCGTTACGTAGCTTTTCACCGAGGTAAATGGTATTAAGCTCCTTCAGCTTGTTTACCTCATATACTAGTGCGTTGTTCTTAGTATCTATCTTTATGATTTGCTGTGCCGAAATATTCTGGCTCAGGCCAAAACAAAGTAATGCTATAAACGCTCCTGAAATTTTCTTCATCGTATCCGCGCTTATTTATTACCATTGGTTACACCCGGCCAGCTGTCTGTACGGAATGATGACGCAGGCAACCCCGAATCGTTCGTAAGGTTGCCCTGTGGGTTATCTGCCCAGTTATAACGTACCGCAACAGGCTTAGTTACTTTAGCCGATGACACTACTATCTTACCATTTTCAACTTTGGCTTCCGACCAATGAAATACTTTATCCGCACCTGCTATGGCAAAGCCTTTCAATACGCCATCTTTCGCTTTGATACCTTCGTTTTGTACAAAGTTCAGCACTATGGTATTCCCTTTTACATCAGATGATTTATAAAGCGGCCCGGTGTATTTTTGCTTTACGCCATACAATTTATCCAATGCTATTAACGCTAAACGCTTGCCCACATCCTGCTTGTTCTTCGGGTGGATATCCGTAGCATCTCCTATATCGGTAATCACAGCCATACCTGTATAAGGGAGTGAAAGTGTACTCAATTGCGCTTCCCTCAGTTCAGCCCAAGCCGATTCGGCAGGTTCAGTTTTCACCTGCTTATAATTCGCTAGCTGCACAAAATAGAACGGCAGGTTTGGCAGGTTAAAGTCTTTACGCCAGTTGTTTATCATCAGCGGAAACAACTTTTTATATTGTTGCGCCCTTTCGGCATTACTCTCCCCCTGGTACCAGATAACGCCTGAAAGCCTGTATTTTAGCAGCGGATGTATCATAGCATTGTACAGTACTGTAGGCCTGTTTTGCTCCACAGGCATAAACGGCATTGGCGGCATATTCTTACTGCTTACCCCCGGAGTATATTTCCATGTTCCGGCAAGCGGAATGGTTTGTGTGCCAATTTCTATGGCAATGTTATCAGGAGCATAAATACCCCCACCTCCGGCACCATCAAAACTACGGATGGTAATCACGTTTTTGCCTTTTCGCAGCAATGAAGCAGGTATGGTGTATTTTCGGGCTTTGGTATACCCTTGCGTATCGCCAACTTTTACACCATTTACCCAGGTAATGTCGTCATCGTCTACCACAAATTCAAACACGCCGTCTTGTGTAGGCACATTGGCTAAAGTAAATTCTTTGCGGTACCACACCGTACCATCATAATCAGGCAGTACGTTGTTTTCATAAAACGACGGTACCGGCATAGTACCCCAGGCAGCATCATTAAAATCTACTTCTGCCCACAATGCCTTACCGTTTTTCATGCTTCCTTCTTTTTCGGCAAGCTTGTTATTCCATACAGCAATTTCGTTATTGAACTTTTCCTTTAAAGAGGCACCAGCCTGCGTATCCTGCATGACATCAATCTGCTCGTTAAAATCGCCCATGGTACGCAACGCATTTGCACTGGTCCAGGCTTCGGCAGGCGTACCACCCCAACTGCTGTGTATAAGCCCAATAGGAATATGCTTTTCCTGCCACACTTTGCGTGCAAAAAAGTATGCCGTACTGCTAAAATCAGCTATGGTTTTCGGGCTGCATTCCTGCCAGCCGCTGTGCTGTACTGTAAGCTGATCCAGCGGTTTTTCACTATTAATGTGTTCTGCTTGAAGGAGACGTATTTCCGGAAATTTGGCATTTTTTATTTCCTGGGCATAGTTGTCTATTTTTCCCCAGCCTTCCAGAGGCATTTCCATATTACTTTGCCCGGAGCACAGCCATACCTCACCTATCAGTATATTTTTAAGTTGAAGTTTGTCGCCATCGGTTATGGTTATAGTATAAGGTCCGCCGTACACGGGAGTCTGGAACTGCACTTCCCATTTAGCGTTTACAACTTTGGCAGTGTAAGATTTTTTGTCCCAGGAGGTAGTTACGGTTACTTCTATAGCGGTACTTGTGCCAAAAAACGGTACCTGGGCTTTTTGCTGTAATACCATATTATCGGTAAAGAACGATGGCAGCGTTACTTTTGCCTCGCCCTGCCAGATGCCCAAGGCAACACAGGCTACAAGTAAAAGCGTTTTACGTAGTTTCATTATCAGAGATGTTTTGGTTATAGAAAAAAATTGTGTGCCTCTAATGTATGAAGTTAATACGGCATGGACAAAAAAATCAGCCCTCTGTAAGGAAACTGTAAAAATGTGTAATAGAACCAGATTAGTTTTGGGAATCTGACAAAACACGGAACAGCGTTTGTATGTAACTTTGTAAAAAAATACCATGCCTAAAAAGAACCGCAAAAGCGAAGAACTCTGGAATACGCTTACCCACGGAGCCGGAGCCATACTTTCGGTAGTGGCACTTATCGCCATGCTTACCTTCAGTATTATAAAAGGGAGTGCGCTGCACATAGCGGCATCGCTGGTTTTTGGCATTAGCCTTATTTTGCTGTACACCTCCTCTACCGTTTACCATGCTGTTTATACCCTGAAATGGAAACGCGCCCTGAAACAAATAGACCACCTGTGCATTTATGTACTCATAGCCGGCACCTACACGCCCGTAGCATTACTCGGGCTTAAAGGCGCATGGGGCTGGACTATTTTCGGCCTTATATGGACATTTGCACTGGCGGGTTTTATCTTTAAATTTTCGCCGTTGCGGTATAACCAAAAACTATCCCTTGCATTGTATGCTCTTATGGGCTGGCTTATAGTTGTAGCCATTAAGCCCATGATGAGCAACCTTTCTACCGAAATGTTACTGTATATTCTTGCGGGGGGACTCTGCTATACCGGGGGAATTTACTTTTACGCCAAAGAGCGCATTCCGTATAACCATGCCATTTGGCACGTATTTGTGTTGGGGGGCAGCGCGTTGCACTTTACCGGCATCTTCCTCTACCTGATACCTTAACAGATATTTAGGCCAATCCCGAAATTTGTTAGGCTAAGTTTAAGTTTATAAGGCGTAGCTTTAAGCAAACTATTACTATGATTACCGAAACCGAAAAAGGCACCATACAGGAATTTACCATCGCAGTATCGCAATTCAATACCGAAAAGCATATTTGGGTATACCTGCCTGCGGGTTACATTCATTACCAAAACTGCTATCCTGTGATTTATATGCACGACGGGCAAAATGTTTTTGATGAAGTGGATAACCCAAAACGCGAATGGCATATTGAGGAAAAACTGAATGACCTGCATAGCGAAGCCATTATCATAGGCATTGAACACGGACTGCACCGCATAGATGAAATGACACCCTATGCTAATGATACCCATGGCGGTGGTCATGCCGATAACTATCTTGATTTTATCATCAACAATCTGAAACCGTATGTTGATGATAACTACCGCACACTAACCGATGCGGAAAACACTACTATTTTCGGAAGTTCGGTTGGTGGTTTGATTTCATTTTATGCCACGCTGAAACACCCGGAGGTATTTGGTAACGCGGGCGTATTTTCGCCTTCGTTTTGGTTTAATGAGGAGATTTACGCTTTTGCAAAAGGTATAGATACCATTACCTCAAGGCTCTATTTTATGGCAGGCGACCGCGAAAGCAACGCCATGCTACCCGACCTGCAACATATGGAGGAACTGTTACAGCAACGTGTTAAGCATCCCTCACAAATTTTCAAAAAGGTTGTACACAACGGCCAGCATAACGAAAAGCTGTGGCGTAAGGAATTTGCCGATGCGTATACATGGCTGATGAAGGTTTAATGTGGCAGTTTATTTTTTAATAGACCATAAATCCACGTGCCCAACAGTGCGCCTATCAGCACTATGCCTATGCCCATAAATCCTGATCCGATTAATATAAATATAGGGCCCGGGCAGGTACCTACAAGCCCCCAGCCTAAACCGAATATAAGTCCGCCCACAAAGTAATTGGTAAAACCTTTATCCTTGGCCGGTAGTGCTATGGGCTGACCATTAGTATCTTTTACATTGGCACGTTTAAAAATCTGCAGGCCGATAAGCCCGGTACAAACCGCCACACCAATAATACCAAACATGTGGAACGACTGGAAATGGAACATTTCATAAATGCGGTACCACGATACCGCTTCGGATTTTGTGAGTACAATCCCGAAAAATATGCCTACGAGTAAAAATCTCAATAACTTCATCTTATCCAAAAATTAAGGGTAATAACAACCACGACATTATAAGTCCGCCAATGAAAAAGCCTATCACAGCAATAAGGCTTGGCACCTGTAAGTTGCTTAATCCGGTAATAGCATGACCAGACGTACATCCGCCGGCATAGCGCGTCCCGAAACCTACAAGCAATCCGCCAAGTATGAGTATGCCTATCACTTTAGGGTCTTTAAGCGCATCAGCACTGGTAAAAGCAT
Organism: Bacteroidia bacterium; assembly: GCA_046566705.1. Taxonomy (GTDB): domain Bacteria; phylum Bacteroidota; class Bacteroidia; order Flavobacteriales; family Flavobacteriaceae; genus Flavobacterium. The sequence goes on along the minus strand of JBKHWE010000006.1, from coordinate 81,372 downwards.
CCGGGAGTAACTTCCCATCCGGTTGGTCTATGTGCAGTTGTTGCAGCTCGGTAAGCGTTTTAGGGTTCAGTTGTACCCCACTGCCATCGCTCAGGTAGTGCGTAGCTATATAACCGCCCAGCATGGCACCTACCACTACGGCAAGGTTCCAGCGCTGTGCACGCCAGTCAAACTTAAAAAAATCGGCTGTCTTGCCCGCCCCCATCATACTGCACATGGTGCGCAGGTTACTGCTCATTCCGAAGGTTTTCCCAAAGTATACCAAGGCAAGCATAACCGCACCTATCATAAAGCCCGAGGCATACCACGGCCATGTTCCGTAAAAACTATACATAATTGTGTAAATTGTCTTGTTTACAAAAGTAGAATTTATTTTATAAATATTAACCCGTCCGTTTTACTGTCAATTTCTGAAAAAAGCGTTATTTTTGATAAAATTATCCGGGCATGAAAAAACTTTTACTGCTTGCTGTAATTTCTTTGGCAGCATGCACCAGTACAAAGAACACGATACGAAACATAGACGACAAGGCCACAATGCCTGCGCTATCTGTTAAAGACAAAACATTTATTATTACCGAAATAAGCAGCGATAAATCCTACGGATATGATCAGGACTATCCTGTAAACCTTGGGTTTTTACCCTACAGGAGTGCCGAAATTAATGTAAAACGCTATTTTGGCGGGCTTACCGGGCCTGAGGGAGAGAAGCTTACCTATACCAAAGTAGATGCCTGCTGCCCTTTCCCTACCAAAAAGCACGACATGGGCGCGGGGCTACTGGATATTTATGAGATTACCTGGGAAGGGCTTACCGAACCTAAGATTGTTTACCTAAACCTATATGAAAAAGGTAAGGTTATGGCGCCTCAGGGTTTCGGGCTTAAAAAGCAGTAATCCTGCCTGAAAAAAACCACTATAGTACACGTAAGCCTTCTGTTTTGGAAGGCTTTTTTATTTGTATCTTTGCAGCGCATTTAATACATTAAAAATGGACTTAAATAACATAGCTAAAATAAAGCACACAGACAGTGGTAATTTCTTCCTGCTATCTGGGCCATGTGCCATAGAAGGTGAAGAAATGGCACTACGCATAGCCGAACACATTGTTACCGTAACCGACAGGCTGAAAATACCTTACGTATTTAAAGGCTCGTTTAAAAAAGCTAACCGCAGCCGTGTGGACAGCTTTACCGGCATAGGCGACGAAAAGGCACTGAAAATACTCCGCAAGGTTTCAGAAACGTTTGACGTTCCTACTGTAACCGACATCCATACCAATGAAGATGCGGCTTTGGCTGCACAGTATGTAGATGTACTGCAAATCCCGGCTTTCCTTGTAAGACAAACCGACCTTGTTGTGGCTGCCGCCGAAACAGGCCGTACCGTGAACCTGAAGAAAGGCCAGTTTATGAGCCCGGAAAGTATGAAGCACGCCGTACAAAAAGTTTTGGACAGTAATAACCCTAACGTTATGGTTACCGATCGTGGCACCATGTTTGGCTACCAGGACATGATTGTAGACTTCCGTGGTATACCTACCATGAAACAGTTTGCAAGTACTGTACTGGACGTTACCCACTCGCTACAACAGCCTAACCAGGTTGCAGGTGTAACCGGAGGCAGGCCAGATATGATAGAAACCATAGCACGCGCGGGCATTGCCACAGGCGTAGACGGTATTTTCATAGAAACGCATTTTGACCCGGCTAACGCCAAAAGCGACGGTGCAAACATGCTGCACCTGGATTACTTTGAAGGCCTGATGGAAAAACTTAGCGCCATAAGGGCTACCATCAACGGTTTTTAAGTAAGCCAAACCAATATTGCAAACACACATTTTTTTTACACACATCACATAATGAAACAACCTTTACTAAAGGTTGTACTAGCTTTTTGTATTTTTTCACAGTACACCTTTGCGCAACAGGCGCCTGTAAGTCCTGAAAAATACACAGCCCATAACAAGGGGAAATTTTACTTTTATTATGGCGGAAACCGGGAGAGCTACTCAAGGTCTGACATTAATTTTACCGGAGACGGGTATAATTTTACCTTGTATGACGTAGCCGCACACGACAAGCCGAAAGGCTGGCACGTAGACTACGTAAACCCTACTAAGATGACAATCCCGCAGACTAACTTCAGGATTGGGTATTTTATTAACGATCATTACAACATCAACCTTGGTTTTGACCACATGAAGTATGTAATGACGCAGTTCCAGACGGCTAATGCCAACGGTTACATTGACCTGCCTAATACCGACCCGGGATCGGCATATAACGGCATGTATAAGAATATGCCTGTGGTTATGAACGAGGACTTCCTTACGTTTGAGCATACCGATGGCCTTAACTACATAAACGTAGGCTTCGCCCGTGTAGATGACCTTTCTAAATACCTGGGCATTACCAATACCGATAAAATCCAGGTAAACATTACCGAAGGTGTAGATGCCGGCGTGCTGTATCCTAAAACAAACGCCATGGTACTGGGTAAACAGCGCCATGATGATTTCCATATTTCAGGATATGGCGTAGGTGCAAAAGCAGGTTTAAATGTTACTTTCTTTAAGTACTTTTTTGTACAGGCGGAACTAAAACAAGGCTACATAAATATGCCCGACATCCGCACTACTTATGAAGGTATTGACCGTGCCTCCCAGCACTTCACCTTTACCCAGCGCATCATAGCGTTTGGCGGTATCTTTAAATTGTAACAATACATCTTACAGATAACAAAAATGGCTGCCTTAAAAAAGACAGCCATTTTTTATTTGGTATTACAGCCACAAATTACATGAACTTACACTCAGAAATTTGTGCAATTCGCACAATTCATGGCTACTTACTATTACTGCTCAAAGTATTCAAAGGCATCAATGATGTCAAGATATACACCATCAAAACCGGCATTCAGTATCTTATCTAAATACGAATCGCTGTTTCGGTAAATAATGCCCTGCCATTCGGTATCCCAATACTTTACTTTATAATTACCCGGCCAGTCAGGATTTTCCTGCGTAAGCCATGACGGATTGCCCGTAATCCAGCCACTCTGCCAGTAATAACGGTAATCTTCCGCTTCGCCAATAGACATGTAGCAGATGACCATACGGGTGCCACCATTCGCCTTTTGTTTCAGGCGGGTAATTTCGGCAGCGGTAAAGGTCTCGCCTTCACGGTACAAATCCATAATCACCGCATCATAATTCGTAGCCGTAACCGCGCTTATAAATTGTTCTTTAGACGAATAATTTTCAGGATTAATCAGGTACAGGAAGTTCTTTGCCTGCGACAGCGATGTAATATTATTGCCATTCGCATTATGCGGTGTACCAGCCGGAATAATGTTAAGACTCCGTTCGGTCGCGGCAAAAGAAACGTAACCCGCCTGCTGGTTTTTGGTATACGAATCCTGGATTTTAGACGGAGTACTGCAATAGTCGATAGCTAAAATGGTCTTTCCTGCATTTTTAGACACATCAAGAAAATGGCGCAGGTACGATGTTGCCGAAGCATCAGTAGCCTGGTCGTCGTTGTCATAACCATAAAACAGGTCTTCCTGTCCGTTAGCATCAATAGCGTTAAGGTAAGCCGTGGCAGGCGCTCCGTCTTCATCTCCTGTACTGCTAACCAGCTCTATGCCGTTCTGTGGAATAATAGCAAAACCCGCGTGAGCCGCCTTAGCTTTGGTACTTATGCCGATAACAAAATCGCGCATCTCCTGCTTATAATCCACACCCAAACTATCGGCAGGGCTACCATCATCACTATTGTTGCATCCTACCATCAGGGCTGCAACAACGACATACATCAATCTCTTCATCTTCTAAGGGCTTCAAATAATAACTCAAAATTAAAAACCTTTAGTATGGATATGCAAAAATAGTTTCCCGTTTTTTAAACTTTGGCTAAATTAGCCGTATAAACACACAAGGCATGGATATCCTGCAACACATCACTTCTTTAAGGGAAGAACTTAGCCAGCACAACTATAACTACTACGTACTCGATACGCCTACGATAAGTGATTTCGACTTTGACATGAAGCTGAAAGAGCTTCAAAAACTTGAAGCCGAACACCCTGAATATTTCGATGAAAACTCTCCTACGCAACGTGTGGGCGGAGCAATTACAAAAAACTTCAACACCATAGCGCACGAGTACCGCATGTATTCGCTTGATAATGCTTATAGCATTGACGAACTGCGCGACTGGGAAAAACGGGTGCACAAAAATCTGGGTTCTGATAACATACAATACACCTGCGAACTGAAATATGACGGGGCATCCATAAGCATATCGTACGAAAATGGTATCTTTACCAAAGCCGTAACCCGTGGCGATGGTTTTCAGGGCGATGAAGTTACGACCAATATTAAGACCATACGTTCGGTGCCTTTGAAGCTAAAAGGTGATTTTCCTTATTATTTCCATGTTAGAGGAGAAATTATTTTACCATTAAGTGGCTTTGCTAAAATGAATGCAGAATTAGTCGAAGCAGGAGAAACTCCATATTCTAACCCACGTAATACGGCATCAGGAAGTTTAAAATTGCAAGATAGCGCTGAAGTAGCGAAACGCCCGTTAGACTGCTTAATATACTCCGCATTGGTAGGAAATTACGACATTCCATCAGCTCCTTTTAATGATCAATTTCATATGCTTGAAAAAGCACGCCAATGGGGCTTTAAAGTGCCCAAAGAAGCCCGACTTGCCCAAAGCATAGACGAGGTCATTGCTTTCATAGAGCATTGGGATCACCACCGCCATGACCTGCCTTATGAAACCGACGGCGTGGTTATAAAAGTAAACGACATCCACCAGCAGGAGGAACTCGGCTATACTGCCAAAAGTCCGCGCTGGGCGGTTGCCTATAAATTTAAAGCCGAGCGTGTAAGCACGAGGCTAAACAGCATCAGTTACCAGGTAGGACGTACTGGGGCTATTACTCCCGTTGCCAATCTGGAGCCGGTACAGCTTGCCGGTACCATTGTAAAGCGTGCCTCACTCCACAATGCCGACCAGATAGAAAAGCTGGACATCCGTGTAGGTGATGAAGTCTTTGTAGAGAAAGGCGGGGAAATCATCCCGAAAATCATTTCAGTTGATTTTACCAAACGCCCTGAGGATAGTGAGCCTACCCTATACATACACAAATGCCCGGAATGTTTTACCGAACTGGAGCGCAAGGAAGGCGAAGCGCAGCATTATTGTCCTAACTTTTACGGTTGCCCTCCGCAAATCATAGGGCGCATTCAGCACTATATTTCGCGTAAGGCTATGGATATTGAAGGTCTGGGCGGGGAAACAGTAGCGTTACTATACAACTCTGATTTGGCACACAACTATGCCGACCTGTATGACCTTAAAAAAGAACAGGTAATACCATTGGAACGCATGGCAGACAAGTCGGCACAGAACCTTATAGATGGTATAGAGAAGTCTAAAGAAGTTCCGTTTGAGCGTGTACTGTATGCATTGGGTATCCGTTATGTAGGCGAAACCGTAGCCAAGAAACTTGCCAAGCATTATAAATCCATAGACAACCTGGCACAGGCTTCGTTAATGGATTTGATTTTGGTAGATGAAATTGGCGAGCGTATTGCGCAAAGTGTAGTTGGCTTTTTTGAAAATGAAGAGAACCGTAAAATTGTAGAACGCTTAAAAGGCTATGGTGTGCAACTCGAATCGAATACTGTTGAAGCCGTACCTGCAAGTGATTTGCTAGTAGGTAAAACCCTTGTAGTATCAGGGGTGTTTACAAAATTCAGCAGAGATGAACTGAAAAATGCCATTGAAGCCAACGGTGGCAAAATAGGCAGTTCCATTTCTAAAAAAACGGATTACGTAGTAGCCGGAGATAATATGGGGCCATCTAAACTTGAAAAAGCCACACAACTTGGCGTGAAAATTATTAGTGAGGATGAGTTTTTAGAGTTGCTTAGCTCCTAAGCCGCTGAGCAATTAAGCTAAAATATATTCGTAACCCATAAAAGCTAAGTAGCTCAGGTGCTCAGAAACTAAGAAGCTTTAAAACATGAACATAAAACTACTTGCCATAGGCAAAACAGATAACAAAGCCCTGCAAACGCTGATTGACGATTACACCAAACGGCTGGGCTTTTACGTGAAGTTTGACCTGGAAATCATTCCGGACATTAAGAACGTGAAAAACCTGAGCGAAGCACAGCAAAAGGAAAAGGAAGGCGAATTGATTTTAAGCAAGCTCTCTCCTACCGACCAACTCATTCTACTGGATGAAAACGGGAAGACCTTTAGCAGTGTAGGCTTTAGCGAAGAAATGCAGAAGAAGATGAACAGCGGCGTTAAAACATTAGTTTACGTAATTGGTGGACCGTATGGTTTCAGCCCTGAAGTATATGCCAAGGCCCAGGGAAAGGTATCATTATCATCAATGACGTTCAGCCACCAGATGGTGCGCTTGTTTTTTATAGAGCAGGTATACCGTGCCTTTACCATTTTACGCAACGAACCGTATCATCATCAATAATCATGAAAACCGTTGACGAATACATAGCACAATTTCCTAAGGAAATACAACAGGCACTTAAGCAGGTAAGGGAAGTAATTATAGCTACCTGCCCCGAAGCTGTAGAGAGTATCAGTTATGCCATGCCGGCGTATAAGTTAAACGGTAAACCACTGGCATATTTTGCAGGTTATAAAAACCACATTGGATTTTACGCTACGCCAAATGGTCATGAAGCATTTAAAGAAGCATTAGCAAAATACAAACAGGGAAAAGGTTCGATACAGTTTCCGTTAACGGAACCTATGCCTTTAGAATTGATAAAACAGATTGTTTTATTTAGAATAGAGAATATTAAAAACCCCAAATAAGCAAGGCTCATTTGGGGTTATACATTTTTATTCGGTAAGTGTAAACTTATATACTATGGTTCCTACCTGCTTATCCGGCGCGGAGTTACTCGCGTCGAACTTGGTGTTCATGGCTGCAATCTTCGCCTGGTCTAGCAAACACCTTGCGGCATTGGTTGTACCCTTGGCGCCCGGACTTGCCGAAATTACTTTACCATTCTGGTCTACAGAAATACTCACCACTACCGTTCCCTGTTCGTTACAGGTATAATTGGGTTGTGGTTTAGTAAGTACCTTCCGCCCATCCAGCCTGTAATTACCGTTGCCCGTGCCACGTCCGCCACCGTTACCACCTCCAGAACCGCTTCCGGTTCCGGGTCCTGTACCGGTACCGTCGCCACTACCGTTTCCACCGCCTTTACCGCCACCGCTTCCGCCGTCGCCGTAATAGCCGCTACTGTTTTTATCGCCACCAAGCTGGCCTTTGTTACCGGCACGGTCATCATCTCCATCGCCGCCTTTGTTATTGCCGTTAAGCATGCTCGAAAGCGCATCACTGGTAGACTTAGATGGTTTTGGTGTATTGTCCTTTGGCTTAATTTCAGGTTTAACCGCTTGTTTTTTTGGCTCCTTTTTTATCGGCTTGGTATTGGCTACAGCCGGAGCATCATCAACATCGCTCGCTACAACTTCTTCCTCTTCATCGGGCGTAGCAACAGGTGTACTTTTTGCCTTTTGGCTTACATCAAGTACCTCACTCCGAAAATCGGCACCCGACCCTACTTCACTGTCGCCAAAGTTAACGGTAACACCGCCACCGCCTCCACCGCCTTCAAGGTCGGCCAGATCATCAGAGGCACTGTTTTGCTTAAATATAAACAACGCAAGGAGCAGCAACAGGAAAATTGCCGTGGTAATGCCCAGTGATGTACTTTCGTCCCTGTTTAGCTTCATGGTTAGGAGTTATTTTGTTGTAGCAATTACAAATTTCAGTTTTAGCCTTACCCCTATTTCCAGAATGTTTACCATATCCTGTACCTCAAGGTCGCGCGGCAGACGTACGATAACCGTTTTATCTCCGGTTTCGGCCACTCTCGATGCCAACGCAGGTTCTATTTCTTCAAAGCTCAGTTGCTGTTTATCTAAAAAATATTGCTTTTCCGGTGTTACCGATATACTGGCGTGTGCCTTATCTGTGGTACTGTTGCTTTCCGCCTTGGGCAGCATCAGGTCGATAACATTCGGATTGGCAAGTGTAGAAATAATCAGGAAGAACAACAGCAAAAAGAACATGATATCGCTCAGCGCACTGGCCGCGATTTCTGCATGGAAGCGTTTGTTTCTTCTTACTCTCATTTACCTACGGTTATAATGTTTACAAACTGTATTACGGCTTTTTGTACCCTAAGGGCGAAACCGTCTATAATCATGTTAAAGTAGTGGTAACCTGAATACGCCACAACACCTACAATAAGCCCTAAACCCGAACTGATCATCTTTTCATAAAGACCGCCCGATATAGAACCGATACTAATGTTCTCTGTAATGGAAATGGTATAGAAGATTTTAATAACCCCTGATATGGTACCGATAAATCCAAGAATAGGCGCTATACCGGCTACAAGTCCTAGCCAACCTAATTTCTTTTCCATAAGGCTTATCTCTACGTTGGTCTGCTTTTCCATCATCCCTTCTATCTCGCTAAGCGGACGACCAATAAGCGAAATTCCACTCTCCAGGATATTTCCGGTAGCAGTATTGGTTTTGCTGGCAGCTAATTGAGCCGCATCAACTTTACCCGAATTCAGCTGTAAACGAACCTCATTAACCAATGCGTCGCTTTCTTTACCGGCACGGCTTATGTACAAAGCCCTTTCTACAATGACGTAAATGGTAAAGAATAACAGCAAAAGGATAGGGCCTACCATAACCCCACCTTTCATGAGCAGGGAAAAATAGTTTATAGACTCTCCCGCGGCAGGAGCGGCGGCGGCAGTGCTGTCGGCAGCAGCGGCAGGTATGGTATCCTGCAGCAAGAAAATAAGGTTCATCATATTTTTAGTTTTCGTTTTTTAGTGCACCGCTAAAACTGTGCCTTTTTTATGTAATAACGAGGTTTGCGGCTTTAGCGTATGCAAATAAATAAAAAACCTGCTTATTTGCATAAGCAGGTTTCATATATTTTAACAGTATGGTGTAAATATTAAGCTACTTCTTCTACTGTTTCGTTGTGCCTTTTTACAATAGCATCTTTTTCAGCTTGCGATGTAGTATCTACAAGTACCGGAGTTGCAATGAACAGCGATGAGTATGTACCTACGATGATACCTACAAGCATAGCGAATACAAAACCACGGATAGAATCACCACCGAATATGAACATGATACCCAATACAAGAATCATGGTAAGTGAGGTATTCAGCGTACGAGACATAGTAGTGTTAATAGACGCGTTTACGATATCCCTGAACGAACCTTTTGTAGTACCGGCAAGGTATTCACGTACCCTGTCAAATACAATTACAGTATCGTTCATAGAGTAACCAATCACGGTAAGGATAGCCGCAATAAAGTGTTGGTCCATTTCCATGTGGAATGGCATAAACTTGTACAGTGCAGAGTAAAGACCCAATACGAAGATAACGTCGTGCGCTACAGCAGCGATAGCACCAAGGCTGTACTGCCACTTACGGAAACTTACCATAAGGTAAATGAATACGATAGCCATAGCACCAAGAACCGCCCAGTACGAGTTGGTCTTAATATCATCTGCCACAGTAGCACCTACTTTAGACGCCTGAAGGATACCTACTTTTTTACCTTGGTTAGTATTTACGAAGTTATCGTAAGTAACATCACCACTGTAGTATTTTTTAAGAGCATTGTATAATTTCTCATTCACTTCTTTATCTGAAGCTTCAGAGTTATCGTCTACTTTATATTTTGTAGTAATACGAAGCTGGGTATCGTTACCGAAAATCTTAACGTCTACGTTGTCGTTAAATACGGCTTCTGAACTCAGTTCTTCTTTGATTTGGTCAGTAGGAACCGCTTTTTCAAATTTCACCTGGAACGTACGTCCACCGGCAAAGTCGATACCCTCATCAAGACCGTTGAAGTAGAATGATATAAAGCTACCTATAACCACAACTGATGAAATAACGTAAGTAACTTTCTTGATTTTAAGGAAATCAAAATGGAAGTTAGTAAACCAGTTTTTAGAAAGACCTGTAACAAAGCTAAGATCTTTACCTTTCTTCACATAATGGTCAAGGAACATCCTTGTAACAAAGATTGACGTAAATAGTGAGGTAAAGATACCTATTAGTAGCGTAGTAGCGAAACCACGAACCGGGCCTGAACCAAATATGAATAGTACTAAACCTGTAAGTACGTGCGTAACGTTAGCATCTGTAATAGATGACATGGCACCCCTCCAGCTAAATGATATTTTCACAGCCTCTTCAAGCGACTTACCGTGGCGTAATTCTTCCTTGGCACGCTCGTAGATAATGATGTTAGCATCTACCGCAGTACCAATGGTAAGTACGATACCTGCAATACCAGGAAGTGTAAGTACAGCACCAAAGCTTGCAAGACATCCGAAAAGGAAAAGGATGTTTACCAAAAGGGCAGCGTTAGCAAACGTACCGGCTTTACCGTAATACACCCACATCCACACACACACGATAAGAAGACCCGCGATAGACGAGTTGATACCGTTATCTATAGCTTCCTGTCCTAGTGACGGCCCTACGATTTCAGACTGAACGATTTCAGCTTTAGCAGGTAGCTGACCCGCCCTAAGGATGTTTGCTAAGTCTTTTGTTTCAGTTACATCAAATGCGCCTGATATCTGAGAGTTACCACCAGAGATAGGACCACTGGTTACACCCGGAGCAGAATATACAATATTATCCAGAGAGATAGCAATAAAGCCTTGTTCCCTGTATGCCTTACCGGTCATTTCTTCCCACTTCTGCGCACCACGTGTATTCATGGTCATAGATACAGCTGGCTTACCAAACTGGTCAAACGTATCGCTTGCACCGGTAATTACGTTACCACCAAGTGGGGCAATGTTTTCTTTGTTGCCTTTAAGGGCATATAGCTCAAGGAAGCCTTTAGACTTCTTAACATCTTCTTTTCCGAAAGCAAAACGTGCAAAACGCGCTTCTGCAGGAAGCAGGCTACGGATATCAGGACGGTTTAGGTAACCTAATACGGTCTCAGCATCTTTAACCGCCACGATACCAAGTACCGGACCGGCAGACTGCATTGGCTGCATTTTTTCAAATAGCGGGTTAGCACCTTTTTTTGCTGTAGCAGAATCTTTAGTACCAAGAAGTTTTGATATAGAGTCGTTTTTAACCTCAGCAGTTTCAGCAGCTACGTCAGTTTTCTCAGTCTTTTTAAGGGTTTCGTTAGCACCTATAAGGAAACCTTGAAGGTCTGTAGCTTTAAACGCTTCCCAAAATTCCAGCTGGGCAGTACTTTGCAGTAGTTTTTTAACACGGTCTATGTCTTTAGCACCCGGTAGTTCTACCATGATACGGCCCGACTCACCAAGCCTCTGGATGTTTGGCTGAACCACACCGAACTTATCAATACGTTCAGCTAGTACACCAAAAGCACTATCAATAGACTTGCTTACTTTTTTAGTAATAATTTTTTGAACCTCAGCATCGGTCATGGCGTTAGTAATCTCTTCGCCGTTAATCCTGTTAGTAAATACCTCAGGTGAAGCTAGTTTAAGGGTACCGTTAGATTCTTCCTGGAAAGCAACATAGAAAGCATCAAGATAACTCTGATTTCCTTTTCTTTCCTTCGTAGCCCTCTCCAGTGCTTTGTTAAACACTACGTTCTGAGAGTTGTTAGAAAGGGTTTTAAGGATGTCTTTAACAGAGATCTCAAGCATAACGTTGATACCTCCCTCAAGGTCAAGACCTTTATTAATTTGTTTGTCTCTTACTTCATCATACGTGTAACCAAGATACACTACCGAATCTTTTATCTTATTCAGGTAGGCCACTTCTTTGTCTGCATCGCCTTTTGCAATAGCCTGGGCATCAGCCTGGATACTGTTAGATACAAACGTGAAGGAAAGCTGGTAAATACATACTATCGCAAGAAGGATAGCGAAAAATTGTACAAGTCCCTTATTCTGCATTATTACTTAAATTAATTATTCCTTTTTTAAAAAACGAGCAAATATATAATTTCAAAAAAGATTAACCAATTTATTTCTAAATTATAATCACAAAAAAAAGAGCCACATACCGCAGCCCTCTTATTTTATTGAAACCGATATAGCTCTATACCTATTATAATAAAATAAACATCATCATAACACAACACTACTTAAAGAGATAGTGCAGCGAAACATTAGCATTAACAAACTTACCAAATGCCACGATGCCCTGCAGGTCAAAATGCCCGAAGTTATATTTAGCACCTACCTCGCCTATATAGTTAGTGCGGGTTTTATAAATCTGCTTTAGGCGCTCGTTAAGCACCTGCTGCAGCGGCACTATCTGCTCTATACTACCCTTAGGGCCGTTAACATCATACTTCACATCGCTTACGTTAGCAATAAAGCTACACATAAACTCTATACTGCCAAATTCCTGTGACCCACTAAACTGGTACTGCATGGTTTTTACACTACCGTTTATCTTATTAACACCCAGTGTACCAAAGTCAGTCTTCACGTCCAGGAAACCAAAAGAAACATCTTCCTGACCATACCCCACCAGTACCGCAAGGTTTATCTTTTGCTCATTCAGTATCTTAAAATACTGACTAAAGTTATATTTAAGCCCTACACCAAAAACCTGGTATTCGCTTTTCTTAAGTTTAACCTGGGTAGAATACTTAACCATAAGTTCAGCCCCAAACGGCAGACCTACAGACCCCTGCAAATACGGATAGGCCACAACATTCATATCCATACCCTCGGGTGTTTCAAGGCGAATTTTACTCCCCCCAAGCTCTCCCGAAAGATACGTCTGCTTGTTATTACCCAACGCCGTGGGCACCTGAGCCGAACTCCCCTGCTCCAACTGAAAGAATTTAAAATCGCTATTATTAATAAGGAAACTACGGTCTTTATATGGCGTTACAAAAACATTACCATGTACACCAAAAGAAATATCCCACAGGTCAGCTTTTTTAGGCGAAGAAATCCATCCGGAAGATGCCTGATACACAGCGGCATCAGTAGCCGGGGTTACATACTTGTCTGAAAAAAGCATGGTATCGTCTATAAGTAACCCTATTTGCCGCACTACAGTTGCCGCATCCGTCTGAGCGCAAAGCGAGCCTGTACATAAGAACAGGCTCGCAGCAATCAATTTCGTTATTTTATTACCTTTTTTATGCATCAATCTTAGCATAAGCGGCATTTTTCTCAATAAACTCACGCCTTGGCGGAACCTCATCTCCCATAAGCATAGAGAAAATCCTGTCTGCTTCAGTAAGGCTATCTATACTTACCTGACGCAACGTACGGAACTCAGGGTTCATTGTGGTTTCCCAAAGCTGCTCTGCGTTCATCTCACCAAGACCTTTGTAACGCTGTATGGCAGCACCACCGCCCATGCGCTCATTAGCAACATCACGCTGGGTTTCTGTCCAGGCATACTCTTTCTTATTACCCTTCTTAACAAGGTAAAGCGGCGGAGTAGCTATATATACGTGTCCGTTTTCTATAAGCTCTTTCATAAAGCGGAAGAAGAACGTAAGTATCAGCGTACTGATGTGGCTACCATCTACGTCGGCGTCACACATAATAACCACTTTATGGTAGCGAAGCTTATCAAGGTTTAACGCCTTGCTATCTTCAGCAGTACCTATAGTTACACCCAGTGCTGTAAATATGTTACGGATTTCTTCGTTTTCAAAAACTTTGTGATGCATGGCTTTTTCCACGTTAAGGATTTTACCCCTTAACGGCATAATAGCCTGGAATGCCCTGTCGCGTCCCTGCTTAGCCGTCCCACCTGCCGAGTCACCCTCTACAAGGAATACCTCACATTTTGCAGGATCCTGTTCAGAACAGTCGCTTAGTTTTCCCGGAAGTCCACCGCCACCCATTACGGTTTTACGCTGCACCATTTCGCGGGCTTTCTTAGCCGCATGGCGCGCCTGGGCCGCAAGGATAACCTTTTGTACTATGGTGCGGGCATCGTTAGGATTTTCCTCAAGGTAGTTCTCCAGCATTTCGCTTACCGCCTGGCTCACCGGAGCTACAACCTCACGGTTACCCAGCTTGGTTTTTGTCTGACCCTCAAATTGAGGTTCAGCAACCTTAACCGAAATAATAGCCGTAAGCCCCTCACGGAAGTCGTCACCTGAAATCTCGAATTTCAACTTTTCAAGAAGACCGGAGTTATCAGCATACTTCTTAAGGGTATTGGTAAGCCCCCTACGGAAACCCGAAAGGTGTGTACCACCTTCATGGGTGTTAATATTATTCACATAAGAGAAAATATTTTCACTGTAGCTTGTATTGTAAATAAGCGCAACCTCTACAGGAACTTCGCCTTTATCACTCTCCATGCTTATTACATGGCTAATGATAGGCTCACGGTTACCATCCAGGAACTTTACAAATTCTTTAAGACCTTCGTCTGAATGGAATACTTCCGATACAAACTCGCCTTTATCATCTTTCTGCCTTTTGTCAGACAGGGTAATCGTTATCCCTTTATTAAGAAATGAAAGCTCGCGCATACGTGCAGCAAGCGTATCATAAGAAAACTCTGTAGTCTGGGTAAAAATAGTATCGTCAGGGTAGAAAGTTTGCGTGGTACCCCTTCTTTCAGTTTCACCTACCTGTTTTACAGGATACATGGCTTTACCTTTTTCATACTCCTGTTCATAGATTTTACCATCGCGATAAACCGTAGAACGCATGTGGTTACTCAGTGCATTTACCACTGAAACACCCACACCGTGGAGTCCGCCCGATACTTTGTAAGAATCCTTATCAAACTTACCACCGGCACCAATCTTGGTCATTACCACCTCAAGGGCGCTAACACCTTCTTTTTTATGCATGTCAACCGGTATTCCACGGCCGTTATCTTCAACAGTTATAGAGCCATCCTCGTTTATCGCCACACCTATGGTATCACAATAGCCACCCATGGCCTCATCAATAGAGTTATCAACAACCTCATAAACAAGGTGGTGTAATCCACGCACACCTACATCACCAATATACATCGACGGACGCATCCTTACGTGCTCCATCCCTTCTAATGCCTGGATACTATCTGCCGAATAATTGTTTTTCTTTGCTTCTTCGCTCATAAATTTATATCCTTAAAGAACTTTTTAAGTTTAACGAACAAATATAAGCAAGTACAGACGATTATGCTAATTTACCCACTCATTTAGCATTGTAGTTATTAACAATTTATTAAAAGCAAGAATTTTCAAATTTTTATTCATACAGGGTCTTAAAATAAAAAGAACGTCCCGCTAAATAGCGGGACGCCTCCACAAACAAACAAACTAAATTCCAAAAACCTGAAATTAAACTATTATTTTTTGCTGCGCTATGGCGGTATCGGCCTGTACGTGAGCAGCATTGGCACGACCACTCGGATCGGTATTTGCCTGCCACTTCGGTATCCATTTCCTTACCGTTTGCGCTGCGCTTACCTGCGGAAAATGCTTATGGAATACACTACGGTAATAGTACGCCTCTTTGGTAGCCGGGGTATTGTACGGGAATCTTTCGGCAGCGCTTTCAAGCTCCTCATCGGTTACCCGGCTAGAACAATACTCAATCAATGTATCTATCCAGTTGTACCCCACCCCATCGCTAAATTGCTCTTTTTGCCTCCACAGCACACTGTTCGGAAGGTACGGCTGCTCAGGGGTATCAAATGCTTTACGCAAAATATATTTTTCAACGCCATCGTATGTCTTTGGCTGTTTTTCTTCCGGTTTAATTTTTATGGCAAGTTCCAGGAACTTTTTATCCAGGAACGGCACCCTTGCTTCCAGCCCGTGTGCCATAGTACTCTTGTCTGCCCTTAGCAAATCTGCCGTAAAGAGCTTTTGCACCCTGTCTATGGTTTCACGCTGGAAATCTTCTGCCGACGGCGCATTGCGGAAATACAGGTAGCCCCCGAAAATTTCATCGGCACCCTCACCGCTCAGCACCACTTTAATCCCTCTCTCTGTAATGGCTTTACTCAGGAAGTACATAGGCGTACTGGCACGCACCGAGGTTACATCGTAGGTTTCAAGATGCCAGATAAGCTTATCCAGTATTTCAACACCCTGCTCTATGGTAAAGTGCACCTCATGGTGTTCAGTACCCAGGAACTCAGCTACAGCACGTGCAGCAACGGCATCGGGAGCAGCAGCATCAAGACCAATGGAGAATGAATGTAGCGGCTTCCCTATTTCTTTCATAGCCCTTGCCGCGATAGACGAGGTAAGCGATGAATCAAGCCCGCCAGAAAGCAATACCCCGATAGGCACATCACTCATCAGCCTTTTTTCTACAGCCTGTGTAAGCGTAGCACGAATGGCCGCGTAGTCTACCTCCTCAACCGCCTTAGTCATATCTTCCCACTCCGGTTTGTAGTATTTTACAAAACCTGTTTTAGGCGTGTAATAATGCCCCGGAGGGAAGGTAGAAAACGTTTGGCACTGGTCAGCAATCGACTTCATTTCACTGGAAAAATACATCCTGCCCCTGTCGTCTATACCATAGTACAAAGGTTTAACCCCCAGAGGGTCGCGTCCGGCTATGAAATCATCACCATCAATCACCACAAATCCAAAAATCCCATCGAGCATATGGCAAAAATCATAACCGAACTCCTCGTACAGGTGTACTATAACTTCAGAATCAGATGTAGTGCGGAACGTATGCCCTTTTAGTTCATTGGCACGAAGCGCCTTGTGGTTGTATATCTCGCCGTTGTGCACCATCCACGCAGCTGCGGTTCCCTGTATCGGCTGTTTGCCGGTATTAAGGTCGATGATAGATAGGCGTTCATGGCTCAGGATGTGCCCTTTTTCTGTTACATGCAAATCGCTTTCGTCCGGCCCGCGGTGCGACATCCTTTTAGATAACTGCTTTACAAGTTCTTCGTCTTTTCCTTTTCCTATAATTGCTAATATTCCGCACATACTTCTGTATCCTGTTTTAGTTCTGTGTTAAAAACCGTTATTTGGTTTATTTCAACAAGACAAAATTGCGTTTTAGGTTTCATTTTAAAAACATAAAAATCAATTTTAGTTACAATTAAAAACTAAACAAAGATTTATAGGACTAATCTATAAGCAAAATAGGTTATTACCGCAAGTGTAAATTACAATTCATAAAAAAACCATCTCGAAGGATGGTTCTTTATTGTATATGTTCTATTGTATATTTTGTTACGTTTATCTCAAAGGTATCCCCCACCTGCTTCCCCATCATAGCGTTACCCAGTGGAGATTGTGGTGAAAGCGCCAGTACCGTAATGCCCTCAATAGTTATTTTTGGCAAGGCGGTACTTACAAACAAATGATGGCCGTTTGCCTTTACCAAACTCCCCAACACAATGCGTTCATGGAGCGTTTCAGGGTTTATCTTATCTAAAACCGTTTTCTGCTCCAGGAATTCCGCTATTTTTCGGTTTAGCTTTTCCTGCTCTATGTGCATCATGCTCAGGGCAGTTTCGTGCTTATCTCCTGCCGACCCCTTGGCATCGTTAGCAGCACCTTCGGTAAGGGCGGCTACCATATCCCGAAAAGCATCGAGCTTATCTTCTACCTGTTGTTTATAGTAGGCAAGTATTTTATGTTTTAAAGAATCCATTTAAAGATTTAATGATTGAAAAATTGAAAAGATTTAGGTAGATGTAAAAGTAAAAAGATTCTTCATTTTGAGCCAAAACCCAAATGAAGAATCTTTAATATAAAGACTGAATCTTTAAATCTTTAAATCATTCAATTTTTCAATCTCTAAAAATTAAACTTGTATGTAGCGCCTAACAGAAACTGGAATCCCTGTACCGGGTAGTACGCCCATTTCTGATAGTTTTGGTTCGCAATGTTATTCAGTTTAAGGAAACCGGTAAGGCGTTCATTATACTTATAGCTAACATTAGCATTAACATCGAAATAGCTTTTAAGGGTAATCACTTCATTCAGCGGGTCTGTAAGCTCTGAACCGCCACTCATAAGAAGGTCTTTTCTCTCCCCTACAAAAAAGATATTTGTACCTGCCTGCCATTTTTCTGCAAACTTAATATCGAAGGTTGCCCCTACTTTTACAGACGGCATGTTCCATGCTTCTGCAAAATCAGTAGTATAACTATAATACGTAGCATTTAAGCCCGCATTAACCGTATTAGAAAAGTCTGCTTTCAGCTCCCCAAAGAAACTTATTGTCTTTAGGTTGTTATACACTAACCCAAATGAATTGCCGTAAACATAGTCATTTGGCAATGCTACAGCAGGAATGATTCCCATATCGGCATTGTGCAGAAAGAACGCGTGGTCGTCTTCGCTCAGGTAACCCGCCCTCAGGTTATAGCTTACCGGGCTTGCCAGTTTACCTTTCAAACCTAAGTACAGGTCGAATTGCTGGTTTGTTGGTGCTACCATAAGCGTAGGTGAAACAAACGGGTTTTGCCCTACAAAATCGGCATAGGAGTTTTGTTTAAGTCCACCCTCAGCACCGGCGTACACCACCATAAGGTCGCCCACCAGTTTGTGTGACGCCTTTATTTGCGGATAAATATAGAACTTGTTGTTGCTGGCATCGTTTATCTTGCCCATGCTGTAGAACACACCCGCACCAAACTGCACTGAAGTATCCTGCCTTTGAAACAAAATGCTTGGCTGTATTCCAAGGTTAAAATTACTGTAGCTTATACCCGCTGTAGAAATAAAATTCTGGTTGAAATCACCGCCAACATAATCAGCTACTACTCCGAACTTCACTTTTTCCTTACCGATGTTCACATCAAAATCAGGTGTTATGAAGAAGCGGTTCTCTGCCGATGAAAAACCATCCGAGAAATGTTTGTACTGCATTTGCGCCTCGTGGAAAAAGCTGTTGCGGGCCGATAGTTTTCCCCCAACATAAAAAGTGTTGTAGGTTTGCTTGGTATCTAAACCGTTAAGAAACTCATCATACGTATTGTATATATCCTGATTTACACCATACCAGTTGTACACCTGCCTTTGATAACCAAGGTCAGTACTCCAGGTATATTCTTTTTGGCGGTTACCATAGGTAAGGTCAATACCGTTTGTGCTGAAATTGTCATCCAGTTTCACATCTTTAATGCCACCTTGCGATGAATTGTGTCGTAGCAATGCGCCCACATACTGGGTATCATCAAGGTTGTGCGTTACGAATACTTCGCCGGTTACGGTTCCGTAGTTACCAAAACCAAGGGTAGCATAGTTACTGAAATATTTTTCGCGCGCTTCCTGGTCTACCGTAGCCGCCTTACCCTTAGCGGGAGAAAACGTAGATGCCACCGGGTAAGAGAAGATATTATATTTTATCTCCTCTTTCTTGGTATTGTTCTCGTCTTCTATTACAGGGGTTTCCTTTACTTTAAAGGCATCAGATATGGTAGGCGTGTATGGTTTAACTACATTTACTACCTCTGTACCTATGTTCTCGTCTTTCTTCTGGGCGTGTGCCTGCTGTAAGCCGGCCACTGCCGTTATTACGGCTATTTTATATAATGTCTTCATGGCGTGTTCTCACAATTAGTTTTGGACAGATGAATTCCTTTGGGCTTCCTTGCCCTTAATGGTGTTCAGTTCGGCTTTCGCTTCTTCTACCACATCAGGATAAGCGGTAAAGTTCTTGATTACGCTTTCCAGGATATACGTAGCCTGGTAGCTGTCCTTAAGTCCGTAAAAGTTCTTAGCCATTACCACTAGCCCTTTAGATCCGAAGTATTTATAGCCCGAATAATCCTTGCTTAACTTTTGCACCACCTTGTTACTGTCCTCAAATTTGCCATCCTTATTTTTAAAGTAGGCATCGTAGTACAATGCTTCGGCAGCAAGTTCACCTTTTGCTATGGTAAGGAGTTTAGCATATGCCGAACGTGCCTTGGCTTCGTCATTTGTCTTTACAGCCGAACGCGCCACAATAATCTGCGCATCGCTCTTAACGCGGTCTTCGGTTTTGCTATTAGCCAAAACCTTATCTGCATAAATCACAGCATTAGCATAGTCCTTACTGTCGTAGTAACACTTCATAAGGTTGCTTTGCGCAAAGGTTATGTTCTGCGGATAATCAGCTTCGGTTTCCAGTTTTTTCAGTACAGGGATTGCCTTCTCACAGTTGTTAGCCTTAAGATGTATCTGCGAAAGCCTTGCAAGTGCCTGTTCGGTATATTCGTTGCGTGGCGCATTGATTACATATTCATAATTTGGCACCGCATTGCTTTCCAGTCCGTCATTATAATACGACTGCGCCAAATAGAAATTAGCCTTTAATGCCGAAATACCATTCGGGAACTTGCTTACATAACTGCTTAGCGAAGTTATAGCCCCTTTAGTATTGTTCTGCATGAATTGTTTTTCGGCAGCTTCAAATGCGGTATTGTCAAGATCGCTGTCGGTTACATCTACAAAGCCCAGTGTCTTCACCCAAGTCGCATATTCATCGGTACGGCCAGTATCTACATATATGTTACGTGCCGTTTGTACAGCTTCTATAGACTCCGGCGTGTTCGGGAACTTAGCCACAACCTCCTTAAACTTAGCAAGCGCCTTGTCATCCTGCTCAGAGTTGTAGTAAATCAATGCCTCACGCATCATGGCCTTGCTTATGTAGCTGCTGCTTTTATATTCAGCAATCAGGCGTTCGTAGGCTTTTATGGCTTCGTTGCCCTGCTTTTGGGTTACGTAAGTGTTACCCAACTCATACAATGCATCATCGGCGTATTTAGATTTCGGGAAACGGGCTATGAAACTGGTAAGGTCTTCAATCTTCTTTTCGTTACGCTGCACAAAACCGTAGCTTATAGCCTTTTGGAACAATGCATAATCGGCATCAATACCGTTCATTTCTATAGCTTTGTTATAGGCTTCCATAGCAGGCCAATATTTGGCACTTACAAATTGGCTGTCGCCAAGGCGCAGGTAAGCATCGTTAAGGCGAAGCTTATCTTCTTTGGCAAAGTTACTCGCCACATAATCGCCAAACGATTTGGCTGCCTTATCATAATCCTTTTGTTTAAAATACGCGTAAGCTATGTTATAATTTACGTTTTTAAACTCAGGTGTGGTAGCTGCCTCGCTATAGCCAAGGAATTGCTTGTAGCTGATAAGCGCATCGGCAAACTGGTCCAGCACATACTGGGTTTCCCCCTGCCAATAGGTAGCACGGGCAGTAATACGTGGGTCGCGCGGTTCGGCAATTGACTTGCGGAACAGAGCCAACGCCTCCTGGTACTTACCATCGGTAAACACCTCCATACCTCTGTAGAACGTTACCTTTTGGTAGGCGGTGCGGTTTTCGGGCGACTTGTTCTTTTCAAGAAGCGATAGTGCTTCGGTATAGTTTTTAGAGGTTATATACGAATCGATTTGAAGCTCCTGAATTTCTTTCTTAAACGGAGAAGCAGGGTATTTTTCAAGGAAACCACCCAACACCTCCGGTACGCTTTGGTACGGGTTACCTATGTCGTAGCTCAGCTTGGCATAGTTAAGCGCTGCGTCTTCCTGAATTTTAGGTTCAAAAGTCATCTCGCTGGCGTTTTTAAACGCGTTTAACGCCTGTTGCTTTTTGCCGGTTTTCAGGTAGCTTTCGCCCAAATGATAGTAGGCATTCTGGGCTACAGCGTCGTTACCGCCTATGATTTTATTGAATTCGGTAATCGCCTTATCGTAATCACCCTGCTTGTAATAAGCATAGCCCAACTGATAGAAGTCGGTATTGGTCCACTTACCTTTTTGTCCGTGGTACTCTTTAAGGTATGGAATCGCCTTGTCGTATTGGCCGAGGTTAAAATAACTTTCGCCGATGATCTTTGACAGTTCACTTTTCTCGCCACCTGTACTTTTAGGCAATTGTGGTACACCAAGGTCTATCGCCTTTTGGAAGTTCCCTTCCTTAAATGCCATATCGGCCTTGAAGTAACTCATCTTTTCGCTGTACTTCTTTTGGTCGTCTACCTGCTCAAAATAGGCATTCGCTTTTTTGTAATCGTCGCCTTCGTACGCCAAAAAGCCCAGGTAATACTTAGCCTGTGCACCATATTTTTTAGAGTCCTTTACCTTTTGCAGGTATTTCTCCGCCTCTTTTTTATCGCCATTGGTAAAATAGCTGTACCCTTTCTGGAAGTTATAACGCTCCCTGTCGGCAACGGCAAGGTTGCTTTCGTCTACCTTATCATAATACTCCAGTGCCTGCTTATAGCTGCCATGAGTAAACTGATAATCTGCCATGTCTACGTATGCCTGGTTTTGGCGTGGGCTCACTGGGTAGCCTTCCACAAAATCCTGCATCAGTGTATCGGCATTTCTCTGATTCAGTTTCACGGCACATTCGGCTATGTAAAAAGCGCAGTCGGCCTGAATGTCGGCATCGTCATTATCTGTTTTGGTCTTTTCAAAAAGTATCTGTGCGGCCTGGTACTGCTTGTCGTTATACAAGGTTACCGCCTTATCGAAATCCTTTAGCGGATGCGTGTAAATGGTAGACTGCTGTGCCGAAAGGCTTAACGCCGAAAAAGGCACTGAAAGCAGCAAAAGCCTGTTTAGTCTGCGCATGTGTGTTTAGTTTTATGTACGTTTCAAATATACCAATTCTTACATTAACAAACGGAAGCCTTACGGCATTTAGTATGCTGCCCTTCCCCTGCCAGCACCGCTTAAAAAAGTGCTAAACAAAGTATTTGCAACGCTTAAGCAAAGATGCGCCTTGTTTGTTACTGCTAAATTTTAACCCAAAATTAACCACCTTACAAAACACTCTTACGGGAAAATAAATTTTGTATACGGGAGTTTATTGTTATTTTTACAATCGGAAAACATACAACAAGCATTATGCCACAGCCCATCTTATCTTTAAAAGACGTAACCATATACCAGGAAGCCACTGCCGTGTTAAAGGATATTGACCTGGATGTGAACCGTGGCGACTTTATTTACATTATCGGGAAAACCGGTACGGGTAAGAGTTCGCTTATGAAGACGCTGTATGGCGACCTGAAGCTGCAAAAAGGCGAAGGCACGTTTGTAGAGTACAACCTTGCGAAGCTTAAGGAGCGCGACATCCCGTACCTACGAAGGAAGATAGGCATTGTTTTTCAGGATTTTAAACTGTTACCGGATCGTAGCGTACACAACAACCTGCGCTTTGTACTGAAAGCCACCGGCTGGAAAGACAAACAGGAAATGGACGTAAAGATAAACGAAGTACTGGACAAAGTAGGCATGAAGCATTCACTTAACAAAATGCCACACCAGCTTTCGGGCGGGGAACAGCAGCGTATAGCCGTGGCACGCGCCCTGCTTAACGACCCCGAAGTTATCCTTGCCGATGAGCCTACCGGAAACCTTGACCCGCAAACCAGCGTGGAGGTTATTCAGTTACTACGTGAGATTAACCAACAGGGGAAAACTATTGTTATGGCTACGCACGACTATGCCCTGATTATGAAGTTCCCGGCGAAAACCCTGAAATGCGACGAAGGTACACTGTTTGAAGTGGTGCAGCGTACCGTATAACACCCCCCTTCCTTCATGCTGAAAGCCCTTAACCGTACACTGCTGCAACGCCCCGTATTAACGTTGGTTTTGTTTTGCATTTTGGTACGCGTTGTTATTATAATCCTATACAGGCACGTTACTATTTTCCCTGACTCAGGAGATTATATAGAACTTGGCGGTTTACTGTACAAACTTAACCTTAATAGTTACTGGGGTGCACGTACACCGGGTTACCCTTTACTCATTGCACTAAGCGCAAATTACCTTCCGCTTACTGTAGCATTTCAAATGCTAATAGGCATGGGCACAAACTTATATAACTATAAAACACTACTGTTAATAGGTTTCCGCAGCAATGTAGCTGTATATGTAGCAGCTGTTTTGGGCAACCTGATACACGTGGTTTTCTACGAAACCAATATCCTTACCGAAACGCTTACCTTATTCTTTATAACGCTATTAGCTTATCATGCCTTAAAACTTTTTAAGGAGGGTTACAAAGGCTTTGGACAACTGTTTATCATAGGTTCACTGTGTGGCTATCTTACCCTGATAAAACCATTTTACTTCTTTTTGGCACCGCTCATTTACGGATTGTACACATTGAATCATTTCAGTTTCAGGAAGATTATAAATCCTGCTTTATCTCTGCCATTGCTGTCTTGCGTGGCATTCTTCGGTTGGTCGTATGTAAACTATATCAACACCGGTCACTTTGTATCAACCACGTATTTCGGAATTAACGTTGCTCAGAACTGTGTACAATTTGCCGAAAATGTACCCGCTGAATACAAGAATATAGGCAACATCTATGCCCGTCACCGGGAGCTGACTATTAAAGAAAACAAAGATGTAGCCATGACCATTTGGGATGCCCAGGATGATTTGCAAAAGGAAACAGGTTTATCTCTGATAGAACTTTCGTCTACACTAAACGATTACGGCAGGGCTGCGATTAACCAGAATAAGTTGGCTTACGCAAAACAGGTCTTGATTTCGTGGGTGGCTTTTTGGGGCAGCGATATGTACTGGAACTATGAAGACTTTCATTCGCCTTGGGTAAGACATCCATTGCTTACGGTTTGGTACGTTACTAAATATCTGCTTATTGGCTGTAAAATCATATTTCTGCTATTCACACCTGTGTATGTAATGCGGTATTTCAAAACCAAAGTGATAAATACGCAAAGTGTACTTTACGCATTAATAATAGTTACCTCTGTACTGCAGGCTGTTGTTGCATACGGAACCAATGCGCGCTATTGTTTTCCGTTTGAGTTGCTTATTGTAATTTCGGTATTGTTAACCGCAAACAGCTACCTGGTAAAATACAAACCGGGCTATGACCTGCTAAACCAAGACGCATGATTTCGGTACTGATACCTACATATAACTATAACATAGTACCGCTGGCAACCGCCTTACAGCAACAATGCGCTGATGCGGGTATCGCTTACGAAATCATTTGCCTTGACGATGCTTCACCTGATACTAGCCTACATACAAAGAACCAAGCAATAAACCAGTTGCCAAATAGTTCGTATAACATATTACCAAAGAACATGGGGCGTAGTGCCATACGTAACCTGTTGGCTGAAAAAGCACAATACAACTGGTTGCTGTTCCTGGATGCCGATACACTTCCCGTTGATGGTAACCTTATTAAAAATTACTTACCTTATCTTACCGATGAAGTTAAGGTAGTATATGGTGGCATACGTTACCAGGAAGCAAAACCGGAGAATAACCAAATTCTGCGTTGGGTTTACGGCAACGAACGTGAAGCGCTTCCCGTAGAAAAGAGACAGACGAATCCATACCTAAGCCTGCTCACGCTGAACTTCTGCATTCATAAGGACGTGTTTAAAACGGTTCGCTTTAATGAATCCATCCCCAACCTGCGCTACGAAGACACACTGTTTTCGTATGACCTCAGCAAAGCCAATATAAAAGTGGAACATATACATAACCCTGTATATCATTTAGGATTGGAAAGCAGCGAAATTTTCCTGAGAAAATCAGACGAAGCGGTTGAAGGATTGAAGTATCTTTTGGATAATAACCTTTTATCTGCTGAATACATCCGTATTGCCAAAATGTATTTTTCGCTGAAAAGTAAAGGGGTATTGCCGTTGGTTCGGCTTTGGCATAAAATGAGCGCGCCTTTTTTCAGGAAGAACCTTTTGGGCAGCAATCCAAATCTCCTTATTTTTGACCTGTACCGCCTGGGGTACTTATGCAGCCTGAAAACAACATAATCTATGCCTTTATTTTCGGTAGTCATTCCACTTTACAACAAGGAGTCGTTTATAACAAAAACGTTGGGCAGTGCATTGGCACAAACCTTTACCGATTTCGAAATCATAATAGTTAATGATGGCTCTACAGACAAAGGCGGGGATATAGTACAAACGTTTAAGGATGTGCGCATACATTACATAAACACCGAAAACCGTGGTGTTTCGGCAGCACGTAATACCGGAATAAAAGCCGCTAAAGGTGAACTCATAGCTTTTTTGGATGCGGATGATTTTTGGGAACCAAACCATATTGAAGCATTATACAATCTATATATAAAATATCCTGAAGCAGGCATGTACTGCTCCCGTTATAGCATCCACATAGGAAATGGTGCGCTGAAAAAACCTGTTTTTAAAGGCATTTCAGAAGACTATTATGGTATTGTAGAAAGTCCGTTTTCTGCAAGTGTGAATAATCGTATTGCCCAGACATCAGCGGTATGTATGCCAAAAAACATCTTGGAAGCTTTGGGTGGTTTCAATGAAAACGTAACTAACATGGAAGATACCGAGCTTTGGACAAAACTTATGCTAAGCGCACCGGTATGCATTACCAATACTGTAACAGTGGTGTATAATGCCGATGTGCCCCAAAGCCTTACAAAACTGAGTTTGTCGCGCCAACACCTTATGGATTTCAACCAGTTTAAAAATGAAGAGAAATTGAATAAATCCCTAAAAGCATTTATAGATATTTACCGTGTAGAGTATGCACTAAAATACCGTATAGCAGGTGACATTGCTCATTCCAAAAGTCTATATAGCGATATAGACGGCAAAAATGTTGCCTTTAAAACAAAATTGCTGTTCAGCCTTCCTCCGCTTATACTTCGTAGCATGCTAAGACTGAAACATTGGCTTCAAAGCAAAGGGATCGCGGTTTCGGTATACAATTAGGCTTTTTTGTGTGCCAGGAAATCTTCGTACTCACGAATATAATCACTTTCATCGTATACGTCCTCGGCAATGACAAGGCATACCGCTCCTGACGAAAAGTTTTGCAGTTCTCTCCACAGCCCCTCTACTACGTATAAACCTACCGCAGGTTTGTTCAGTGTAAATGTTTTTCGTTCGCTGCCATCATCCAGTATTACATCAAAACTACCGCTCAGCGCTATGAGAATTTGCTTTTGCCCTACATGCGCATGGCCGCCACGTTCGGCACCGCTGGGTACATCGAAGAGATAGTATACTCTTTTAAAGTTATATGGGATACCACCTTCCTGAATAAAAGCGAGGTTACCACGGTAATCTTTTATAACAGGAAAATCAATGTATTGTATGTCGTTAAGCGATGTTTTCATAAATTTTTAAAAGTTGGTTTTTACCGGCATAGGCACTTTTCAGGCAACTGTATATTTGCCATGGCTTTACCCTTGCTGCCTTTAGGTCGTATGCCAGCTGTATACCCAGCCATAGCAGGAATTTCTGCCTGAATATTTCATAAAGATACGCGCCCCGTATACGGTAATTTTCGTGCAATGATATGTTGTCGCTATCTTTAAATTCCTTGTGCGATACTGTGGTTTCGGGATAATGGCTCACAGCATAACCTGCTTTATACAAGGCATTCATAAGTACGGGTTCTTCCCCAAGCGGAAATGCACTTCCTAAACCGAAATTCGTATTAAAGGATATACCTGATTTGAGTACCTGTGCTATATTCAGGGCTATTTCCCAGGAAGTACTGTTCAGCCGTTGCAGGTCAGACAATACGGCAACCGGTTCTTTCGGGTACTTACGGAACGGTATGCCCCCAAAAGTAACGGTAATAAACTTAACCGCCGCCGCAACAGGGAAATGATTGAAACCTTTGGCTACCTTTTCATCAAAACCTTCGAGGAATACCAGGTCATCATCAGCAATCAGGCCTATTTTTTTTGAAGCATGCTGCACGGCAAGATTACGGCTGCGGGAAAGTCCACGTTCGTACACGTTCACCACACGGACGTTTTCATAAGGTGAAACAAGTTCATTGCCCTGTGTGGTCTGGTTGATAATAAGGATACTGAAATCAGAATAATGAGCAAACGGAAACATTGGCTCCAGAAAATCAAGGTCGGCCCTGTTCATGGTAGACAGCAAAATTTCGACATCTGATTTTTTAAAAGCTCCTGCCAATTGTCCTATATTTACACGTACAAATATAAAAATTAAAGGCTGTCAATGAAAATACTTTTGGTGGGCGAATACAGCCGGCTCCATAATTCTCTCCGAGAAGGACTATTGGCTTTGGGTCACGATGCCATAATCGTAGGGACCGGCGATGGTTTTAAGGGATACGACTCAGGGTATTCTATTAAACCAAAAGCCTTTACCGGTTTCCTGCCTAAAAAATTCCGCACCCTTTTTTATAAACTTACCAAAATTGACCTGGAGCGAACTGAAAAAGGTATCCGGTTTTACAAGCTTTTACCGCAACTAAAAGGTTATGACCATGTGCAGCTTATAAACAGTGATGCGCTGGAAACACACCCGTGGCTCGCCAAACGCTTACTTAAAAAACTATTTGCACAAAACGGTACTGTTTCGTTACTTGTATGTGGCGATGAAACACCCGTAGTAGCATATGCATTGTCGGGTAAACTAAAGTATTCTATACTCTCGCCTTATCTCAATGATAAAAGCCTGACGCAGTTGTATGCCTACACACTTAAGTACATTAACCCGGCACATGCCGGTTTGTTTACCTGGCTGACTACATACGCCAAAACAATTATTACCTCTGATTTGGATTATGAAGTGGCTATGAAGGCATCGGGCTACGCTACTACATTAATCCCTAACCCTATAAACACAGATGCGATTTCTTTTATCGCAAATCCGGTTGTAGATAAAGTAGTGATATTCCTGGGCATAAACCGCAGTACGTATATCAAAAAAGGGATCATTTATTTTGAAAAGGCGTTGGAAATCATTGGCAATATATACGCTGAGAAGGTTGAAATTGTTGTAACCGAGAACATTCCCTATAAAGAGTATATAAACATATACAACCGCGCCCATATTCTGTTAGATCAGGTGTATGCGTATGATCAGGGCTATAATGCGCTTGAGGCCATGGCGAAAGGAAAGGTAGTCTTTACAGGTGCCGAAACCGAGTTTACCCAACACTACAACCTTACCAATAAGGTAGCCATTAATGCGTTGCCCGATGCCGAAGCCATAGCTGAGGAGCTTTCATATTTTATAGAAAATCCTGATGAAATAATCACAACAGGCATGCGCGCGAGGACCTTTATTGAGCAGCAGCACAACTATAAAAATATAGCACAAAAATACCTGGATTGCTGGCTAAAATAATTTCTTACGGAAGTAAAAAGCAATGCCCGCAAAGTATACCAGATAAGTAAGAGCATGTGCCATTACCACCCCTTCTACGCCATGGGTATTTGTAAGGTAGTAGCCCGAAGCATACATTATGGCGAAAGAGCCTATTTCAAACACTACGAATTGTTTTACCATTCGCCGGGCAAAAAATTCCTGTGCCAGGATTTGCGAACAAACTTTAAATAAATCGCCTGTAAGTTGCCAGATAAACAAACCTTCCATGGGTAAAAAAGCATCGGAAAGGGTAATTTTAATAACCAGCCTGCGCAACACATATACCAGCACTAAGCCCGCTATGAATACCGGAATCACTACTTTATAGTAACTATGCCACGTGTCCCTGATTTCAGTATCATCTTTTGCACGGGCAAGTAACGGCAAAAAGTAAACCGTTTGGAGTGTAGTGGCAAACATGAGGTAAAAGGAGGAGATACGGTTAATACCCTCTAGATAGCCTGCCTCATCCATCCCCCCGTGGTTAATAACGTGGTTACGCAGCGCAATATAAATGACTGTGCCTAATAAGGCGGTAACCAGGCTCATAAAGCTATACGATGACAAGCCTTTTAGCAAATGCCTATCGAAATAAGCCAACGTTATATTCTTAAAGCCACCGATGGTCTTATACAACGGATAGACTGATAGCAGAAATACTATGGCCGGCGATAGCACCAGCCCCCACAGGGCACCGTCTGTTTTTAAACACCAGATAAGCACAGCCGACATACTTACTCCTAGCAGGTTACCAAAGATGTTTATATAAATTACACGATTGTACTTACCCAGCCCGTTAAGCATGGCTGTAAGTACAAGGCTCCCTGTATACAAGGGCAGTGCAGCTCCCAGCGCCCTGAACACCCAGGCATACCTCACATTACCGTTAAACACCCAGTTGCTCCATTGCACCGCAGGTAAGGCGATACCCAGGCCGCAAATTACGACACCTACAGCTATTGTAATGAATACGGTAGAAAGTACTCTTTTAAGCTTTTCGGCTTCGTCCTGAAATTCTGCTGTGTATTTTATAATGCCGTTTTGCAGCCCCAGGGTAGAATATGTATCTACGGAGGAAAGGAAATTACGGAAGCTACCCGTAATGGCCATACCGGCAGGCCCCAGGAACGCTGCAATCATTTTCCCGGCAAGGAAACCGCCAAGCATACGCGTTAGCACACTTATTCCGTTTAAGGAAGTGAGTTTTACAACCGTACTTGATTTTATGTTACTTAGTAATCCCAAATTATGATGTGCCGGCAAATATTTTTAAATCAATACGTTATCTAGCAGGTAATGATTTGCGGGATCCAGTTCGTAAAAATCATGTACTATGGTACGTGCACCATAGCTTTCTTTCCAAAATACCAGTCCCTCATTCAGCTTCATACCCTGCTGCTCATTTGAAATACCAAAATCAAAAAACTTCTTGTCCGGAAAAATTTCCCTTATAAGTTGGTAATACAAAAAGTCGAGGCTGTTAAGCGCGTTCTTTTGGCTATTGCCCGATATATACTGCGGATGCGCCACGGTATCGGTAATAAAAACAGTAGTACCTGCTACTATTTCATTGTTATGGTAGACATTAAAATGCCGTATATTGTCTGGGAAACGTGTTTTTAACAACCGAATCTCCCCGATGGTATGTACAGGCTTTATACCGAGCTTATTGTGCAGGTTGGGCAGTAGTATCTGTTCCCAGAAAAGTTCCAGTTTATCATCTTCCCTAACTTCCAGCCCGATTTTAAAGCTTCTGTTTATAGCCTGCCTGCGCGATTTCAGTACAGGTAATGCCGTAGCATTTTCAATAACCGACAGGCTATCCCTGCGTATGGTTTTGGCACCGGCCACAAACAGGGCGTATTCCAGCTCCTGGGCGGGTACTTTATGGTAAATGTACGGGATTGCCTTAATAAATATTTTATCAAAACCGGTCGCTTCACAATATTCCATAATACTTTTAAGGATACCGGTTACCTCAGAAAGGCGCATCTTATCTCCTACTACCAACCCACCATAGGTAAGCCCCCTGTGCGATGCCAGTATATCTCCTTCGGTATGGGCCGGCAGCAATGCTACAAGGGTGTTCCTCTCAAACACAAGCAGCGAATGGTCCGTAAACCTGTCGGCATGATATTCCATAAACCCGCGGTTAAACAGGAACGTACCGTTTTTAGACTTGGCCACAAAGCCATTCCATGCGTCAAGGTTCTCGGGAGTATAGCGTAGTACTCGGTACATAGGGTGGTTAAAAAGTATTTTGTAAAGGTATTAAAATATCCTTAGTAGTGGCAGGTACAGAATTTGCCTAAAATGTAGGTACTTACTATATTTTTGCTATTTTTAGGAAAAATTTCATGGAGTGAAAAAAATACTACCGCTTGTTTTACTGTTCTTTATATTTAACCTTACTTTTTCGCAAAGTATAGGCCTTTACGAGCAGTTTAACGGCAGGTACGATTTTACATTTGTAGGAAATACACTAAACCCTGCTGAGAACAATACAGCACCGGACTGTTCTATACTCACAGAATCGTCTGCCACACTGGCTTTAGGACAAAATGATACCGTACTTAAAGCCTACCTGTACTGGGCAGGTTCCGGTACGGGCGACCTGGATGTAAAACTGAACGGGCAGGATATTACCGCCCAGCGTGTTATGCCCCTTATGGCATTAAGCCCGTTAAGAGCATACTTTAGCGCATGGGCCGATGTAACCGACCAGATTATTGCTACCCGTAACGGCACGTATACCTTATCTGACCTTGACCTTACCGCAGAGGCAGCTTCGCCTACTTATTGTAACAACGCTACTAATTTTGGCGGATGGGCTATTATAATTGTATACAGCAACCCGGCACTGCCGCTAAACCAGCTGAACCTTTACGATGGTATGGCCTATGTTCCTAATGCAGTAAATATAGAACTGCCCAGCCTTAATGTAATTGACAACATAGGTGCTAAAATAGGGTTCATTGCCTGGGAGGGCGATAAGAACCTTGATGATAACGAAACCCTGCGCATTAATGGGCACACACTGTCTAACATGCCCCTAAACCCGCCTACAAATGCTTTTAACGGTACTAATTCTGTTATAAACAGTGATACGCTGTATAATATGGACCTGGATATTTACGGAATCCAGAATTATATAAACATAGGCGACCAGACCGCTGAAATACGGCTGACCTCTGACCGTGATTTTGTGATTATAAATGCCATAATGACCAAGCTGAACAGCCAGCTGCCCGACGCTACCATTACGGTAGAAAACATAGTGCACACCTGTAATTCACGTAACGTAACAGTAAACTATACCGTACATAATACCAACAGTACCGACGTGCTCCCGGCAGGTACAACCGTAGGTGTCTATGCCAATGGCAACCTTATTGCGACCACAGCCACTACGAGGGTGTTACCCATAGGCGGCAGCGAAAGCGGTACTATAACCATTAGCATACCGGTGGGTTACCCTGATGATTTTCAGTTGTTATTTATTGTAGATCATACGCATAGGATTACCGAAACAGACGAAACCAACAACAGTACTGCTATAACGGAATCACTATGGATACAAAATGATGTGCCACAGGGTACGCTTACTGCCTGCGAAATAGCACAGGGCGCCAACCTGGGTATTTATAACCTTACCGCATATGGCAATACTATAAAAGATGATGCTACCGATGTAGTTACGTTTTACGCATCTGCAGCATCTGCCGCCGTACCGGAAAACCCCATACAAGTACCTGATTCTTATTCTTCCGCTGCCGGAATGGTATACATACGTATAACAGACGAACACGGCTGTGCAGGGTATAGCTCCATACGGTTATTACTGGATGATTGCCTCTACCCCGATGCAGTGGTTAACGCGGCTACTGTAACACAAGCCTGTAGCAGCCGCACCATGGATCTTACCTTTACCATAGGCAATCCTGATAGTTTTGATATATTGCCCGCAGGCACGCCTGTTGCCATTTTTGTAAATAACGCGTTACTGGCTACCGTGACCACTCTTGCCGATATACCCATAAATGGCAGCGAAACACATACCATAACCGTAACCATACCCACAGGCGCAGGATTAAGCTTTAACCTGGTTATACGTGCAGATTATGGTAATACCGCACAGGAAACCATAGAAACCAACAACAGCTTCACGCTGCCTGTAAGCATTTGGCTTCCGCCTGTATTACCATCGGCTATACCGAATCTTACCGCATGCGAAACCTCTAACAACAGTAATGTAGGTGTGTTTGATTTCTCGGGCTACCTAACGAGCCTTAAAAACGCCCCTTCCGATGTGGTTACGTTCTATACTTCTTTAGAGGATGCCCAAAATGGTATTACAGGTGCCATTAACAATCCGCAAAATTATACCTCTAACGGTACTAATCCGCAAACCATCTATGTGCGGTTACAGGATGCCAACGATTGTTACAGTATACGCTCATTTACACTTACCGCTGTAGACTGCCTGTTTCCTGACGGGGTTATACACATTAATAATGTGGCACAGCAATGCGATAGCCGGCTGCTTGGCGTAAACTATACCGTAAGTAACCCTGACAGCTTTGATATTTTACCTGCCGGTACCCCTATAGCTATTTATGTAAACAACACACTGTTTACCTCTGTGCAAACACCACGTGACCTTGCCATAAACGAAAGCCTTACAGCAACCCTTACAGCAGATATCCCCGCTTCATACGGCAGCAGTGTAACCATAAACATGGCCATAGACGACAACGGCACAGGAACCGGCATTGTTACCGAGATAAATGAAAATAACAATATCAGTAATATTATAACCACAAGCTTCTGGATTTCACCTGTATTACGGCAGCCTGCCGACGTTACCGCCTGCGAAACGTTTAATGGTTCCGGCTTAGGTAGCTTCGATTTTTCAGCCTATATAGATTCGCTAAAAAATACACCTTCAGATAGTGTTACTTTTTATACCAGCCTGGAAAATGCAAATGATAAAACAGGAGGCATTACCACGCCGGCCGGCCATGTGGCTGCTCCGGGTTCCTTGGTTTATGTGCGCCTGGAGGACAGCCACGGCTGTTATGATGTAAAATCATTCACACTGAATATTATAGACTGTTACTTCCCAGATGCTACCGTAACTATAGATGACGTATACAAGCAGTGTAATTCGCGTGTGCTGCATGTGCATTATACCGTGAAAAACCTGCTGGGTACCGATGTGCTGCCTGCCCGCACGCCGGTGAGTATTTATGCCAACGGCCAGTTTATAGATTATACCGAAACACTGGAAGACATAGCCATAGGCGGCAGCGAACAAAATTATATCACTATAACCATACCCGTAGGTGTTCCGCTGATATTCGACCTTACTTTTGTAGCTGATGATTCCGGGAGCGGCACCGGAATAGTTAAAGAAACTGATGAAACAAACAACCCGTTCACCTTAGAAACGGAATTGGTGTTATCGCCTGTATTACAACAGCCTGATGATATTACCGAGTGTGACAAAGGTTTCGGATTAGCCACATTTGATTTTACTGCTTATACGGAATCGTTGAAAAACTATCCTAACGAAACGGTAACCTTTTATACTTCCCAGCAGATGGCCGACCAGGATCTGGACCGTATTTATAATGCCACCGATTTTAAAACAACCGAAAATCCGCAGCGTATTTATGTACGCCTGGATAATGGTACCTGCCATACCACAGCCTCATTCCTGCTGCGCACCAAAAAGTGCAAACCCACCACCTACAATTATATTACCCCTAACGGTGACAACTATAATGACACCTTTGTTGTAGATGGATTGCGTAATGTGTTCTTTAACTTTAAAATGAAAATTTTTAACCGCTGGGGTAACCTTGTATGGACAGGCGACCACAGTAAAGCCGATTGGGACGGTATAGCTACCGAGCAAAAAGTGGGCAGCGAAGACACTACTGTTCCAAACAGCACCTACTACTTTGTTTTAGAACTTAACGACCCTGACTACCCCGACCCAATTACGGACTGGATTTATGTAACCAAATAGTGCTATAATTTTAGCAGACGCTCAAAAATCCCTATATCAATCTATATATTAAATGTTTATATAAAAAATAATTTATATTTGCCTTGATATAAAATACGGAATAAGACCACCAACTATTAATTCAAAAGTCAATCATGAAAAATTTACTAGCCTTAGTATTTTGCATTACGCTGTATGCCGTTAATGCCCAAAACTGGAAAGTAATTACCCCTTTCAACAGCGCTAACGTTATCCGCGATATGGAGGTGACCCCAAACGGCACACTGTACGTAATTGCACAAATGCCTAACAGGATGTATAAAAGTGCCGATGGCGGCGTTACATGGTCTGCAATGCATGCGCCGGCCGTAGGTCTTAACCGGCCTGAAGACCTTGTAATGGTAGACGACATGAATGGGTATATGCTCACAAACTCATCATCTATCTACAAAACCACTGACGGTTGGGAAACCACTACAACTTTAACTTACACCGGCGCTCCCCTCCCTATGAAGAAGATTTTCTTTTTAAACAATAATGTAGGTTACATGGCAGGCTACAGGCGTACTGTAAACCGAACGCTTAATGGCGGTACTACATGGACCTCTATAAGCGTTACAGCCGGGCTTATGGCAAGCGGGGAAGATCTTAATGATATTCATTTTGTAAACGAAAACGTGGGTTTTGGCGTAAGTACGCGCGGAAATGTAGTACGAACTATTGATGGCGGTGCTACCTGGACATTAATCTCATTGCAGCAAAACCACTATGCCCTTGAAGAAGTATTTTTCACCGACGAAAATACAGGCTACGCAGCGGGCGCCCTTGGCGAAATTTACCGCACCACAGACCAGGGGGTTACCTGGACGCTGAACGATACCGATATGGGAATTATATATGATATGCGCCAACATGATGGTATACTGTATGTAACCGGCAGTGGCAATACCTTTTCCATGTCTACAGATAATGGCATTACCTGGGCACCGGCCCAGATCGTAGATAACCCTACGTACAATGTTACGGGCTCAAGGCGAGTATACGCGGTTACGTTCCTTAACGGAAAGATACTTGCCGCAGGCGAAGGCGGTGTGATTCTGAGTAAAAATAGCCCCACGGCTACAACCTGGGACATGTTCCACACCCCTATATGGGGCGATATTACCACCACAAGCCTAAGGTTTTTTGACCAGAATAAAGGACTTTTGGTAGGTAGCGGCAATACGCAAAGCGCCGTGTATTATACCACTAACGGAGGGTACAACTGGTACCGGAAATTTTTATCTGCAGCAGGATTTTATAGGACAACAGATGTAAAAGAGAATGGCAAAGGCTTGCTTATAGGCGGTCTTGGCTTTTATACCACTGCTGACTTTGGCCAAACCTGGTCCAGTTTAACAACCATCCAGCCCATGACTGCTTATACTAAATGCTGGCTGAAAGCGAACAATGAGTTCTTTGTGGGGACTAACCCGGGGTCGCCCCCAACCGATGGAATGATACGATATACACCTCCGAGTACATGGAGCCGTTTTACAGATATGGGACAGATTGGCGAAATAAAATTTGCCAATGAGCAAGTTGGGTTCGCAGGTGTTGGCACGGCAAATTACACAGCCCGACTTTGGAAAACCACAGACGGAGGCACTACCTGGGCTACTGTAGACTCCTATGCAGGGCAAACCATAGCCGAAATACAGGTAATAACACCAAACAGGATATTTGTAAGGGATACACGAGACGCCAGTTACCTTACCGAAGACGGCGGCGCAACCTGGACAAATCTTACCAGTATTACCTTCCCTAAAAGGTATCATTTTTTTGATGAAATGAATGGTTATGGGCTAAATGACAACCAAAATATTTATAAGACCGAAGACGGTGGTACCACCTGGGAAGTAATTATAGAAGGAGATAATTCACTTTGCGGTATGGACAACCTGGAATGGTTCGTAGACAGGATTGTATATGCCGGTGGAAGCTTTGAGGTTTGTATATTGGCCGTTTCAGACACATTGCAGGTAAACCCTGTACAGGCACCAGCTACTAAACAGCTATCAGTATACCCTAACCCGGCAAACAGCATTATTACTATTAGCGAAACCGTGCAGTCTGCCAACATATTCGACATTTCAGGCAAAAAACTGGGGGCTTACAACACTGTAAAGTCTATAGACATCTCAGGTTTGGAGCAAGGTATTTACCTCATGCACCTTACCACCCTAAACGGCACTAAAGTAGTAAAGGAAGTCATTAAAAAGTAACCTAAAAATCATTCCGGAACGGCATGATTTTCACAAAACTTTAAAGATTCTGAGATAGCCCTTTTACGGGTATTTTTGTACATTGCTTCATAATTAAACTTAATTGTTATTTCAAACAAATAAATTATGAAAGCAGTACGCTATTTCGGACATAAAGATGTAAGGGTTACCAATGACCTGGAAAAACCCACTCCAACAGGAGATGAGGTACTATTAAAAATAGGCGGTGCCGGTGTTTGCCATTCTGATTTGCATATTATTGATGAAGGTACCGTGGGCGATACGGTATTTACACTGGGACATGAAAACGCCGGATGGATAGAAGCCGTAGGCGACAGCGTAAAAGATTACAAAAAAGGTGATGCCGTACTGGTGTATGGGCCATGGGGCTGCGGACACTGCAAACCGTGCCAGCAATCTAAAGAAAATTACTGCGACCACCAGAGTGAGCTCGGCTATGGCGGCGGCCTGGGCCTCAATGGCGGTATGGCCGAATACATGCTGGTCCCCTCTTCAAGGCTGTTAGTACCCATACACGATCTGGATCCGGTAATTGCAGCACCCTTAACCGATGCCGCGCTAACTCCCTACTCGGCTATAAAAAGGTCGGCACCAAAACTAATGCCCGATGAGTTTGTAGTAGTAATAGGCGTAGGAGGATTGGGTCACGTGGCTTTGCAAATTTTAAGTGAAACATCAGGTGCGGCTATCATTGCATGCGACGTAACTGAAGATAAACTGGCTTTTGCCAGAGAGCTGGGTGCTAATTACACGATAAACTCTAAAGATGCGGATGCCGCCGACCAGATCCTGAAGATCACCGGGCTGAAAAAAGCCAAAGTAGTCCTTGATTTTGTAGGCGCTACCTCCACCATTGATCTCGGAACAAAAATCATAGGCATGGATGGCGACCTTACCATTGTAGGCCTTGGAGGCGGTTACTACCAATACAGCATGAACGGGCTGCCGTTTGGAGTTACCATGACCAACCCGTATTGGGGTTCGCGCACAGAGCTTATGGAAGTGGTAGGACTCGCCAGGCAGAAAAAAATCCACATTGAAATTGAAAAGTTCGCCTTAGACCAGGCCAACGAAGTATATGATAAAATGCGTCATGGACAAATAAAAGGCAGGGCCGTATTGGTTCCTTAATACACTCGTACCGCTTTAAAGTATACAAAAAATCCGGGCAAAATGCCCGGATTTTTTGTATCCATCAGCGATTGTAGAACAACATTAACTGGTTAAGTGGAAGCGATATTTATCTATTCTGTCCTAAAAACCCACGGTCGCTTAATGTTTTCATAAAAGCTATGAGATCGGTTTTCTCCCCTGCAGTGAGCGAAATCCTGTTCCCGTTGTTTTTAAATATAGGATCAAGATTGTCAGCGGCAATGACACCGTTATCAAAATACTCCAATACTGCCTGTAGTGTGGCAAACTGCCCAAAACTACCGTACGGCGCGGTGTATTCCACATTCCGTAAGGATGGTACCCTAAAGCTCATATAGTCTGAAGAGATACCGGTAACCCTTGCCCTGCCTGCCTCATTAGAATCGGTATTAATAGGAAATCCAATGTTCCTGAAGGTTTGGTCGGTGAACAACTCACCGCTGTGGCACGTTACACATTTCTGTTGAAATGTTTCATAACCACGGGCTTCGCTTTCGGTAAAGGACTCGCCTTCATTTCGTTTCACTTTGTCGTATTTGCTGCTGGCTGAAATAAGCGTGTACTCATACTGTGCAATACTCTTGTAAATCCTTTCGGCGGTAATAGTGGCATCGCCAAAGGCTTTCAAAAATAAATCCTTATAAATGGCATCCCCCTGAATTTTACCGATGACTTCTAAAATTGAAGAATCCATTTCCTCATGGGTTATTATAGGGACAAGCGGTTGATCCTCCAGCCTGAGTTTGCTGCCATCCCAGTTGTAAAACTTCATAAATGCCATATTCTGTACCGGCGGAACGTTTCGCAGTCCTAGCCTACCCTGTATGCCCACACCTTGCTTATTATCATCTGAAAAGGCATGCGCCTGTATATGGCAACTTGCACACGAAATGGTATTATCTGCACTAAACCGTTTATCCTTAAAAAGAAGTTTGCCCAGTTCCACACCATACTGTGTAGGCATATTGGCATTTACTGCAATATTCATTTCAGGAAAACCGTCAGGGATGATAAGCGCAACTTCAGGGTTATCATACGGTATAGCCTGATAATCCTCATTACCACATGATACCAGCACGAATACCAACGCTAAATAACAGGTTAATTTTTTCATGATAAATGATTGTGTAAGTGGCTGTCTCAAAAGCATTGATTACCGCCGAGTGTTCCATTTCGACGATAGGAGGAATCTCTTTAACTCTATATTTTGAGATTTAACTCCGTTCAGCCTACGGTGTCTTCACTTCGCTGCGCTGCGGTCGAAATGGAACTTTTAAGACAGCCTCTTTTATCATATTTTAGTTTTGTACAGCGGTAACCGAAAACATTCCTTTAAGGTCGCTTGAGCCATTGCCACCCAGGTTATTTACAAACTTAATCATCTGTACGGCAGTATGTACGTTAGGCGTAGCATTATTATCCATACCCTCTCCCGACGAAAGTGTAATGGTGTTAGATGCCCCGCTCAGCAGTTTATTAAAATCGGCTTTGATGCTGATTTTCGGGGCAGAACTCCCCACTACGGCATTGGTAGTTAGCGTTAACGTAATATCCCTGTACGCATCTACACCCTGGGTATAACTGCCTTCTGTTCCCTCTACAGTACTGCCCGTGTGGATGGACATCGTTTTATTATCCACATCATAAAAACCTTCAATTTTGGTAAAGCGGTAACCCGTACCCCATTCCCACATCATTTGGGTATCGTTTGCACCAGCCGCCGCATAGAAATTAGGGAAACGTGTTTGGTCCAGCGTGTTCTGTGCCTGCTTAATGCCCAAACCAAATTTTATCTGCCTGTATGTACCCGATGGAATATTACCCAGCACATAATTTAGCGATGCCGGTTTTGCCTGGTCTATAACCGCAGCGCCTTTATCTAGGTCGTTTACGCTGTAGGGTATCTCGGTACCGTCATCTTTTACAAGGCGGATGTTGCTTATTACATACTTCAGTTCCGAAAAATGGTGCACCTGCCCGGCAGCCGACGTATTTACAGTAGCCGCTACCGATGTAGCATCGCCAAGTACTATGGTATTGTCGTTAAAGGTGTTGTTAAATGCAAGCGTAACGCTGTTTGCCGCAGGTGTATCGTCGTTAGAGCAGGCGCCCAGTGTTAATGCAGAAAGTGATAGTATAAGGTATTGTTTTAGATTTTTCATTTCTTAGTTTGTTAAAGATTAAATTTTAATGATGTAAAAATGTTGCGCCCCATGCGTGGTATGTTACCCCAGTCGGCATAGG
Source organism: Bacteroidia bacterium (assembly GCA_046566705.1). Taxonomy (GTDB): domain Bacteria; phylum Bacteroidota; class Bacteroidia; order Flavobacteriales; family Flavobacteriaceae; genus Flavobacterium. The sequence continues at coordinate 40,499 of JBKHWE010000006.1, read as the reverse complement.
TGCTGTAATAGGCATCTAGCAGGTTCTCTGCCCCCACCTGAACCGTAGCCAATACGTTTTTAATATTGAAACTGTAATCGGCAGAGAGGTTACAAATGGCATAGGCAGGCGTTTGGTCTTCGCCGTACTCGGGACTGTAGTTTATTTGGGCGAAATCACCGTTTACCGATGCCTGCACACTAAACTTGTTAAGCATATAGTGTAGGGAAGTCTGGTAACTCAGCGGACGGATAAAAGGCAGGTTGCCACCTTTATTATCCTGCGCTCGGGCGTAGGTAAGCTGGCCTTTCCAGTGCAGGTCTTCTAAAATTTTGTAGTTACTGTTCAGCGAAAAATTAAACAGCGTAGCATAAGCCAGAGATGTATACCCTTTTACCCCTACCGACTGGTAGTTCATGGGGCTTCCCAGACTTAAAATCCTTCCGATGATGTAATTTTTAATGTAGAAATAATTAGCTTTTGCCTGCAGGCTGAACTTCTCATTTTTATAGCCTGCGCTCGCGTTTAGCTCATGCGAAATTTCATTTTTCAGGTCGGGATTACCTATGTAATCGTATCGGTCGAAACTGTTATAGATGTAATACCCATACCCTTCCGATACCGATGGCGCCCTATGCCCATAACCCGCACCTGCCGAGATGTTAAACTTATTTAGCGTAAATACATAACTTCCGTGAAGCCCCGGCAATATCCTCGTCTTTTCCTGTGGTGCACCGGGATGGAAAATCCAGTTGAACTCGGCGTACTTAGAGTAATTGTAGTTAACTCCCAGTGAACCACCAAAGTTAAAATGGCTCCTGTCGGAAACATCATAAGAGTTGTTCATGCTAAGCCCTGCAAAACGTGTGGTAACCCACGGCCAACTGTACGCGAACATAGTCCTCTGGCTACGGTCTTGTGGGTACATGCGCATTTCGGCTATAGATAGGTTATCGTAAGCATTTAATTGCACTTCAGAACTGTATTTCCCGCTTTTAAGGTTGGCTTTACTAACCAGCCCGTAGGTGGTGCTCCAGCCCGGCATATCCATATGTACAAGGTTTTCTGGGCGTTTGGTATCATCCATATAATGCTCTATGGCATTAAAATAGGCCTTGGTATCCCATGCTTTTACCAGTCCGCCTTTAAAAAGCTGCTTGTAGGTCACCGATGTAATTATAGCCCTTGACAGCCACAAATCCATAGGCAGTGCCGGGAAGCCGACATCTTTAGCCATATCAAAAATAGCATCGGCACGGACAGAGGACAGTTCGCTTGTTTTATATGCCAATCCTAACGAGCTATTGAACTTACCGAACTGCGAATGCTTCACCTCCCTGTTATTACCTGCGGTATAATTCTCTGCTTTACGGTAGGAGATACTACCATCAGCAACAAATTTTTCTCCCGAGTAGGATACGTTACCCAGGTTAAAAAGCTGTTTGTTGTTCCACTCAAAACCGCTCTGGTACGCACCATTCCATTTTTTGGCTAAGCCAAAGGGGGTACTTTTCCTTTTCAGGTCAATGCTGCCGCCAATGGTAGCGCCATGCACGCTGCCTGCCTGCCCTGATTTAATATCAACCCCCGAAAGGTTGTTTACCTCTACATACGAGGTAATGGGATCCATTTTATCGGTACAGGCACCAAATATGCGCATACCGTCTATGGTAAGCGTAGAACGCTCGCTGCTCATATTGTTCAGCAGGGGTTCCCAAGCATACGCGCCACGTTTTATAAAGCTTATATTAGCCGAAGACGCCAGGAACTCATCTACTGAAACCGCCATTTTCATATCGGTTTCAATTTTCTTCTTTACCACGGCATTTACTTTTACCTCGTCCAATGTTTTTATGCTGTCGTTTTGCGCAGCGGCACGCATCCCAAGCAATAATAGTAGTATAGTTATTACTCTCATGGGCTTAGAATAAGATGTCAATAAAAAGTTCGCTCTTTACGCCCTGCACGCCCGGAGTAAACGTGGTAGGCACTTCGGTGCCTTTTACAATAAACCCGCTTTGGTTTACAAGGATAAAGTTCAGCGTCCAGTTACCGGTCATAGTGTAATTAACCACGCCGTAGTAGAGCCCGTCATCATGGCGGGTTAGGTCTACGTTATTAGGCGAAGTATGGTTCCCCATAGAAGGCTCAGGCATACGTGGATCGAGTTTAAGGGTATAGCCCGCAACCTCATCAAACGAAAACTGCGACGGGTCAGGGAACGTACCGGTAGGGCTATCGGGTTCACTGTATTTGTAGATACCGGCTACCAACTCATTTTCGGCAACATTAGGCTTTTGAGGTGCTACCAACGCTATGATATACTGCGCGCCATCATTTCCTGTAAACGCCGTCATGTTCAGGTTTTTGTTGGCTTGTTCTTCAACAGTAATATCTGAATTAACAGCAGTAACCTGGCTATTATCGGTAAAACCCAGATACAATTTCCAATTATCAGTAGCACTGCTCACATCCGTAAAAACCACATAACCTTTGTAATAGCCGTTGGTGGCATCATAGGCCAAATTGTACTTATACGGACAAGAAGTTATTGTACCACCAGCACTTGTATGTATGGGCAAAAAAGTAACATTGGCGGCAGTTAGCAACTGATGCGTTTGCGTATTGGTAACGGTAAGATGAACCTCGTTATACCCTTTATAAAATGTACCGTTAAGCGTTTGTATGCTAATGCTGTAGATGCCGTTGTTTACAGAAAGTGTCTCCTCAAAGGCATAATGTTCGGGTACTTCCGTACGTATTTCGGCCTCATAATCGGTTTTATCAAGCGTGCATGCTGTAACCGCAATGTACATTGCAGCCACAAGGCAATAATAAAATTTCATGGTGTATGAATGTTTAGTGTACAGCTGTATTGCACGTGTAAATACTGATAGCAACATTTCACGCAAAGACGCCAAGCCACAACAATGCAACTCATCATCTGTTACGAAAAGCAGGGTTATAAATACTGTACTACTTATGCAAAACGCTTGTACTTTTTATACTATAAAAATGCATTGGTACATCACACAATGATGCCCAAAACAATCAGTAAAAAGTAACTAAACAATACTGGGTGGCCTGAAAAATATGGGATTATAATTGTGGGAGTAAAGGTTATTATAAACAATAGCCGGGCTACCATTATAATGTACTGTTGGTGTGAATGTAAAAGTGAAAGGCGTTTCGAGTACGGCAAGGATTTCAAACTGCATACCGCCCGTTTTTTTTTCAGACGAAGGAGTTTCTTCGGCGGCTTTTTTGGCAAGCTCTTTCATAAGGTGGCACTTACCGTTACAATGCATAACGGGCTTATCCTTATTTACACAGAGTTCTTTAGCAATGTAATTATAGTTAAACACATATTCGCCTAAGGGTAATATGGGCCTTAAGAATAAAAACAGCGCTATGAAGACTGCGATTTTTTTCACTATGCAAAAGTAACTACCAAAAATGATAATAAAAAGCTTAAGGGGATTTTTTTTAGCGGATATAAAAAACTGCGTATCTTTGCGGCGCTCATGGGAGATTTCATTTCAAATGATAGTGCTTCCGGATTAAAAAAATCCGGATTAAACGGGAACCGGGCTTAAAGAAATTTTTAGGGCAACTTTTACCGCCATTTGGCAATGAATAGTAAATCACATGTACAATGAGCAGGGACAATCTTCATAAAATGAAAAGCCTTGACCTTTACTTACCGGGCTTAAACGATGATGAATACAGTGCTATAGCCGGTAAACTACACCCTTCTGCTACTCATCTGCCTCTTATAAGCTGGGATATTTATGCCCAGGGGTATCAAAAAAACCTCATCAATTTTGAAAAAGACAACGATCGTAAAGTTTTAAACCTCTTAAAAGCGAAATATTCGTGGGTGCATGATTTTGATGCCATTAACTGGGAAAACACTATTTACGAAACCATAGTTGTAACCAATATTGATATAAAAATACTACATACGAGTCCGGGATTTGTTTCTATGACAGGATATAGCGTTAAAGAAGCAATAGGAAGGTCGCCAAAATTTTTACAGGGTGCAAATACTGCCGCGGAAACAACAGCGGCAATCAGGGCAGCAATTACTGCAGGTAAATCCATCTGTGCGCAACTGATAAATTATCGTAAAAACGGTGATGAATATATGTGCGAAGTAAACATTATCCCGCTGTTTAACGATGAAAATATTTTAACCCACTTTATAGCATTTGAACAAGAAGTAGCATGACACTAGAAGAAAGGATAAACAATTCTGAAACCCATATATTTAAAGCGGTATTCCCTAATACCACAAACCATTACGACACCCTTTTTGGCGGTACTGCAATGCAGCTTATGGATGAGGTAGCTTTTATTACAGCTACCCGTTTCAGCAGGCAGCGTGTGGTTACCGTAAGCAGCGACCGTATAGATTTTAAAAAACCCATTCCGGGTGGTACATTTGCAGAACTTATAGGCAGGGTTACACACGTAGGTAATACCAGCCTTAAGGTACATGTAGAAATTTTTGTAGAAAATATGTATTCGGAAAGTCGCGAAAAAGCTATCATGGGCGATTTTACGTTTGTAGCCATAGACGAAAATAAAGAACCGGTAGCGGTTATTAAGTAAGACTGAAAATGACAAACACTATAAAAGCAGCCATTACTGCTGTAGGCGGATATGTGCCCGAAACCATACTGGACAATATTCAGCTTGAAAAGATGGTAGATACCTCTAATGAATGGATTTTGGCCCGTACCGGAATTAAAGAACGAAGGATTTTAAGTAATCCTGAACTCGCAACGTCTGACATGGCTGCTGAAGCCATTAAAAACCTTTTAAGAGCCTCTGGTATAGACGCTGCAGAAGTAGATTGCGTAGTACTTGCCACCTCTACCCCAGACAAGCTCCTTGCGCCTACCGCACCAGTAGTATGCGAAAAAGCAGGACTTACCGATGCCTGGGGTTTTGACCTTAATGCAGCGTGCAGCGGCTTTTTGTACGCCTTGTCTGTAGGCAGCGCGCTTATAGAATCAGGCAGGCATAAAAAAGTTATTGTTATAGGTGCCGATGCCATGAGCCGTATAGTAGATTATACGGATCGTAATACCTGTATCCTTTTTGGCGATGGTGCCGGTGCTGTGCTACTGGAGGCTTCTGCACAATATGGCCTGCAAAATTTTGTACTTAAAAACGATGGTACGGGTAGCGAATACCTTTCTATTTCGGTAGGTGGGTCGCTACACCCTTTTCATGAAGATACACTGCAACGAGGTGAACACTATGTAAGGCAGGACGGTAAAACGGTATTTAAAAATGCCATAGCCGGTATGACGGGCGTATGTAAGGAAATTACAGACCATAATAACCTCACCGCTGAAGATATAGACTGGGTAATACCACACCAGGCCAACATACGTATTATTAACGCCGTTGCAGGCAACCTTAATGTACCTATGGATAAGGTAAAGGTAAATATTGAACGTTATGGCAATACTACCGCAGCCACCATACCCCTGTGCCTGTGGGATTTTAAAGACGACTTTAAACCGGGCGATAAGCTATTGCTTACAGCCTTTGGAGCAGGCTTTACCTTTGGCAGCAGCTACCTTGTTTGGGGTAACTAATCTTATATAAAAATATAACTGCGCATACCTCTATTCAGGAGTATGCGCAGTTTTTTTATTGCCAATACATAATAAAATGTTTCTCAATACATAGTACGATTCTATAAGAATCCGTTTATTATTCCTCACCAAGCAGCACTCCCGATACATTCCAGGCGCTAAAGTTGGTACCTTCAGGTACGCCCTGCGGAATATGCACCCTTATGGTATGTTTCCCGGCAGGCAGGTCGCCCAGCGGAATAAAGTTCGGGTTGGTTACCGTACCCGGACACCAGTTGCTACGGCTGTAATCTGATGAAGAAAGCCCGTTTTCAAAATTACCCGACGCGGGATTAAACAATCGGTAGCTACCGCAATCCTGTCGCCACGGTATAAACGCGAAAGTTTCCTTTTCATCAAGATAAATGGTGTTTTTTTTCGGCAGGAATTCATCACCGTTTTCCCAACCACCATGACCGGTAGTGATGTAGCGCAGGCGGGCGTTTTTAAACGGCTTATCCAGCGTAAAGCTTACCTCAAGCCCTTTCTCCGCACTGAACATGGTACTGTACCCCTGCCCTGCCATTTCCATAACATTTACGGTATCAAACAGCGGCAGTACTTTACCGGCTTTATTGTAGCCAAGCTCGTCATTATGCACGGTAATTTCAAGATTTACTTTATGACCACCCTTATCATAGTTGCCTATAAATACACCTACATACAGCTCCTTGCTACTGAGGTACGGAATCAGTTCACTAATGTCCTGCCTGTACGGCACGGCATTGTGCCAGGTTTTCCCCTTTAACTGTATGGTATTGTACTGGCTTATGCCAAAAGGTGTAAAAAACCTCATCAGCTCTATGAGTGGCGAAAAATCATCAGTACCCACCATACCCGGATATTTATTACCGTTGCCGTTATCATATACCGGCAGGGTATTGGCTCCGTTTTGAAGCCCGTCTAAAAACGACTGCTTTTTGTCTTGCGTAATTACGAATACCGAACCCGTACGGTCATAGGCATCACCCGCCGATTGTTCTATCAGTTCGGCAAATACCTGGCTTCCGGCTTTAATATCAGGGAATTTCACTTTGCGTAGCGCTATGGTACCATTGGCAAAGCGCAGTATACTGTCATTCGATTTAGAAGCATCGCTAAAATTAATTTGCTGTTCCGTAAACACAGGTATGGTGGTAAAACGGGCTTTCCAGATCAGGTCGCGATAGCTCAGGTTATCGGTGATTTTAGTATTGGCAGGCAAAGTTGCAACGGAAGGCAGGCTTTTCAGTTTTTCAATTTTGATAGCGGTAACCACAAAATTATTGTTGCGGTTGGTTTCCAACACCAGCCCCAGTTCCTGCCCCAGGATAGATGGCGCGCCTTTTAAACCCAAATCGGTCGTGTACCAAAGCTCAATGGTATTACTGTTAATAATAGTCTTTGCTTTATGGCAGGTATAGCCAAAAATCTTTTTGGTATCGGGCAGTAGCTCAAAGGTTTGTTTTTTCAGCGAAAGCGAATCACGCATGGCTACAAAGCTACCGGGTTTTACTTCGGCAAACTGTACGTACGCAGCGGGGTGCAATACCAACAACTGCTCTGCCGGCAGGGCGGCTTTCTTATCCAGTAGTTGCCGGGAGGTTACCAATGTTTTATTGGCATCAGAAAAAACAATCACGGGATTACCTTCGTCCTGTACTTTGCCGAGATAACTTTTTTGGTAGGTAACCTTAATGGCTTTAGGTGCTTTTTGCGCGTATCCTATGCAACCTGCGGCAAGAACCAACAGGGTTAAAAGTCGTTTCATTTGTGTTGTGTTTGGAGCGCTAATTTCGGGATTTCAAATTGCTTTCATGCTAATTACACAACGTTTTTTCATTGGTCAAACTGCCACGAATTTCACGAATTAGCACAAACGGGTTCGTGAAAATTCGTGAAATTCGTGGCAAGCTTTTTTTTGTAAATAAAATTTAGTGGCTGGCACGCCAATTTGCTATAACACTGCCTACAATTTCCTGTGTGCGGTCAGGGTAATCTACAGAGATGGGTTTGCCGTTTACCAACCAGTCGCTTATCACGTCGGTGTATTTAGGATTAAGGCTCTTAATAACCGGTACGCCCATTTTCTTTAAGGCAGCGGCATTAAGCTGCTGTTCGTACTGGTTTTTCATAGGAACCACCAATAGCTTTTTGCCAAGGAACAACGTTTCGGCAGGGGTTTCAAAACCCGCGCCACACAGCACCCCGGCACCGGAAGCCATGCTTGCCGTAAACCCTTCGTTATCTATGGGTTGTATGGTAATGTTTTTTACTACTTTTTTCTTTTTGCAATGCTTGCTGTACACGTCCCACTTTATAGCAGGAAATGCCGACAGGCGGTTGATAAGTGTTTTATCATCATACGCAGGCAGGTATACGGTATAGTGACCCTTATCTGTTATTTTTCTGCCGCGCACATGTCCACGAATTACCGGTGTAAAAATATTATCGCCTACCGGATAAAAGTGGAAACCGTAATGCTCATCGGCAGGAGCGTAGTTTTTAAGGATAAGCTTGCCCTTGCGGTCTTCCTCATCGGGCAGCGGAAAGTTCTTATTCAGCACAGCGCTTTGGTGGCTCAGGGAAATGCAGGTCTTATGACGGAAATAACACGCCCAGGCACTTACCGGTTCAAAATCGTTTATAACCAAATCGTACTCCTCCACCGGCAGCCTTCGTATGCTTTTTATCAGCTTAGGCAAGTTAGACTTAAGCACCGTTTTTACCAGGTCTACCCCTCCTTTTTTCCCAAAGATGAAACTTAGCCCGTTCAGTTTATACTTTACCTTAAAGGGCAGCTCCAGGTCGCCCTGTATGCCACTTACCAGTATATCTACTTCGCCGTGTTTTTGCAGGCAGGGAATCACATCCATGGCGCGGCTCAGGTGCCCGTTTCCGGTGCCCTGTATGGCGTATAATATCTTCAGTTTCTTTGGGGTTTGCATAAGCGGATGGATTAGTTGGGCTGCAAAAATTCGGCGAACCATTCGCCACTGTGTTTCACAATGCGCTCCTGGGTTTCAAAGTCGACATAAATCAGGCCAAAGCGTGTGTGGTAGCCCTCTGCCCATTCAAAATTATCGGTAAGGCTCCACACAAAATAGCCGTTAACACGGGCACCTTCATTTTTGGCTTTCAGGAGTTGGCGCATATGGCTCTCCAGGTAATCCTTACGGCGGAGGTCGTATACCTTACCGTTTAAAACCGTATCGGGAAACGCAGCACCGTTCTCGGTAACCAGTATATTTTTTATCTGCGGATAACTGTCAAAGTGCTTAATCATGTGATACATGGATTTCGGATATACCTCCCACCCCATTTCGGTGGTCATCACCTTGCGCTTTTCGGCTTTGACCAATGCAGCTCCTACATAGGGCGTAAGGAACGATGCTTTTACCACTTCGCGGGTATAGCATTGTATACCGGTAAAATCAAAATCAAACGCCATTTTTTCAATATCGCCCGGCTGAATATACGGTTCCATTTTGCGGATAACCGGCAGGTCGGCCGCATTGGGATACCCCAGGCCGAGTATTGGTTCGATGAAAGCACGGTTGAGGAGCGTATGTACTCTGTTGGCTGCAGCCACATCCTTTTCACGCTGGGTATACGGTTCTATCTGCGTGCACGAAAAGGTAGTACCCAGGTGCGCAGCTGGCACCAGGCTGCGTAACGTCCTTGCTCCCTCGGCGGTACACAGGGTAACGTGGTGTACGGCTTTAAGGTAATTACCAAGTCCCCGCCTGCCCGGTGCGTGTATTCCCAAAAAGTACCCCGCCCCTGTAAATACCGACGGTTCATTCATAACCATCCAGTTTTTTACACGGTCGCCAAAGTGTTTGGCACATACTTCCACATAGTCGGTAAACCAGGTAATGCTATCGCGGTTGGTCCACCCGCCCTGTACATCGAGCGCGTGGGGCATATCCCAGTGGTATAATGTAACCCAGGGCTCAATGCCGTTTTCAAGTAGATGGTCTATGAGGCGGTTGTAATAGTCGATGCCACTTTGTGAAACCGCGCCCGTACCCGAAGGCATAATCCGCGCCCAGCTGAGCGAAAACCTGAAGTTAGGTATGTTCAGCCGCTTCATCAGGGCAACATCTATAGGATAGGAATTGTAAAAATCGCAGGCTATGCGGGCGTGGTGGTTGCCTTTAACGCGACCTTTCTTCTCGGTAAATACATCCCAGATGGAAAGCCCTTTGTCATCAATATCATGGGCGCCCTCAATTTGGAAAGCTGCTGTAGCCACACCCCACAAAAAATCTTTACCGAACTGCTCCTTGTGCAATTCGGGTTCTATACGTCGTTTGCTCATCAATAAAAAATCCTCGTATTAATGAATAAAAAACGACTGCATAGCCCTTAGAAACAGGCGTTCCCTTAGAAATGAGATTATATTAAACGGAAAAAGTTTCATACAAAAACAGTTTTACCAAATATAACCCCATACATATTACCTGAAGTTAAAGCACGGATTAACAAAATATTACTTTAAAACTTTATGGATAGCGCGGATTTGCAATCCGTGCTTAATTTTCTCAACCCTACAAAGGCACGGATTGCAAATCCGCGCCATCATGGTGTTAAATATTAATAGTAAACTATAGTCCTGATAATATTTGAAACCTGGCGTTTATTTAAGAATTCACTTTTTGAAACCCAATTTTGACTTTTGTCGTATTCGTAAATATAACTATGCAAATCTTTACCCCTCAACTCTTCAATAACATCTGAGTAATTATTGTATTTATATTTTATTGTCTGATTATATAATGTATCAGGATAAATATACTTTTCCAAAACAATTCTATTAGAGTTATCTCTTCTATATAAGGTTTTTGTGATTAGTTGATCTTGTGAGTTAAAATAAACTTCTCCTATTTTTTTCCCATTGTCATCATACATAAAGACAGTTTTATTCATTCTTACAGAACCTATATGAAAAACATCTTCTACTAAATTTCCTCGATTATCATATTTATATTCATTGTAATGGATTCGCTTCGAACTATCAAAGATTAAATTTCGTTCGTTTTGTTCAGTGTTAGTTTCAGGCTTTTCATCATTCATACTATCCCTGCTTAAAATAGTCTTTTTAACAATTCTTCCTTTACTATCATAATCATATTTGTATACATCATCAAAAGGCTGAAGGCTTTCGTGCAATGCAATATCTTCATTGACTCCTACGAATTTAAGTCCAGCAATGTTGTTATCATCATCATAACTAAATGTCTTAACAAAATCTCCGTTAAATTTAGGATTGTTATCCGAGAACTTTAAACTAATTATATAACCTAACTTATTATAATTAGTTTCAGAAATAGAACGAATTGTTTTTGAGTTGTTCAGATTAATTGAAAAATCTGTTTCAACAATAGATTTGACTTGTCCTTTAATATTATTTTCCCCCAAAGTATTATACTTTTCAGAATTGGTACAAGAAATTAATAATATTAAAAAAATTAAAGTTGGATAAATTTTCGTCGCCATTGGTATATTATTTGGTTTTTAAAAACAAAAATAATTAATAACAAACAACATTCAATTTTTTGGAAAAACATTGATGTGATTTTTTAAGACACATCAGAAAATATATCTCATAGCTCCCGATAGCGTGGATTTGCAATCCCTGTTTATAGTATTCGAAATATATTAAGGCACGGATTACAAATCCGCGCCAGCAGATATAAACTACAAAGCCACCTCAACCATCGGCATTACCTCACGCAACAGTGTTTTAAGCTGGGCGATTTCCTGGGTGTATAACGTATTTTTACGGCATCCGAAATACAGGGTATTTTGCAGCTTGTTTTCGCCTTCCCAAATGATTTTCACCTTGCCTTCCTCGATTTCCTTTTGGCACAAGAAGTCGGGCATTACTGCCAGCCCCGTACCTCCCGAGAGACAACGTACAATAGAGTTCAGGTTGGGTACTATGTAGTTTGGCCTGAAGTCTGGTCTGTGCCCAAAGTTCAGTTCCCAGAAGCGAAACAGGTGTTCCATATCGCCCGTGGTGCCGTACCATTTATGGCTTTTCAGCCACTTTTCAGCAGCGGGCAAATCGTTCTGCATAAGCAGCGTGTTGAACTCGGCTGTATCTACCTCGCTCCCCCCAACAAGCACTATGGTTTCCGAACTGAATGGCTCATGCCCTACCAACTGCGACGTTCCTTTTCGGGGCGTTACCACCAGGTCGATAATGCCTTTATCAAGGTTATCCAGCATTTCGGGGTATTCACCAAAACACACGATTACGTTAAACGGCAGGCTGCTGATGTGCTTTTCTAAAGTAGCCTGAAACATCTCAAAACACATACCCACACTTATGGTTGGCGTATTCTTTTCGGTACTTTTCTGGAAGGTTTTCTCCGCCTGTTCCAACTTGGATATCGGGTCGTATATGGCGTTGTACAAGGCTTTGGCACGTTCGGTAGGGAGCATTTTACGCCCGGTACGTTCAAAGAGTTTGTACCCCACGTAGCTTTCAAGCGAACTGAGGTGCAGGCTTACCCCTGGCTGCGATATGAACAATGCCTCGGCAGCGCCCGTAAGTGTGCCCGTAGTGTATATTGCCTTAAAGGTGCGGTACCATTCCAGATTTACCATAATTTAAAACTATTATAATTATAATACAAATGTATAAATTATCTTATTTTAATAATACAAAAAGCTCCTATAACTTTGCCCTGTATTTAAAGCATAAGCACTATGAAAAACATATTTGTAATAAACGGCGGACAAAACTTTGGTCATTCGGGTGGGGCGTACAACAATACGATTACCAATGTAACCGATGACTTTTTCACTAACCATCCTGAATATAACGTACAGGTATCCCATATTGAGAACGGTTATAACCCCGATGAGGAAGTAACGAAATATAACTGGGCAGATATTATTATTTACCATACGCCAATCTGGTGGTTCCAGGTGCCGTTCGGGCTAAAAAAATATATTGATGAGGTATTTACCGCAGGCCACCGCAAAGGGATTTACAACAGTGACGGGCGCCACGCAGCCACGCCCGAAATAGGTTACGGCACCGGCGGCACCATGCACGGCAAACACTATATGGTTACTACTACGTGGAATGCGCCCTCTACTGCCTTTACCCTTCCGGGAGAATTTTTCGGGGAAACGAGTGTAGATGACGGCGTGCTGTTTGGCTTCCACCGTATGAATGCGTTTGTGGGGCTGAGCAAGATAGACGGTTTCCATTTCCATGATGTGATGAAAAATCCTGACATGGAGTTTGAAATGGGCCGCTACAAAAAACACCTTGAAACCGTTTTTTCTAACAATACCGTAACCGCTTAAGCCATGAAAGTATACTTAACTGCAATCATAAAAAGCAAGCCGGAACACACCACCGACATCCTTGTCCTACTCCAAAATATGGTAGCCAACAGCCGTAAAGAACCGGGTAACCTGCAATACGACCTGCACCGCGACAAAGCCGATAACAATACCTTTGTTTTCTATGAGATTTGGGAAAGCGTGGAAATCCTGGCGCAGCATAACGAACAGCCGTATCTGAAGGCATTCGTAGATATCATCCCTGAAAAATTACAGGAACCCCCTGTGATTATAAAGATGGATTTGCTCTAGTAAAACTGTTACACAGAGATACACGGAGGGAGCACAGAGCCACACGGAGTTTTTCAAGTTTCGCTTTCAGCAAGTGTCTACAGAGCTGTATGTTTTCACGTACAGCTCTGTGTTCTCGTACCAAAGGTACAACCTCTTTTTCTCCGTGTGGCTCTGTGCTCCCTCCGTGTATCTCTGTGTTACTTTTAAGAAACCAATCTACAACTTACTGATGTAACTTCCGAAAGGATCCCTGAACTGGTAGCCCTCACTAAAGCGGTCTTTGTTCAGTTTCTTGTATTCGGCAAGTCCCCATAGTATAAACTCCTTCATAAACAATAAATCTTCTTTAGGAGTTTCGGGGGCATACTTTTGGATGAGCTGTTTCAGCGGAATAATCTTATCCAATTCCTTCTGGTACTGCCTGTCGGTAGCGTCATCCTGTATTTCAAGGCCTCCGCCTTCGTTAAAGAACCAGTCGATGATTTCCTGGTATGGGGTTTTCTGGTTCTGTTTTTCCAGTTTTTCTATTTTTGGGAAAAGCTCTGTAAACAATGTCTTAACCGCACTGCTTATCAAAATTTCCGCAACAGCCGAAGCTCCCTCCTGCTCACCTTCGTAAACCAATTCTACTTTACCGGTAATCGCAGGAATAATCCCCATAAAATCACTAAGGCGTACGCTGGTCTTATCTTCACCTGCACGCAGGGCACGGCGTTCGGCGGTACTCAGCAGGTTCTCAAAAGCAGTAATGCTCATACGGGCACTCACCCCGCTCTTATAATCTACAAACTCGCTTTCGCGGGCTTCAAAACCTATCTGTTCCAACAGGTCTTTTGCCAATGATGGTACATATACCGTATCGCTCTGGCGACTGTCCAGTCTTGCCTCGTGTTCGGTAATGGTGCGGGCTATGGTAATATCTTCCGGATAGTGCGTAAGGATTTGTGAACCAATACGGTCTTTAAGTGGCGTTACTATACTGCCACGGTTGGTATAATCTTCCGGGTTTGCCGTAAAGATGAATTGCAAATCGAGTGGCAAACGTACCTTAAAGCCACGGATTTGGATATCACCCTCCTGTAAAATATTGAATAGCGATACCTGTATGCGTGCCTGTAAATCGGGCAATTCATTAATCACAAAAATGCATCGGTTGGCACGGGGTATCATACCGTAGTGAATCACGCGGTCATCGGCGTAAGACAATTTTAGGTTGGCTGCCTTAATCGGGTCTATGTCGCCTATTAGGTCGGCAACGGTAACATCGGGCGTGGCTAGTTTTTCAGCAAAACGCTCACTGCGATGCAGCCAGGTTATAGGTGTATCATCGCCTTTGGCAGCAAGTACCTCAACGGCATAGCGCGAAATCGGGTTAAACGGGTCGTCGTTAATTTCGCTGCCCTCTACTACCGGAATCCACTCGTCGAGCAAATTCACCATAAGGCGTGCCAGGCGTGTTTTCGCCTGACCGCGAAGCCCCAGCAGGTTAATATTATGCCTGCTCAAAATAGCCTGTTCAAGTTGTGGTATAACGGTGTGTTCGTAACCGTACACCCCTTCAAAAACGGTTTGTTTCTTAGCTATTTTTGCACGCAGGTTTTTGCGCAGTTCGTCCTTTATTCCCAGGCTCACATAGCCTGAAGCTTTTAGTTCGCCAAATGTTTTTATGTCTTGTATGTTCATAAAGTTTTAAAGTCGTAAAGTTCATAAAGTCTGCGGTCGGATGTCCGATGCCTGTTGTCTGAATCCGATACCGTCTATCATCTATTATCTCTCATCTAAAAGTCTTAATTCTTCTAATTAATACATCATTTAATTCTCTTCTTCCGGTTCGCTTCATAATCCTCAAAGATCATTTCGCCCAGGCCTTTCAGCCCGGTAAAGAACGCCTTACCCTGGTTGGCTTCGGTAAACTCACGCACAAAACGTTGCAGGTAGCTGTCTTGTGCAATCATGAACGTAGTAATGGGAATGTGCAGCTTGCGTGCCTGCGCCGCCATGGTATAGCATTTCTCTACAATATAATTGTCCAGCCCGTAACTGTTCATATAGTAGGTGCCGTCGCTTTCGCGGAGGCAGCTCGGCTTACCATCGGTAATCATAAAAATCTGCTTGTTGGTGTTGCGCTTACGCCTGAGCAAATCCATAGCCAGTTGCAGCCCCGCCACGGTATTGGTATGGTACGGCCCCACTTGTAAATAGGGCAAATCCTTAATCTCAATAGGCCAGGCATCGTTACCAAACACCAGTATATCCAGCGTATCCTTAGGGTAACGGGTGGTAATGAGTTCAGCAAGAGCCATGGCGACTTTCTTCGCCGGCGTAATGCGGTCTTCGCCGTAGAGAATCATACTGTGGCTAATGTCTATCATCAGTACCGTGCTCATTTGTGCCTTGTGGTGACTGTCCTCTACTACCAAATCATCTTCGGTAATGCGGAACCCGTCTACGCCATTATTTACCTGAGCGTTCTTAAGGCTTTCGGTCAGTGAAATCTTTTCGAGCGCATCACCAAAACGGTAATCACGGAACTCGCCTGTATGTTCGTCGCCCGAACCGCTGTATTTGGTACGGTGGTTGCCCGATCCGTTACGTTTCAGGTTGCCAAAGATTTGCTTTAACGCCTGCTGACGGATGTTCTGTTCCAGTTTAGAACTCAGTTTTATGCCGTTGCCTTCCCCACTGCCATCACCATCGGGGCGAATTTCCTCACGGATATAGCCCTTCTTTTTCAGGTCTTCGATAAAATCGTCTATGGTGTATTCGGGTGTTGTAAGTTCGTATTCCTTGTCCAGCTGTCGCAGCCAGTCGATTGCCTCATCAAAGTCGCCCGAGGTATGGGTAATGAGCTCGGTAAAAATTTCCAGCAGCTTATCAAAAACCGACTGTGGCGCGGCGCTGTAGGTGCTGAACTTAAATCCTTTTCTTCTTCCTGTTTCCATACCTATAAAATTACTACATAAATAAATGCGCTCGGTACGGATAGTATGAGATTTTCGTTAAAGTTTGTTTGGGTTACAGGATTTACTTTTTTACTTTAGACAGGAAATATCCACCCCGCCCTGCGGGCGCCCCTCAGAAGGAGAGGAATTGCAGCGTGAGCATTCCCCTACAAAGGACTATCGTATTAATAAACAAACAAAATGCACCAGCCCATACCATTACCTAAACGCAGTAACCCGCTAAAGCCGCTGGGGCGCATGCTGTTGTTTGTTTTTATACTCATGAATATCATAGCCATGTTTCAGGGGTGGGCGTTTACCCATTTTAATGAAACCGCAGGCGAACGCATAAAGGCCGAACAAATGGATGCGTTCCAAAAGGTAAAAATGCTGTTTTTTGGCGCACCATTACCCCGCCCGCGCAATACCGAAACACCCTCACAGGAATATGAATCGGTAACCCTGAAAAGCAATGTAATGCTCAGCGCATGGTATATTAAAACCATGAGTTCAAAGCCAAAAGGTACCATTTTGTTATTCCACGGATACCAAGGCAATAAGTCGGCATTACTTGAGCTGTCTGACGCATTTCTGGCTATGGGTTACAATACCCTGCTTACTGATTTTATGGGTTCGGGTGGCAGTGAGGGTAACCAGACCACCATTGGCTATAAAGAAGCCGAAAATATAAAAACCGCTTACGACTACATTGCCGGCAGGGGCGAAAAAAACATATACCTGTACGGGAGCAGTATGGGCGCGGCTTCGGTTATGAAAGCCATAAACGACTATAAACTATCGCCAAAGGCAATTGTTGTGGGCTGCCCGTTTGGCTCTATGTACGGTACCGTGGGCAAGCGTTTTGAAATTATGGGTGTTCCTAAATTCCCTATGGCGGGGCTGCTTACGTTTTGGGGCGGTATCGAAAATGGCTTCTGGGCTTTTGGGCACAACCCTGAAGACTATGCCAAAAACATTACCTGCCCAACCCTTTTACTCTGGGGCGAGCAGGACAACCGTGTAGATTATGACGAAATCCTAGCCATTTATAATAACCTGGCCGGGCCGAAAGACCTGCACACTTTCATACATTCCGGGCATGGGCAATATATAGAAACCGAACCCGAAGCATGGCACAATACTGTAGAATCTTTTTTAAAGAACCATTAATTCGTATTTAACAGCAATTTTGCGTCTTTAACTGCAGTAGATTTTGCTGTTAGTTCCAGAGGTTTTCCACTGCCATCGGATTGTACTATGATTTGCGCATAACCACTAAATAATTTTCGTTTATACGGCGTTGCCGGGGTTACCACCTGAATTACTCCCGGGTCTGCATTAATCACATCCCAGTCGTGTACCTTTTGTTCGGGCGTTGCCATGATGTTTATTGCATTACTGCCTTGCTTTAAAACTTTGGCATCCAGAACAAATTGCTGCGCATCATTGGCTAGAGCCGAAACTTTAACCCCGTTTACAAATACAACCGCATTTACTCCAATCTTTTTATAAAAGAAAGTAACGTTTACCCCATCTGTTTTTTCTAATGTAAATAACGCTTTATAGGCATATGCTGCGGCAAGGTTTTTATAATCCCTGTTTTTGAAGGCTTCCCTCCAGGCCGTTTCGTTATACTGAGGCAATGTTGTAGGTAACACAGCTGAAGCCAACGCCTGTTCCTGCAACCCCGTCAGTGGAATTAATTGTATGTCGTCTATAAATCTGTCATTTTCAAGAGAAGTCGGGTCGCCATTGCCAACGCCTAAAATAGTCCCGTTTTTAATCCCAAAGGTAATTTCGTTATCGGCTACCGAAACGTGGAGTCCTTTTTTGTCCAGTGTTTCTACCGTTACTACCGCAACATCAGTGCTGCCTTTAAGAGTAGTTTTGTGCGGAGTCAGTTTTATTACGGCAGGAGCGTCTGTTGTTGTCTGCACATCCGTCAGTACCTTTTTTCCGTTTTTGTAACCAACGGCTTCAAGTGTACCGGGCTGGTAAACCACTTTCCATTCCAGATGGCTGTACTGTTTTACATTCTTTTTACCAAGGCTCTTTTTATTCAGGAATAGTTCTACCGTATCACAGTTGGTATGTACCCAAACGTCTATTTCCCTGCCTTCTTTGCCCGGCCAGTTCCAGTGTGGCAACAAATGTACTACAGGCTCATTACCCCACCACGCTTTCAGGTAATACACATTATCTTTAGGGAAACCGCACGCATCCATCATCCCGAAGTAAGACGTAACCGACGGCCAGCCATAAGGCGTAGGCTCCCCACGGTAGTCAAAACCCGTCCAGATAAACATCCCTGCAAGGTAAGGGCGTGTGGCATAAAACGTCCACCCCTCTTCTATGCTGTAAAACGACGGGCGCGGCTTTCGGTCGTATGCATTCTGGTAATGTTTGGCATCATCGGTAACATATATGCCCCGGGTGGCAAAAGTAGAGCCCTCTTCTGTGCCCATACCCGGCTGGTTTTTAAACTGGTTACGGTGCGCATCTATGTCACCATTGCCCATATAGTTATACCCCATAACTTCTACCATAGACGAAATCCCACTCCTGAAACCACTGCTTATACCCACTGTAACGGGGCGCTTGGCATCAAGGCTATGCACAAAATCCTGCATGGTTTGCGTAATACGTTCGCCGGTTATGTTCCCCTCAATGGCCCATTCCTCATTACCCACCGACCAGCAGAATACACTCGTGTGGTTGCGGTCGCGCTCTATGAGGTATTTTAAGGTATTCAGGTGATACTCATTTATTCCCATAAGGCGTGTTTCATCAATAACCAGCATCCCCAGTTTATCGCAGGCATCCAGCAGCTCAGGCGTAGGCGGATGGTGCGAACAGCGGTAAGCGTTGCTCCCCATAGCCTTAAGTTGCTTTATACGCCAGTATTGTAATTCATCAGGAATGGCAGTACCCACCCCGGCATGATCCTGATGGTTATTCGTACCCTTTAGCTTTACAGGTTTGCCATTCAGGAATAAACCTTTTTCTGCATCAAATTTTATATCGCGAATACCGAAAGTAGTTTCGTAGTGGTCAACTACCCTATCATACTGTACGACTTCGGTAACGAGCTTGTATAAATTTGGGTGTTCTGTATCCCAAAGACTTGCACTGGTAACATTTAGTATTGAAACAGCTTCAGCCGTTTTGTAGAAATCCGGTGCTGTAATATTTTCATTGGCAGTAGCCACAACTTTTCCACCAGGGCTATAAATTGTATGGCGTAGTATAACCTGCCCTTTATAATTGCTTTGGTTACGCACGCCAGCCATTACTTTTACAGCGGCATCAGCACCTTTAATCTGGGTAGTAACATACGTACCATTTGTAGCTATATGTAGCGAGTTTGTCTTTTGCAGGTATACATGCCGATAGATGCCCGCACCCTCGTACCACCAGCCTTCTTCCATAGAAGCATCTACGCGCACGGCTATGGTATTTTGTTCGCCATACTTTACGTAAGCGGTAACATCGTATTCAAAGCTATTGTACCCGCTTTCTTCCGTACCCAGAAAATGCCCGTTAAACCATACTTTAGAATTACGAAATACCCCATCAAACTTTAAGGTAATGATACGCCCCAAATCTTCCTTAGCAAGGATAACCTGTTTACGATACCACCCCACACTGCGCTCCGGAAATCCCTTACCCGCAGCATGAAACCCATGGCTGTAGCTTGCCGTTTCGCTAAACGGCTGTTCTACCGCCCAGTCGTGGGGCAGGTTCAGCAATCGCCAGGCGCGGTCATCAAATACGGTGGCGGCAGGCCCATCGGCACTACCGGTTTTGGCAAGATAGGAGAAGTAGGCTTCGGCATGGCCAAAGTCTTTAGCAGTATCATAAGGATGACCAAAGGCAAAACGCCAGCCGGCATCTATATTTGTTGTTTCGCGTTGAGGAGTATTTTGGCTAAAGCCAAAATTGGCCACAAAAAACAGCAGCCAAAACAGTAGAGGATTTGGTTTCATAAAAAGGTTTGGTTAACGGCATATAACCTGCTAAGGTACATTTTTACCCAAACACACCCTGATACTATTTTGTAAAGAAGTGATCATAAACCAACACTTTACTCTGC
This sequence comes from Bacteroidia bacterium, assembly GCA_046566705.1. Taxonomy (GTDB): domain Bacteria; phylum Bacteroidota; class Bacteroidia; order Flavobacteriales; family Flavobacteriaceae; genus Flavobacterium. The sequence goes on along the minus strand of JBKHWE010000006.1, from coordinate 20,253 downwards.
TCTGCGGTATTTCTTCATTACAAACTCCAATCCTATTTCAGCGATGTCTCCCATGTTTTCGCAGTTACGGAATTTAGAATCGTAGGTAAGCTTTTGCAGGGCATTTCGCAGTTCCACCACATGGCTTTTTGGTGCTATATGGTCTTTTTTAAGGATGCTTACTAAATCCATATAACGCTCGTGGCTGTTTAGCAGGCGCTTTGCTATGACTGAGCGCACCTCCTTACGGTATTGCTCTATGGAATTTGGCTTTAGCTTATCCATAACCAGTTTTACCATCCTGAAGTTTTCCTTAAAATACTGCGGCAGATAAATCTTAAGATTGCCCTCGTACGACTGCTGGTCGAAATCTATGGCACGGATACGGTACACCACATGGTCATAATCATGTGTGGGGATAACTACGTAGTTATAGGAGCGCATATCGCCCAGTAGCCCTACCATACAGCGTTCGTTAAACTTTACAAACTCTTTGGCTATCTGCGATTTTTCCTGCTCGGTACATTTGTCCAGATGCTGCTTTATAAATACATCACCGGGAATACCTAATATATGTTCCTCTATAAGTGTATCTTTATACACCAGGTAGTTTACACGGTTTGGCGAAAGAAGGTCTTCCATTTCAAGCCCGTAAATACGCGAGGCATCGGCTTTTTTTACATAGAAGTTGGTATAGTTATCGTTAAGGATGTTTCGCACCCGTATACGGAAAGGCCTGGAATTACCAAATGTGCAAAACTCAATGGAATCTACCGTAAGGTAAGGCAGGGTATCTTCATCGCCATCGGAATGTAAGAGGGTATAAATCTTGTTTAGTCCCGCCTCTATTTCGGCCTGTTCAAACTCAGGGTAGAATACCCGCAGCCATAGCGTATCATTGCCCTCTTTGTCAAACACCGAAATCCCTCCCGAAAAACGCAGCAGATCATCATACAGCAAAGGCGACCTGGTGGTACGGTTATACTTCTCCAGGTATTCCATAAGCTCGGGTATTACGGGGTAGGCCGGCTTACGAAAGGCTATCTTAACGTCTTTCTTGGATTCTTTTATCATAAGACTAAACAATTTCCCTATAAATATAACAAACAAAAAGCCCTCTTGTTACAAAGGGCTTCCTGAAAAATATAGAAATAAAAGATGTGGCGTAATTATAGTGCCATAGCAAACGATAAAAGTTGCTGGGCATTTTTAAGCTTTGCTTCCTGTTCATACAGGTTGCGTTCGGCTTTGTTTAAGAACAACAGGTTATTACTTTTCTTAACCTTAGACAGGTATTTGTCCGAAAGGTTATACATATGGTTGCTCTTAAGCTGTTTGTAAAAATCAGCGCAGGTAAGGGTTCCGTCTATAGTTTTACGTTCGGCATCGCCGGCCATGATCAGGTTGTTCATGGTGCCCTGCATGGCAAGCGACTGCTTACGCAGCTCGCTGTATTTTTTTAGCATCAGCTGCTTTTTGTGCGCCGATATTTTTCGGGCTATAAACGATGCAAGCAAGCCTATAGCAAAGGCCGCACCTATAGCCCCAAAGGTGGTAATGTCGTTCATAACAGTAAGGTGTTTTCTAAATCCCACAGCTAAGCTACATACAACACTAAAATTTTCTAAATGTTTTCGACCAAACGCTTTAAAAAAAGATGAAATGCAGACTTAGGGTAAAGACTAATCGGACACTAGGGTTTTACCTAGTAGTATTTACGTATTAAATGACAAAACGGTATTAAAACGAGAAATTAAGGATAGTTATGCAAAGTATGGTTTTTGTATATTTTTGCAACTGGTTCATAGAAAGAAACTAATCTGAATTAAAAAAGTTTTATCCAGTGCCCAAACCAAATATAAAACAAAAAAGCCTCCCGTTACCGGGAGGCTTTCTGTATGTTTGCTTACGCTAAGTCTTAGTTAAGAGCAGCTACGTGCTTAGTAAGTTTAGACTTAAGGTTAGACGCTTTGTTAGCGTGTATGATGTTTTTCTTAGCAAGCTTGTCAATCATAGAGATAACACCTGCAAGTTTATCAGAAGCTTCAGACTTCACAGTAGCTAAACGTATAGCTTTTATAGCATTACGTGTAGTTTTGTGCTGGTACCTGTTAAGCACCCTCTTCTTTTCATTGCTTCTTATCCTTTTTAAAGCTGACTTATGGTTTGCCATTGTAAATTCTTTCTTAAAAATTATTTTAATTGTAGTCCGTACGGGAATCGAACCCGTGTTACCAGAATGAAAATCTGGCGTCCTAACCCCTAGACGAACGGACCGGTAAACTCTCTTTTAAACTAAAACCAGTGGTACTGATTTGTTGTTTTGTAGCCCGTGGGGGAATCGAACCCCCCTTACTAGAATGAAAATCTAGCGTCCTAACCGATAGACGAACGGGCCATTGAATTTGTTTGTTCTCTAATGCGGATGCAAAAGTACAACTTATTTTCACTTCTGCAAGAGTAGCAACAAAAAAATTCAAAAAAAACAGTAATTTTTTTCTAGTACGCTTTGGCAAAAAGCACCCTTCCGATACTTGGAGCCCCCGTAAGTACGCATATACCAGCCTCTTCCTTCCTATCTAAAGGAATACAGCGAATGGTAGCTTTTGTAAGATCTTTTATCTTCTCTTCTGTCTCAGAAGTACCATCCCAGTGTGCAGAAACAAATCCGGTCTTGTTATCAAGAACGTCTTTAAATTCTTCCCACGAGTTCACCTCGGTAATATGAGCGTCCCTAAAGGCAAACGCCTTATCAAAAAGACTCTTTTGTATCTGCTCCAGCAAATCTTGTATGTAGGTAACAATATCGGCACTGACAACCGTTTCTTTGGTCAGCGTGTCGCGTCGTGCTACCTCAAAGGTACCGTTAGCAAGGTCATTCGGACCTATGGCTATACGCACCGGCACACCTTTAAGTTCGTACTCAGCAAATTTAAAGCCCGGCTTATGCGTATCCCTGTTATCATATTTAACAGATATACCCAGCTTGCGCAGGCGTGCCATAAGTTGCTTGGCTTCTTCGCTAATCGCATCAAACTGCTCATCGCCTTTATATATAGGCACAATAACCACTTGTATCGGCGCCAGGTTTGGAGGCAGTACAAGACCGTTATCATCTGAATGCGTCATAACAAGCGCACCCATAAGGCGTGTACTTACACCCCATGAGGTAGCCCATACAAATTCCTGCTTGCCTTCTTTGTTTGTAAACTTAACATCAAACGCTTTGGCAAAGTTTTGCCCAAGGAAGTGCGATGTACCTGCCTGCAATGCCTTACCGTCTTGCATAAGCGCTTCTATACAATAGGTTTCTATAGCACCTGCAAAACGCTCATTGGCGGTCTTTACACCCTTTACAACCGGGATTGCCATAAAGTTTTCGGCAAAATCAGCATATACGTTCATCATCTGTTCTGCTTCGGCGATAGCCTCCCCTTGTGTAGCATGGGCGGTATGCCCTTCCTGCCAAAGGAATTCAGCCGTACGAAGGAACAGGCGTGTACGCATTTCCCAGCGCACCACGTTTGCCCACTGGTTTATAAGCAGCGGCAGGTCGCGGTAGCTTTGTATCCAGCCACGGTAGGTATCCCATATAATGGTTTCAGACGTAGGCCTTACTATAAGCTCTTCCTCCAGCTTGGCATCCGGGTCTACTTCTATGGTTTTTCCGTCTTCTCCGGTTTTTAGCCTGTAGTGGGTTACTACGGCACACTCTTTGGCAAAGCCGTCTACGTGGCTCGCCTCTTTGCTAAAGTACGACTTGGGTATAAACAGCGGGAAGTACGCATTCTGGTGACCGGTTTCCTTGAACATCCTGTCCAGCTCCGCCTGCATTTTTTCCCATATCGCATATCCGTATGGTTTGATAACCATACACCCTCTAACCCCTGAATTTTCAGCCAGGTCAGCCTTTACAACCAGTTCATTATACCATTTGGAATAATCCTCTGACCGCTTTGTTAAATTCTTACTCATCGTATTATAATTGGCACAAATATTGTTTAACTTTATACAGTAAAATAGTTTAGCAAAACTAACCTATTTTTGTAAGTTCAACAATAAAAAAAATGCAGCGATGAAAACAGAATACTTCAATACGCAACGTATAACCCTCATGGCTCTTGCAGGATTGCTCAGCCTGGTGGTAAGTTCGTGCGGTTCGTACCAAAGCGCATCGAGTTACGACTCAGACGGCGTATACGGTTCGGTACCCCGCGACGCTAACGGACAGCCGGTATACCAATATAATGACGGCAGGGTGGCTAATTATAACAATGGCCAGTCTAACGGCCAAAACAGCAATGGATACCAGGCATACTTTCAGTCGCTGCAAGACCAGTATGTACCTGTAGCCGATGCTAACAATTACACCTCTTACGATACTGTTCCTAACAATAACACGGTATATGCCACCAGCTACGGCGGATGGGGCGACAACACCAGCGATGTAAATATAAACATGTACGGCAGCAACTATGGTTGGGGCTATGGCGGATGGGGTTACCCATATTATGGCGGTTACGGCTGGGGCGGATATCCATACTACGGCGGTTACGGCGGCTGGGGATGGAACAGCTACTGGGGTGGCGGATGGGGCTTTGGCCTCGGCTGGGGATGGAACTCCCCTTACTACGGCTACGGCTGGGGTGGTTACCCTTACTACGGCGGCTACTGGGGTAACGGTTACTACGGCGGCGGTTACTACAACAACCATTACCACGCAAACAACCACTACTATGGCAACCGTAACGTAACCTACTACAACGGCAGCCGCAACAACTATAACAACGGGCGCATGGCTAACAACGCAGGCCGTGGCTCGTACTATAACGGCAACAGCCGCGGCACATACAGCAATGGCGGAAGGACGTACCAACTGAACAATGGTCGTGGTGCCAGTAACAATACTCTGAATGGTGGACGCGGAGCTTACTACAACAACGGAAACTCACGTTCAAGCTATTCTAACAGTGCCAATGTAAATGGCGGACGTGGCAACTATTATAACAACTCATCTACCCGTAGTAACCAAAGCTACTCACCATCGCAGAGCGCGCCAAGCCGTAGCTCATCACCTAGTTACAGCGCTCCAAGCAGGGGCAGCAGCAACTTTAGCGGGGGCGGAGGTTCACGAGGCGGAGGCGGAAGCTTTGGCGGCGGAGGGGGCGGAGGCTCACGCGGCGGCGGGGGCGGCGGCCGCAGGGGTTAATCTATAACAACATACAGTCCCATGATTTCGTAAAAACCGGAAACATGGGACTTTTCTTTTATTACCACATGAAATATTTTCCTTTACAAACGCTATGAAAAAAATAGTACTATCGGCAGCAGCCTTACTGGCCGTTACCTCGGCAGTAGCACAATACGATATAAATACCGCGCAGGATGCTGTAAAATACGCTACAGACAACCTTACCGGCACGGCACGCTTCAGGGCTATGGGCGGCGCGTTTGGCGCTTTGGGTGGCGACCCATCGTCTATAAACATTAACCCCGCGGGCTCGTCTATATTTAGCTATAATTCGGGCACGGCATCGGGAAGCAGCTACAACCGAAGCAACAAAGCCAACTTTTTTGGCAACCACAATACCAAAAACGATAACAACTTCGACCTGAACCAGCTGGGTATGTTCCTGGTGTTTAACAACGGTAAGGAAAACGCGGTCATGAACAAGTTTGCCCTGGGTTTTAACTACGAAAACACCCAGAGTTTTTACAACTCTATAAACATAAGAGGAAATAATCCTGAGGGCAGCCTTGCTAATTATTTCGCACAATATGCTAATGGTTTTGGCAATGTAGGAGGTATAGGCCTCGACTACCTTAACAGCCATAACGACTATGATTTCCCAGGGATGAGCTACATAGACCAGCAGGCCTACATGGGTTATAACGGATATGCCATAAACCCCGTAAGCACCGATGCTACTAACACCGCGTACACTACTAACCTGCCCGCAGGCGTAAGACCCTACCAGGATAGTTACATAAGAACCACAGGGTATAACGGTAAAGTTGCCCTAAACTTTTCGGCGCAGTTTTTACAAAAACTATCGGTAGGTGGTAACGTAAACATACACTTTACCGACTACATTAACCTTACTAACTTCATAGAAAACACAGGCAATAACACAGGCTCGGGTTTACAATATATGGAGTTTGACAGCCAGCGCTATACCTATGGCGGCGGCGTATCCTTTAACCTGGGTGCTATTTATGCCGTAAGTAAAAGCGTAAGGCTTGGGGCGGCTTACGAATCGCCCACATGGCTTAACCTGCAGGACGAGGTTACCCAACACCTGTACACCACTGCTGACAACCAAAACTATAGCATAATTCAGCAAGACCCTGTAACGATGGTAGGCGATGACTACACTGTAAAAACACCTGCCAAGTATACCGGTAGCGCGGCATTTATCATAGGTAAAAGAGGCCTAATAAGCATAGACTACGGCTTACGTAATTATGCTAACACCAAATACACTAACGGACGCTACAGCGGACTAAATACGGAACTGAGCCAAACCCTGGACTGGGCAGGCGATATACGCATAGGTACAGAATGGCGTGTAAAAGCCCTAAGCCTGAGAGCCGGTTACCGCAACCTGCAAAGCCCGTACAAAAATGGCAACACACTGGGCGACCTTACCAGCCTTTCGGGCGGGCTTGGATATAGTTTTAGCGGTTCGCGTATAGACCTTGCCTACACCTGGCAGCAGCGCAAAAGCGATACGTCTACCCTGCGCCCGGGCTTTACAGAATCGGCATTGGTAAAAACCACAGGAAACAACATTACGCTTTCCTTTACTATGGATTTATAATTTATCCATCTTACTATAAATAAGAAAGCCATCCCTCTAAGGATGGCTTTCTTGATTTTATTAGTATATAAAGTTCAAGCAACAAAACTAAATATGAAAATCTTTACCATAGGTTCTTATTAAATCATTTAGAAGTTTTTTAAAACTATCCTGGCTACAGTTTTTCGCTGTTTCCCTCATATAGTTATGAAAGGCCTCATTTTCATTCATTAATTTAGCACTTGCTTGTTTTCTTGCTTCCCACAACTGTTTCGCCTGGTTATAATCAGAGAAACTTGTTTTTTCAATGTTTTTTTCTGTCCATAGCAATACTTTATCCTCACAAGTTAAAGCATTAGCATCATCAGGATGTTCACCTTTTGGCAGCTTGCTAAAAAAATTATCTCTTGCTTGCCTATACTGTACCGCAGCATCAGAATTATACAGCTTTGCATACATCTCCTTTGCTTTTTCACAACGGAAAGCACAATCAGAATCTGCCACAGCAATTTTTTGAAACATACTCTTTTGGGCATTTAACCTGCAAGAAAGCATCATTAACGATAAAACAAAAACATATTTAAAAACTTCCCTCATCTTTTTTGAAAATTAAATATTACTAATCATCACATCCAGATAAACAATCACCATATACAGCAGCATCTTGCATTACCATTAGTTCATGACAATCTTCTGCTGCTTGCCGCGTACCAACACCATTATTATACCAGTCATTTAGTTCTTCTGAATAATATTGCTGGGATAAGGTTAAATTATTAACAAATTGCTGAAGACATCCGCATGCGTCAGGATCAAAAGAAGTAGACGAACTAGTAAGGTTACTCCACACCTGACCAGGATTCGGCTGTTGTCCAATAAGCTGATACAACCCTAAATTAGCATTATAAGATACTTGAGATAAGGCATGGACATTGTTTAATTCATTTTCAGCCTCAGCCAATGATTTAAACTCTGTAGAAGACAAATTAGATCCAATCCATGCTAAAAGCTCAGTAGTTGTATCTATGTCAGTCACTGATCCTTTAAATTTCACCTTTTTAGCAAATATTTTACGGGCAGAGTCAGCCTTAATATACTCCTTTGAATCAAGCATCTTTTGATACAAGTCATCAATCTTTACATTTCCAGAAGGTTTTGCGGTGATTGATGTTAAGGCATTTTGATTTTCAACAACCCCTTCTTCTTTAGAACAAGAGAATAGCAATAGCGAAAGTGCTACCACAGTTAAAATTTTTTTCATAATATTATTTAAATTGAAACACCTACTTTCAGTTTTTAAAGCCTCTGTTTCGGTATAGTCAGGCTGGTTGGTTTACGTAAACAAGAGCAAATAAATAAATAAATAATGAGAGTTCATTACGGGAAATCCGCAATTCTATATAGGTAAAACCCTACCCCATACAGACCTAAAATAAAGAAAGCCATCCTTGTGCTAAGGATGGCTTACCTGGCATATAACCATAACATTAGTACAATAATAATTGCTTAGGAAACTCAAAAAACATCGTAAACATAGCTATTGGTAATTCTTTTCTATCAACTTAGCTTTCAAAAGCATTACTAATATTTGTTTCTCATTCAAGTTAGAATTTTCAGAAGATTCAATTTTAACCTCAAACTTATAATAATTATTACCTTCAACCACTACATATTTATTTTTAGAAATATGTAATATATTTTGAAATTCCTTGAGTGTATAGTTCCTAATATCTACAAAATTACCTCCCATTTGCATATTAGGAGACTCAGCAAATATCGGTACTTTTCTCCATCTTATAGAGACTCCATTTTGCTTTATTTCCTGAACTGTTTGGTCAGGAAATTGCAATGATATAAATATAGGCAACATTATAGCCATATTAAACAAAGCATGGGTAAAAACAGATTTATAAAATTTAAAATTTAAGGTAATCCATATCATAACAAAGGAAAAACCTATATGGTTAATAAGTCCCACAATCTCCCCTAAATAAAATAAATCTTTTAATTGATAATGCGCTAATGCAAATATAAGACTAGATGTAATATACAAAATTAGACTGTTTACAGAATAGAACTTTAATACAATAAGAAAAAAAACATACAGAATCAATAGATAATAGTTACTCGAAACAATTATAAACAGTGGGATACCGCAACAAGAAATTAATTTTAAAAATCTATTTTTTGTAAAAATCGCCCTAAAGCTAAATTCTTCAGTAATTGGGTTAATAAAAATTGCAAGAAAAAAAGACAATACAAAATTGTCTAATATTTTTGTACGTGAAGATTCGTAACCTACCGCAAGCAATTCTGCCTGAAAAAAGGACATTAAAAACAAGGTGCAGAAGAATAATCCTGCACCTATAAACAACAAATAGTTAGCCTTTGCATTTTTAATTAAAAACACTACCTTCTCTTATAAGGCTTACAACCTACTTCACAACTAGCGTTGGAAAACCAACCACCTCCACTGTAACTCATGTATGGCGTATAACCTTGTGGGCATCTTAATGCGCCAAATGCCTTTGCGCAACTACCAGACACATCTCCTTCACCACCACCTGACGGCAAATGATCAACCACAAATTCAGCTATTGCAATTATAACACCCCAGCTGCCTCCTCCACCTTTAGCGAAAGCAGAATTCGTTGTATTGTAACGCAATCCATAAATACGCACGCCGTTACTTGTCGCTAAGTCAAATGTAAAATAGTATTCCTTTTCGTTATATTGAACATTCTTTAGAAAGAAATTTTCACTCGTTGTTTTATTTACAAACTTGATATATCCCGTTTTTGTAAAATCATCCTCAACCGTATAATAACTATTATCTTTACTCACACCAATGTATCCAAAAACAGTATCTTTTGGTTGATAAGCAACTAATGTATCTCCTTCAGAATAGAATTTCTCTCCATTCACTTCAAAATACTCACTTGTTCCTTTCTTTATTATTGATTCATTAAATTCTTTTGAGTTTTCAATAACTAATGGAGAATCATCATTACATGACACAAGAAACGTTAGCGCTATTAGAGCTAAAAATCCGGTAAACCCGAAAAACTTTTTTTTCATAATATTATTTAAATTGAAACACCTACTTACAGTTTTTAAAGCCTCTGTTTCGGTATAGTCAGGCTGGTTGGTTTACGTAAACAAGAGCAAATAAATAAATAAATAAATAATGACACTTCGTTACGGGAAATCCGCAATTCTTTGCCCTCGAGCAAAAAATAAGAAAGCCATCCCTGTGCTAAGGATGGCTTTCTCCGTTTACGAAATTTATGAATGTAGATGTGCTAACAAAAAATAAAGCCATCAAAATAGTTTCGATGGCTTTGATTGGGATTTGTGATATATGAACGGGATTTAAAAAACATTTCCGAATCATACTTAACCAACCTTCAGCATCGTGGCAAAACCGCCATTTCACTGTAAATCAAAGGCTATACACCTTCAAGGTTGGTACTGTTTGATTTTGTTAGTGCAAGTAAGCGAATATAAACACGCCACATTGCCAAAGAAATGTTAAAAACTAAAGCGTTTTCGTTAACATTTGAAATACATAAAATTTTTCGTACTAAAAATTAAATTTTCAACAACCAATACACGATTTAACTGAGTATTTAAAAAAATACTATTTCATAAAAACCCACTTTCTTATGGGGATTTTACACTTTTAACGCGACCAGCTCTTTGAGAACCAATAAAAAGCGTACTTTTGCACCTCAATTTTTTTGAGTATTATGAGGACTAAATCTTTAAAAAAGAACAAGATAAACGTTATAACCCTTGGGTGTTCTAAAAACGTGTACGACAGTGAGGTGCTTATGGGCCAGCTGCGCGCCAGCGGTAAAGACGTTACCCACGAGGCTACCGGCAAGGACGAAGGTAACATTATTGTTATAAACACCTGTGGTTTTATAGACAATGCCAAGGAGGAGTCGGTAAACATGATACTTAATTATGTAGACAAAAAAGAGCAGGGTATTGTAGACAAGGTTTTTGTAACGGGCTGCCTTAGCGAGCGCTACAAACCGGATTTACAAAAGGAAATCCTGGATGTAGACCAGTACTTTGGTACTACAGAGCTTCCGCTATTGCTTAAAGCCCTGGGTGCCGATTATAAGCACGAGCTGCTGGGCGAACGCCTTACCACTACCCCAAAGAACTACGCCTACCTTAAAATAGCCGAGGGTTGCGACCGTCCGTGCAGTTTCTGCGCTATTCCGCTAATGCGTGGCAAACACGTGAGCCAGCCGATAGAAAAGCTGGTTAAGGAAGCTGAAGGCCTTGCCAAGAATGGCGTTAAGGAACTTATACTTATAGCGCAAGACCTTACGTATTATGGCCTTGACCTGTATAAAAAACGTAACCTTGCCGAACTGCTTGAAAACCTTGTTAAGGTAGAGGGCATAGAGTGGATTCGCCTGCATTACGCATTTCCTAGCGGTTTCCCGATGGATGTGCTGGAGCTTATGAACCGTGAACCTAAGATTTGTAACTACATAGATATTCCGCTGCAACACATTTCAGACAGCGTACTGAAATCAATGCGTCGCGGGACTACTAAAGAGAAGACGACCAAGCTGCTTCAGGAATTCCGTAAGGCGGTACCGGGTATGACCATACGTACTACCCTTATTGTAGGTTACCCAGGCGAAACTGAAGAGGATTTCCAAATCCTGAAAGACTGGGTTACCGAAATGCGTTTTGAGCGTTTGGGTTGCTTTGCATACAGCCATGAGGAAAATACACACGCCTACCTTTTGGAAGACGACGTTCCTGCCGAAGTAAAACAACAACGTGCCAACGAAATCATGGAAATACAAAGCCAGATTTCCTGGGAACTGAACCAGGAAAAAATAGGTAAAACCTACCGTTGCGTTATAGACCGTAAGGAAGGCAGCCACTTTGTAGGCCGCACCGAATCGGATAGCCCGGATGTGGATAACGAGGTGCTGATAGACGCTACCAGCATATACCTTAAAACCGGCGAGTTTGTAAACATTACCATAACAGATGCTACCGAATTTGACCTGTATGGTGTACCGGCAGCAACGCTGAACTAAATATTAAGAAAGCCAAAGCAGTATGTTTTGGCTTTTTTTGTATGTTTGGGTTGAAATACATAAAACAATGAAAAGCAAAATAACATTCCTTACCCTAATATGCCTGCTGGTTTCGGCAGTATCATTTGGGCAAATGAACCGCAGGGTAGCTCCAATGCAGTACAAAAACGGACCTACCGGCGGTACTAAAAAACAAAAGGAAGCCTCTGAAATGGCAGCCGAATACTACCAAAAGGAGCTTGATCTGGATGATTTCCAGAAAGCGGCTGTAGAGGAAATTTACAAAAGTGAAGACAACAACATTAAGGCCGTTACCGAAGACCTGGAAATGAATAACGACATCCGTAAGGAAAAAGTACAGCTTATTATAGAGCGCATAGATGGTAAGATAGAAAAACTGCTAAGCCCTGAACAGCTTGAAAAGTTTGAAAAACTAAAGAAAAAACGCAAGAAGTAATTCTCGATTACTATAACAATTACAAGACAAGGAGCCCGTATTCACGTAACGTGTTTACGGGTTTGCTGTACCAGAACGGTTCAAATTCTTCCAGCCCGGCATTTTCATAATCTTCTTTTATCTTACCAAACGTCATGGGTTTTTCGGTAGCGGAAATTTCACCAAACAGTTCATTAAGCCATTGCCCCTGCCCTTCACTTACCTGTACCGAAAAACTATCACGCCTGCTGTGGAACGTAAGCGTTGCCATAGGAAACGTGCGCCCTTTTTTGCTCTTGGTAAAAAACTCTACTACAGGTTTTGTCCCCGTCCACACTACTTTAGCGGTTGGCTTTATGCCAAAGGTTTCGTCTGCTAAAAGCGCGTTATGTATGTAATCAGGGGGTACTTTGGTACGCGGTACTTTAAACTCGAACCAGTCCTGCAACGGATAATCAAAACAAATGCCATGCATAAAGTTGAACAGCGACTTCTTCAGCCCGAAGCTAAACTTATCGTGGTTGGCTCCGGTATTATCAGAGAACATAATGTCGTTATTGGCAAAGGTTCCTACAATGCCGCTGTCTTTAACCACACCGAACTTATCAGGCTCTATGCCTACAGGGCTGTGCGCCGTCATGGCAAACTGGTGCCAGAAACCGCTTTGCAGTATGCCGAGTTCAAACATCTGGCGTACCATTTCCAGCGAGTCGATGGTTTCCTGACCCGTTTGTGTTGGGAAACCGTACATGAGGTAAGCGTGTACCATAATTCCCGCTTCGGTAAAGTTGCGTGTAACGCGTGCCACCTGGGCTACGGTAACGCCTTTTTGTATCAGTTCCAAAAGTCGGTCTGAAGCCACCTCTAATCCACCGGAAACGGCAATACACCCCGAAAGTTTCAGCAGTCGGCACAGGTCAGCTGTGAAGCTTTTTTCAAAACGGATGTTTGTCCACCAGCTTACCGATAAATTACGGCGTAGGATTTCCAATGCCACCTCACGCATTAGTGCCGGCGGTGCGGCTTCGTCTACAAAATGGAAACCATTTTGCCCGGTCTGTGCTATGAGTTCCTCCATACGGTCTACCAACAGCTTGGCAGCCACAGGTTCGTAAATCTTTATATAGTCAAGGGAAATATCACAAAACGTGCACTTACCCCAGTAGCAACCGTGCGCCATGGTGAGCTTGTTCCAGCGACCATCGCTCCACATGCGGTGCATGGGGTTTACGACTTCAATTACCGAAATATACTTATCAAGCGGTAGACCTGAATAATCAGGCGTGCCGACTTCGCTTTGCTTATAATCCCTGCAACCGGAATTGTCAATGTATTTTACTTCACCATCTTTCAGTATGAATGTACGTTTCAGTTGGCTCAGCTCACGCCTGCCGTCGAGTTGTTCTATGATGCAGTCAATGGGAGCCTCACCATCATCAAGCATAATGTAATCGAAAAATTCCATTACACGGGCATCGCTTAGCGAACGCAGTTCCGTATTCGGGAAACCGCCACCCATGGCTATTTTCACATTAGGGAAATGCTTCTTTATATATTGTGCCGAACGGAATGCCGCGTACAAATTCCCAGGGAACGGCACCGAAAAGCCTACCAGTTTCGGGTCGGCTTCAAACACGTATTCGTGCAACAGCTCCAGCATTATCTCATCTATAAACGTGTAGGGCTGTTGCAGGGTTTCGTACAGTTCATCAAACGAGTTGGCCGAACGCCCCAGCCTTTCGGCATATCGGCTAAAGCCAAAATGCGGGTCGGCACACTCTACAATCAGGTCGCTTATATCCTCCAGGTACAGCGTGGCAAGGTGTTTCGCCTTGTCCTGCGTACCCATAGAACCAAACGCCCAGTCCAGCTCCTCCAGCTGTGCAAAACGCGATGCTTCGGGCAGGTATTCCTCACTGCAAATCAGGTGTGCCAGCGTAGGGTTTTTGCCCTGCAGGAACAGTATAACGGCGTCTATGGTTTTAAGATACTCGTTTTTAAGAGCAATTATGCGTGCCGCGTTGGTTGTTGGTTGTTGGTTGTTGGTTGTTAGATATTCCTCAACACGGTTAAAAAGCATTGTAAGCCCCTCTTTAGAGAACAGCTTAAGTATTACATCTATGCCCAGGTCGGCCTGCGCGGCGGCGATACCTTTGGTATTCAGGAAACCTTTTAGGTAGGCCGTGGCGGGGTACGGGGTGTTCAGCTGGGTGAACGGTGGGGTAATGAGTAATACTTTGGTGCTCAAAACATGCATGGATTTAGGCTGCAAAAGTACGTGTTATTTGGCAGACGGCAAACGGCGGAGTTTTTTGGGTATATTTGGGAGATAAACCAGCATATCTTTATGGAAATCTCAGATTTTTTAACAATCCTAGGAATCGCTTTAGCTGTTTGGGCATTAATCCCAAACAAAGAACGAAGATTTATCTTATTATTTTTTTCAAAGTATGAAATACTCTTAATTTTTATAGCTCTATTATTCATTCACATCCTCATGTCCTTCGAATGGATAATTAGTCATTGGACAAACCGACTTAGTATTTTCGTCACTAAATATGGTATACCAAGTACCACTTGGGCATATATAATTTCGATTATCACCATATCGTATCCAATAATAAAAGTAACTTATACTTATTTTAGTCGAAGTAAAGTAAATGAATTAATTGATTTGTATATTTCTTTGTTAAAGGAAAATGAACTTGACATATTAACTAATTACATACAAAAATACCATATTGATGACATAAGAATATACTTAATTGGCAAATCCAAGTTACAGCAAAAAGATGCAGTTAGTATTGTGCTACGCCGAACAACTGAATCTGATCTTGAATATAAAGAATTGATAAAACCCAAACGAATATTTTTTGCACAATTTGTATATGGGTACATTTTACAAAATGAGATTTTTATCAAAAATGCCGCAAATAAATATCCTGAATTATTTGCTGAAGCTATAAAAGGAATTAGATCAGTTAAAGCCGCTAATCCTGATTTTGTAAATCTTTACATTCAATTGATTTTTGAAAATCAAAACCAATCTTTTATTGATGAATTAAAAATTTTAAATGAATCTTATGATTCAGTACAGGAAAGAACAAAGTATTTTAACATTCCTATCTGTGAGGCACTTTTTGTTAATACTGAAGCCTCCTATAAAAACAATATATGGTATTCTATTGGAGAAAATACAATTAAGGCGCTTAAATATGATATTCAACAAAAAGAATTTCTTCTTAAAAGCTACGATTCTATAATAGAAGGTGAGCTTTGGAATTACAAGATAAAAATTTCAATAGTCTACTTCAATTATATGATTCGTGAAACTATCTATCGTGACAGTGGATATCATATGTGGCTATATTATTTTAAAAACTACGTAGAAGAACTAATCAGCATAATATCCTATCCAAATTCTTTGGATCATGAAAAATCATACCCAACGTTTGCTCATTTTATTTTAAACGAATTATTTGAAACTATGAGAGGATGGATAGAACTGTCAGTTGAACAGAAAAATGATTGGCGAGTAATTGATACAATAAGGTGTTTAGGGAATTGTCTTGATAGTTTGGTAAACTCTGACAACAACAAGATATCAGAAAAACACAAAATAGAGCAATTTGATAATGTTATCTCATTATATTTTGATTTAGAAAATGATAATAACAATTCTGGAGCAAAGACTTCTAGAGAATGGATCGAAAAATTATTTCTAAACTTAAAAACACCAGACAATGCACCAAACGATATATTCGCTGATGATCAATACAAAAATATAATTAAACAAGCATGGAAAAGCTTCGATAAGATACCCTATAAAGGATCTAAAAATGATGGATCAACAGACAGATTTACTGAAAGAGTTTTAAACAAATTAAATATAGACATCTAAACCATATAGAAAACCATCTATACATTTATTTTTCCGTACCTTTGCGTAAAATATAAACACAATGCCCACGGACTGTATCAGCTATCAAAATTCAGGTTACTTTACACCATTAATGGTAGATTATCTTAACCAGAAAGCCAACCTGAAACCGCTGTACCACCGCTTCCCTACCCTGCAAAACTTTGCTGCTCAGATTACCGAAAAGCAACAGAATTTTCCGCAGCACAACCGCCATATACTGGTAAACGCCCTGCAGGAACAATATAAAAAAGTAACGGCTTCGGAAGGGACATTGCAAAACATAAAGCTGCTGTCGCAGGGTACTACGTTTACCGTAACCACAGGCCACCAGCTGAACCTTTTTACCGGGCCACTGTACTTTCTGTACAAAATAGTATCGGCAATTAACCTGGCTAAGGAACTTAAAGCTGCCTATCCGCAGTACAGCTTTGTACCTGTGTACTGGATGGCTACCGAAGACCACGACTTTGAAGAGATAAACTACTTTACCTTCCGCGATAAAAAAATCCGCTGGAATCGCGAAAGCGCAGGCCCTGTAGGTCGACTGTCTACCGACGGACTGGCAGCAGTATTGGAGGTTTTCGTTCAGGAACTTGGCCCCGGCACCAATGCCAAATGGCTTACGACCCTGTTTGAAAATGCGTACCTGAAACACGAAAACTTAGCCGAAGCTACTTTCTATCTTGCCAACGAGATTTTTAAGGACCACGGACTTGTTATCATAGATGCGGATACGCCACAACTAAAACAGCTGTTTGCCCCGTACGTAAAAGAGGAACTGTTACAGCAAACGAGTCAGCAAAAAGTAGCAGAGACTACTGCCCTGCTTAAAGAATATAACGTTCAGGTAAACCCGCGCGACATCAACCTGTTTTATATTGAATACAACCTGCGCGAACGTATTATCCTGCAAGACGGCACTTATTACATAAACAATACCCAACTGAAATTCAGCGAAAGTAAAATCCTTGCCGAGCTGGAAAACCACCCGGAAAAGTTCAGCCCTAACGTGATTATGCGTCCGCTGTACCAGGAGGTTATTTTGCCCAACCTTGCCTACATTGGCGGTGGCGGTGAATTGGCGTATTGGTTAGAATTAAAGTCGTTTTTTGATTCGCAAAATATTACATTCCCTATGCTGTTAATGCGAAACGGCGCGCTATTGGCTACCGAAAAACAAGCCGCTAAATTAGATAAGCTGAACCTGAGTTGGGCTGATGTATTCACCAAGCAACAGGCGCTACTAAACAAACGGGTACAGGAGTTTTCGGAATTCCAGCTTGATTTCTCGGCATTGAAAGAAACGTTGCAAGACCAGTTTACCCTATTGCGAAACATCGCCTCTAAAACCGACAGCACCTTTACCGGAGCAGTAAAAGCACAGGAGCTAAAACAACTGGAAGGACTTGCTAATCTTGAAAAGCGTCTGCTAAAGGCCGAAAAACGCAACCACCGTGACCAGTTGGAGCGCATTGCCGGTTTGCAAAACCAACTCTTCCCGAACCAGGGATTACAGGAGCGCCGTAACAACTTTAGCGAGTTTTATCTGGAATACGACGGTAGGTTGCTCACTGAACTTTTTGCGAAGCTTAAACCTCTGGAACAGGAGTTTAACATCATAGTACTGTGATTTTTTAGTATATTTACGGTAAACACTTTCGTTATGGACATCGCTGCCGAAAAAGACCGCCTTAAAAAAGAAATCGACAAGATTACAGACCCTAATGTACTGATGCAGATAAGGAACATATTGTCGCATACTGAAAGTTTACTAAACGAAGAACAGTTGAGGGTTGTTAACGAACGCCGCACGGAATATTTGGAGAATCCCTCTTCTGCAATGGACAGCGATGAATTTGATAAAGAACTGAAAAAGCGATATGGCTTTTAAAGTCATTGTTACCAGCCCGGCACAACACGACATCTTTAGAGCATTAGATTGGTACGAGAGCAGGCAACCCGGACTTGGAACACATTTTTACCAGGAGTATACCGATATAATTTCTTATCTAAAAACCAATCCCGAACTATTCAGCATAAAATCAGGTAACTTTCGGGAAGCAAAAATTGCAAGTTTTCCTTATGTTATAATTTACGAAATCAACATCAATAACGTTTTTATATACGCTATTTTCAACACACACCTCAATCCAACCAAAAGGCCAAAGAAATAATTATTCTTTAAATACTTGTAAAAAACGGTTTCGTTTTTGAAAGATATCCAATGGAAACATTAATTTTGCAGAAAATTTAAAACAAATTATGGCAACAAACAGGACCTTCACCATGATTAAGCCGGATGCTGTTGAAAAAGGGCACATCGGTGGTATTTTATCTATGATTACAGAAGCAGGCTTCAGGATTGTATCACTAAAGCTTACACAGCTTACTGTAGCCGATGCTCAGGCATTTTATGCTGTACACAGCGAAAGGCCTTTCTACGGTGAACTAGTTGAATTTATGTCGCGTGGCCCTATCGTGGCAGCTATTCTTGAAAAAGACAACGCTGTTGAAGACTTCCGCAAGCTTATTGGTGCTACTAACCCGGCTGATGCTGCCGAAGGTACTATCCGTAAAAAGTACGCTACTTCTATGGGCGAAAATGCCGTTCACGGTTCAGACAGCGACGAGAACGCAGCCATTGAAGGCAACTTCCACTTTGCAGGAAGAGAGCAGTTCTAATTACAGAATTTAAGCAAAAAATGATACCGGAAGCCATGCGAAAGCGTGGCTTTTTTTATTGTCCTGAATTGCCCGCTTTACTGTCATATCATCCCCTGCATAGCTCTGTATTTTTTTCCTAACTTTGGAACACAAACAAAAACGACTATGCAAAAAATCACTCCCTGCTTATGGTTCAACGGACGTGTGGACGAAGCGCTTAAACTGTACGCTTCATTATTTTCAAACACTCAGATAAAAGACATTTCCCGTTATGGCGAAGGGAGCCCCATGCCTGCCGGAGATATTATGGTGGCAACTTTTGAGCTGGAAAACCAGGAATTTATGATACTAAATGGCGGCCCGCATTTTAAACCCGATGAAGCTTTTTCTTTGGTGGTACACGCTAAAGACCAGGCAGAAATTGACCACTACTGGAATAGCCTTACTGCAAACGGAGGCCAGGAAAGCATGTGTGGCTGGCTAAAAGACCCGTTTGGTATTTCATGGCAAATAGTGCCCAATACCTTAAACGAGCTCATGACCAAAGATCCTTCAAAAGCCGGGAAAGTATTTGGAGCGCTTATGCAAATGAAAAAGATAGATATCGCCAAACTGGAAGAGGCATTCAATTCTTAGGAGCGCCAAGGCAAGCGACTTACCAGCCATCGTAGTTCCCGCTGTCCGCTGTAGCTGCTGCGCCCTTCCGGGCTTGCAGGCTGCCGCTCCCATCGGGGCTAAAAACCAACGCTATGCTTACTTGTAAACTTCATATAAAACAACCACAGCTTTCCGAAGGAAAGCTCCTTTGTGAACTTTAAACTTACTTTACTCTAGTGTACTCCGCGAAAAATCGTTGTGCATCTTGTGGTAAAATAATACTATCCCGAGATAAAGCCATCTGTACTCTCAAAATCCGCGACTGCGCAGCATCCGCGTAATCCGCGTTCCTTTTACCCGCCCCAAGCTTTCCGCAGGAAAGCCCCTTTGTGAACTTTAAACTTACCTTACTTTAGTGTACTCCGTGAAAATCGTTGTGCACCTTGTGGTAAAATAATACTATCCCGGGGTAAAGCCATCTGTACTCTCAGAAATACGCGACTGCGCAGCATCCGCGTAATCCGCGTTCCTTTTACCCTCAAGCTTTCCGCAGGAAAGCCCTTATGCCCTCTAAATAAAACATTACAACCTTAGTGCGCATTGTGAAAAAACGTTGTGCCCTTGTGGTAAAAGGCACATTCAGATAAAAAACAAAACCCCCGGTCAGCAATTGCTAACCGGGGGTTTGTGTTATCTAAAAAGCTAATCGCTAAATGCTGACAGCTGGTTATCGTTTCATAGCGAAGTGCGCCCTGAACTCCCTTGTCTGTCCGTTCTCGG
>JBKHWE010000005.1:0-64450 GCA_046566705.1 Bacteroidia bacterium | reverse complement strand
CAATTAAACAAAAAATTGAAATAATTTTGTCTTTGCAAAGCATCGGATTTTTTATTTGTCGGCAAAACAAATTTAGACATCCTTTGCTTTGTTTCTTTTATAACCAAAACTAGCAACTTGAATTAATTAATGTTATGTAAAAACATATTCATACGTGCCAAGTTATAAGTAGTATGATTAACTTCCTGTCCAAAAAATCCTTCCTCAATAATATGGCTATCAAAGTGTTTTTTTGCTTGTAAAAGTAGGGAACCTGAACCCGCAGCCGGATCGTAAATTTTATTTACTGTTGTCTGCCCGTGCATAGCCAATTGCGCAATAAGCTTAGATACGTGCTGTGGTGTAAAAAATTCACCACCTGACTTTCCAGCATTAGCGGCATAATTAGATATTAAAAATTCGTAGGCATCACCGAAAAGATCAATTTGACTGTCTTGAAAATCTCCAAAGTTTAAATCTTCTACACCTTTAATTACTGCTGCTAAACGCGTGTTCTTATTTTCAACAGTATTGCCTAAACGTGAACTTGTAGTGTCAAAGTCTGCAAATAATCCTTTAATATCTTGTTCAGAAGGATACCCGTTTGCCGAATTCTCGATTGAGGCAAATATTGCTGCTAAATCAGTATTAAGGTTCTTGTTGGTATTGGCTTTCTTAGCGATATTCACAAATAGTTGACTTGGATAGATAAAATAGCCTTTGGTTTTTACAGCGTCATCTTTTATCTCTGGTGTAATTACATCATCTGACAAATTCGCATAATCGACACTATCGTCGTCACCTTCAATGTAATTCGTAAAATTTTCACTTATAAATCGATAGAACAACGTACCTAATACAAATTGCTTAAAATCCCATCCATCTACAGAGCCACGTACGTCATTGGCAATTCGCCATATTTTATTTTGTAAATCTGCTCTTTGTGCTGTGCTTGTCATTATTTTTTATTTATGTCGGCTTATCTTTTATTTACGGACTGTTCTTGCAAATTTACCCTAATAATATTGCATACCTGCATTGGATATTTAAAAGTAACATTTCCTCCTAAATTTTAATGCAATCAAGTCAATAATCGAATTATATTTATTTTATTATTTTACCTTCTCTGCCCTCTTTTTCTCCTCTGACTTTTAAACTCTTTAGCTACATATTCGTAATCATTTTCAGCCTTCATCAGTAAATCCATAAACTTAGGTAGTTCATTAAAGTGAAGTAAATCTTTATTGTCTTCAAGAATTTCAATTAATTCCTGTTTTGAGAAAGCAACTTTTTCGCCTTCAAAAGTCATTTTAATTTGGTTAGCAACGCATTTATCCTGAAGCCCTTTCGCACTGTATTCCTTCCCGATGCTGCTCCCATTAAATACACAATGATTTTTATGGTCGACAAAGGTTATACCATATACCAAGCCGTCAACATTTTTGCGTATTACAGTATCAATACCTTCTTTTTCTAATGCTTTTACAAGCTGTGGTAGCATAATAATTTTGTTGCCTAAGAAGGCAAAGTTAATAGCGCGCTTGATGGAATCTTTATATGATGAACGCGCATTCTCATTGCGTATAAAAAACGTTTCCAGTCACTTTAAATTTGGATTTGCGTATAGCCTGCTGGCTTTAATCGGCACACCAACTGGATTTCCTTTACCATCCAGCGCGTGATAGAGTAGTCCTTTATGTTTGGCGAGCCTTGAATTTTCTGTGCCTTTATCTGCGGTTATATTATACAGTTTTAGTACGGCATTTAATTCCGGCAAGCTGGTATAGCGGTAATTGTTTATCACATACATCAAAGTACTCTCAATGGCCTTCTTGGTTTCTGCTTTGCCGTACTGGACTTTGGCTGAAACTGGATCAGGCCTGTAGAAAATCTTTTTATGATCCTCCGCCTTTACAAGGTTGAAGTTTTGCTCAATTTCCTTACGCGCCGGTTCTGATTTATCCTTGCCGATGTTATGCATTGCGATACGCTTGCCGGTAGCCTGGACGTTGATTGTGGCAATGTGCAGGTGTGGATGTCCTGCGTCATAGTGCTGGTAGATTAAATAAGGCTGCTGCCCGAAACCTATTTTATCCATGTAAGTTCCTGCTATCTCCAACAGTTTGTCTTTTGGCAGCTTGGCTTCACTTGGGTCAAAGTTCAGGGAGATGTGAACGGTGTTGCGCTTTACATTTTCATTGAGTTGTGCCTGGCGTTGCATCAAGTTTAATTTCAGGTCATACGAAAGCCTGTCGGCATCAAGCGGGTAATTGTGCTGGCCGATGCATTGGGCTTTGCCTTCCTTGACCTTGTTTTCGTTGTAATTGAGCATCCCTCTTATGGAATGCCCGGTCTTAATTACTGCAACCATTTTTCTGCAAGTTTTTGGAGTTCGTTTTTTACTTCTTCCATCTTCCTGGTGATAGCATCGCGCTGCATTGTTATCAGCCCTAATGTTTCTGAAAAACGCATGTCCTGAAACGATGTATTTATCCTTTTTACCAGCTGGTTAAAGTTGCTTCCAATAGCATTCAGTTCAAAGTTCATCTGGCTCAATTTGACAATCAAATCATCGGTAGCGGCATCTCTTGTAATAGTCGTAATGGGTTTGTCAAAAAGGCAACGTCTTATATAGTCACTCAGTTTGTTGCAGGTGGTAGCTTTTAGTCGGTTTTCAAGGGTAGTAAATTCCTTGTCGGTCAGGCGCACATAGATGCGCTTTTTGCGGTTGTTGTTTTCAGTCTCCATAGTATCCTCTTCATTATCATTTCAGCTTTATAGACATTGTAGCAGTCCACCGCCCACGACTCCGGAGTAAGGGCGCAAGATAGACCGTTGTCCGACAACGGGACATCTTGCCGTTGCCGCAGACAAGGCAACCTCCGGCAGGTGCTTTTTATGTTTTATAAAGTTAAAACGCTTAGATGAAGATTACAATCCCCACTGAATTTCGACTAGGATAACAAAACAAAAGGACAGGTTTTTGGCCTGTCCTCGTATCATTTTCTAATTTGAAATAAAGATGTTTTTCACTAATTCATCAGGAAAATTCCGTTGTCGTCTTTAGCATAACCGCTGCACAGTTCAAAGGCTTTTTGCGCCCTGTTTTGTACTGTGCCGCCCATTACAATACCTTGCAGCTTGGCTTCATCGTCTTTGTAGTTCCTGACGTTTTGGTAGTAGCCCGTCACAGCATTGTAAGCACCAAACAAGGTTCCCTTGGTAGTGTCCATCTGTTGGGTGTCGTTTACCATAGCATAGGCAAAGGCATCTTCTACCATATTTTTGAAGTTGGTAGACAGTTCATCGTGCGCTCCTTTTCTAAGCAGGTCAAAGGTTTCTTTGTTGGGGCAAAGTGCCAGCTGTATAAGCTTCTTTACTTCATCATCTTTTACCCTGATGGCTGACCACTGGTTAAAGATGCTTTCAAGCTGTTTGCTCAGGGTGTTTGCCAGCCCCATAACTTTGTGGGCATCTTCCAGGCGTTGCTTGGCTCCCGAAGTATGTTTTATCCGTACTACATTAGTCATGTTTTTTAGTGAGGCATTCAGGGTATTGCGGCACACAATGCGTATGGGTGTAAAGGCTGCCGTAATGCTTCCGCTGCCGTCGTGCGAAGTCGTGAGGAACAAGTATTTTTCGGTTACATCATCGCCATTGCCCACACGGATATAACCGGGCAGTTTGGCGGTTATAAATATGCGTTCGCCATTGCCCAAAGCCCCGGCGGTCTCGTATAAAATTCCTTCTTCTCCACCTACAATAGCATCAAAGAAACTGAACGCATCACGGTTCTGCACAATGTGGTAATCTTTGCCCACTACACCCAGTACGGTATTGTTATCACTGCGGAAATTGGCAAAGTAATTCGGTACGTTTAATTGCGTATCGGCAGTTTCTAAATCCTGACCAGCTTGTATTAAATCATTTCCTGTAGTGTACAGTGGCGATTTAACCACTTCATAATCCAGCCCTGCGTGTTTAATGGCTTCTGCGCTTGTTGGGTAGTCGGTTACGATTTGCCCCAAATTGTGCCAGGCTTTTTCCTTTACGCTGAAGAAAGAATAACGGCCTGTGGTTTCGTTGAAATTCAGATTGTGTCCCATAACATTTACTTTTAATGGATTTGACAAAAATTAAAGTGTTGTTACTTTCTCTTTAAGCCGCCTTCCGCCATAAAAAACAAATGTTTTCCACAAAGAAAAAACGGAAAAAAAGAAAGCCAGCTAACAGCGGGCGGTAAGCATGCGGAGCGCTATAAGTCCCGAAGGGTGGGGCTGTGAGTAAGCGAGCAGTGCCATTATGCGCGCGCAGTCTGCGACGCACGCTAACTTAGCTGCCTTTTTTGCCGTTTTCGTGGTGGGAAATAATCTGAAATAATCTTAATCATTATAATTGGTTGTATATATTTGAATAAAATTAATGATATAAAAATGCCACAAGGAATTAGAGATACTCGTCCGCAAAATGCTACAGGAATGAGCGAAGCGGATATAATTGTACAAGGGAAGTCTGGACATGGTTGGCAACCCTTTTCAGCAATTAATGATAATGGCGTCGATGCTTTAATAATTTATAGAAAAAATGGTGTTGATACTGGAGAAATTATGTTTGCTCAGGTAAAATGTGGTACTGGAAACGGATATTTTAAAACGACTAAAAAAAGACCTTCACAATTTGGAATTCACTTAGGCGAAGATTATATAAACATTCATAGACCACGATGGGATAAACTGCCTGGCCCAATAATTCTCATATATGTTGATTTCCACACAAGAAAATCTTGGTGGACAGATCTTAGAAATGATTTAAGTTATACTAACGAGAATAAAAGTCTAATATTAATTCCTAAATCGCAGAGATTTGGCAAGCATAGTTTCGGAGAATTTAAAAATTTAAAGGGGCGAATTTTTGTAAGTAAAGATATTCCTGAAATCGAGATGTGCGATAATGAATTAGAATATTTAAAATTTAATAAGAGCATAAAAGATTCTGCCGCTAAATTTTATAAACACTGGAGTAATAGTGCCGCTAATGAAAGAAATCATCCTGAACTTGGAGAAATAATAGTTTCACGAGTAGGATGGAGACATATCACAAGGTTAGATAGAAAGCAAAATAGAATCATAAATTCACTTTCACTTCTTTCTGTTGCTAAAAGAATTATCCTATCAACGAGTAAATGTTATACAGTTAAAAATGATGAGATTAAGAGAATAGATGGAGAAATTTATTGTACAGATTATCTTGCGCTTCGATGCAATGTGAAATTTACATTTAGGCAAAAAGCTCTTATACAAGTAATCTTGAAAAGAAAAAGAAAACTTGATAGTGAAAACAATTTAATCACAAGTAAAATATGGTTCTACTCTGTTTATGAACCATTGTCAAAAAAATAATGTCATTGGCCTACAAATAACTATACTCGATTTGAGCTATCGTACATTTGTCGCCTTATCAAAGTGAGACAGTTTGTAATACCAATGACATTGCTAAATTAAGAAATTAAAGTAACTATTATACTATATTAAGCGTCAACTAGAGAAGTTATATCAAAAGAGAATCTTAAAGAATTTTATTAACTAATGAAATGGAGAGACTAATTGAATTGTTTGAAATATGTGAAGACAAGCGACATGAATATGCTATCAGTATAAACATAGAACTTTTTCCTCCAGAAAGAGGTATTAACTACTATAAATTCTATCACGAAAGATTTTTACAAAAAGTAAAAAATCACAATTTCGGAGGTACTACTGAAACAGGTGAAAATTTAGACGCAATTGTCGAAAATGGTTTAACACATGAAGAAGCCTCAATTATATATATGTATACCCACCATCATATATACAATAATTTAAATTATTTGCTTCGCTATCATAGCCATCGCTTGGATGAAGACATCTTGCTATACAAAACCTTACTTAACGCGGCGTTAACTAAACTGAATCAAGTTAATAATTCTATTATTTATCGTGATATTAGAAATCCGGATAATGGTGTTGAAAATTGCCTTGAATATTATGAAATGAATATAGGAAATACAATAACGTTTAATGATTTTTTATCATGTCATACTGACAACATCAGAATTTCTGATATTAATACTGATTATCAGTTTGTGATAGAAACCTCTGAATCTAGCAGGTGTATGGAGATTCAGAAAATAACGTTAGTCCAAAATGAAAAAGAGGTATTGTTCCAAAGTGGAACAAACTTTATAACTACCAAAGTCGACAAAGAGAATAATCAAGTTTTTATGAAAGAAGTTTAAAGAAATTACTTTTTTATTAATTTTTCTAAATATGCAATCTTAATCTTTTTCCGTTTGTAACAGTCTTTCATAAAGCTTTTTATTTTCCTCATAAGCTTCAATCAGTTTATCCATGGGATTGAATGTGCAACCATAATTAATTGCTGAGGAATTATCAACGTGGTATGTATTTCCGATAATATTTAAAACAGCTTCCTCAGAAAACTGTTTAATACCTTCAGCTGTTACTCCCAAAACCTTTGCAATTTCTTCCAGTTTAGCATCCTCAACCGTTTCACTATTTTCAATATTAGAAACTGCCTGCTGGCTTATACCCAAAGCTTGGGCTAATGCTTCCTGTTTCATATCCCGTAGTTCACGGATGCGGCTAATCTTTCTTCCTATGTGGTTTTTATTTGCTGTGCTCATAACTCAAAGGTATTCAAAATTCTGTAAGAAATATTTAGTTGGTAAAACACAACCTGCAACTGGTATGATACAAACCGCTGTGGTTCGGTACGCTAACATGAAGTAGTTACTTGCTGTGTATAAGCAAAAATAAGCATTTTCACTGATGTTTCACAGCAAAAACGGAGTTTATGAAGTATGAAATTAAAATCCCGCAGGCCTTTCCCAATCACGATGAACTGGCAGAGGCCCTTAACCATTTGGTCAGTTATCTGCACATAGATGCAGTCTATGTTTCGCCCTTGGATCACAAAACACTTGTGTCAGTTATCATGAGCGATAATAATGCCCAGGACGACGATGCGCTACATGATAGCAAACTGGCCGATGAGCACCCCAATATCGTGTTTAAGTATTTTAGCGGCCATTGGGTAGAACATGCTTATAAAAAAGGATTTCCTTATTTTATTATGCATTGTAATGCCGAGAGCCTTGTGTACTGTCAGCCTGAAGCAAAGGTTTTTCACCCTGTTAAGCTAAAGACTAAGTATTACACCTACCGCCTTAGAAAACGTTCAGGCGAGATGATCTGGACAACTGATGCTTATTTACGATTGTACGAAGATTATATACGTACCGAACGGCATACTGAGGCAGCCCATGCATTGCATCAGGGGTTACGGTTTATGTATATGCTGGTTTCTGAACTTCATGGAGAAGGGCTTAAAGGGTCACAGGATTTATTCACCCAATATAATTGGGTTAAAGATTTTGCCCCTTCGCTTGATGAGATTATCAATCCAAATTCCGATGATGGTAAAAGTTTGTTTGAGTTCCTGAATGGCTCACGAAACGCAATCCTGTATAAAACAGAATTAGACGTAAACATTGATACGTTGAAAGAAGCAAACAAAAAGGTGCGTCAGTTTTATGGAGAAGCGCGGAGCCTTTACAACAAATTGTATGTGGATTACAAGGCAAAACTCAAAACTTTACATCGACCTGAAACGGCAGGGCTCAGCATCCTCGAACAAAAATTAGCGGAAGATTACTTTGCCGGTCAGGTACTAAACCAGATAAACGGCATTATCAAAGATTATATCAAGACAAAGGCAGTGTTCTGCTTTGGCTACAAACTGTTTAATACTGAAATTAAAAAAACGAAGTCGAATTACTTCAATCCAGGCTATCACTTTTACCTACTGGTCTACACGCTCGAACCAAAAGACAACCCCGCTTCAATGATAGAAGCGAAAGTAAGGGATGCCTTCGGTAAAAAGCACAAGGTAACAGTGCTGCTACACCGTAAACAGTCAATGTCCAAAAAGCGTGATAATGACCGATGGTTCTTCAACAAACTGACGGTTAACGGTTTTCAGGTGGGGCAGTAACCTAAATACTACCGACCAGCCCTTTGAAAGGGATTTGGAGTATTCGGTTAACTATTGGCGCAACCGTGCACTGCTGGCGGAAAGCCATTTTAAGACGGCCAAATCACTTACCAATCCCGATGACGCACTGCTGAAAAACACGCTGCTGCACCAAGCTATTGTAAACAGTTGTCTTGGTTTCATAGAACTGTTTCTTGGTTACCGACCAAACCGTGTAAATATAGGCCACCTGTTCGCACTACTTCAATTTATTACCGGCAAGGATTTCTCATTGTGTTTCCGTCAGGAAGATGATAATTCATTGTACCTGTTGCTATCGGCAAACCCGGATATGATACGCTACAAGGTCGTAAACCAATACGCAATTGAAGATAGTAACGAACTGGAACTGCGCTGCAAGGATTGCTTTTGGGAAATAAAACAACTGACTTTTGCCAAACTTGATGCACTCTATAAATCACATCTAATACTTTAAGCTATGGAAAATGATAAAATCAAAGAAGCAATAGACTTCGCAGAGAAAATAAAAAATGCCAGCCAGTTCAATGTTTTTAATGAACGCTTCCGCAGGGAAGGCTTTGGCGTGGAACTAACTTTTTCAGGATACAATGACCTTATTTTAACTATTATGGATATTATGAAGGTCTGTATGGCGGCACTTGAAGCAGAAAAAGATATTTTGCCTTCATCAATGGCGGTATCGCATACTAATATCTCATGTGTGCTCGGCATTGCTTATCAACTGATTCCAATGGAGGAGTCAATCATTCTGGACGACTGTTATGCGCTGCATCAGAAACTACAACAAGAAGAATAAGTGTTCTATTTGAGCAATATTTATTCTTCATTAAAAATTACTACTTTAGGACAATTAGTTAATGACCATTAAAAAGATTTTATGGATTCAATAATCGAAGAAGAAGATTTTATTAAGAAGGGTAGGATGAAAAAAGACTTCTTTACTATGAGCGAAAAAGAAAAAGAAGTTTGGCTACAAGAAGTTGCTGAGAATACGAGGCGAACCCTCTTCGAGAAAGGGCAACCATTAGTTTACAGAAAGGATGGCGTTATGGTAGCTGAATATTGCGACGGGAGGATTGTCGAATTGTAATTAACTAAATCTGTGCATTTTTCATCACTATCCCCGCTGAATTTCGATTAGAATCCTTTCAAGAATAGGGCTTAACTTTGTAAATCACGCTTGTAATTCAAGTTATAATTTAGGGCACAACTTCGAGTTGCGCCCTAAGTTGTGCTTGACCGGTTTTATAAAGTTCGGCTACTTTGCAGATTAGTTTCGACAAAATGCAAAGGATTTATGGAAGTGCTGCAACCGCTATGTGATTTTTTTAAAAACATCCAGAGTGATGGTCGCATTGGCGTAACCCATATAGGAGTTTACGCCGCGCTGCTTGATTACAGGGTGAGGCACAATATGGAAAACCCTGTGCGTGCTTTCAGCTATGAAATTATGGCATTGGCAAAAATTGCTTCGGGTTTCACCTACTACAAATGCATACGTGAACTCTCAGAGTACGGATACATCAATTACATACCATCATATAAAAAAACACAGGCAAGCAGTATTTACTTTTTCGACAAGTAGGCGACTGCTGTATTATGTATAATTACAAATGAAGGAGGATATGGAAGAGCAAGTAACAAAAGATGATTTGAGGCAGTTCGGGCTGCTGATTATCGGTGAGGTCAGAAAATTAATCCAATCAGATGCAGGGGAGAAACACGATTTACATCCGGAATGGTTGAAGAGCCGGGTGGTACGTAAACTGTTGGATATGTCGGCAGGTTCTTTACAAAACCTGAGGATAACCGGCAAAATCCGCTTTAAGAAAGTGCTGGGTTCTTATTATTACAGCAAGGCCGACATCATGAATCTGTTTAACGATAAAGAGTCTGGATATGGAACTACATGAATTTCAGCATTACATCAGGTTCTTTGAGAGGGATGCCGGGCTTAACGTCTGGCATTTTGCTTTGCTGAGTGCAATCCTGCATTTGGGATACCAGCAGAAGCAGTCAAAATTTATTAAGGTCAGCCGTAGTAAGATCATGGCACTTTCGCATATCAAGACTTTACCGACATACCATAAATATTTTAAAGAGCTTCAGGTAATGGGATATATCCGGTATACGCCCTGCTACCATCCGGGGTACAGGAGTGAAGTTGAATTGTTGTTCAAAAAAAGATAGCACATTAATTGAATTTGTTGCCTCACTGCGGCAACAAATTCAAAGAGCTATAAACCAGTTACTTACAATTGTATCATCAGTGATGACACAATTGTAATAGTTAAGATCTTTTTAGATTCTGTATAGTTAGTATCTTTGCCTATAGTTTAATAATTAGGGTTTGTAAACTTTTAGATTATTTACTGCCACCATTGAATTTTAGAAATCAGTATGTCTAAATTGAAACAGATAAGGGAGCTACAAAATTTGACACAGGAAGAACTCTCTGCAAATTCCGGAATTTCGGTCAGGACTATCCAAAGAATAGAATCTGGGGTAATACCAAAGGGACATACCCTTAAAGCACTTGCAAAAGCACTCAATCTTGGAGAAGATGAACTGTCGGTATTATCGATTAAGACGGAAGATATCACAGTTGCAGAAAATCAAGTTCAGGTAGAGGAATTACGAGCCAATATAGATTACCAGAGGATGAAACTAATCAATCTTTCTTCGATTTTATTTGTTATACTACCACCGCTAAATATACTTGCCCCATTTATATTGTCTCGTTTACTTCGTCAAAATAATCTTCTATTAAAACAAATTATATCGCTCCAGATTCTATGGACGATACTTGCCCCAATCATTTTTATCTTAGGGATATTATTAAAACTGGGACGTTCTTTTACAATAGTGCTTATAGCTGCAATTGCACTGTCCAATGTGTTTCTTATCCTTGTTAATCTTGCCGAATTAGACCGCAATAGGAAATTACGTTTCACTCTGAAATTCAGTATTGTATAAATAATGTCAGGCGATTGGCGGGTTATTGGCGGGCTGTTTTTTTTGCGGTAGTTATTGCAATAGCAACCTTTGTCAAAAAAAAGACAATGGCAAAAAAAACTCAGTTAATATTTATGTTCTTCCTGCTTTTTTCAAAGGTAGCATGTGCCCAACTTAGCAGTTCTGATGTGCTTTACAAGACTATTTTAGAAAAAGACAGCCTGCTTTTTTCGGTAGGATTTAATAACTGTGACCTTGCTCAATTTGAAAATTTATTGAGTGATAAACTTATTTTTTTACATGATAAAAATGGAGTCTCAAACAAACAGCAATTTTTGAGGGATCTAAAAAACGGACTGTGTAAGGATCCGGGGATAAGGCAAGTAAAAAGAATTCTGGAAAAAGGAAGTACGAAAATATACCCCTTGTATAAAGATGGTATCATATACGGTGCTGTGCATGATGGAACCCAACTGTTTTATGATAATACAGAAAATACGCCTGGTATTGCAAAATTTTCTAACATTTGGGAGTTGGAAAACGGGAAATGGAAATTGGCTATTTCCTCAAGTTATGACCACAAATCTTATTCGGGTGACACTGTGCCATCATCTTTCGATAATGATGCTGAAATTGAAAACTGGCTGAAGCGAAACAATATAAAAACATTGGGGCTTGGCATAATAGAAGGAGGTAAACTGAAACAAGTGAAAGTTTACGGTGAACTTAATGAGGGGATAACGGCACCTTATAATGCTGTATTTAATGTGGCATCGCTTGCAAAACCGCTAACGGCAATGGTAACTTTAAAATTGGTAAGCTTAGGGAAGTGGAAACTTGATGAGCCTATTTTTCATTATTGGACAGACCCTGATGTTAAAAATGATCCCCGGCACAAAAAGCTCACTACAAGAATGGTCTTAAGCCATCAAACCGGGTTTCCTAATTGGAGATACCTTAACAAAGAGAATAGGCTAAGCTTTGAATTTGAACCCGGCACTAAATATCAATATTCAGGGGAAGGATTTGAATATTTACGTAAAGCAATTGAAATAAAATTTAAAAAATCCTTAGAGCAATTGGCAAAAGAATTAGTGTTTGAACCATTAGAAATGAAAGACACTTCTTACCTGTGGAATGATAAGAATTATTCATCAAGATTTGCTTCTGGCCATGATGCCACTGGAAAGCTTTACAACAATACCAAAAATCAAACCGTAAATGCTGCTGATGATCTGCACACTACTATTGCAGATTATGGAACCTTCCTTGTCAGTATTTTAAACGGTGAAAGCCTAAACAAGGAAGTATACCAGGAAATGATAAAGCCGCAGGTAAAAACGAAAAAAAATAAATACTTTGGATTGGGGTTAGAACTATACGATTTAGGAAATAGTGAATATGCAATTTCTCATGGAGGTTCAGATAACGGAACGCAATGCCTTACGTTCTTGTTGCCAAAGACCAATCAGGGGATACTGATCTTTACTAATTCTGATGTAGGCTATAAACTCTACAATGAATTACTTGTTCATTATTTAGGTGAAAATGGAAAGAAACTGATTGACATAGAAAGTAATGAGTGACCTAAAGAAAAGGATAGTTTAAATTGTCGCCTCAGTGAGGCGACAATTATAAGTTAATCATATTCAAACACTTGTTACTTTTAGTAAAGTTGTATCAGTATATCCGCAGATATATTCAACCGTTCTTTTAAGGCACGTATCATGGAGAGGCTAAGCTTTCTTTTACCGGACAGGATTTCAGATTTTCGCGAACGTGCGCCTAAGATTTCTGAAAGCTCAGCATCGGAAATGTTCAGTTGTTCCATCCGATATTTAATAGCTTCCAGTGGAGTTGGCTCGGGAACGGGATAATGTTCATCTTCATACTTCTTTACCAACATCGAAAGGATTTCCAATTCATCAGATTCTTCAGAATCCGGTTGCAAATCGAGTTGCATCAGTTCATAAATACGGGCAAGGGTATCTTCGTGCTGCTTTTCAGTTCTGATCAATCGTAACATTTTATCTTCTTTAGAAAACAAATATAAAAAAAACGTTACCATATTGGTAACGTTTTTTTTGGTCTTAATCTTGATCTATTCCCTGATCATCTTCTTCTAAAATTTCACTGAACTTTCGTTGCAACAGTTCCTTCTCAGGAAGTTGCGTGCGATATTCGGCAACCATAGTAGGAGAAAGACTCCGGCTCAATGAGTATTCAACTACCTGATTATCCTTATCTTTACAAAGCAAGATACCAATACTCGGGTTTTCATGTTCTTTCTTTACGTCCCTGTCCAATGCTTCGAGATAGAAATTAAGTTGCCCGATATGCTCAGGTTTAAATTTACCCGCTTTCAACTCAAAGGCAACCAAGCATTGTAAACCTCGATGATAAAACAATAGATCAATGTAAAAATCACTGTTCCCGACCATTAGTTTATATTCGTCGCCAATAAAAATAAAGTCTCTGCCTAATTCCAGTATGAAATCCTTCATACGGTTAAGCAATCCTTTTTGCAGTTCGCTTTCATTGTGTGAGTCCGGCAAATTGAGAAAGTCAAAAACATAGCTGTCCTTAAACACATCTTGGATATCCTTTTTAGAATTTTTCGGTATAACGGATTTAGGATTTTCGCTTGTCATCGCCCGTTCAAACAAGCTTGCTGATATCTGCCGTTCAAGTTCTCGAAAGCTGTAGTTTTCCTGAATGCAAAGTGTTATGTAATATTTACGTTCTTCCATTATTTTACATCGGGAGAATATCGCCATGTGGTGTGACCAACTGATTTTTGAGAGCATACTATCTTTAATATCTGCTGGTTTAAATTGTGTCAACACTGTTGGCACAATTACAGATAATTGATTTTCAATGTCTAATGATTTTTCCGACACAAATAGACGGTAGTCTTTCGAATACGTTTCATAAAATTGAATCATCCGGTACAAGCCTCTTCGGCTGAAGCCTTTAATTTCCGGATTATTACGTTGGATATACTCTGATAAGTCAGCAACAGTTTTATCTCCCCAGTCGGCAAGTTTCAACTTATTACTGATGTACATACCCACATTCCAATACAAGTTTATTAATTCAGCATTAACGGCTTTAATCGCATTCGTGCGTGATTGTTTTATGATTTGAACGATTTCTACAAAATTACTTTCCATGACTTAAACTTTTTTAAGATGAGTATTACCGTGAGATAGTGCCAGCAGTTCTTTCAGTTCCTGTATTTCCTGTTGCATTTTGGATATAATATCCGGTGACGGTGGTTCAGGTGTGGTTTCCTTGCTGCTTAGCCTTAATTGCAACTGCTTCATTTCCCTACCAACCGATTGCTGTTCGGTAATGGCATATTCTTCAGTCTGCTTCACCGACTGGTGTCCGAGCAGTTCTTTTACCACATGGATGGGTACGTCATTATTAAGCGTCACGGTGCTCCCAAAGGTTCGCCTGGCCTTGTGGGTATTTAAAGTGCTTTCGATGCCGCACAGGTCAGCTATTTCCTTTAGGTAGGCATTCATCTTTTGATTGGAAGTTACCGGAAGCACGGAATTGCGTTCCAGGCAAAGCTTATGGTCTTTGTAACGTTCCATAATCGCTTTGGCTTTTGGTAGTAGTGGGATATTAATATTGCTCCCGGTTTTCTGCCGTTCGGTAATAATCCACATTTCGCCATCAATCCCCAATTTAATATCGGACTTCTTCAGGTTAAAAGCGTCAATGTAGGCCAGCCCTGTATAACACTGGAATACAAAGATGTCCCGCACGGTAGAAAGGCGTGGAGTTGAAAAGGTATGGTTTTCCAGTTGGACAAGTTCATAGCTGCTCAGCGGCTTTTTAGGAACCTTTACCTTCTTTGCCTTGAAATGCTTAAAAGGGTCAGCGGTTATGATTTCCTTGTCAATGGCAAGTAGAACAATTTTCTTGAAGTTGGTAATGTACTTTACTGCCGTGTTGTGGCTGATGTTTTTAACCGTCTTTAAGTAAAACTCATAATCCTTTACAAATTCAAAGTTGAGTTCATTGAAGTCCATATCCTCGACGTTGTACTTGAAGCGTAGGTATTCCTTAAGATGCTTCTTGGCGACCTCAAAGCGTACGTGCGTACCAATGGCATATTCGCCCCTTTCAACCAAGGCCAATAATTCGTCATTGTGCTTTTGGAACTCCTGCACAATCTTGCTTTGCGATGCAGCTTTGCCCATCACATAATCCATCAGCTTCTCACTGGTCACCGGCTTACCGGCATACATCAGATCGGTACGATACTGCTGGATTTTCATCTCAAGGGTTTCCAAAAAGAAGTTTACCGTTCGTGCATCTTCTTTGTTACCGGTCGCACGCTCCTTGGACTGATCCCATCGGGTGGCATCCCACCGGCGCCGGGTAGAGGTTTCTTTTGGTACTCCGTCGACAGTAATCCTGAGATAGATTAACCTGTCATTTGTCTCTTTTCGCGGGGTCTTCAGAAAGAAGGTTAACCCAAAACTTGTTGCTAACATAATTCAACATTTTAATAATTAATAAAATTAGAATTATAGCGTCTGTAAATCAAGTTGTTAAGCAGGTTTACCTGTTGACAATCAAAGTGTTACATCATATTTTGTGGCACATTTTTAAAAATTTCTTTGGTGCCACAAAAAGTGCCACAAATTATGGGCATTTTTGTAAATTTTGATAGTGCAGGAGGGTAAAATAAAAAAACCTGCAACTTCGTAAAGTGCAGGTTTTCTGTGATTTAAGTAACTTTATTCGAAAATAAAGCCTTATAGTGGTGGGCGATGAGGGGTTCGAACCCCCGACCCCCTCGGTGTAAACGAGGTGCTCTGAACCAGCTGAGCTAATCGCCCTTTGGGATTGCGTTACGTTGCCGTTAATAGTTCCGTATTGCGAGTGCAAAGATAGCACAGTTTTTCGTTTCTGCAAGTAAAATCAACAAAATAGTTACATTTTTTTTACGTTGAGTAGTGTCGCTTTATTATCACCGTTTACTACTTCAATGATAATGTCTTCACCTTTAGTATTTTTACCTTCTATAGTGTAAAGTTTACCACCTTTAACGGGCTTATTACTTTTATCAAAATCTACAGTACCGTACTCAAGCGTCATCTCTACATCCTTAGGTGTGGCCCATCCTTCATTGAATGTTTTCTTCGCCTCATCACTTAAATAAAGCCCTTTACTGCGGATATTCTTCAGCACACGGCAATTTGGAAGGTAACAAAAGCTCTGGCCACGTTGGTTAAAGATAAATACAAGGGCAAAACCGCCCAGCATAAAGCCAAAAAGATAATATGCAAGCCTGAATTTAAATTTCATCAGAATAAATTTTGTGCAAAAATACACAATTCCCCAAGCTTGCCCCAAAGATGACAGGGTTATTTATGGTGCTTTTTCAAACGATACAATTTTTCGATCAAACAGCTGCGTAACATCTTCACTTTCTTTATCTAATGTCCAAATTTTAAAGCCAAGTGCTTCTGCGGCATCCGTATTGGCTTTTTTGTCGTCTACAAACAAGGTGCGTTTGGGCTGAAGGTTATGGTTTTTTACAAGCATTAAAAATGCATCGGCATTCGGTTTGCGCACACCGGTTTCATGAGAGTAATATACTTTTTCAAAGCAACGGTAAAAATCACTGTAGAAACTACTGCCGGCTTCCTCCTCAAATTTCTCTATGTGTATGGCATCGGTATTACTAAGGAGGAAAAGGCGGTAAGAGGCGGCAAGCTTTTGTAAAAACTCGAGCCTTTTAAGCGGAAAATCGCTTATACTGGCATTCCAGGCCTCAATAACCTCCGGTTCAGATGCATTTTTGGTACGGCTCTGAAGCTCTTTGATAAATGCATCGGGAGTTATGGCCCCAATCTCAAATTTCCGCTCCAGTTTTTCCAGGCTGCTGTCCCATTCGGTAAGGCCAAGTGAGGCCAATGCTTCGGTAGTAGCAGTTGGCTTTTTATTCAGGAAAACTTCGCCCAGGTCAAATATTATCGCTTGTATCATAATTCCTCAATATTAGTAGTTCGTCATTAAGGATATGTTGTTTTGCAATCACAGTCCCGTTTATTTTAGGGGCTGCTACGCCATTGCCCAATAGGGCAGTACCTTTAAATATTCGGGCTTCGTCCCAAAGCCCTGCATTAATAAAGCTCTGAAGGGTTTTGGCGCCGCCTTCCACAATAACCGAAAGCAGGTTATACCTGTATAAAACGTCGGTTATCTGGCCTGGCTCTTGGTTTTTAAAACTGGTTTGCTCATACAACAGATTATCTAAGGTAGTAAAATCTGTTTGTTCTGTCAAAACTATTGTGTTGATTTTTTGGTCTTTAACAGTATGTGTGCTATTTATCTTACCGTGCCGGTCCAGTACAATACGGGTAGGGTGGGAGCCTGACCACGAACGTACATCAAGCGACGGGTTATCATCCAGTACTGTTTGGGTGCCTACGAGTATGGCCATTTCTTCACTGCGCCATTTGTGTACCAGCTGTCGTGAATACGCATTGGTTATCCAAACCGGCTTTTGCTCGTCGCGTTTGGCGGGACTAAGGAAACCATCGGCACTTTCGGCCCATTTAAGGATAATGTACGGACGTTTTTTTTCGTGAAACGTAAAGAATCGCCGGTTACTGTCCCGGCATTCCTTTTCCATTACGCCTACAATAACCTCACGTCCGGCTTCCTGCAGCCTGCGTATACCGTTGC
Source organism: Bacteroidia bacterium (assembly GCA_046566705.1). GTDB lineage: Bacteria > Bacteroidota > Bacteroidia > Flavobacteriales > Flavobacteriaceae > Flavobacterium. The sequence continues at coordinate 46,729 of JBKHWE010000005.1, read as the reverse complement.
CGGCTACCTTTATATGAGGGTCTGTAGTACCTATAACTATTTTTTTTATCTGTTCCCTGATAATCAGGTCGCAGCACGGAGGTGTTTTCCCAAAATGGCTACAGGGTTCCAGGCTTACGTATAAGGTAGCTTCGGGTATCAGGTGGCGGTTTTCAGGTTGTACAGAGTTCAGGCAGTTAACCTCTCCGTGTGGGCCGCCGTAGGGAGACGTGTGGCCTTCGCCAATAATACGCCCATTATGTACCAGTACCGCGCCTACGCTGGGGTTTGGCATAGCAGCCCTCATACCGGTTTTGGCAAGTTCCAGGCAACGCTGCATGTAAATGTTGTGCTCCATTATCATAATAAAGCTCAAAGTTACGAAGTTTCGGTTTACCAAATTAGCGGTGTACAAAATCCATAAATAACCGTATTTTTGCGGTATGCAAAATGTAATTTTACGTACACTACAACCCGATGATAATGCTGCTGTAGCTGCTATTATACGAGGTGTTTTTGATGAACTGGATGCTCCCAAAACAGGTACTGCTTATGCCGACCCTGTACTTGACCGCCTAAGTGAAGTCTACACGGGTAAAAACTCAGTATATTATGTTGCTGAAATTGATGGTGTAGTGGTGGCCGGTGCCGGTATAGCACCCTTAGAAAACGGCCCCGCCGGCGTTTGTGAACTTCAGAAGATGTACAGCAGCAAAGCGGCAAGGGGCAGGGGGATAGGCGCGCTGTTGATACAGGCATGCCTTAAAGCTGCAACTGATTTTGGCTTTAGCCAATGCTATCTGGAAACACTCCCGTTTATGGAGGATGCACAAAAGCTGTACAAAAAACACGGTTTTAATTATCTTGATGCGCCTATGGGGAATACCGGCCATAGTTCGTGCCCGGTATGGATGCTTAAACAACTTTAATCCTGTACAATGACCTTAAAGCAATACAAAGAAACATTTACCGCAACCCTCACGCCACTATATGATGCTGCCGAGGCAGAGCGTTTTTTTTACATGAGCCTTGAGGAATTAAAGGGATGGAGGCGTATGGATTACCTGATGCATCCTGACGCGATTGTGACAGAAACGGAGTTAGGGCAGTGGCAGGATGTTTTGCAGCAGCTTGAACAGTTCAGGCCCATACAGTACATTTTTGGTAAAGCATATTTCTACGGGCTGGAGTTCAGCGTAAATGAAAATACGCTGATTCCCCGCCCTGAAACTGAAGAGTTGGTGGAGTGGATTATTCATGAGAACAATAAGAGAGGTTCCTTCAATATATTAGATATTGGCACCGGTTCGGGCTGCATACCTATAAGCCTTTCCGCTAATCTTCCGCAGGCAGATGTAAGCGCTATAGATATTTCTGTAGCCGCGTTGGCAGTAGCTAAAGAAAACGCTGTGGTAAATAATGTTTCGGTTAACTTCATACATACGGATATACTTAATGCCAATACATTGCCCGAACAGTACGATGTTATTGTATCTAATCCACCCTATGTGCGTAACCTTGAAAAGGTGGAAATACAGCCAAATGTATTAGACTATGAACCTCATTTGGCATTGTTTGTAGATGATGCCGATCCTTTGGTTTTCTACCGTAAAATAGCGCAGTTGGCCAAGGTTTACCTTAAGCCTGGTGGCAGGCTTTACTATGAAATAAACCAATACCTGGGGCCGGAAACTGTTGCATTACTTGAACAAACAGGCTTTGTAAACGTAGCGCTACGCAAAGATTTTATGGGAAATGACAGGATGATTGCCTGCTCTGTTTAAGTTAGCAGTTGCAGTAACAATCTTAAGTCTAAAATCTGAAATCGAAATTATTCATATCGTAATGCTTCAACAGGGTCCAGCTTAGCCGCTTTTATAGCCGGTAACAAGCCAGAGACCAGTGTTACTATAACAATAATAATCAGTGCCGATATGGTGGCCAGCCACGGCATAGGGAAGCTTAGGCTAAAGGCCAGCGATATTGCAAATCCTGACAACAGTCCCAGCAAAATACCCAGCATACCGCCCATAAAGCATATTACCAGTGTTTCTGTAAAAAACTGCATGGCTACAGTACTCTTTTTGGCGCCAAGCGACTTCCGCACGCCTATTTCGCGGGTACGCTCCGTTACAGATACCAGCATAATATTCATCAGCGCTATAGAAGACCCAAATATGGTTATGATGCCTACACCCCAGGCAATAGCGGAAAGGGAATCGGTTTGGGAACGCATGTTTTCCAGTAGTTCGTCGCTGCGCTCTATACCAAAGTTATTTTCTGAGGCAGGGCTTAATTTTCGTACACGGCGCATGGTTGATATGGCTTCACTTACAGCACCTTCAAGGAAATCCTGGTTGCTTATACTGGCTTTTATCGTATAGTCTATGCTTGGTGCGGTAAACAACGAACGCGCCACCTGTATGGGGATAAATACGTTAAGATCCTGCCTGTTGCCAAAGGTGGAGCCTTTTTCTTTAAGTATGCCTATAACCTTAAAACGTGCGCCGCGTACGGAGATTGTCTGCCCTACGGGTTCTACATCTTTAAGGATGCCTTTTTGAAAATCAGAGCCTACTATACACACATACGTATTGTTTGCTATGTCAAAATTTGTAAAATTTCTGCCGGCTGTGGTTTCCAGTCCCGAATTTGGCAAAAAATTTTCATCTACGCCTACTACGGTAATTTCCGGGTCTGACTTCTTTTCACCAAATTTTACTTCGGCGTTGCTTGTAGCGGTAAACGACAAGGATGTTTTTACACCCGGAAAGGTAAACCTGTCCTGGAACGCTTTGGCCTGCGGATAGGTTATGGCCGGGTTTTCGCGCGCTTCGGCATCGTTTTGCCTGCCCATACGGTTACTGTAATCATAGCGGGTTATGGTGAAGGTATTGGCCCCCATACCCGAAAAACCGCTTGTTATACTATTTTCCAATACGGCCACGGCGGCTAGTATACCTACCAGCGCCCATACGCCAAGGCTTATGATAAATACGGTAAGTGTAGTACGTAATTTTTGTCCCCTGATGGAGCCTAACGCTATTTTGGTATTTTCCCTGAAAAGGTTAAACATGTTTTTTGACTGATTTTGATGCTAAAATAAAACATTTGTTTCAGGTTTCAAGTGTAAAGTTCCAAGTTTTATGTGAGTGGAATCTGAATTCTGGGATCTAAATTCTGAAATAATTATCTTTGCAAAAAAACAAACATAATGGCTAAACCCGGAATCCCTAAAGGGACAAGAGATTTTTCACCTGCGGAGGTGGCTAAACGTCAATATATCATATCGGTTATAAAAAAGCATTTTGAGTTGTTTGGCTTCCAGCCGATAGAAACCCCTTCGTTTGAAAACTCAGATACCCTTATGGGCAAATATGGGGAAGAAGGCGACAGGCTTATTTTTAAAATACTGAACAGCGGTAACTTCTTTTACGATAAAAAGGGCATTGAGCTGCCGGAATCATTGCAGGATTTGCTGGTAAATTCTGCCGAAACCATAACAAAGGAGCAGCTTATAGACCTTAATAAGTTTACGGCTAAAATATCTGAAAAAGCGCTGCGTTACGACCTTACCGTTCCTTTTGCCCGCTATGTGGTACAGCACCAAAATGAGATTACATTCCCGTTTAAACGCTACCAGGTGCAGCCGGTATGGCGTGCCGATAATCCGCAGAAAGGGCGTTTCCGTGAGTTTTACCAATGTGATGCCGACGTAGTAGGCAGTACATCGCTGTGGCAGGAAGTGGAGCTGGTGCAGCTGTATGATGCCGTGTTTACATCATTAGGCCTTGAAGGTGTTACCATAAAAATAAACAACCGAAAAATACTGAGCGGTATTGCCGAAGTAATAGGAGCGAAGGATAAGCTAATTGACTTTACTGTAGCCCTTGATAAGCTTGATAAAATAGGCGAAGCGGGCGTTAAGGCCGAAATGGAAGCTAAGGGCATTAGTGCCGGGGCTATTGAAAAGGTACAGCCGCTGTTTAACTTTACGGGTACTATAAATGAGAAAATAGGAAAGCTGGCCGAACTGCTTTCGTCTTCGGAAGAAGGGTTGAAAGGGGTAGAGGAGCTACGCTTTATATGTGATAATGTTGCCGAGCTTGGTTTAGGTAAATCGGCACTGGACCTGGATGTAACCCTTGCCCGCGGGCTTAACTACTACACTGGAGCCATATTTGAGGTGTCGGCCCCTAAAGGGGTTGCTATGGGCTCTATAGGCGGTGGCGGCCGTTATGATGACCTTACCGGTATCTTCGGCCTTAAGAATATGAGTGGGGTAGGGATTTCTTTCGGGCTGGATCGGATCTATCTTGTAGTGGAAGAGCTTGGGCTGTTCCCGGAAACGGTTGCCGAAAGTACTAAGGTGCTGTTTATTAATTTTGGTGATAAAGAAGCATTGTATGCACAAAAAGCAGTAGGTAAGCTGCGTAATGCCGGAATAAAAGCGGAGGTATATCCGGATGCGGCTAAAATAGGCAAGCAGTTTCAGCATGCTGATAAACGCGGTATACCCTTTGCAATCATGGCAGGCGATGCCGAAATGGAAGTTGGTAATTATACCCTTAAAAACCTGGCTAGCGGTGAGCAGCATACGGTAACTTTTGAAGAACTTGTTACTGCCGTAAAGTAATAGCAGAGCTGCTAACAATATAAAAATCCCGTAACGCAAACCGTTACGGGATTTCTTTTTAGGAGTATTCAGTATTAAACCAACTCCAATATTTTAACTTCATTCTTGGCTACTGCGCCGGTTTCGTCCTGGGTTATTTCTATTCCAAGGATTTCAAATGGACGCTGTAGCAGCAGTCCGTTAGCATCAAGATAATCCATAACAAGATCATCAAAACTGTCCGGGTGCAGTGAGATGGCTACATTATCAATAATTTCATTGTCCACAATAAAATTACGCATAGCGTCAAAGGTAATTTTCTCCATATACTCTATATTTTAGGTTATAGTAAAAGTACTGGTTTACATTAATAAAATGTTATGAAGAATGTTAAAGTTTGATAAATTAACATAAATTACGTGTTTTCGTTGGTTTTAGTGATTTAATATTTGTTAAAAAATGAAGCAATCGTTAATTGCCTATTCTTAAAAAAATGATTTTTTTTCAATGGCTTTGGCTATAATCACGCATTCGGTTGTACATATTTAATAAATAAAGCATCTTTGATACAATATTTTTCAAAAACATACGTTACTCGAAATTTAGTACCTGAAATCGACCGTACCTTCGCCGGTATTCCCCGATTTAGGTGTCTTATTTTCAGTATTTTCCCACTTTATGTTTGGGTATTTCGCCTTAAACTGCTTAATGTCGCGTTCCAGGTAGTCTGCAACAAATATTCTTGGTGAACCTTTTACAGCTTTATCCACATAATTAATCTCACCGAAATAGGTAATTGCCCCTTTTTTAATTTCGAAGGGTATGGCAAATTCATTACTGTAGCTTACCTCTCCGGTAGGTCCCAGGCGGTTAAGGTAGGTATAGCGGTTAAAGGCATAGTTACCTGCCTCATGCTCTATGATTACCAGGTAGGTTTTCTTATTGCCAAAATCGCCATTCCAGCCGGTATTGGTTTTATGGGGGGTGTTGAAAATTATTTTCCCGGAATTACTATTCCTGAATTTTTTATCGCCTGATGTAGGTTCGTAGAAAAAACGGTAAATTTCGTTAACCGGTACATCGCCCTCAAAGGTTATGGTACCTATGGCAAAACCTTTTTCCGCGGGCTGTGCCACAGCAGCAGGAGCGGCGTCATACGTTTTTTTACTTCCGCAGGAAGCTATAAGGCAAGCAAACGCTATAATAAGTATCTTTTTCATAACAGTGTGTTTTATAGCAAAGATAAACCACAAAGCGTAATGTTGCTTAATAATTTCGTTAAACGAAGCAAGTGTTGTAGATAGAAAAGTACTTACAGTGTGGGAACACCAGGCGTATGAGGGATATGTCCATAAAAAAAGCCCTGCATTGCTGCAGGGCTTCATAAGGGTGAATGAGGGGTCTCGAACCCCCGACCTTCGGAACCACAATCCGACGCTCTAACCAACTGAGCTACAATCACCGTTTGTTATTCGCTTGAGGTATTACCCTTTTTGCGAGTGCAAATATAGTATGCTTTTCCTGTTTCTGCAAGGAAAATTTATACTTTTTATAATAAATCTTCTAAGCTGTTGACGGCCAAATGCCTTTCTACGGTAAAACCTTCGCCGTATTCGGTATTTATAAGCCTGCCCAGGTCGGCAGCACGGTAATAAATGCTCTCCTTAAAGTTTTTTGTGGCTATGGGGGTTACCGGTTCGGTACTGTCAGGGTCGTAAAACTGCGACCTGTATGCCATAACCGATGCCACTTTGGCATCCATAAAGCCGGTAACGTCTACCACAAAATCAGGCTCCAGGTTTTTCCACTGTATATAATGGTACACTACCTGTGGTCTCCAGGCCTCCTGTACTTGCCCATTTACACTGGTTTCTATACGGCGTAATCCCGACAGGAAGCATGCGTCGCTAACCAGCTTACTGCCCCGGCCGTGGTCTATATGGCGGTCATCTACAGCATTGGCTATAACAATTTTGGGTTGGTATTTGCGCAGTACTTTTATTACCTCCAGCTGGTGGGCTTCATCATTTACAAAAAAGCCATCGCGAAATTTAAGGTTCTCACGAACGGCTATACCCAATACTTTTGCGGCTTCTGCGGCTTCCTCATCACGCAGGTCGGCCGAGCCACGCGTGCCCAGTTCGCCGCGGGTAAGGTCTACAATGCCTACTTTCTTGCCAAGCGAAATTTCTTTGGCTATGGTGGCACCGCAGCTTAGCTCCACATCATCGGGGTGCGCGCCAAAAACAAGTATATCAAGTTTCATTTTTAAAGTTTCTAAGCTACTGAGCCGCTGAGCTCCTTAGCAATTATTGTGCAAAGTTACTTTCATTTGTACAGAACACCTAACTATGTATAGAAAATATTCAATATAAAATTACAACACCTTACGCATGGTCATGCTTTTGTTTACGGTTTCATAAAACTCCTTTTCGGGGTCGCTGTCTTTTGTAATCCCGCAGCCAATGAACAGTTGCGCCCTGTTATGCTCCATTTTCATGGAACGCAGGTTTACAAACAGGTCTGATTTTCCTGCACGGTTCAGTTCACCCAGAAAGCCACTATAGTATTCGCGTTCATAACCTTCATTATCTATAAGGAAATCACGGGCGGCTTCCTTTGGTAATCCGCATACCGCCGGGGTAGGGTGGAGCTTTTCTATTACATGAGTTAATGTAGTGTCACCTGCCAGTACTGCCGAAATATCGGTTTTTATGTGCACTATGTTCCCTGCCGTGAAGGTGTACGGCGCAGTAGCCGTTACTTTTTCGGCAAGGCTATTAAGCCGATTGATAATATAATCGGTTACAAACTGCTGCTCCTCCTTTTCCTTGGTTTCCCAAACGGCTTCCGTATCAGGGTTATACAACTGTGTACCGGCAAGCGCTACGGTGTGTAGGGTAGTGCCATCGGCTTTTAGTAACTGTTCCGGTGTGGCACCCATCCACAGCCCGGTAAGCGGATGGTAAAAACAATAGCGAAACGCAGTAGGATACGTATGTAATAACGCAGTATAAATTTCAGCGATGCTTTTATCTGTACCTACAAACTCTGTGCGTGAAGCTACCAGTTTGTCGAACTTGCCGTTTTTAATTTCAGCTACACAAAGCGTCACCAGGCTTTCAAAATTCGTTTTTGCCTCAGCCCCGGCAGGATTGTTTACAGATGGTTCTAAAACCAATGCCTGTTGGGTAAACTCAACCGTAATTACATCCGCCCCGGTAAAAGGTAGTATTGCAGTGGCACCTCCTGAAAAAGGAGCGAATACAAAGCCCTCACCGTTAAAATCGGTTAAACTGTGCGCGGTCGTGTCTTTTTGGAACAGCGCTGTAACGGTAGTACAACCGGGTTTGGCATATAGCGAAAAAGGCTTACCATCCTGTAATTGTTGGTACAGCCTGCTAAAAATTTCTTCCATTGTAGATATGTATGCTTATCGCTTGCGCGGCAACACCATGTTGGTTATTTTACACAAAGATATAAGCCTGTCCTGCTCGTCGGTTACCCTGATTTCCCACAGGTGTACACTGCGGCCCTGGTGTACTATACGGGCGGTGGCGGTAACTATGCCGTCGCGTTTGCTGCGCAGGTGGTTTGCAGATATTTCTATGCCGCGTACTTCCTGGAGCTCGGGGTTTACAAACATAAGCGATGCCGCGCTGCCCACACTCTCGGCAAGGGCTACGGTAGCGCCACCGTGCAGTAGCCCCATAGGCTGGTGTACACGTGGGTTTACAGGCATTTTTGCTTCCAGGAAACCTTCGCCGGCATCGGTATAGGTTATTTCAAGAGTATCCATAAGGGTATTCCTGCAATAATCGTTGCACAGTTTTAGTGCCTTTTCTTTATCAAATGACATAGATACGTTTTTTGTAAAGGTACGAAAAACGCATCGTTTGCCTTATAACAGAAAATAAAACCCTGCAAAGCCCGTTAGCATTGTTGTAGTTTTTAACTCTGAAATTTTATAAGTACTTTTACCAAAAATTGTTACACATTATGCGCCAACTTTTATACCTGCTGTTTATTGGTTTTTGTATCACCTTCACCTCGTGCAGGGATGATTTTCAGTTTGAAACCAGCGGCGGCGGGCTTGAGTTTAGCAAAGATACCGTGTACCTGGATACGGTTTTTACCAATATAGGTTCCAGTACGTATACGCTTAAGGTATATAACCGCAGCGATAAAGACATTAAAATACCCAGCATACGCCTCTCTAAAGGGCAAAGTTCTAACTACCGCCTTATGGTAGACGGCATGGCGGGCAAGGAGTTTAGCAATGTGGAACTTTTGGCAAAAGACAGCATGTTTGTATTTATAGAAACTACCGCTGCTGTAGCCGATGCTAACCCCACCGATTTCCTATATACCGATAAAATAGAATTTACCAGTACTAACGGTACACAGAATGTGGAGCTGGTTACCCTGATTCAGGATGCCTACTTTTTATACCCGAAGCGTAATGGCGATGGTACGTACGAGGGTGTTCCTTTTGATGATAAAACCAATATTTACGGCTTTTACCTGGACGAAAATGACCCTGCTAACGGTAATGAGTACCACTGGGCAAACGATAAACCCTACGTAATATATGGCTATGCCACCGTGCCTACCGGCAAAACCCTTACGGTAGACCCCGGTGCGCGCATACACTTCCATGCCGATTCCGGGCTCATGGTACGCCCCGGCGGTAAGCTGTTGGTTAACGGCGAACATTCCTCTACCGACAGGCTGGAGAAAGAAGTTATTTTTGAAGGGGATCGCCTGGAGCCCGCCTTCTCTGATGTGGCGGGACAATGGGGTGCCGTACTTATTATGAGTAATACTGATAACGTAATTAACCACCTTACCCTTAAAAACGCTAACATAGGCGTCTATGCCTTTGTAACCGGTGAAAACGACCCACAGGCTAAGGTTACTATAAAGAATACCCAGGTATATAACTGTACCAACTTTGGTATTTATGGTGTGCATGCTATTATTACAGGCGAAAATATAGTGGCTAACAATGCCGGGCAGGTAGCGGCGGCTTTTACACTGGGCGGTAGGTATAACTTTAAGTATTGCACCTTTGCCAACTACTTTAACAGCTATAACCAGGTGCCGCTATTGCTAAACAACTACCAGGATGGCGCGGACGGCCGTACTGGTATAGCAGCACTTTCGGCGACGTTTGAAAACTGTATCGTATACGGTTCCGGTAACGTGGGGCTTTCGCTTGAAAAACAGGATGCAAACGAGGGGGAAGAAACACCGCCTTTCCATATAAAATTTAATAATTCGCTGATAAAGCTTATTGATTATAACCAGCTTGAAAATGCCGTGCTGTACCCGTTTGCAGGTAACAACCCTGCTTTTGTAGAATATACTGCCGGATGCAAAATAAGCCGTACCGCCAATATGAACAGGCCCCAGTTTGTAAACGCCCAGAACAACATGCTGCAGCTTATAAACGGTACCGATGGCGAAGGTCCGTACGGTACGGCCGATATTAATGTTACAACATCTCCGAATACCGATATTACAGGTACTGTACGTGGTTCAGCACCCGACATGGGAGCTTACGAAAGTGCTGCAGCGGAGTAATATAACATTAAACTTATAAAAATGCGAGAGCCGCCTGCAAGGGCGGCTCTCTTTTGTTGGAGGGAGGTTTAAACGTGCAGCATCGTAGCGCGCACCTAAGTTGTATACTAAAAATCGTTATCCCAGTGGCGTATGAGCCATGAGCTGATTTCGTTTTTGTTTTTTATGTTTATAGGCAGGTGGTTATACAGCAGGTACTCGGCTTTTTTAAACGAAAGCTTGCTGCCAAGATTTTGGGCAGTAAAAAAGTCATTTATAAATTGCAGCACTTCCTGCCCGCGGGTACGGTCCAGTGTTTTTTTATGGCTTGGGCGTTTATAATTATCCCATTTATAATTGTAGCTAAGGTTGTCTTTACCAAACCTTGCTACGGTAGTTAAAGTTGCCTCCATCATTTATTTTTTAAAGTTTACATCCAGCCACTCCATTACATCATGGTGTGTTTTTGCCGAGAAAGGCAGCCTGGTCTTTATGGTTGTTTCCAGCTTACAAAACGTTTGCTCGGCATTCCATCCCTTATATTCCATGTAGCGATGTATAAATTTTTTTACCTCACAGCCTTCAGTCCATTTAAAGGCTCTGTTGTCAGGGAAGCCCGTTATCTGGCTGTTTTTATTTACGTTACCGGCCCACCAGGCAAAAGGCATTAAAAATGATATAGAGAATGCAGCCATAGTTGTCATATTTATCCGGATGTAAAATTTCAAAATATGCGGCACATGTGTAAGCGTATTTTTACCTGAATCGCATGGCAGGTATTTTTACGCAAGTGTATGGCAAAAAAAATCCCCTTATTACACGTAATAGGGGGATCTCAATAATTATTCAGTAAGATGCATTAATTTGTATACCTTTCGTTAGATTCTTCAAAATCTTCATCGTCAGAAGATATGGACTGGTTTTGGTCTTCATCCAGGTCTATATTATCCTCCAGCAGGTCATCGTCCTGGTTAAAGGCGTCGCTGTTACGGCTGTTACCGCCCTGCTCGCTCCATTCTTCATTTTCTTCATTGCCTATATAATCCAGCGTATCTGAATTTGATGTAGGATTGGTGTCTTTAGAATAGCTTACGCCCGGTTGCTCCATAGCAAGGTATTTGTCGGTTTCCTCGTCGTTTGCATCGGCTTCAGGTTTACTTACAATACCGTTGCCCACTCCGTTACCGTTTTTAGGATTTACGCCTTGCTCTATTTCAGTTTCTTTCTTTGTCTTATCTTCCATAGCTTATTTTAGTTTGTTTGTTAGCGTGCCTAAAAGAAAATAATGGAACGTATATCGTTAAGGTTTAGCAGTTTTAAATTTGTCTTAATCAGGTTTTTTAACTGCTGCGCGCAACACAATTCCTCTGCCGTGTTTACATCGTTTTTTTCAACTTCACTTGCTGCCTTTTCATACGAAATGGCAGCCGGGTCCATACCCGTCCTGTTCGTAGTAATTATTCGTTCCATATCAGGCAACTTTAAGGTTATTTATAGCTCATTAACTATCCCTAAAGTTACTAACATATTTCTTAATAAAACCCCAAACAATTATAAATAATCAGGATTTAACATTACGGGTATTTTTTTTAAGAAACCAAAAAACTAAGGGTAATCTACAGCAGGTTAAAATTCAAATACACGTCCGTCGTCTGCAAGCTCGGTATTTTCAAAAACCGTTACGGCCTCTTCTTTAAAAAGTTCTATAGACTCGTAGCGGGTAGAGTAGTGCCCCAGTATGAGCGTGCCGGCATTGGCCTTCTTAGCTATAAGCGCGGCCTGTTTCGCAGTGCTGTGCATGGTGGGCTCGCAGTAGCGCTCCTCACTTTCCAGGAAGGTGCTTTCGTGGTACAGCACATCTACATTCTGTATTATAGGGATAATGCTTTCAAGGTAAATGGTATCGCTGCAAAACGCATAGCTTTGCGGCGCAGGCGGATCAAAGGTAAGTATATCATTTGTAAGTACCCTCCCGTCTTCAAGCGTAAGGTCTTTGCCCGATTTTATTTTCTGGTAGTAGCAGGTTTCTATTTCGTAGGTATTTACCGCATCCATATTCAGCTTGCGCTCTGCCGGTTTTTCGGTAAACAGGTAGCCGTTGGCATACACACGGTGTTTTAGCGGTATGGTACGCACGGTAACCTTATCGTCTTCAAATATTATTTCTGATTCCTTACTTTCCAGTTCATGGAAATACAGGTCGTAGCTCGTCCAGGAGTTGGTAAGCCGCAGCTGAAGCAGTATAAGTTCCTTAATGCCCTTAGGCCCGTAAATATGCAAATCGGTTTTACGGCCCAGCAGCGCGAAGGTAGATATAAGCCCTATAAGCCCGTATACGTGGTCGCCGTGCAGGTGCGAAATAAACACCTGGTTTATTTTGCCAAATTTTATTTTATGTTTACGAAGTTGTACCTGAGTGCCTTCACCGCAGTCTATAAGGAACATACGGTTTTTCATTTCAAGTACCTGGGCGGTAGGATTGGTAAGCGTGCGTGGTGTGGCCGCATAGCAGCCAAGTATAGTCAAATTCATTCGTAAGCGTTAGTTTTGCCATGCAGAAAACCGCATAGCCGCACAAGTTACGAAATAACATACTAAAATGGTGCTAAATATTGGCTAAAAGCCAAGGTCGCGCTCTATTTCTTCCATCTCTATGATGTCATGCGCTTCCTGTAGTGTGGGTACTATAATGAGTTCTTCGGGATTTTCATCATCGTCAAAATCAAAATCTTTCACCACCAAAACAAACGACTTTTTTGCCTTGCGGTGCGCATTGGACAACGGCAGGTAGGCGAGCAGGTTTTCTAATGCAAGGCCATCCTCATGGCTTAGGTCTACCACCAGGTTTTTGTCTTTATGTAATGGATACACCTCGGTAACCTGTGCCAGGAAAGCAGCGGCATCGGCCTTTGTGTCTTTAAGTATAATAGTGTGTTCCATATTTTTGAGTTTCTGAGCCGCTGAGATACTTAGATACTGAGTTTAAAATCTAAATCATTAATATTGACTAAAAAACTAAGCATCTCAGAAACTAAGTATCTAAGTAACTTCGTTACTGTTTTATCTTACTTGCCAGCAGGTAAATCACGGCCATGCGTACGGCTACACCGTTCTCTACCTGGTCCAGGATAACCGATTGCTGAGAATCGGCTACGTCGCTGGTTATTTCCACGCCGCGGTTTATAGGCCCCGGGTGCATAATAACCACCTCTTTACTTAGCGAATCCAGGAACGCCTTGTCCACGCCATATTGCTGCGAATATTCGCGCGTAGACGGGAAATAGTTTACATCGAGCCTTTCGTTCTGCACACGAAGCATGTTTGCCACATCGGCCCACTCCATGGCTTTGCGCAGGTTAGGCTCTACGGTAACCCCAAGCGATTCCACATAACGAGGTATCAGTGTTTTAGGGCCGCATACCTTAACTTCGGCACCCTGCATTTGCAGGGCAAATATATTAGAAAGTGCTACACGGCTGTGCAGTATGTCGCCTACTATAACCACTTTTTTACCGGCTACGCCACCCAGCCTTTCGCGTATGGTATACGAGTCCAGCAGTGCCTGTGTAGGGTGCTCGTGCGCACCGTCGCCGGCATTAACAATACTGGCGTTAACGTGCTGCGACAGGAAATGCGCTGCTCCCGGTTTTTCATGGCGCATTACCACCATGTCTACCTTCATACTCAGTATGTTGTTTACGGTATCTATAAGGGTTTCGCCTTTTTTTACCGAAGACTGCGCCGCGCTAAAGCTTATAACATCGGCACTAAGCCTCTTCTGGGCCAGCTCAAACGACAGCCTGGTACGGGTACTGTTCTCAAAAAATATGTTTGCTATGGTAATGTCACGTAAGGACGGAACCTTTTTTATCGGCCTGTTTATTACTTCCTTAAACTGGTCGGCGGTTTCAAAAATAAGGTCGATATCATTTTTATTGATATACTTGATACCCAATAAATGATTAACGCTTAATTCTTTCATCTGGTGTTGTTGTGTGTTTCGCGTGTTGTTTTAAACAATATATACTGAATCTTCGCCCTCGTTTTCCTGCCATGAAACCCTAACTTTTTCGTTGTTAATGGCATCTACCTGCCTTCCCCTGTAATCGGGCTGTATGGGCAGGTGACGGCTAAAACGGCGGTCTATAAGCACCAGCAACTCTATTTCGCTGGGGCGCCCGAACGATTGTATGGCGGTAAGCGCGGCGCGTATGCTGCGGCCGGTATACAGCACATCGTCTACAAAAATTACTTTTTTGTTTTCTACTATAAAGTCTATTTCGGTACGGTTTGCTTCCAGAGGTTTGTCGCCGCGGCGAAAATCATCCCTGAAGAAGGTAATGTCCAGGTGGCCTATTTTTACTTCGGGCACACTGTATTCTTTTTCGAGGATGTTTTTAATACGATTGGCTACAAACCCGCCCCTGGGCTGTATGCCTATAAGCACGGTATCAGAAAAATCAAGGTGTTTTTCTATAAGCTGGCAGGCCAAACGGTGTAGTATGATGTTTACTTCGCGCGCGGTAAGCAATACTTTATGGCTCATAATACGGTGTAATGTTTGGTGTGTAAAGTTAAGGCATAATAATTAAACATAAAATAGTATGTAAGGCTTTTATTAATACAGCAATAATTATACTTTTGTGAGCTAACCGAAAACCAACCAAATGAAATACTTAGCTGCCGTACTGGCACTCTTTTTCAGTATATGTATTAATGCGCAGGAAATTTGCGATAATGGCATTGACGACGACGGCGATGGCCTTATAGACCTTAACGATAGCGATTGCCGGTGTGGTAACCAAACGCCGGTACCTTCTATTATACCTAACGCATCGTTTGAAAAACACAGCAACTGCCCTTCCGGCTTTTCAGAGCTTAACCTTTGTGAGGGGTGGATACAGGCCACCGATGCCACTACCGATTATTATAATATGTGCGGTACAATAGCCCCGGGCCTGCAGGCGCTTTCTAATGTGCTTATGCCTTTTCCTGACGGGGAGGGTATAACCGGCGCTATTTTTGATCCAGACTGGAATGAGTACCTGGGGAGCTGTCTTATGGCGCCAATGATGGCCGGAACCGCATACCAGCTTACTTTTAATATAGCTTCCCTGCCTCTTAGTAATGACGGGAGTACCTGCAATGGCAATGTAATTGATTACGGCCCTGTTAATGTTACCATTTACGGTACGCAGGATTGTATATACTTGCCTTTAAGTACCGTTTTTAGCCCGGATATGTCCAGTACACAATGGGTGGAGCTCGGCCGGGCTTCCTACAATCCGCTGTTGCGCTGGGGGCAGCTTACCATATCTTTTACACCTACAGCCAATATAAATGCAATTATGATAGGCGCGCCGCGCACGTTGCCGCCTGCGTACACTGTTTCCAGTTGTTATCCCTACTTTTTATTTGATAACCTTGTACTGAATGAGGCCTCAAAATTTGATGTACATATTAGTTCCACCGGCGATTATTGCGATAACAGCCTTGTATTGGCATCGAGCCTTTCCGTAACAGTGTCTGGCACGGCTACGTTCCAGTGGTATAAAGAAGGTATAGTCATTGCCGGGGCAACGCAAAGTACCTATACCATTGTACCGGGGTCTGGCCCTGCGGAATATAGGGTGAAGGTTACTGATGGCGCGGAATGTTATTTATCTTCTGTATATACGGTTAATAATTTTAATAAGGAGCCTGAAATCACCGTGGTACAGCCCAATTGTATTGCCGATGGTACCATAACGGTAAATACACCCGCGGCCTTTTACAGCTTTGATAATGGCGTTACCTGGTCTGCCAGTAACGTATCGGGGCCGTTACCCTCTGGTGTATATGCAGTAAAAACAAAAACCGTAGCAGGCTGCACCTCTATAGCACACATTGCAAACCTGAGCTATTTTAGTACTTTTGATTATATTAGTTATACAACTGTAAACCCGCAGTGTGGCGTTTTAGGAAGCATAACAATTACGCCTGCGGCAGCCCAGTACAGTTTTGATGGCGGCGTTACCTGGCAGACGTCAAATACCAAACAGCTTGGTTACGGAACGTATAACATAGTGATTAAAGACAATACAGGTTGCTCTGTGGGCGAAAATTATGTGTACCTGCCGCAGCCGTTTTTCAGCCAGCCTTTATTTACCCCTTATAATATAACCTGCGGCAGCCTGGGTTCAATAACTATTGATACCGTTGCCGATTTCTATAGTATAGATAGTGGGAACACATGGAGTACCTCAAATACTTTTTCGTCGCTAACCGAAGGTTATTATTTTGTTGCAGTTAAAGATGCCACGGGCTGCGAGTCAGAGCCGGTATATGTTTATATAGGTGTAGAGGATGTATTGGCTCCTTATTCCGATACTTCGGTTGTGTACTGCCAGGATGACCCTTCGCAGGCGCTTACCGCCACAGGCACAGATATTTTATGGTATGATACCGCAACAGGAGGCACCCCGCTTAGTACTGCCCCGGTACCCGATACAAGTGTGGTGGGAGAAGTATGGTATTATGCCTCGCAAACCATAAGGAACTGCGAGGGGCCACGCACAGCCATAAAAGTTACCGTATATGCAACACCTGCTGCACCCACAGCCACACAATATTATGAGTATTGCATGGATACGGCCACAACTGCCCTGACCGCTACAGGCACGGGCCTGGTATGGTATACAACCCCAGATGGAGGTACAGGCAGTACCACTGCCATAATACCTCCCAGTACTGTTCCCGGTACGTTTTATTACTACGTATGCCAGTCTGTAAATGGGTGCGAAGGGCCAAGGATTCCTATAGAAGTGGTTATATATCCTATACCGTCTATGCCCAGAACCGAGGTTTACCTAAAGTATGAGCAATATAATCCTACAGAGCCTTTAACGGCAAACGGCCGAAATTTAACATGGTATAATAACCTTTTAGAGCCCTTGGCCGAAAAGCCTGTAGTTACGTCTGATGTCCTTGGCAAAACAGAATATTACGTTAGCCAGACCATTAACGGTTGTACCAGCAGCCTGCGAAAAATTACGGTTGCTATAGTTCCTAATTATATAACCATACGCTACCCTCGCTTTTTTAGCCCAAATGGCGATGGTAACAATGAAACCTGGAATATTTACACGCCAGACTTTGGTATTAAGGCCACGGTATATATTTTTGACCGTTATGGAAAAGTGATTACCAGGCAACAGGCACCCGGCTGGGGGTGGGACGGCACTTTTAACGGTATACCGCTGCCTTCTACCGATTACTGGTTTACGGTGCATTATACCGAATACGGGGAGGCAAAAACATTTAGTTCACACTTTAGCCTTATACGATAACCCTTAATTTTAAGCCAATTAATGAATCGTTAACAGGAATACACTGTAAAGCATGGTAATTTTATCTCATTCAATAACCTAAAAACAAATTATACCATGCTAAAGAAATCATACGCTCTGTTAGTACTGCTGCTTGTAACACAATTGTTTACCGGATGCGAACTCGTTGAAGGCATATTTAAGGCCGGTGTATGGGTAGGGATAATCATTGTGGTGGCAGTGATAGCGCTCATCATCTGGATTATAAGCCGTATTACAAAATAAAAAAGGGGCTCCGTACGGAGCCCCTTTTTGCTAACTTTAAACATAACCCAAATCTATCCCTTAAGCAGCGATAGCTTTTTTTAGCACTTCAATAGCTTCATTTGCTTTGCTTATCTGTGCATATTTTAGTGCTGTGTTTCCTTTCTCGTCGGTATCGCGCAGTTTGGCACCTTTTTCAAGAAGGAAGGTAATAATGTCTACTTTGTTGTATCGTGCAGCCAGCATAAGCGGCGTAAGCCCGTTAGAGCGTTCGTTTACATCGGCGCCGTACTCTACAAATTTCTTTACGGTTTCAAGATCACCTTTCATAATAGCCACGGCCATAGGTGTGTTGTCACCATAGGTTCCGGTGGTTTTAATCGCAGTGTGTAGTGGAGCTGCAGTAGCAGTAAGGGTTCCGGTAAAGGCAACGAATGCCAGGCTTAAATAAATGATCGCTTTTTTCATGATGATTGATATTTAGATGATTGTTAAAAAAATCGTTTTACACGGTTGATTAGGCCGTTTAAAGTAATAGACGCACAAAGGGTACAAAACGTTACACTAAAAATGTGTTTTAACTGAATTTTAACGTTTTAGATGGTTTTACGGTTGTGTGGAGGTGCGCTAATAACCAGTCCTGAAATAATCAACTTATTTCAGGACTGGTTATTTTATTATTAACTGAACTTACCATCGGCATTCCAAGTATAATAATTTGTGTCAGACTGTATGGAAGTTCCTGTCATATACAAATCAGCTACTGCACCTTTCTTTAAAGAACCGGATTCTCCATCGGTAAGTAAAATTACACATCTTGGAGTTGTTTCATTACTACTAACGAAAGTTAGTGTTCCGTTTGCAGTATTTTTTCTTAGCACTTTAATTTGCTTTACCCCATAATTTTCTATGGTTTCATAATTAATAGAAATTTGCAGATTTACACTGCCGTTATAGGTATATAGACATGGTTTTTTAGATGTTCTTAAAATCTTGTAACTAGTAGAAGTTTGTGGGATTTCAATAATGTCTATATCTCCATATTGAGATCCTTCAAGAGCATTGCCTGCCGAAAACCCAAGTTCTAAAAGGCGTAAGGGCTTCCATGAACTATTGTTGCCGGTTTGTGTACATACCCAGCAAAAAATGTTATTTGTAGTAGGGTTGGTATTAATAATAATAAATCCCTGTGGATAACTTCCTCTTGTAGGTATAGTGGCAGCCTGCTTAATGTTAGGCAACTGTTCTATGATTTCTTTTTTCAGGATTAGTATTTCTAATAAGTCCTGGTCAATAAATGATTTGCCCGCAGCCTTAATTTCAAGGTTTTGAATCAGGGTTTCAATATAATCTATATTTTCTGGCATTTTAGTAAAGTTTTAGTTGGAGTTTTCGTAACATAATTGTTTGGTTATTCGATGGACTGCCTACGGAAAGATTTTGTGCCGTAATTTTTACAGAATGTATACTGTTCCATAAAACACCAGATTCAAAATAAGACAGTGAATCTTGAAATCCGTATTTTTTTGACTTAACAATTAATCCTTTTGGTGTACCAGTTAATTCAACATCAAAAAAATATAGATAAGCTGCAGGTATTTCGTCAAAATCAATATTATTAAGCCTTATCTTTCTTGTAGTGGCATGTACTTTTTCAATCTTGAATAAGGTTTTGTCATTTATATCTTTTAATTCTAAATAAATGTAATAAGTTCCAGAGCTTCCCGAAGTATTAAAAAAAGAAATTTCAAAATCAATTTGCCATTTTTTTTGAGCTAGTTTGCCAATTTCCCTTATTACTGTTGTCTTTTCAAGATAACTATTATTAACATTGTAGTTAAATCTAATATCCTCACCTGTAAGTGTATTAATACCTGATTTTAAATAAACTTTAGATAAGTCAGGACTTTGAGGTGTAAGCTTCCATCCACAATATTCACTTATATATTCATTTCTTTTAAGGCCTTCCAGTAGGTTTATTTTTTCAAAATCATTTACAGGTTTTAATGAAAATAAGTATTGTAAAGGGATTACCTGTTTGCTAATGGTGGCTGACGACCACTGCATCTTGAAAACCGCATTTTTATATCCTTTGTATTCAATCTTAATTTTTTTAGAAGTGTTAGCTCCTACCAAACCTGTACTGATGCTAAATTCATTTAATGTATCATTATTTAATTGATCAATGAGTGATACGTCATTCATATATAACTTAAATCCGGCTTCAGTTTGTATGTAAATGGTATAGGTTTCAGCAGTAGGAAACGTAATGTTGAAACTTTCAAAAACAAAGGCAGTGGATTCTGCTGGTAGGATATCAAAAACATTGCCAGTAAAATTGAGATTGAGATTATCCACATAAAAATCCCCCTTAACTTTTTTAAGTGGATTAAAGTTACTTGAAGTGTAAGGGGTTAAAAATACTTTTCCATTATTCTTAAGCAGTTTGACTTTTCCATATTGCATTTTAAAATCTTCTATACGTGATATTTTCCATATATGCACTCCTCCATGGTAGCTTTCGTCATTTGTAAATAATAGTATATGATTCTTATGTTGTAATGTACGAATACAAAAAGTATTTCCTGCCATTCCTATTTGGTAGGGGTTGTCATAATTAATACCTGAACCAGAATTAGGAAATGTAGTGCCAAAAATATTTAATAAGAGTCCTGACTGATGGTAATGATAAAACATATTAGTTTGGCCTCCTTTCCAGAACTCACCTTTGTGGTTACAAAATACATGTTCTTTTAATATTGATAAAGTACCTCCTGCATACGCATTAGTACCGTTACCGGTATCAAAATTTCCATCAAGAGGAAAAGGCCCTGTATATTCTGTAAAAGTAGACGGTAATGTCTTAATTACAAATTCCTGGTTAAGCATTGGTTTAAAAGCACCTAAATGAAATCCACTAAATGTGCCATTGGTATTAAAAGTCCAGAATTTACCATCTAAAGTCTGTTCCCAAGGGTTTCGCCCTTGGAGAGTACCATTATTATCAGGATCTAATGCTGTCCTTTTTGTTACGCTTGCTATGGTTTGTACTGTTCCATATAGTGGGTACCCGTTAGCGTCATGTCCGGTTACGGGTACTTCTGTAACGTTAATGACAGTACCAGCTGTTGCATTTACATCGGTATAATACCTCATAGACAAATCATGCATTATATTTATTTTTAAAACGTAATCGTTAAAAGTATAAAGCGGATTAATGGTACTGCCGGAAACGAGTTCTACTAATACCCCCTTCTTGATATTCCCTCCAGGTTGATAATTTAGTATACAATACAGCCTGTTATTTACAGTAATGGGGGATTTTATAGTGGTATCACTACCTTTATAAATAGTTGGTATTATTTTTTCCCAATTTTTTATTAGTTTCCAGTTGGCAGGGTTTGTGGGGTTGTCGTAGTTTAAAATTTCAAATACAAAATAACCTGAATAAATATGAGTATTAATGTTTTTGTCTATTTCGCATATGTAGTTTCTGGGTTGTTGCATACCAAATATATTGGCATATGTATAAGGAGATGACGAGTTAGCTTTAGAATATTTTAGCCATCGGTTATTTCCGTCATCACATATAAGTATATTTTCATTACTGTCATATACGGCGGAGCCATACTCAAATAAAAACTTATCGTTCTGCACGTTTTCATCCTGGTCATAACCGGTCGATGAACCAACGGTTTGTAGAAGGCTTGCGTCTGTAGTCGAGAATTCTTTTATACGGTTATCGTTCCTGTCAGTAACCAAAAGTTTACCGTTTGAAGTTCTTAAATGTATTGGGTCAGCCACTCCTGTAATTGTTACATTAGCTGAAGCCATGGAAAAATCCGGGTTAGAACTGATGGTAAATTTTTCGATAACTGTGGCATTGTTTACATCATGAGCCAGCCACAAAGTTGTGTCATCTTCCAGCCAGCAATGCCTGCAATTAAGGTAAGATGTAACAGTAGTTATTAAGGCACCAGTATTTTTATTTAAAACAGTAATTCTATTGTTTTTAGACCTGGTATTAATAAGGTATGTTCCGGTTTGCTGCACTGTTATACCGTCCATTTCAACTTGTGAAGTAGTATCATCTAGACGATCGATAACTTTATGACTGTAACCTTGTTTGAACCTCGGATACTGATCGGATGTATTACTTTGGCCAAATTCGAAATTTACAATACTAAAATCTGTTAATCTAACTGCAAAAATAAATGTAGATGTACCAACATTAGCATTTTGGGCATTGATTACAGCTGCAAGCCCTGCCATGTATACGTATTGATTATCCGAGCATAGATTATGAGCATGAAGCTGAAAATTATAAGTAGAATAGCGCTTTCTGTACATTCCCTCAGAATATTCATTAATGTTAAAGTAAAAAAGGCTTGCTTCTAGTTCATTGTATCCCACTATGTAATAACACCTGTCGCCTTTAATATGAAATTTCTTTGGTTGTTCCAGACCATTAAACTTATTATCGGGTAGTGAAAAATCCGAGGTATTCCCTATAACTCCTAACCATTCGGTTTCAATATTGTTAGAGAGTACTTTAAAATCGTACGTGCCGTTTTCAAGTAACGTTTTAAATTCTCCTTCACCGTCATATACAAAATGATTGACTCCGGCGGGGTATTTTTTGTTTGACCATAAAGTTTTGATTAAAGTTTCTCCTGAAAAAATACCACCACTGGTATTTGAACACGCATCAAGTTCGAAAGACAGGATCAAGTCTTGGGAGTTTACCATGATTTTAAGGTTGATTGTTAATTTTTTAAATATAACAATTAATCCTTAGTAATATTGTAAGGTAAGTATTATTAGTTGATTAAATGTTTGAAAAAATATAAGTTAATGTATTTTCAATGCTAAAGTTGCTTACAGTAATAATTTGTTGTGAATTTAAATTTTATAGAAGTAAATACATCTGTTTTTTTGGGTGGGAAAATCAATCATACTAAAAAAATAAACGCCCGCAAATTGGAAGCTTGCGAGCGTTCGTGTAGTTACTAACAGCGTAACTACAGTGCAAATATACATGCATTTTCCGGATGCGCAAGCATATTTATTTACTTTAGCGTAAATATTTTTTAAAGCACTGGTAGTTAGGGTGCTTTGATTTTAATTTTTGCTATAAAAAAGTAGCGTACCTTTGTGCTACTAAAAATACCCTTATGCCGCGACTCCTCGCTATAGATTACGGCCTTAAACGTACCGGGATTGCCGTTACCGACGAAATGCAGATTATCGCCTCCGGACTTACTACGGTAGAATCGCCCAAACTGATTACGTTCCTTACGGATTACTTTAAAAAGGAAAAGGTAGCCAGGGTAATAGTGGGTGACCCAAAACAGATGAACGGACTGCCGTCTGAAAGTGCGCCGCTGGTAGAGGCCTTTATCCAGAATTTTAGCACTGCATTCCCTGAAATCGAAATAGCACGGGTAGATGAACGTTTTACAAGCAAAATGGCATTCCAAAGCATGCTAGATGGGGGGCTAAAAAAGAAACAACGGCAAAATAAAGGGCTTATTGATGAGATTTCCGCAACAATTTTGCTTCAGGATTATTTATCTCAAAAAAATAAGTTCTAATTTTTTGAATTTTGTTAAAAATAAAGATTCCGTAATAAAGCGCCAACTTTTATAAGGATATTTTGATGATTTCAGATTAAATTTGTGTTTTATAAAAATAGCTGATGTCCACTGATATACAACAAGGACCCGAAGTGGTTCTCATAGGCGCCGGTATAATGAGCGCTACCTTGGGTGTTTTTCTTAAGGAATTAATGCCCGAAGTGAAGATCAATATATATGAAAGGCTGGATGTGGCCGCTGCCGAAAGCAGCGACGCCTGGAACAATGCCGGTACCGGGCATTCTGCTTTTTGCGAATTAAACTATACGCCGCAGCTTCAGGACGGCAGTATAGAAACCTTTAAGGCAGTACGCATTGCCGAATGGTTCGAACAATCTAAACAATTCTGGGCGCACCTGGTAGAAAAAGGCCTGCTGCGTAATCCCGAAAATTTTATACGCCCTATACCGCACCTTAGTTTTGTTTGGGGTACAGATAATGTTACCTACCTTAAAAAGAGGCATCAGGCGCTTACGCAGTTCCCGCTGTTTAGCGGTATGGACTATACCGAAGACAAGGCTACCCTTAAGCAGTGGATTCCGCTGGTTATGGAAGGGCGTAAGGAAGATGAGGCCGTGGCGGCTACCTGCATGAAAATAGGTACTGATGTTAACTTTGGCGAACTTACACGTAACTTATTCGATTGGCTTAAGGCGCAGCCGGGTGTAAACCTGTACCTGGGTACCGATGTGAAAGATATTAAACGCACAGCCGATAAGCGCTGGAAGATTAAAGTAAAAAACCTTGCCACGGGCGATAAAACTACCGTTAACGCCGGGTTTGTATTTATAGGCGCGGGCGGTGGCTCGCTGCACCTGCTTGAAAAATCAGGTATCCCGGAGGGTAAAGGCTACGGTGGTTTCCCGGTAAGCGGGCAATGGCTGAAGTGTACCAATGAGGCGCTGATAGCACAACATAATGCCAAAGTATACGGTAAGGCTTCGGTAGGGGCGCCGCCTATGTCGGTTCCGCACGTGGATACCCGTATGATTAACGGCAAAAAAGAACTGTTGTTTGGCCCTTATGCGGGCTTTAGCACCAAGTTCCTTAAGGAGGGTTCGTATGCCGACCTGTTTACATCGATAAACGTGGGCAACATAAAGCCTATGCTTGCTGCAGGTTACCACAACATGGCGCTGACCAAATACCTTATACAGCAGGTTACCCAAAGTGCACAGGACAGGCTGGAAGCCCTGAAAGAATATATGCCCGAGGCCAAAATGGAAGACTGGAAACTGGAAATCGCAGGCCAGCGTGTACAGGTTATAAAAAAAGACGAAGAAAAAGGCGGTAAGCTGGAGTTTGGTACCGAAGTTATAAACAGTGCCGACGGTTCGCTTGCAGTGCTGCTGGGTGCTTCTCCCGGTGCGAGTACAGCCGTATCGGTTATGCTTGATGTGCTGGAGCGTTGTTTCCCACAAATGAAGACAGCCGAATGGCAACAAAAAATCCGTACACTTATACCGTCGTACGGACAAACACTGAATGACAATCCTGAACTGCTTGCCAAAGTGCGCCAACACGCCGACGGACAGCTAAAAATAGGATAATTATAATGATTTAATAACAAAGGGCTGCCCACAAGGCGGCCCTTTGTATTTTCAGGATAAAAAGTAGTGGGCACGCACTTGCACATTGTTTTACAAAGTATATTTTTGTGCTAAACAATCACGTTATGAACCAGCGCCACATACCTTTTTCGTATTACTTTACACTTTCAGATAAACGCTTTGCCGGCTTAGGTAGCGTATTTGTGCTGCTGTCGGTATTTGTATTGCTGCCGGTTATACTTTTTGTAAAATCAATTTTCCCAAAAGAATATACCGAGAATTATGACGAGGTGTACCAAAAAGGTAGTCTTACACAGGCGAAGGTTATTTCTATAACCGAAGTGACTAACGTTACGATTAACAACAGGCACCCGCTAAAGCTGTGGCTGCGCTATGAAGACCATGGCCTTAGCATGGAAAGCAGCTTTGCGACTATAGACATCAACGCTGCCGATACCCTTACTACCAGAAGCAGAGTGCCTGTAAAAGTATACAAGGGTAAGGTAGCCGTAGTAGGTATGGAAAGTATTGGCTTCCCTATAAATTTATTTTTGGGTATGCCTGGGGTATTTTTTACAGTAGGTGCCGTATTTGCATTTATAGGATACCGCCCGGCGGTAAAGAAAATGAAACTGCTGAAAAACGGCATAGTACAGCAAGGGCATATTTCGGCATTAGTACCGTTCCACGGGTCGCGAAACAGCGGCAGGAAACTATATATCTACTATTATTACCATACCAGGAACGGCAACAAAATAGCCGCCGAAGATTTTAAAAGCGACATGAAACTCCTGGCCTTTTATAAACCTGAAGATGCCGTAACCATAATGGTAGACCGCGATGATGAAACTAAATCATGTATAGTGCCACAAAAACTGGCCCAGCTGCCGGAATGGAAAGTACGATAAAATGACATAGGGAAGGGGGGTGGCTTAAAAAGCAAGCCCCGCTATTTCGGACGAAATGAGCGGGACTTAACAAACCAACCAACCAATTATTAACAAACCTCAAAAAATAAATTTTTGAGATTTATGTAATAAATTTTTAGCAACTTGCGTGCCAAAGGACAAATGTAGGTTTTATTTCTGTATAAACAAATGTTTTGCTGCGTTCTGTTCAATAAAATCTTGTTAAAATGGCAAATCCCCTAAAAACACTGGGCTTTCAGAGGATTAAATTTTAACTGACATAATGTAACCTAAAAACTATTTATTGTTTTGCATGGTATTCCTGCCGGCGGTGTTATTTTCGTTGCTGTTAGCGGCCTTACGATAGTACATACTGCTGCTTCCGCCATTGCTATAACCATCATTGTGATAACCGCTGTTTCCGGTATTGTAGCCAGGGTTATAAGCATTGCCATATTCATACCCGGCACTACCGCAAGGGTCATAGGCATAGCTGCGGCTGGCGGCGTTAACATAACCACGGGTATCTATAATGCGGCCGTTCCTGTCGTACATAATGCTTAGCATGCCTATCTGTGCAAGGGCAAAGCGGTTATAGCTCATATATACGCTTCCTATACGTTTTACACGTCCGTCATAATCATAATTAATATACACGTTACCCACGCGGCGCACTTTACCGTTTGCATCGTGTTCTACGCGTACACCACCGTTTGCTGCTGCGGCACCATAGGTTTCATTACGGCGTCCGCCCGGCGCAGCGGTGCGGTAATAGCTGCTGCCGGTGGTGGCAGGCTGGGTGTTAAAGTCCATCTCTCCATTAGGGAATACCATAAATTCTATGCCCCGTTCCATAAAAATAACAGGTTCGGCATTGCGGTAGTCTACAGGAGTATGATAAGCAGCTACAGTTACGTTTATCGTTTCGGTGGCTGAGGCCAGGCTACCAGTAAGGAGTAATCCGGCAACTAAAAGTGTAATGTTTTTCATGACCTAAATATTTATACTGTTTTGCCTACTCTGTGCTTTTCGGCTTCCGCAAATGGCTGTTAATAATCTGCCTTTGTAATATTATATACAACTGGCGTGCCAAATTTCACTATATCGATATAGTATTTTGTTTTTTATGTGTAAAACTTTGATTTATAGTTAAATATTTTTTTTGTTAAATACTGTTTTGGTATAATTACGACTTTTCAATACTTAATGTTAAATATTAGTAAAGTAGATAAGAATGTTAAAAAATACCTATCAAAGGGTATTGCAAAGTAGTTAACTAGTTGTTTCTTTGTGCACAAAATAACTTTTAACCAATATGCTTTTGCGGGTATAATCCGGAAAGGCAGGATGTAGCCAGGACAAAGAAAGCGTTTACGCAAATGGGGCAGGGGTGGCAAGTCTTAAACGGTTAGGGTTATCTGGTGCTGTATAATTCTTAACCATGTATATGAAACAAAAATTACTTCTAGTATTGTTGTTTTTTTGTGCGCTCACGTATGCACAAAAACAATCTGGCGGGCTTAATGCGGTGAGTGGCAACAACCACTTGTTTACCCCCGTGCGGCCGGTCAGTACACCGGCAGTTAATGCCAACCGGCCTGCACCGTTTACGAATGTAGGATTGCCCATGGCATGTGTTGTCGGGAGCCAGTATCCAACAACTACATGGCCTGCGTCAACGACAGGTAATCAGGAACTTATAACAGGTTCTGCCTGGCCTGGCGAGTATGCTGTGGTAAGTGTATCTATAGGATACGCGTATACATTTAATACGAGTGTGGATACAGACTACATTACGATAACCAACACAACCGGTACCGTATTAGCAGAAGGTACCGGCACTGTTGTTTGGAACAATACAAATGTTACAGGTAACATAAGGTATTTTATCCATTTAAATGCTAACTGTGGTACATCATCAGAATCACGTAACCGTTACATCAGCGCTTCTGTTGCCGCATGTACCCCCCCAACAGGGATTGCAGTAAATAATGTGGGACCGCATACGGCAGGCTTTACCTGGAATGCCGTACAGGGAACCCAGGTACTGGGATACCAAATGGTATATACAAGTAGTCTTGGAGTTGTTCCGGATGAAAGTTATCCTGTTACAATTACTACTACCGTTCCTTCAGCCTCTGATGCTGTTTATACAGAATCTACTACGTATTACCATTTTATACGTACCATTTGTACTAACGGAAATAGTGACTGGGTACCCTTCCAGTTTACAACAACTCCGGCTATTGGTTGTACAACATCTTCGTATCCGCAATGGCCTGCTACCTTTACACCGTCATGTACGGGGGTATCACAGAATATTGCAACAGATTGTTATGCCGGTGAATACAGTATGGTTGTGGCTTCGGCTGCCAGAAGGTATACCTTTAACAGTAGTGTAACTACAGATATGATTACTGTGACAGATGCTACAGGATCTACAATATATGCTACAGGGTACAGCCCGCTTGTATGGAACTCAGGTACTATTAGCGGTAACATCCGTTTTTACACTCACCTTACAAACTGTGGTTCTGAAAATGTTAACAGAACCCGAAGCATAACATGTGATGCTGTTTCTTGTAGTGCGCCATCAGGGTTTACTTTCAGTAACATTACAACCACTTCGGGTAGTGTAACCTGGAATGTTGGTACAACCTCACCAACTGCTTACCAGATAGAATACGGCACATCTGCTTTACCAAAGCCATACGATAACCTTAGTATAGAAGGTAACCTGATAACATCGCTTGGTGTTAACTTAACAGACCTTGCCAATAACACCACTTATCATATTTATGTAAGGGCGATTTGCGACGACATACCAGGCCCATGGATTTATGCAGGAAATTTCACAACAACTGCTGTAGGATGTACTACGGCCCAGAATGGTTTATATCCTGGGGAAACGTATACACCAACGTGTACCGGCAGTAATGAAACCATTACTACTTCTGCATGGGCAGGGGAGTATACTAATTTAAACGTTACAGCTAACAGGCTGTACACATTTAGCAGCTCTGATACGGGTGATTTTATTACGATAACAAATGCAACGGGTACCACAGTACTTGCTTCAGGTGCTACGCCACTGGATTGGACTGCTACCTCTACTGCTACAATTCGTTATCTACTGCATGCCAGCAGTAACTGTGATGCAGAGAACGTATCAAGAAACCGTTACATAAAATGTAGCGGATGTACTTCTCCGGCGCCTACGGCTTCGGCACTGAGCTTCTGCGGAAGCGCCACCGTGGCTAACCTTACGGCTACGGGTACTAACCTTAAATGGTACATAGACAATACAAGCACAACAGTGCTAAACACTACTACCATTATATTTACACGTACCTATTATGTGTCGCAAACCGTAAACGGCTGCGAAAGCCCAAGGGTTGCAGTTCCGGTAACGGTTAATAACAGCGTTGCGCCACCTACCGCACCAGACTTTAACCTGTGTAACGGCGCTACTGTAGCGAACCTTACCGCTACAGGTACCAACATAAAATGGTACAGTACCCTTACCGGTGGTTCGCCACTGGCTTCAACCGTAGTGCTTACCGGTGGTACGTACTTTGTATCGCAAACGGTAAACGGTTGCGAAAGTGCCAGGAATGCCATTTCGGTAAACATAAGCTCTACGGCACCTCCGGCAGCTTCGGCGCAAACCATGTGTGGTTCTAACACCGTATCTAATCTTTTGGCTACCGGTACTAACCTAAAATGGTATCTTGCTTCTACCGGCGGTACATCACTTAGTACATCTACGCAGCTTGTAACACGTACGTATTACGTATCTCAAACGGTTAACGGTTGCGAAAGTAGCCGTACACCGGTTGCCGTAACGGTAAATACCGTTGCACAGCCTACAGCAGCTGATGTTACCCTATGTAACGGTGCTACGGTGGCTAACCTTGTGGCTACAGGTACTAACATTAAGTGGTACAATGTTGATTTTGGCGGAACTCCGCTTACACCTGCGTCACAACTATATACCGGATACTTCTTTGCTACGCAAACCATAAACGGTTGTGAAAGTAACAGAACTGTTGTATATGTAACTATTACAACCCCTTCGGCTCCTGTAGTTGAGTTTACAGATACCTCTTGTACAGGTAATACGGGAAGTATTAATATTGTTTCGCCACGTGGTACAGGTATTACCTATTCTATAAACGGAGGTAACAGCTATCAGTCGTCGCCTTTGTTCTCTAACCTTGCAACAGGTTCTTATATCATACTTTATAAGAATGCTACAGGATGTACCTCAGAAATTTATCAAGGTGGTATTTATACCTCTGCACCTGATGCACCAATAGTTACTACGGTTCAGCCAACATGTGCGGTTGCTGCAGGTACTATTACTGTAACTGCTCCAACAGGAACAGGTCTTACTTACAGTATTAACGGAGGTGCCTATCAGGCATCGGCTACGTTTACTAACCTTGTTGCGGGTACTTATGCCGTAAGGGTTAAAAATGCTACGGCTTGTACATCGCCAGTTACATCGATAACTATCAATGCTGCTCCGGCTACACCTACAGCTCCTGTAGTTGCATTTACCGGTACATCTTGTGTTGGCAATACAGGCACCATCACTGTAATGTCGCCACTAGGCACGGGTATTACATATTCTATAAATGGAGGTAACAGCTACCAGGCTTCAAATTCATTTGCAAATCTTGCAGCAGGATCTTATACTGTATATTATAAGACTGCCGCAGGTTGTAGGTCAGCTGCCTTTATAGCTGATGTTTATACCGCTTCTGCGCCAGCCGCTCCAACGGTTACAACTGTTCAGCCATCATGTTTCACTTCTGCTAAAGGAACTATTACGATAACCAATGATGTACAGGGGCTTACCTACAGCATTGACGGAACTACATACCAAATATTTAATACGTTTACTAATCTAAATCCGGGTACGTACACTGTTACAACTAAAAATGGCGCGGGATGTATTTCTGCCAGTACATTAGTTACCATTGACCCAATGTTAGATACTCCTTCGGTTCCGGTGGTTCAATTTACGGCTCCGTCTTGTACTAGCAATTCAGGAACCATTACCGTTACTTCACCAGTGGGTGCCGGGTTTAGCTATTCTATAGACGGCAGTACGTACTATACGTCGCCTATTTTTAGAAATCTTGCTGCCGGCTCTTATCGTGTTATTTATAAGACTATAGCAGGATGCAACTCAAATCCACTTGTTGTTAATATTTTTGCTCCTTCTGCGCCGGCTGCGCCAACTGTAACAGCGGTTCAGCCAACGTGTGCAGTTACCAGAGGTACTATTACTGTAACTGCTCCAACAGGAACAGGTCTTACCTATAGCATCAACGGTACAACGTATGTGGCAACCGCTACATTTACCAATGTTGCTCCGGGTACTTATTCGGTTACCGCTAAAAACGCTGCGGGTTGTGTGTCTGCCGCTACTTCGGTAACGATAAACGCTGCACCTGCTGCTCCGGTTGCACCAACAGTTGCACTTGTTCAGCCTACCTGCGCGGTTGCTACGGGTACCATCACCGTAACTGCTCCAACAGGAACAGGACTTACCTACAGCATTAACGGACAAACCTACCAGGCATCGGCTACGTTTACTAATGTTGCGCCGGGTATTTATGAAGTTTTTGTAAAGAATGTTGCGGGATGTATTTCTAACGCTACATTGGCAACTATAAACGCTGCACCTGCTGCTCCTGTTGCACCAACAGTTGCGCTTGTTCAACCTACCTGCACACTTGCTACTGGAAGTATTACTGTTGCCATTCCAACAGGAACAGGTATTACCTACAGTATCAATGGTACTGCCTACCAAGCATCGGCTACATTCGCTAACGTTGCTACCGGTACTTATCCAGTTACCGCTAAAAACGCTGCGGGTTGTGTGTCTGCCGCTACTTTGGTAACAATAAACGCTGCACCTGCTACGCCGGTTGCACCAACGGTAACTTCGGTTCAGCCTACCTGCGCGGTTGCTACGGGCACAATCACCGTAACGGCTCCAACAGGAACAGGACTTACCTACAGCATCAACGGTACGACTTATGTGGCATCGGCTACATTCGCTAACGTTGCTGCCGGTACTTATCCAGTTACCGCTAAAAACGCTGCGGGCTGTGTGTCAGCTGCTACTTCAGTAACGATAAACGTTGCACCTGCTACGCCAACAGCTCCGGTTGTAACTTCAGTTCAGCCTACATGTGCGGTTGCTACGGGTACAATTACGGTAACCGCTCCAACAGGAACAGGACTTACCCACAGCATCAACGGTACGACTTATGTGGCATCGGCTACATTCGCTAACGTTGCTGCCGGTACATATTCAGTTACTGCTAAAAACGCTGCGGGCTGTGTGTCAGCTGCTACTTCAGTAACGATAAACGTTGCACCTGCTACGCCAACAGCTCCGGTTGTAACTTCAGTTCAGCCTACCTGTGCGGTTGCTACGGGTACAATTACGGTAACGGCTCCAACAGGAACAGGTATTACCTACAGCATCAACGGTACGACTTATGTGGGATCGGCTACATTCGCTAACCTTGCTGCCGGTACTTATTCGGTTACCGCTAAAAACGCTGCGGGCTGTGTGTCAGCTGCTACTTCGGTAACGATAAACGCGGCTCCTGTTACGCCAACAGCTCCGGTTGTAACTTCGGTTCAGCCTACCTGTGCGGTTGCTACGGGTACAATCACCGTAACGGCTCCAACAGGAACAGGACTTACCTACAGTATCAACGGTACAACCTATGTGGCATCGGCTACGTTCGCTAACCTTGCTGCCGGTACATATCCAGTTACTGCTAAAAACGCTGCGGGCTGTGTGTCTGCTGCTACTTCAGTAACGATAAACGCTGCACCTGTTACGCCAACAGCTCCGGTTGTAACTTCTGTTCAGCCTACCTGCGCGGTTGCTACAGGAACCATCACGGTAACGGCTCCAACAGGAACAGGACTTACCTACAGCATCAACGGTACGACTTATGTGGCATCGGCTACGTTCGCTAACCTTGCTGCCGGTACATATTCAGTTACTGCTAAAAACGCTGCGGGCTGTGTGTCTGCTGCTACTTCAGTAACGATAAACGCTGCACCTGCTACGCCAAATATGCCTACGACTACGGTTACTCAGCCTACATGTGCCGTTGGTACAGGTACGGTTTCGGTAAATAATCCGGCTGCAGGACAGGAGTACAGCCTAAACGGAGGCAACTACCAGACATCTCCTACCTTTACAAACGTGGCTCCGGGTACATATACTATAGCCGCAAGAAGTGCAGGAGGTTGTGTAACTACTAACACGGTAACAGTTGGCACAGCTCCGGATGCGCCTGCCGCTCCAACAGTGACTTCGGTTCAGCCAACTTGTGCAGTTGCTACAGGTACTATTACGGTAACGGCTCCTACAACCCTGGGTACTACATATAGCATTAATGGGGGTACTTATACACAATCACCTACATTCGCTAACCTTGCTCCGGGCACATATTCGGTTACTGCAAAGAGCGCCGGAGGTTGTGTTTCATCTGCTACTTCGGTAACAATAAACGAAGCTACCGCTCTCGCTATGCCAATAGTTGCCCTTGTTCAGCCTACATGTTCGGTTGGTACAGGTACTATTACTGTAAGCAATGCGGCAGCAGGATTAGAATATAGCCTTAACCAAATCAGCTACCAGGCATCGGCTACCTTTACCAATGTTACTCCGGGTACGTATTCAGTTACTGTAAGGAACGCTGAAGGATGTACTGCAAGTACTTTTGTAACAATAAACCTTGCTCCGGCTACGCCAACAGCTCCGGTTGTGGCAACGGTACAGCCTACGTGCTCGTTTGTTACAGGAACTATTACTGTTACTTCACCGGTAGGTGTAGGTTTAACGTATAGTATTACCGGTGAAAACTACCAGGCTTCAAATATATTTACTAACCTTGCTCCGGGTACATACAGCGTTACCGCTAAGAATACAGAAGGATGTATCTCGGTTGCTACCATAGTTATTATAAATGCAGTTCCGAATGCACCGGGCATACCTACTACTACGGTAACCCAGCCTACGTGTTCGGTTGCTACTGGTACGGTATCCGTAAACAACCCGGTAACAGGACAGGAGTATAGCTTTAACGGTGGTAACTATCAAACATCGACTACGTTTGCTAACGTTGCCCCGGGTACGTACACTATAAACGCCAGGAACGCTGCCGGATGTATAACTTCAAATACGGTAACGGTTGATGCTCCTGCAGTGCCAAACGGACCTGTTGCATCAGCACAAACGTTCTGTACAGCTGCTACGGTTGCTCAGCTAACCGCTAACGGTACCGGCCTGAAATGGTATGCAGACGCTACCACAACAACGCCGCTGGCTTCAACTGCTGTACTTTCTACAGGTGTGTACTATGTGTCGCAAACGCTAAACAGCTGCGAGAGTACAAGGACATCGGTTAACGTAACTGTAAACAATTTACCGGTTATTGCCCCAGTGCCAAGCGTAACAGCATGCAGCAGCTACACACTTCCTGCACTTGCACTAGGTAATTATTATAGCATGCCTGGCGGTGGAGGAGTAACAATTCCTGCCGGAACTGTACTTACTACCACGCAGCAGCTTTATGTATACGCTGTTAACGACTGTGGTATGCAAGAAGAAGCATTTATGGTAACCATTATCCCTACGCCGGTAATTGCTCCGGTAAGCGATGTGTTAACCTGCCAAAGCTATACATTACCGGAACTTGCAGTAGGTAAATACTACACAGGAGAAGGTGGTACAGGTACTGAGCTTGCTGCTGGTACTGTAATTACACAAACCACGCTGATACATATATTTGCTACTTCAGATACGGTTCCTGCATGTACTGCCGAAGCCAGCTTTACAGTACTTGTACAGCCTACAGATGCTCCGGTAGCAGATGTACAAACATTCTGCGGAAACACTACTGTAGCTAACCTTGTTGCTAATGGCGACAACCTGCAATGGTATGCCTCTGCCGACGCTACTACGCCACTTGCCGCTTCAACTCCGCTTGGAACAGCTGTGTACTTTGTATCGCAAACCGTAAACGGATGTGAGAGTACCCGTACACAGGTAGATGTTGTGGTAAACACTACATCGCTTCCTACAGGTGAAGAAACACAGCTTATCAGTGCTGAAACCGCACCGGATGCTACTATTGAAGATATTATTATTGAAGGTAGTAACATACAGTGGTATGCCTCACCAGAAGCTGTAACTGCGGGTACACCGCTTGCCCAGGGTACAGAATTGGTAAACGGCGCTACCTACTACGCTACGCAAACGGTTAACGGATGTGAATCTGCTTTCCTTGCCGTAACGGTAGAGGTGGTTCTTAACACCGACGTGAAACAGGGTATTAAGTTTACATACTATCCTAACCCGGTTAAAGACAGGCTACACATTATTTCGGGTACTACCATTTCCCTTGTGGAAGTGTACAACCTGCAAGGCCAGAAGGTAATCAGCCAGTCATGGAATGTCGCTACAGGCGAACTTAACATGGTACAGCTTGAAGAAGCCAACTACCTGGTACGTGTGTATACCGAAAACAATACACAAAGCTTTATGGTAAGCAAAGGGCACTAGTCCTTAGTTTCTCCTCATAACAAAAATGGGCGCCCAAACAGGGCGCCCATTTTATTTTTATACGGTTACTGTTTTACTCAGTAGTAGATATTTTTACTTCGTCCGGGACTGGGGAACTCTCGGTGTTTGCTGTACTCCATGTGCCGTTGTTAAATACATGTGTCTGGTTGTTATCTAAAACCAGGAAAGCGCCATTAGCTGCTTTCAGTTCAGTAGGGACTGGGGAAGAGGAACAGTCTTTAGTATACCATGTGGTACCGCTGAACGCGTGTACATGATCATTGTCTATCACCGCAAAATTTCCGTTTCCTGCTTGTAGTTCGGCAGGAACAGGGCTAGAGGTGCACGCTTTAGTATACCAGGTTCCATTAGCAAATACATGTATGTTGTCATTATCTATAACGGCAAAATTTCCTTCAGAGGTAAATACTTCAGTGAAATCAGGAGAGGAGGTACAGGCCTGTGTTATCCAGCTGCCGTTGTAAAAAACATGTATATTGTCATTATCCACAACCAGGAAATTACCGTTAGACCCTATAACCTCGGCAGGAACCGGACTGCTCGTGCAGTTTTTGGTGTACCAGTTGCCATTGCTAAATACAAGTACCTTATCATTGTCTATTACCGAAAAGCTACTTTTCTTAAACACCTGTGTGCCCATGCCGGCAAAAGCCCCGGTGTTTACCTTATCAGCATACAGCGCATATGGCACACTCATAAGCTGGTTAGTGCCCACAATAGTATAGTTGGTTCCGCCCGCAGGGTCTACCTCAATTTTTACAAACTTGGCCGTTCCTCCCCAGTTAATAGCCGAAAATGTACCCGTAACTGCCGTACCCTGGCCTATGTTCAGGTTAAAAAGCCCCTGGGCATTAGTGGGCTTGGTATGGGTTTCACTGTATAGTACAGTACCGGTTGTACTGCTGTCCAGCAGGCTGATTTTTATGCCTATGTTACCGTTTACAACCGGGCTTCCTGTGGAGCTAAAGGCTACCGCCTGGTAACTGATACCCTGAGGTGCCTGGGCAAAGGTGTATGTAGAGGCTAAAAATAACGCGCTAAGTAATATTCTTTTCATATAAAATTATGGCATCAATATACAACATTACACTAAGTTATAATAATTTGCTATATTTGTCTAAAGTCAAGAAAAGTACAAAATAAAAAAAATGTAGTTATTTATTAATCTTAAATGTATTACATGGGAAATTCAAGACCTAAAAACATCTATCATTTTACTTTTAATTTTAACTTTAATTGGTTGAAATTTTGGTAAAGAATATTTAGTTTAGAGAGTAGTTAACAGCTACTCTCTTTTATTATAACAAAGTGTAAATTGTATATATTTATAATTCATTTCATTTAGGTTGAATATTCTTATTCAACTTAGGCAAGACTGTACTTCACACTACAGCCTTTGTTGTTTTTATTACAGAAGTAAAACGGGAAATAACTTTTGCTTCCTCTAAAAAGCTAAAAAGTTATTCTCGGTTTATGATTATTTTGTAAATTAATATTTCCAGTTACTCATATATTATTTGTAATTGGGCGTATAAATTTGGAGATAGGATTAATTTCTTATCTCCTTTTTTTAATATATTTGTAACTGAAAATATTGTAAAGCGTTAGCTTTTATTCTGTCTAATAGAAAGTCTGGTAAATTTTCAATGATACAACAGGATAATAGGTTTAAACGCTCACGCCTCGGCGTGGGTGAAACTTATGTCATTGTATCAGGTTTACCAGAGCCACTATTAGATGATTTAAGTTATTAAACCCACGCTTTTTTTAATCTGGTAACTTTCATCTTAGGGTTTGGATGATATAAAATCAACAGCCCTATGAAATATTATCTTTTACTTCTATTATTTACATCTTTATCTTATTCACAGGATTCTATTTTTGATACTAGTCCACTTGTTACAGATGAATTTGTTTATGTTTCAACTGTTAAAAATGTAGATTTTTATTATAAAATCGAGAGTTCGGTATCTGAATTTCAGATAATAAATATTTGGCTCAAAACAGTAAATAAAGACAAACCATATAAAGGTAAGAAAGGTAAATTAATATATCCTAAACAATATTATACAATTACTTATATGACAATATATTGTGGTACTAATACTTATAGTCAAGATAATTACATAACTTATAATGAAAATGGAGATATTGTAAGTTCAGGAAATAAAAATATTTTTAATAATAAAATATTCCCTAATACGATAGCCGAAAATATAAAGAATAAATTATGTAATTAAAGATATTTAAGAAAGTGTAGAAACGATTCTACATTCAGCTTTGCTGTCATTTTTAAATATTTACTTATGAATAAAAAGGAATACAAGAGAAAAGTCAATTTATTGAAGTTAGAAATAATTAGTAAATCAATTGACCTCTTTATTATTGTAGTACCTTCTGTTTTAGTTATTCTACATAATAAATAGACAAAATTGAAAAAATAACAAAATAGTAAAAATAAGTAAAACAGTTAGGCTGGTAACGGGGAGATAACATCAAACCGTTACACTTTCTTAATACCTTATTTTATCAATTCTAAGAGTATTTTATCAAACTCTATTGTACTATTATCTTTATCTGTTTTAAGTGCCTTATATAGCTTTAAAAAGCCTTTAAAGTCTTTAGATATTTCTAATAGTGTAAGTATTTTAATAGCTCTGATAAGTATATTATCGTTAGATAAATAATCCTCGATAGAAATACTATTCATATCTCTATTTTTAGAATTAACTATTTCTAATATATCACTATCATTACTCAATTCAACTATATATGTATAGCAGAACTGAATAAATAAATTATCTGAACCATTTACTTTGTTTTTAAACTCTTGTTTTAGTTGTTTATAAACTAACTTTATCATTAATTAACATTTTATAAGTTAATCGCTTATTATTTGAAGTTTCAAGTAACATATTAAATCTAGTATCAGTTGTATTAGATTTTGTATTAAATCTGAATACACTTTCATCTACATATTTTTGTAAATGTTTTTTTGAAGTATGATAATATACTCCTATAATACTACGCTTAAAATGTGACCAAAAATTTTCAATTGCATTTGTTGTACAATCATCGCTAACATACTGTTTCTTTCCGTGGTCTACAAATTTATGATTAAAATACTTATTCATTCCTTTATAGGCTTTCCATTCATCAGACATTAAATCTGAACCAAGTTTTATATTAGCTAATAATTGTGGTTGTACTGCTTGTTTAGATGTATTAGATATAACTACAGCTTTTAATAAACCACCTCTTTCAATCATACCAAGTACAGGAGTTTTATCTTTAAAGCTACGTCCTTGACTAAATGGTACTTTTTTATCGTGATGTCTATTTTTATTCTTACCACCAACAAATGTTTCATCTACTTCTACTATACCTGTAAGTTCTCTTAGAAAACTATTGTGTACAGTAGAATACCTAAGTCTACTAAGTATAAACCAAGCAGTCTTTTGAGTAACATTTAAATCTTTAGCTAACTGGTAACTACTAATACCTCTTTTGTGGGAAGTGAATAAATATATAGCAATAAACCAGTTTTGTAAAGATACTTTAGTTCCTTCAAATATAGTATTAGTTCTAACATTAAAATATTTTCCAGTATTCTTACATTTATATCTATTATTAGCACATTTATATACTTTAGAGAATGTATCAAATGGACTTATAACACCATTAGACCAACGAATTTGTTCTAAATGATTAATACAAGATTGTTCATCTTTAAATGTTCTTAATAGGTCTAATATACTTTTGAAAGATTGCATATTTATTATTAATTTGACATAAATATACGAAATATTTGTTAATTATCCTAATTTAAAAATGTAATTTACCTACTTTAGTTGTGATTTATTGTTTAACTTTAATTTTTTGATTTATGCAAAACTTTGACAAATGGCTACAAAGGTTATACTATCTAAGTAGTATTTTAGAAGTGATTTGCAGATTTTAGATTGAAAAAATATACAAAATTAAAAAATCAAAAAAAGTTCTAAAATAGGTAAATTACTGGGTAGAGAAATCTACCCTTTTATTTTTAGTGTAGAATTGTATGTTAGTGCCAAAATTATTTTCGGATGATTTTAAAGGACTGGGTTGTGTTGCCGTTAACGGTAATAATATAGGTGCCGCTTTGCAGCCCGCCCAGGTCTGCACGGTTGTTTGTTATAGGCAATGAAAGTACTATTTTCCCGCCAAGGTCGTACACGTCCACTTTGGTAATGTTGGCTATAACGGTATGAAAATACACCACATTGGCGGTAGGGTTGGGGTAAATGGTTATCCCTTTTTCGGCGATAACTTCATCGGTAGCCAGTACCAGGAACTGTATGCGCGATACAGCACCTACCGTACCCGATGCCGCCTGGTTGGGGTTCTCGGGAATTACGTATAGCTCGCCCACGGTATGTATCAGGGTGCTGCTGCTTAGCGCGCCGCTGTTTACAGACGTTTGCGCACAGGCTCCCGTTACAGTGAGGCTGCAGAGAAAGAGTAAGGTTTGTTTCATGTTGATTGTAAAGCTTATACGGGTTGTGTTTTTGTAAAGTAACACATTTTTGTGGTCTTTTGCAATAGATGTATTTGCCTTAAATCATTGTGATACAGAAATATTTTTAACTTTTGGCCTTCGGGTCTTTGCGTAGAAATTTTACCACAGCGTTCTCTAAGGTTTTTCACGGGGTACACTAAGTTGTATGTTGAAATCAGAGTTCACAAAGGCTTTCCTACGGAAAGTTATGGGATATTTTGCCACAACGTTCTCTAAGGTTTTTCACGGGGTACACTAAGTTGTATGTTGAAATCAGAGTTCACAAAGGCTTTTCTGTACAAAGCTAAAAGCTGACCGCTGATAGCTAACAGCTAACAGCTAAAAAAAGTTACGGCAAAAGTACAGGCCCCATCCATTCCAGCCACACCATCCAGCCGAGCAGGCTGCCGGCCAAGCCTGAAACAATAAAGGTAAGCCGCTGGTTTTTCGGGATTACAAAGAAGGTAACCCAGCTGAGTAATGCAGTAGCGATGATAGCGGTTGTTAACCCGGTACAGCTCAGTGGAAGGCCAAAGTACAGGTCTATTCTTGTTTCATCGTCGCCGTAACTGGTACGGCCTTTCAGCACCCCATACATCCCCATGAGGTAATTGCAAATTTGCCTTGACCAGAAAAAAGACAGCAGTACAAAAAGCCAGTCGGTATATTGCATGCCTGCCAGCACTATTTTCTTACGGCGGAACCATAATACTATAACTCCTATAGTACCGGTAATAGCGGTTTGGATGGGACCACCCAGCCTAACGATGGCAGATTGCGCCCCTATAGCATTGAATTGCCTGAAAAATTCACGCTTTTCGGGTGAATCTTTTTTAGACATGATGTGGCTTTTGTAGGTTTCATAATATACTTCTAAGGCATGGCTTGCCTCCGAATAATGATTCATGGAAGCGTAGTGCAATGTGGTCTTGTGCCCAAGGCAGCGTGCCACGGCTACGTGGGCCAACTCATGGCTTAGCGTGCCGATTACGGTAGCCAGGACGAAGCCTAAAGTAAGCAGCCCGAACAGCCGCGGATATATCTGGAGGTTTTTCATAGTAAAGGTGGTTTACAGACTAACGCACATTTGTAAGGAAATATTTTACAAATGCAAAGTTAGGCCGATTCCAGGGAAATAGTACTGAAGGCTGTTGTTCAGTACACTGTAAAAACCTATACATAACAGCTGTTGTAAGGGGGCCCAACATATTTATTGTGGTTTCGGCGTGTAGCTGCTACAGCTAACCCTTAAAAGTAAACCATTTGTAGTACTATTGTTAACTACTTGTAGTACATGCTGTAAGGGCTAAAAACAGCCATGCTAAATACTATATACAAAAAATCTTACAGGTTTTAGGTGTTATTTCACCACGCGGTACACAGGATATTTTTTGGTGGGATTTTTCGTAGTATTTGCTATGATAATATACCCAGTCGAGTTGGGCGCTTCCGTCTGCGGCAAATTTTTTATCAGATACTTTTTTGGCATCCAGTTCGGCTTTTAATTTTGGGTTCTCTCTCAGTAATTTAGCTGCGGTATCTTCAAATACGTATGCCGAATAATATTCCTTTTGCTGCAAAACAGCATCGAAGAAATTCCAGTTAAAAAACGAGTCATTGGCTTGTGGTTCAAGGGTTTCAAGCAGGTATTTCACCCCCGGCTGCTGCGTATCGATAATAAAATCGCCCTTGGTAAACGTTACTTTTTCGCTTATGACCGAAATTTTTGTATTGCTGTGCGGGTAATGCCCTTCGTAGGGATAAGGTGCTGTATCATAGCTTTCTATGTGATAGCTTTCCACGTCCATCTCAGTATCCTGCTGCAGTTCCTGCAGCTGTATGTTGTTGATTTTCAGTAATTCAATCACATTCCACCAGCTCTTATGGATAACGTACGCTTTCGGTATAGTGATTTCGAGCGTAGGTTTGTACTCCTGATAGTATTTTACCACTTTTTTAAACGGCTTGGTACGGTCATAAAACAGGCGTGGCTGCCCGCTCACCTCGCTGGTTTTATAGTCGCCCTTATACCCCAAAAACGGTAATAACGAAACAGCTGAACTATCTGTTTCCCAGAGCAATGTATACTTTTGTCCCGGCATATAACCGTCCCGGTTTGCCAGGCGTTTTTCCTTGATTTCAGCGTAATTTTTGTCGGTATATTTCAGCGTTTCCAGCATGTATTCGTAGGTAACACTCACGCGGTCCTTATAGTCCTTAAGCATAAGGGTTTCAGGCATGGAGCCCGGCACGTTAAACAGGCTCGCATATCCGGTAGAATATCGGGCATGATCCATAAACTGGCTAAACCCATTATCGGGTTTTTCGTCATGAATATTTACGTAAGGTGTTGATTCTATGTTTTTTGCCTTAAGGGCGTCGAGGATTGCCGGCAGCATTTCGTTTTTAAAATACATGCCTAATGTGCCACCCAGTTTTTGGTGATGCGTAGCAATATAGGTAAAAGTGTACTGATAATCAGCGCCATTGCTTACATGGTTGTCTATAAACACATCGGGTTTTATCTTATGGAAAATTTCGGCAAAGCTGCGGGCATTTTTGGTATCGCATTTTACAAAATCGCGGTTCAGGTCATAGTTGCGCGCATTCCCCCTGAAACCGTAGCTTTCAGGGCCATTTTGGTTGGCACGGGTATGGCTGTTCCGGTTCAGCATACCCGATAAGTTGTACACAGCTATATTAGCGATTACCGTGTTTTTTGGGACTTCTATTTTACCCGTTGCCAGGTCACGGTACAGCATCATGGTAGCGTCTATGCCATCGGGTTCTCCCGGGTGTATTCCGTTGTTTAATAGTAGTATAGCCTTGTTTTTTCGTAACTCAGCCAGGTTGAAGTTCTTATCTGCACTATACAAAACCACATGTAGCGGCATGCCGTTATCATCCTGCCCGATAGGGAACATTTGTATGGTTTCAAAATCCTTGTCCAGCTTATCAAAATAGGCAATAGTTTCCTGATAGGTAGCGGTTTGGTTGCCGTTTCCTTTCTCATAGGGTGTTGTGTACATAGGTTTATTTTGAGCAAATAAGGCTGCCGGTAACAGCAGCCATACAAATATTTTCTTCATTAAAATCGTCTTATTTCACACGTACCGAATCCGGTACCAGTTTGGTATAGTCGCCACCGTTTCGCAGTACGTCGCGTACTATGCTGGAGCTTATGTATGAGGTATTTGCAGCCGTAAGCAGGAATACGGTTTCTATCTTACTCAGCCTTCGGTTCGTGTGCGCTATGGCCTTTTCAAACTCGAAATCGGCAGGGTTTCGTAAGCCCCTCAGTATGAATTTGGCACCCACTTTTCGACAAAAATCTATAGTAAGGCCTTCGTACGTAACTACCTCAATATTAGGTTCATCTTTAAAGGCTTCCTCTATAAACCGCTTGCGCTCTTCCAGCGAAAACATATATTTCTTTTCCCCGTTTACACCTATGGCTACTATGATTTTATCAAACAGGGTACTACCACGCTTTATAATATCATCATGTCCAAGGGTTATAGGATCAAAAGACCCGGGAAATACGGCTATTTTCATCATTTTAGGTTTGTAGTTTATGGTTTATAGTTTGTAGTTGTTTTGCGGTTAAGAACAATAAACCACAAACCATAAACTACAAACGTTTTTTACTTCTTAAAAAGCACTTTCCTGTTTAGGGCAAGTTGTATTTCATTATCAAACAAGTCGCTCATAGCAACACCTGCCACACCTGCCTGTTGCGGGAAGATGCTCGCCGGAGATAAACCTGGGTTGGTATTCATTTCTATAAAATGAGGTTCGCCGCTTACAATGATAAATTCCGAACGGGTAAAGCCGCTCATACCCAGCGCCTCATAGGCTTTGATGGAAACTTCGCGGACTTTCTGCTCGGTTTCGGCATCCAGTCGGGCAGGGGTAATCTCGTCACTTTTTCCCTGGTATTTAGCTTCATAATCAAAGAAATCGTTGTGCGATACTATTTCAGTAATACCCAGCACCGTAGTTTTTCCTTTGTAATTTAGCACACCTACCGACACTTCCATACCTTTAAGGAAACTCTCTATTAGTATGTCATTATCTTCGGCAAAAGCAAACTCAAGTGCTTTGTCAAATTCCTCTATCTTATTTACTTTGCTGATGCCCAGGCTACTGCCGCTTTGATTTGGTTTTACCATGAACGGGAGGCCAAGTGTATCTACAATATCCTGTGCTTCAATTATATCGCCTTTGCTTAGGTAAATACTCTTAGCACGTGGAATGCCAAACTTATTCAGTACGCTGAGGGTATCCCTTTTGTTAAACGTAAGGGCGCTTTGGTAAAAGCCACACCCCGTATACGGTATGCCCAGTAACTGCCAATACGCCTGCATTTGGCCATCTTCGCCGGGGGTACCGTGTATGGTATTA
Source organism: Bacteroidia bacterium (assembly GCA_046566705.1). GTDB lineage: Bacteria > Bacteroidota > Bacteroidia > Flavobacteriales > Flavobacteriaceae > Flavobacterium. Next base: position 2,333 of record JBKHWE010000005.1, on the reverse strand, counting down.
ATAACTACATCAAATGTTATTTTGTTACCGTTCTTATCAAAACTAAAATCGGCTTTATTTACTGGGTATTGGGCTCCTTCTACAAGTATATTCCAGCCTTCAGGCAAAATATGTACTTCAAAAGGGCTATATTTGCTGCGGTCAAGGTTATTTAAAATCAATTGGCCACTACGAACGGAAATTACCGACTCATCTGAGTATCCGCCCATTACTACTGCTACATTCATGCTAAAAAAGTATGGTTTCTATTTGCGCCCGAAAACGGTTACGCCTTTACAAAAATATCATTATTTGATAAAAAAGCAGTATTTTATACTAATAATGTCATTTGTCGTTTTTATTTGGGTTGGCCTGTATTAACTGCGTGTTATGCCGTCATCATTATTATTTGTATCTTTGCAAAAATCTGTCTGATTCATGAGTATAAAAAATTTCCTGAAAAGCCCCGTTTTCTTCAAGCAGGTAGGCATAGCGCTGGTTATTATAATGGTAGTTATTTTCCTGTTACTGCACTGGCTGGACTTTTTTACCAACCATGGTGAAGAAATCCCTGTACCTGACCTTAGGAAAACAACCGTAGAGAATGCGCAGGAAAAACTGGATGAATTAGACCTTGAAGCCGTGGTGCTTGATACGGTGGATTTTGACCCGGGTTTCCCTCCGTATACGATTACCGAACAGGATCCTTTGCCAAAGGTAGGGGTAAAGCATAACCGTAAGATTTACGTTAAGGTAAATGCCGGCGGATACGGTACTGTAAAACTACCCGACCTGATTCAGAAATCGTATCGCCAAGCGGTGCCAATGCTTAAAACAGCCGGGCTTGAAGAAGGCCAGAAAATATACATGCCTTATATGGCTAAAGATGTGGTGCTGGAAATGCAGGTAAACGGAAAAGCCATAAAAGCAGGTTCTAAAGTGCTTAAGGCTAGTAAGATTGACCTGATAGTAGGGGACGGAAAGGAAAGCTTTACCGATACAGATAGTACTGAAGTAGATACTACAGGCACAGAATAAAGGATTAAATGACAGGTATGAGTACAAAGCCGATCGTAGACATCGATGCTGAAAATGATGAGTTGTATGAGCATTTCCGCTTTGAGGCCGGAAAGGGTCAGCAGCCGCTTAGGGTAGACAAGTTCCTTATGAACCTTGTAGAAAATGCTACCCGTAATAAGATACAGAAAGCCGCTGAAGCAGGCAATATATACATTAATGACGTTGCGGTTAAGAGCAATGCCAAGGTAAAATCAAACGATGTGGTGCGTGTACTAATGGAGCACCCGCCGTATGAGTACCTGCTGGAACCGGAAAATATTCCGCTGAATATAGTGTATGAAGATGACCAGCTGCTTATTGTAAATAAGGAGCCGGGTATGGTGGTGCATCCGGGGCACGGCAATTATAGTGGTACTTTGGTTAACGCCTTAGCGTACCATTTTGAAAACCTGCCCATGAATAGCAGCGAACGCCCGGGGCTGGTACACCGTATAGATAAAGATACCTCAGGTCTTTTGGTTATTGCAAAAACCGAGCAGGCCATGACGCACCTTACCAGGCAATTTGCCGATAAAACTTCTGAGCGTGAATATATTGCCCTTGTGTGGGGTAACGTGGTGGAAGATGAAGGCACGATTGAAGGTAACATAGACCGCCATGTTAAAGACCGTATGCAAATGGCCGTATTTCCTGATGGGAGCCAGGGTAAGCACGCGGTAACGCATTATAAGGTTTTAGAGCGTTTAGGTTACGTAACACTGATAAGTTGCAGGCTGGAAACCGGCCGTACGCACCAGATACGTGTACATATGAAATACATAGGGCATACCCTGTTTAACGATGCCCGCTATGGTGGGGATGCCATCCTTAAGGGGACAACCTTTACAAAATATAAGCAGTTTATAGACAACTGTTTTAAGACATTGCCACGCCAGGCTCTGCATGCCAAAACCCTTGGTTTTGAGCATCCGGTAACTAAAGAGTTTATGCGTTTTGACAGCGAAATCCCCCAGGATATGGTAGATTGTGTAGAGAAATGGCGTACTTATTCTAAATCGCATACTACTGACGAGGAGTAGTGGTCAGTTTACAGCATTCAGTCGCAGTAAGCAAATAAAAAATAACCGCATTCAGCTTTTGGATGCGGTTTTTGTATTTGTAAAGCATAGCCAAATAAATCATTTGCGATAGTGAATGAAACTTGTAGTTAATTCAAGTTGCTAGTTTTGGTTATAAAAGAAACAAAGCAAAGGATGTCTAAATTTGTTTTGCCGACAAATAAAAAATCCGATGCTTTGCAAAGACAAAATTATTTCAATTTTTTGTTTAATTGA
>JBKHWE010000004.1:0-31656 GCA_046566705.1 Bacteroidia bacterium | reverse complement strand
TTACCGCAACCGCTGTCCTTGTACTTTCACAAGCGTTTAGTGTCTGTGATACATAATAGGTTCCGGTTGCAAGCGTAGTTGTTGTTGCAAACTGCGTTCCGCCTGTATTGGCAGCGTACCATTTCAGAGAAGTACCATTTGCCACAAGGTTCGCTACTGTCGCTCCGTTACAGAAAGTCTGTGCTGAAGCTGTCGGCGCCGTTGTGGTGTTGATTGTTACCGCAACTGCCGTCCTTGTACTTTCACAAGCGTTTATTGTTTGCGAAACATAATACGTGCCTGTTGCAAGTGCAGCTGTTGAAACTAATTGCGTTCCGCCTGTTGAAGTTGCGTACCATTTTAGCGAAGCACCATTAGCTACAAGGTTCGCTACTGTCGCTCCGTTACAGAAAGTCTGTGCTGAAGCTGTTGGAGTAGGGGTTGTACAGGCTGAACATGAAATATACTTGCTCCTGATTGCACCCATCTCTTCACCACAAGAACTGTTGAGATGCATATAATAACGGATTACACCGCTATAGGTGCCTGAGTTCCATACAATACCCGATGTGCCTGATACAAGTACTTCCGTACCGGCTGCATTGGTTATAGTAATATAGTCGGTTGCAACCCCCGAAGTGAAGGTGTACTGCCTGTTTGCCGTAATATTTACATTACTAAACTCACCGGCCCAACTGTTAGATGCTATCGTTTCGCTACTTCCGTTACATTGAGGTGTAAAAGTTGTACTTGGATATAAGCCAAAGGATGCATTGTTACATACAAGTTGCGGTAGGGTAGTAAAGCTGCCTCCGGATACCCATGGACTGTTTGTATACAGGCAAAGTGTACGCACCCAATAATAATAGGTGGTATTGCTGTTAAGCCCCGTTGCATTATATCTTGTCATGTCATAAAATGTAAGCCCTGTAGCAGCTACTGCAGCAACCGAATCTAAAGGCGCTACAGGAGAGGTGCTAATATATACCTGATAATTAGACATGTTTGCAGAAGGACTGTTCCAAAGTATGTTAGCCCCATTAGGCATAGCAGATACTGTAAGGTTAGTTGGGGCTGTACATACTGAAGTATTACAGTCTATATATAGATCACGATAGATAACATTTTCTATTCCACAGGCAGCATTTGTATGTATATAATAACGGTAAACACCTGTTGAAGATGGGGTGTATGCTAAAGGCGATGTACCATATGCCAGTACAGTAGTCCCGTTATCGCCTGTAATTGTTATATAATCTGTAGCTGTAGAAGATGTAAGTGTATAGCTTGTGCCAGCCGTAAGGTTAAATAAGGCATATTGTCCTGGACTTGCACCAACTGCTCTTTCACTACCTAAACATGATGGTGTAAAGGCTGTTGAGTTCGCCTGTCCGTATGGGGCATTTATACAGCCTACTGTTGTAGTAAAGCTTCCTACCGGAGACCATGGGCTGTTTGATGTGCTGCATAGAGAACGTACCCAATAGTAATATTGTGTGCCGGGACTAAGGTTCGTGGCACTTGATCGTATGGAATCTATAGAATATACCAAGCCCGGAGTTTGCACGCCGGGTGCTGTATTAGAAGGCGCTGTTGCAGATGTACTTACATACACCTGATAACTGCCACTATTGTCAGCTGTTAAAGGCCAAACAATGTCGGCAGAATTAGGAGTAATATTCTGTGCAGTTATGTTTGCAGGAGTTACACATGGAGTGATGCATTGTACATATTTACCGCGTATAACAGTGCTTTCTCCACAAGAAGCATTTGTATGTATATAAAACCTTAATAAATTTGATGTTACTGCATTATAAGTAAGAGGGGTTGTTCCATAGGCATACACCCTTCCTGCAGCATCTGCCAGTGTTATATAATCTGTAGCTACAGATGAAGAAAGTATATATCCCCTTCCTGAAGTTAAGTTTACCAAAGAGTATTCTCCGGCGTATGCGCTTGGTGTTATTGTTTCAGCAGTGCCGTTACAAACAGGTGTAAATGTAGTACCAGGAAAAAGACCATATGTAGCATTAATACATCCAACTGTAATGGTAACGGTTACGGTGCTCCTTGTACTTTCGCAACCGTTCACGGTTTGTGATACATAATATGTACCAGAGGTAAGTGCCGTTGTTGAAGGTAATGCTGTACCACCTGTAGCAGCCGTATACCACTGTAATGCGGTACCTGTAGCGGTAAGATTTGCAACCGTGCTGCCTTCCGTAAGTGTCTGGGTGGCCGTTGCTGTAGGTGCGGTAGTAGTGTTTATGGTAACGTTTACTGCCGCTCTTGAACCTTCGCAGCCGTTAAGCGTTTGCGATACATAATACGTACCCGTTGCAAGCGCAGCTGTTGTTGCCAACTGTGTTCCGCCTGTAGCAGTTGCGTACCATTTTAACGAAGTGCCATTTGCCACAAGGTTTGCCACTGTAGCACTGTTACAAAACGTCTGAGCCGATGCTGTAGGGGCAGGCGTAGCACAAGGTACCGTTAAAGTCCATGCAAGCGTAAAGGTACCCGAAGCACTTTGATAGCCATCCTGTACCCAATACACTCTTTGCGCACTTCCCGTGGTATTTGTCCAGGTAGTAGAAATGTAATCATCATCGTCAAAACAGTTTATACGCGTAGCACCAGGGCATGAGCCACCGTAGCCTATATAGTTTTGAGAGTCATAACCATTAACCGTTTGTCCTATAACCAATGTAGCTCCATTAGGTACATCTATATAGAAAAACAACTCAGGTGCTGTAGTACCGTTAGCGCAGGTAAATGTATAATCGTTTCCTGCACCTGTTGTGGTACCGCTGTAAGGACTTGTAATTGCTGCAAGGTTTATAGCGTTAGCGCAGGTATCACCGGAAATTGCAGATGAACCTACAAAAGGTGCAGATGTTGACCAGTCGCTATAGCTGCCGTTGCAATACGTACGCACGTGCAAATAATAGGTGGTTCCTGCGATTACAGAATATCCTATAACCGATGTATTAGGATAAACAGTTCCGCTTGCCGGCGGCGTTGCCGATGTTGTTATTGAAAATTCGTAACCTACCGGCGCACTTGATGTTGATGCCGTCCAGTTTAAGTTTACAGTAGTAGCCGATGTAACAGTTGCCGTTAGGTTTGTTGGTGGATTACAGGTTGCTGCAGTGCTTCTGAACACGGGTGATGTTACCCATGAACTGTAGGTTCCGTTACAATTACTGCGCACATGCAGGTAGTAATCGGTATTGGCTGTAATGGCATAGCCAATAATGTCTGTATTGGTTGTTGCTATTCCGCTTGCGGGTGGTGTTGCCGATGTGGTTACGGCATATTGGTAGCCGGTAGGGGTGCCTGTTGTTGGTACAGCCCATTGCAGGTTAGCAGTTGTTGCAGATGCTACTACGCCAGACGGACTTGTAGGTGCAGGACATGGAGCCGTGCCCGTAAACGGTGCAGAGGTTGTCCATGAGCTGTAGCTGCCGCTACAATTACTGCGCACATGCAGATAGTAGGTAGTGCCTGCTGTTATAGTATATCCTGTAACAGATCTTGAGGTTGTTGCTGTGCCGCTTGCAGGTGGCGTAGCCGATGTAGTTACGGCATATTGATAGCCTCTTGGCGTACCGGTTGTTGGAGCCGTCCAGTTAAGATTAACAGCCGTAGGCGATGTTGGTGTAGCAGTAACCGATGCAGGAGGATTACATGTGGTGGTACCTCCGGTTAGTGTCCAGGCAAGGGTAAAGTTGCCCATTTCGGTAGAAATGCGGCCACCCTGTACCCAATATACAATTTGCGTACTTCCGGTAGTATTAGTCCAGGTTATGTTTTGTATGTCCGGATTATCAAAACAGGCTATACTGTTATATCCCGGGCAAAACATAGCATCGCTCGTATATTGAACAGAAACCTGGGAGTCATAATCATTTGATGTTTGCCCTATGGTAAGCGTGGCTCCATTAGGCACATTTATATAGTAATAAAGGTCTTTGGAGTTATTAACATTACCGTCGCATACTACCGTAGGGGTATTAGCCGAGGTATTAGCCGTAGTATTGGTGTGAGGGCTTGTTAATGTGGAAAGATCTATGGCATTAGAACAGAAATCGCCATAAGTAGCGCCCATAAATACAGGTGAAGTAACCCATGAGCTATAACTGCCGTTACAATTAGTACGTACGTGCAGGTAGTAGTTTTCAAAAGCTACAAGCCCGTTATAATTGTTTATAGTGGTAGCAGTAGTGGGTGTGCCACTAGCCGGTGGTGTAGATGAGGTGGTTACCGCATACTGGTAACCTGTAGGGGTGCTTACTTCCGGAGCCGTCCAGTAAAGGTTGGCCGAAGTATATGTCATAGACAGCGTCCTTGGGTTTGTAGGGGGTGCACAGCCTCCTGTTACGCTCCATGCAAGGGTAAAATCACCTGCACTGGTTGCAAAAGAAGCTTCCTGTATCCAATATACCCTTTGTGTACTTCCCGTACTATTAGTCCATGTTGTATTGTGTATATCTGGATCATCATAGCATGAAATAATGGTTGTGCCCGGGCAGCTGTTACCATATGCCATATAATTGTGTGAATCAAAACCGCTTCTTGCCGTAAGGCCAATAACTAAGGTTTGACCATGCAATACATCTATATAATATACCAGATCTTGTCCCTCAAGGGTACAGTCTATAGGGAAACTATCGTTGTAAGCCCCGGTTAATGTACCGTTATAAGGACTTGTAAGTGTAGCCAGGTTGATTGCCGTTTCACAGGTATCACCCGGAGGAGGAGGTGTAAAGAACTGTGGCGATGTTGCCCATGCGCCATATACACCATTACAGTTTGAACGCACGTGCAGGTAATACTTAACACCCGGGGATATAATATAGCGTATTACCGAAGTACCTGTAACGTTAATACCGCTTGTAGGTGGCGTAGCTGATGTGCTTACCACATACTGGTAGCCTGTAGGTGTGCTGCTTGCGGGTGCCGTCCAGCTAAGATTTGCGGTGGTATCAGATGTGGTTACACCCGTTAAGGCTGTAGGTGTACCACATGGTGATGTGGCCCCGGTTAAGGACCATTCCAGCGTATATCTGCCTGCCGCAGAAGCCGGGCTGTAACCATCCTGTACCCAATACACTCTCTGCTGGCTTCCGGTGTTGTTTGTCCAGGTTATGTTTTGTATATCTTCATTATCAAAACAGGCAATGCGTGTAGTACCAGGACAAGACCCGCCATAGCCCATATAGTTTTCAGAATCGTAGTTGTTAGATGTTTGCCCAATAACTATAGTAGCCCCATTAGGCACATCTATATAAAAGAATTGGTCAGGGGAAGTATTGCCGTTTGCACATGCTATACTGTAATCGTTAGTTGCACCTACTGTAGTGCCATAATAAGGGCTGGCTAATGAAGCAAGGTTTAATGCTGTAGCACATGTGTCTGCCACAACAGCGCCTCTAAACGGAGCAGATGTAACCCAGTCGCTATACGTGCCATTACAATTAGAACGCACATGCAGGTAATACGTAACACCCGCCGTAAGCGCAAAATTATTTATGGTTATGGTTGATAACGTTGTGCCCGATACAGGCGGCGTTGCCGATGTGCTAACATGATACTGGTAATTTGTAGGCCTGCTAAACGGGTTAGGAAGCCAGCTTAAATTAGCCGTTGTTGGCGATGTAACCATTACGGCAAGCTCCACTGGCGTACCACAAGTAGTCAGGGTCAGGTTTACAGCTGTCCTTGTGCTCTCGCAGCCGGCAACTGTTTGCGATACGTAATAAGTACCCGCTGTTACTAATGTATCGGAAGGTAATTCCGTACCACCCGTATTAGTGGTGTACCATTTTAAATTGCTTCCGGTGGCAATAAGCGAAGCTACAGTACTTCCTGTAACTAACGTTTGTGCACTGGCTACCGGAGCAGGGGTAGAACAGGCAGGTTGGTCATATATTTTTGAAAGGAATGCATCCATAAAACCACCACCATAGGTGTTTTGGAAACCTCCTGTGGCAATTCCGGTATTACTGTCAGCATTACCCGCAACAAATATATTTCCCGTATTGTTCAGTACAGCACCACTAAAACTATCGTAACCGGCGGTTCCGTAATATGTGCCCCATAGGCGGCTGCCCGACGCACTGAATTTCGCAATATACATATCTAAACCTCCCGGTTTTGTATTTTGGAATCCACCCGATGCAATACCTGTATCGCTACTGGTACCACCCGCTATATATACATTTCCTGAAGAATCTACCATGCAGGAAGAGGCACCGTCACTTTCGTCAGCCTGTCCGTAATAAGTAGCCCATAATCTGTTGCCGGAACTATTAAACTTAACAAGTATAGCATCGGTTTTGTAGTTTGGCCCGGTAGTGTTTTGATGCCCGCCGGAAGCAAGGCCGTCAGAACTTGTAGATCCTGAAAGGTAAACATTTCCGTTGCTGTCTGTTGCACATGAATAACCATAATCACTATCACTGCCCCCATAGTAAGTAGCCCAAAGGCGGCTGCCCGATGCATCGAATTTTGCAAGATAGGCATCTCTCGTGCCGCCACTATGCGAATTTTGGAATCCTCCTGAGGCGATCCCTGAAGTACTTGTGGTATATCCGGCCAGGTATATATTACCGGCACTGTCTGCTGTGGTGTCTTCAGCATAGTCGACACCCGTGCCTCCATAATAAGTAGACCACAGGCGGCTGCCTGTACTGCTAAATTTAGCAAGGAAAGCATCCTGGGTTCCACCGCCGAATGTGCTTTGAAATCCACCCGATGCAATGCCGGTAGCAGATTCGCTAAAACCGCTTAAATAAACATTGCCCGAGGCGTCTAAAGCACAGGTATAGCCATGGTCTCTTCCCGTTGCGCCAAAGTACGTACCCCAGCTGCGTGTACCGGATGAAGTGAATTTTACTAAAAAGGCGTCATAGCTTCCTGCTAATGCATTTTGTGCCCCTCCCGAAGCTATTGCGCTTACACTGTTTGTATAGCCTGCAAGATATATAGCTCCATTAGCGTCTATTTTACAGGATTGAGCGCTATCATAAGAAGCGCCTCCATAATAAGTAGCCCATAAACGCGCGCCTGATGCACTAAACTTTACTAAAAAGGCATCTATGGCGCTGCCTCCGTAAGTATTTTGAAAACCACCCGAGGCTATGCCTGATGTACTTGATGTTTCACCAATTAAATATGCGTTTCCGGCAGCATCTGCAGCGCAGTTATTCCCGTACTCAAGGTCGCTTCCTCCATAATAAGTAGCCCAAACAACTTCAGGGTCTATGCGTAGTGTTTTATTTTTTGGAAACGCTCCTGCAAAACCAAGGCTGCCATCTTTATCCATAACAAAATGAGTGGCAATGGCCTTACCGGCTTCGTTATAGCTTACCGGTGTTTTTTCGCGTACCTCACCAAGCCTTGTTTTTACAACCAGCTCGCCCTTATCGGTTAGGGTTACTTTATCGGCATCGTTTATTTTAAGTTTAATCTGGGCGGGGTTACCACCTGGGTGTACTATAAAGTCATACTCCATATAGCCGCCCTTGCTATATATAACCCAGTCTATATCAGGATATACGTTTTTATAGGTAATCTGTTCAAAGGCCTTTACTCCCGTAATGCCCTGCGGACAATGTGCAAGGTAATAGTTCTCAGAATATCCTGATTGCTTTTGCTTAACCACTTTAGGGCTTGGGTTGCTGCCTACAAGCTGCAACGTAAAACGGTGCGTACTTTGTTTAGCCTGCTTTTGCAGTTCCAACTGTTTTGCCACATCAGTTTTGTTATCATGCGGGTTGTATCCTGCCGGATAATCGGTCTTGGCAAACTGGTAGTGTATACCGGTGGCGGTAAGCCAAAGTTGTACACCATTGCTCTTTGCTGTAAACAAAACATCGGTTTGCGGCGTTCCTTTTGTGTTTACAACCTGACCCATATTTTCCATAAAATGCAGATGTTTTTCCTGCACTTTGTTGGTATAGGTCTCAACAGTTGCTTGTTGTGAATAGCAGTTAATGCCAATTAACAATGACAGTAGCGAGAGTAAAAGTTGCTTCATAATGAATGGTCGATTTTTCGGCTGCCAATGTAAATCAAATAAATGAGCTGTGAAATACCCATATGCGTGTATTTTAACATTTTACTGATTATTTTTTTTGTAATCTGAATTACTTTCCATTAATAAGGAAACAACACACACCACAAGCAGCCAGCTATATGAGGTGATTTAGGCTTTTTAGAATTAAAAAGGCTGGTATATAGGAAGCCAAAGAAGGCAACAACAGCATGACGATTATAAAGGTGTTGCAATCACTCCTGAGCATATAACGGCATTAAAAGCAATGATAAGGGCGTAAGGTTATAAAACAACAACGTCCCCGGAAACGGGGGAGGCTGTTATTTATATAATGCGGTTTGCTATCTTTATACCTGGCATTCAGCCTAAACCTATGAAAAACACCTTACCAAACCTTAACGGTTTCCCTACCGACAATGCCCCCAGTACCCAACTGAAATACGATATTATAGCCAGCAAGTTTATGACGGGCATACACAATTACCAGCGGCGCAACGCACCTGTTGGCTTTGGGGTTAGTGGGTGCGGTTTTGCAGGGCGTGGTAGCTTTGGTTATTATTGCTTTTTTTGATGGATTGTTAAGAATTTAATATTAGTCTTGTGTTTTGCATTTCAGGCTATTAAATTATCATTTTCTAAAAACACCTAATCTGAAACATTACCATCTATTCGACTAATCTGTGTGAATCTTTAAGTGCCTTTAATAAAATAGGATAATTATTGAAATCTATTTTTATCCTACCTAATCTATTTGAAGTGCCATCGCCTCTAAATATGCTAAAGTAATATGAACTTAATTTTGATGTAGTATCTTTTATTTTTTTAAAATCATCATATTGTATTGTGTTCCAAGTAGAGCCATTTGAAGAATATGGATTATAGAAATATCCATTCATTACGGGTTTTTTATCTACACTAATGACAAACTGTACTCCGTTGCCCATATGTGGCTTTAGTTTGAAAATTTTTTCACTTGCAAGATTTGTAAATTCTATTGTATTCGTTTTTAAATTTAAATTTAAAATTTCATCATCCTTTATAAAAGGCTTCTGTTGTAAATCATCTTTTGAATAATGAAAATCAGTTGCGAAATAAATCTTATGATTTACTGTATCAACAGTAGTGAATTCATCAAACTCACTAAAATTATAATTGTTTTTTTTTTGAATAGTCATCCAAATATTTCAATTTAGTTCCCTCGATGTTGTCCTGTCTTGTCTTTAAAAGAAATATTTCAATATCACTATTTTGCTTACAAGATGTAAATAGAAGAATAGAAATGAAAAACAGGAAAGTTTGTAGTCTATTGTTTGATATTATATAATTCATAATTTTCGGGTTTATTTGTCACGCCTTGCATGGCTTTTAAAGTTGTAATTTCAGGTTTATCCCATCCATTTTTAGAGTAAAAATAATGATTACCTTCATTGTCTGTCCCATAATAGATTGCCGCATGCTCACTTTTAAATAATATCACTGTTTTTCCAAAAACAGCTTTATCAAACGAATCAATTTTTGTAAGCGAGCTTTGCACTTTCTCATCTACTTGTTTTGCCTTAGTTCCTCCTCCGTAATCTTCAAAAAGCCCTGCTGCATTATTTGAATTTTCACCAGTCAATTCTTTATTTGAAGAAACATAGGTTCTCGCAGAACCATAACAATTAAAACTTCCATCGGTATCTTCAGAATTAGCAACAGAACGTGTCATCCGATTGTCAAGTTTAACTACATCACCTTCTTTATATTGGTGGTCTTCACCCATTTCTTTGCCTGTTGTTTGCCCATTTTTATATTCTTGAAATTTTGCAGCACTATCAGTGCTAATTCCTAAATATTTCGCCAATGTTTTTGTATTATCACCTTTCTCTGCAATCAGATTTCCATTCACATCAGGTTTCCATATAGCACTCATGCCGTCAGGGTCAACGAATCGTAATGGATTATTATAATAGTAAGTATAAGGAGACCATCTCCTGCTTGTCTCCGCCAAAGGGTCAATATTCATCCACCTGCCCAGTGCTGGGTCATAATTCCGCGCGCCATAGTCGTACATGTTAAGCCCCAGCTCGTCCTGTCGTTCCTGTCCTTGGTACTTATAGTTATGCTTTAGCTTGCAACAAAGCCTACAGTATTTTATACCTCAAGATACAAATTAAAAATATCAAGAGGTTTTATGCCCGTTTAAACCCGGCGGTAAAAATGCTGCCTTTGCCTATATCGCTTTGCAGGTGCAGGTAGCCGCCCATGGCTTCTATAAACTCCTTGCTTATACTAAGGCCCAGGCCGGTACCTTCCTTTTCGGTGCCCGGTACCCGGAAATATTTTTCAAAAACCTTATCGTGGTACGCTTCGTCTATGCCTATGCCGTAATCGTGTACGGCTATTTCCAGGTGGGTGGGGGTAGCGTGGGCAGTAACGGTTACATCGGCATCTTCGTAGGAGTAACGTATGGCGTTAGAAATGAGGTTAGACACAATCCATTCCGCCTTTTCGGCATCAGCTATTACTTCGGGAAGGTTCGTAAGGTCAGGAGTCGAAAGCCTTATCTCTTTCCGCAGGGCAAACTTTTCGTTGGCCTCCACAGCGTTTTGTATAATAGCGGAAATTTCTGTTCGTTCTACTTTAAAGAGTGCCTTGCCGGTTTCTACCTGCGTAATGTTTAGCAGCTCGCCGGTAGTACGCAGCAGGCGTTCGGCATCATCCCTAAGGCTGTCTATAAGGCTGTGCTGCTCTTCATTTAAAGTTCCGGTCTTTTCGTTTTCCAACAGTTGCAGACTCATTTTCATGGAGGCAATAGGCGTTTTAAACTCGTGCGAAACCGTAGCGATAAAGTTGGTCTTGGCTGTGTCCAGTTCTTTATGGCTGGTAATATTGCGCAATATGATTACCGAGCCAATCTGTTTTGTTTCACTTTCGCCCGTAGGCACAATTTGTATGGGGATGATGTTTTTCTCAAAATAACCTTCACGGCCATCGGTAAATATTTTAAGTACTTCGCGTGTTGTAATGCTACCCAAAACAGCCTCCTTGCTCAGGTCGCGGATCAAATCATTGGTCAGGGCCACATCACGGATGTTTTTGCTAACAATATTTTCTCTTTTCAGCGCCGTAACGTTTAGTGCCTCCTGGTTTACAAACAATACATTATGGTTTTCATCCAGTCCTATAACAGGGTCGGCCATATTGTTTATAAGGGTTTCCACCCGCTTTTTCTCCGTCATCAGCTGGGCAAGGTCGCTGGCGGTGTACTCCTCCAGTTTCTCGGCCATGGTATTAAAGGATCTGGCCATGATGGCAAATTCATCCCGCCCGTCTATATACACACGTTGCGAATAGTTTTTCTCGGCAATCTGGCGTATGCTTTCGGTAAGCTTTTTTACCGGTGCGGCTATGGCGCCCGGCAGGTTTAAAAACAACAGGAAACCAAAACTTATACAAAGCGCAGCCGTAAACGTGAGCCACAGTACTGAATTATCCGCGGTCTTTTCGGCTATAACGCTTTTCCGCTGTATGGCATCCATATTCAGCTTCATAATGTTATGCAGTACCTCCCTTATCTTTAGCAATGCGGCTTTGTCTTCCGTATGGGTCTGTAGTGTATTAAAAGACATTTGCAGGTCTTCCGTAAATTCCTTTTCGCCCACTTCGGTAACGTTCTGCACCTGCTTATCCATGTATACCTTAAACTGTTGCAGGTTATACGACGAGATGGAATCGGTATTGATAACCCTGAGCATATTACGGGAATAATCAAGCGACTGGTAATTTGCCACCAGTATGTTTTTGGTATCTCCGGACAGCAGGTTTATCTGCCGTATGGCAAATGCCGAGAGCAACGTAATGAGCAAAAAAAGCGTGCCAAGCGCAAGTTGTAGTTTTGTCCTGATTTTCATTTCTTCATGAAAGTATTACAAGGTCCAGGCTGCTGCTGGATAATTTACCCAATAAGGATTTAAACACATTGGTAAACAAAATTACCTTTAATAAGCTTATGTGCGGTTTACCAATGCAAATAGTAGTAACTTTTCGTTCTTCGGCCTGTTTTACAATAACCGAAGCCACGCTTTTTGCCTGTACCCTGATAATTTCCGCGCCCAGTTCTGTGGCCAGCTTAAAGTTGTTTATAAGGTGGCGCTGCTTATCCAGCGGAATTTTATCGGCACTTTCCCTGGGCAGTTCTACGTACAGTAAAAACCATTTACTGTGGTAGTAGTTGGCAAGCCGTGCCGTTTTGCGTATAACGGTTTTGGCGGTAACATGGTTACTGCTTATGCATGCCATAAAACGTTCCTGCTTAAAGTTGCGCAGGCCCACAACCTCGGTCTCTACCTTACGCTCTACCTGGCTGGCTACTTCTTTAAGGGCGAGTTCGCGCAGTTGCAGTATGTGTTCGGCCTTAAAAAAGTTTGCCAATGCGCTTTGCACCTTATCAGGCGTATAAATTTTGCCTTCTTTCAGGCGGGTAATCAGTTCCTCGGCGGTTAAGTCGATATTTACCACCTCGTCAGCAGCCTTGAGCACACTGTCAGGTATGCGTTCCTTAACCTCTATGCCGGTAATTTCTTTAATGTCGTCATTCAGGCTCTCAATATGCTGGATATTTACGGCACTGACTACATTTATGCCGGCATCTATAATGTCCATTACATCCTGCCAGCGTTTTTCATTCTTGCTTCCCTCTATATTGGTATGGGCAAGTTCATCCACTATTACCACTTCCGGCCTCAGGTTAATTATCGCCTGTACATCCATTTCCTCAAGGTACTTGCCCTTGTAAAAAATAGAACGTTTTGGGATTACCGGAAGCCCGTCGAGCAGCTCGTGGGTTTCTTTCCTGTTGTGTGTTTCTATAAACCCTATTTTTACGTCGATACCGTTGCGCAAAAGTGTGTGCGCTTCCTGTAGCATACGAAAAGATTTGCCTACACCGGCACTCATGCCGATGTAGACTTTAAACTTGCCCTTCCTGGATTTTTGTATCAAATCCAGGAAGTGCTTTACATTATTTTCTTTCTCACTATCCATTAAAATGATATTGCAAGTGCTGTGGTTACAAATGCGTTAGTTGCCGTAGGATCTCCATCCTTAACAAAGATATCATCTTTACTGTTAAGGGCACGGGCCTCAACCCTCCATACTACATTGCTGTAAATGTTGTAATCGAAGTTAACAGAGTAACCAAACGTTTTAAAACCATTTTCAGTCCCTGTAGCTACAATTACGCCATCTTCATCCGCATAATATTCACCGCGTGCACTAAGAGAAAATTTATCGCTAAGAGCATATTTAGCTATTACTACCGGGGTATACCAGCTGCTGTAACTTTCACTTCCTTTAGCTTTTTGTTCCGCACCTATGTCAAAACCGGCAGTTAACCCAAATTTTTCAGACACCTGGAAAACTCCATAAAAGTTATGGAAGTAACGCATCCTTTTATCATCAGCAGGCTTGTCATTGCCTACAAAAGAGCTGCTGTTTAGCGTTACTTTGGCATTTGGCTTATAGGTAACCTGGTGGCCAAAGCCAAGTGTCCTGTTACCCTCTACACGCTGGATGCGCTGCCAGCCGTTAAGCACAAGGCCGCTTACAAACCATTTTCCTGACGGCGAAGTATACGATATTTTGGCGCCACTTTCATAATAGGGCGAGTTATCAGCAAGTATGCTGCGGGTTAGTGTCCAGCAGTCTTTACCTACAGCACTCTCAAAACCGATGTGTGAAGAAAAAATACCCGCATCTACCCAAAGGTTTGCCGTTTTAGAAAGTTTTACACCCACATTGGCTTCGTAAACATTTTTCATTACCCCTTCTTCAGCACTCAGGTTAGCATTAGAATAGGTACCCGCCATAAGTGCCAGGTTACCCCGTACCGTGCCATTATCGTACGCCGCTTTTATAAATCCAAGGTTTAACGCTACTTCGTTGTGCCTGTTGTGCGAATAAAAGAATCCGGGACGGACGTTACTTTCAGGCTGGTTAAAATCGTAAGCATAATAGGTTTCGATATATCCGCTGAATTTAAGCGCAGGGATTTCGCTTTGAGGAAGAATTGAGATTGAATCGTTGGTTTGTGCGGTTGCGGCAAAACCCATAAGGCTTACGGCTACAGCTGATAGTACAGTCTTCATTTTTGATTATTTAATTAATTTCACAGCACTCCACAGAGGTACACAGGGCCACACGAAGTATATCTTTTACCTAAACTTGTTGTGTGGCTCCCATGCGTTCCTGCCGAAATCTCTGTGTTGTTGCTTACAGCCTGTCTAAGGCTAAGTTAAGTTGTAATACGTTAATTTTTTCGGTTCCCAAAGCGCCTAAAAGTGGGGCTTCGGTATTTTCTTCAATAAGCTTTAAAAGTTGTTCTTCACTGATTTTACGTGCAGCGGCAACACGCTTAACCTGAACTTTAGCTCCGGCTATGGATATGTTTGGGTCAAGCCCGCTACCCGACGCTGTTACCAAATCGCTTGGTACATCTTTTGCTTTAATACCTGGATTTTGCAGCAAAAAGGTATCTATCCTGTGTTGTACCAGTTCAAGGTATTCCGGGTTAGATGAACCTTTATTACTACCGCCTGAACCCGCAGCATTATAATCTACTGCTGATGGACGCGGCCAGAAATATTCTGGTTTTGTAAAGCCCTGTGCCACGTTTATATGGTGTTTTTTGCCATTTTGCTCTACCACTACACCCTTACCCTGGTTGGGCGCAAGCTGTGCTACACCCAATATGGCTACGGTGTAGATTCCTGAAAAGAAGACCGCACAAAAGAGTGTAAGCCTTATAGCGGACATTATATTCTGTTTCATTTTGTTTAATTTTTAGAAGAATACTGAAACCAGCATATCAATTATTTTAATCCCTATAAACGGTACAATTACACCACCCAAACCGTAGATAAACAGGTTGCGGCGCAGTAGTGCAGATGCACCAATCGGCTTATAAGCAACCCCCTTAAGCGCAAGCGGGATAAGGAACGGTATAATAATAGCGTTGAAAATCACTGCTGAAAGTATGGCGCTCTCAGGGCTATGAAGCTGCATGATGTTTAGCCCTTGCAACGATGGGATAGCCAGTATGAAAAGTGCAGGTATAATAGCAAAGTATTTCGCAACGTCATTGGCGATACTAAATGTTGTCAGTGTACCGCGGGTCATAAGCAACTGCTTGCCTATCTCTACAATTTCAATGAGTTTAGTAGGGTCATTATCAAGGTCTACCATGTTACCGGCTTCTTTTGCTGCCTGTGTACCACTGTTCATAGCTACACCCACATCGGCCTGGGCAAGGGCGGGCGCATCATTGGTACCGTCGCCCATCATGGCTACCAACTTCCCTTTAGCCTGTTCTGCCTTAATGTAGTTCATTTTATCTTCGGGCTTGGCTTCAGCTATAAAATCATCCACGCCAGCCTTTTCAGCAATAAATTTCGCGGTAAGCGGGTTGTCACCCGTAACCATTACGGTTTTTACCCCCATTTTACGCAGGCGCTCAAAACGCTCGGCTATACCCGTTTTAATAATATCCTGAAGTTCTATAAC
This sequence comes from Bacteroidia bacterium, assembly GCA_046566705.1. Taxonomy (GTDB): domain Bacteria; phylum Bacteroidota; class Bacteroidia; order Flavobacteriales; family Flavobacteriaceae; genus Flavobacterium. The sequence continues at coordinate 16,076 of JBKHWE010000004.1, read as the reverse complement.
ACCAAGTACCTTCTCATTTTGAGAAACCACCAGTGGCGTACCTCCATTACCTGATATTTTCTCTACTGTTGCGGTTACTGCCTGTGAGAATGGGTTGCCTGCTTTGGTAACCAGATTTTTTATGGCATCGAATGCCCCCTTACGGATACGGATGTCTTCAAAGTCGATACCCGAGCTGCGGGTCTCGGCCGTAAACTTAATAAAGCGTGGTGAAGGCACATTAAAACTTTTCGGATCCATACCGGCAAGCTCAATGATTGACTTACCTTCAGGGGTTTCATCGGCAAGCGAGCTTAATACGGCTGCTTTAATGAAAGCCTCCTGTGGCACTCCTTCGGCAGCATGGAAGTGCGTAGCCTTACGGTTACCTATGGTTATGGTACCCGTTTTATCCAATAGCAGTACGTCAATATCGCCGGCGGTTTCAACGGCCTTACCTGATTTGGTAATCACGTTGGCACGCAGTGCCCTGTCCATACCCGCTATACCGATAGCCGATAACAAACCGCCAATCGTTGTAGGGATAAGGCATACAAACAGCGATATGAACGATGCTATGGTAATTGTTATATTAGCGTACTCTGCAAATGGCTGTAGTGTGGTACATACAATGATGAACACCAGTGTAAAGCCTGCCAATAATATGGTAAGCGCAATTTCATTAGGCGTTTTCTGACGGCTTGCACCTTCTACAAGGGCAATCATTTTGTCAAGAAAACTCTCCCCGGCATTGGTACTTACCCTAACCTTAATGTGGTCAGAAAGTACTTTTGTACCACCGGTTACCGAGCTTTTATCGCCACCCGCCTCACGGATTACCGGGGCACTTTCACCGGTTATGGCACTTTCGTCTATAGTGGCAAGGCCCTCGATGATCTCACCATCCGTAGGGATAATATCGCCGGGTTCACAAATAAAGATATCGCCTTTCTTAAGCGTAGATGATGGTACCACCTGTACTTCATCCTTGTAGATTTCACCTATTAGCTCAATCTTCTTGGCAGGGGTTTCCTCGCGGGTCTTACGCAGGCTGTCGGCCTGCGCCTTACCACGCGCTTCTGCAATCGCTTCTGCAAAGTTGGCAAACAGCAGCGTAAACAGAAGAATCAGAAAAATTGTAAAGTTATATGCAAAACTGCCCTGGCTGGTTTCGCCCATCAATATCCATACGCATACGCAGGCCATGATAGCAGTGCCTATTTCTACGGTGAACATTACCGGGTTTTTAATAAGTGAAGCCGGGTTAAGTTTTATAAATGACTGTTTTAATGCCTGTTTCACCAAGTCGGGTTGGAACAGGGATGCATTGTTACTTTTCATTTGTGTCTAAATATTATTTGTATAATGAAAAATACTCGGCTATAGGACCCAAAGTCAGGGCAGGGAAAAATGATAGTGCAGCAACAATAAATATTACGGCAAAGGTCATAAACCCAAAGGTCGAAGTATCGGTTTTAAGGGTACCCGAGCTTTCAGGTACATATTTTTTAGCGGCAAGCATACCGGCTATGGCTACAGGGCCTATAATAGGCAGGTAGCGTGCCAAAAGCATTACGATACCACAGGCAATGTTCCAGAATGGGGTGTTGTCGCCCAGGCCTTCAAAACCGCTGCCGTTGTTTGCTGCCGAAGAGGTAAACTCATACAGCATTTCGCTAAAGCCATGATAGCCCGGATTTGCCAGCCATGAAGCGTAGGCCTCAGGATTGCCAGCATAGAGATGGCTTGCCAATGCCGTACCCGAAAGAATAAGCAAAGGATGCAGCAGCGCTACCGCCATGGCTATTTTCATTTCCCGTGCCTCTATTTTCTTGCCGAGAAATTCGGGCGTACGCCCTACCATAAGCCCGCTGATAAATACCGCCAGGATAATGAAAATGTAGAAGTTAAGGAAGCCTACGCCTATACCGCCGTAGAAGCAGTTTACCATCATGCCCAGTAGCGTGGTAAGCCCTCCCATTGGGGTAAAGCTGTCGTGCATGGCGTTGACCGAACCGTTACTGGTACAGGTGGTATATGTAGCCCAGTTAGCCGATGCGGCTGCCCCAAAACGAATTTCTTTTCCTTCCATGCTACCCAGGGCCTGGGCAACGCCCAATTTATTTATGGCAGGGTTACCGCCCGTTTCGGCAACAATGGTAGGGATAAGCAGTAGCAGAAAACCGGTGGTCATTACACCGTAAATAACCCAGGCGAGTTTCCTCCGCCTTAGTACATAGCCCATGGCGAATATCATGGCTATGGGTATCAGTACTATACTTACGGTTTCTACTATATTGGTCAGGTAATTAGGGTTTTCCATGGGGTTGGCACTGTTTGGCCCGTAGAAACCACCGCCATTTGTACCCAGTTGTTTTATGGCTACAAATGCCGCCACAGGGCCACGGCTTACCTGCTGTTCTTTGCCTTCGAGCGTGGTAATGGTATCCTTGCCTTCAAAGGTCATGGGAGTACCGTTAAGCACAAGGATGGTTGCAACGATAAAAGACAACGGCAACAAAACCCTTGTACATGAGCGTACAAAATAGCTGTAAAAGTTGCCAAATCCGGTAGCCGTGCGCTCTTTCATGGCATTAAATACCATGGCGCAAATAGCCATACCACAGCCCGCGCTGATAAACTGCCACAGCATAAGTGTGAGTTGCCCCAGATAACTAAGTCCGGTTTCTCCGCTGTAGTGTTGCAGGTTGGTGTTGGTAATAAAACTAACCGAAGTATTAAAAGCCAGATCCAGGCTCATAGCAGGATTGCCGTCGGGGTTTAAGGGAAGCCAATCCATATTGGTAAGAACAAACATGCAGACTAAAAGCCATACCCCGTTTATGGTAAGTAAAGCAGCAAGGTGCTGCTTCCAGGTCATTTCCTTACTAGGGTCAATACCGCCTATCTTAAAGAAAATTTTGTCGAGTGGGTTAAACACCTTGTCGAGCCAGGTGCTTTCGTAATTAAATATTTTGCCCATGTAACGCCCCAGCGGTATTGCCAAAAGCAGTACCAGGCCGTACATTACAATAATGCCTAAAATTTCGCTGTTCATGGATTAAAATTTTTCCGGTTTTACAAGTACATAACACATGTACCCAAATACTAAAAGTGCTACAATGAATAATGCTGTCATAGTTTTTTAAACTTTTTCGAAGAAATCGAGTGATTTGATAAAAAGGGCAAAGAATGCGATGCCCGTCAGGTAAAGGATTAGTGTCATATTATACTGGTTTATTATTATACCCCTGATGCGTTAACCTGGGCTACGTATTCCTTTTTTAACGCAGGAGGAAACAGATTAGATACCATAGCGTTTCGTAGTTCCATAAAAGTGGAAACCGAGTTGAGGTAAATGTTGCCTATGGCATTTTTGGTTTCGTTACTGCCGGTAGTAAAAAGCAGTTCGGCCATATCAAGGCACTTTTTGGCACGCCTTATGTGCCCTGTCCTGATTAGGGTTTTGGTGATTTCGGCAAACTGGGCTGCCTGTGATGCCGCAGTTTTTACATGATTTCTCATTTTGAAATTTTTAGCGATTTGATGTATAGTAGCCAAATCACGTGCCTGTAATATGTTTTATGTTTTAGGTTGTTTATTTACAGGTTTTTATGAATGTTTTGGCTATGTGCCAAAATAAAAACCCTATCAAAATGATAGGGTCTTATGTTCAAAATGATATGGGTTTTGGAGCAGTTTTACCACAACGTACACCAAGGTTTTTCGCAAAGTTTACAAAGAATAAAACTGTTTAATTGTGAACACAAAAGCTTCCTCACGGAAAGCTAAAAGTTCGCAAAGTAATTTTAGTCCAATCATCGGACTTCCGACCCCGGACGTTACGACTGTAACGAATACTCTTCCACCTTGCGGTACAGCGTAGCGATACCTATGCCCAGCAGGCGGGCGGTTTCGGCTTTGTTACCTCCGGTATAGTTCAGTACTTTTTGTATGTGTAGCTTTTCTGCCGCTGCCATAGAAAAAGCCGATAGTGTTTTCTTGCCGGTGTTTTCGTTAGCGGTTACAGCATTGGCGGTAAGTTCCAGCGGCAGGCTGTCGGGGGTAAGGGTAGTGCCATTTTGCAGGATTACGCTGCGTTCCAATACGTTTTTCAGTTCGCGGATGTTTCCGGGCCAGGGGTATAACTTCAGCATTTCCAGGGCATCTTCAGCTATATTTATAATCCTTTTATTGGTTTTCCGGCTGAATATTTTCAGGAAATTTAGTGCCAATACCTCAATGTCCTTAACACGTTCGCGTAACGACGGCAACGGTATACGGAAAATCGACAGGCGGTAATACAGGTCTTCCCTGAAACGCCCCTCACTGATCTCTTTGGCAAAATCACGGTTGGTCGCCGCGATAACCCTTACGTTTACCGTAGTGGTTTTGCTGCTGCCCACTTTTATAAATTCGCCATTTTCCAGCACCCGTAGCAGTTTAGCCTGTAGGTTCAGGTGCATTTCGCCTATTTCATCCAGGAAAATAGTACCGCCGTCTGCTTCTTCAAAAAGCCCTTTTTTATCCTTGGTTGCGCCTGTAAAAGCCCCGGCTATGTGCCCGAACATTTCGCTCTCCAGCAAATCCTGCCCGAAAGCCGAACAGTTTATGGCTACGAAGTTCTTGTTTTTACGCAGGCTGTTCTGGTGTATGGCATTGGCAAAAACCTCTTTGCCCGTACCCGTTTCGCCGGTAAGCAGCACGGTGGCATCGGTAGGGGCCACCTTTTCGGCAAGGGTTATGGCATCTTTAATGGGCTTGGAAGTACCCATGATGCCTTCAAAAGAATATTTTTTATCGAGCTTCGCTTCCAGTACCGTTACCCTGCTTTGCAGTTCACGGCGTTCCAGCGCGCGGTGTATAAGGGGGATAATCTTATTATTATCGTCGCCCTTGGTAATGTAGTCAAAAGCGCCGTTTTTTATGGCCTGCACACCATCAGGTATGTTGCCGTAGGCGGTAAGGAGTATTACTTCCACATCCGGATGCGCCTGCTTTATGGTTAGCGTAAGGTCTACGCCATTGCCGTCGGGCAGCTTTACATCGCACAGCACTACATCAAAACTGTCCTGTCCCAGTTTCTTTAAAGCCGATTTACAGTCTGCGGCTTCGGTAACGTCAAAACCCTCAAGACGGATGATGCGTGCCGTAAGCGAACGCAGTTTTTCCTCATCGTCTATTACAAGTATTTTTTTCACGGGAAGTGTTTTTAGGGATTATAACCGTATGCCATGCAAACGGATTATGTGCCAAATGTAGCGTATTTTTCAACAGGCTGTATAACCGAAAAATATAGGTATAGCTTTTTCATCCGTGCTGTTTTAGTTTTTCAGCCTCTTCCTCATGTGTTTCTTAAGGTCTACATTTTTTGAGGCGAATATTTCCCCTTCATCAGTCACTATGATACAACGTAACTGCGGATACTGTTCTATAAGATTTAGCCCCGCATCTTTGCCCAGCACCATAATAGAGGTGCTGAAGCCATTTGCCATTTCGGCGCTGGTTGCCATTACGGTAACGCTGCTTAGCCCGGTAACCGGGTATCCCGTTTTTGGGTTGATGATATGGGTGTATCGTTTGCCATTAAGCATTACATACTTTTCATAACTGCCCGATGTTACTATGGCGCTTTCCTTTAAAGGGAATACCGCGAACACCTTATTCTTGTTTATTGGGTTGGTTATCCCCACCGTCCAGGGTTTACCGTTTGGTTGCGTACCCCAGGTGTTCATATCGCCAGACGCGTTTATAATACCTGCAATAACGCCTTTGCTTACCAGGAGTTCTTTGGTTTTATCGGCAGCATAGCCTTTGCCTACAGAGCCAAAACCTATTTTCATACCCGGCAGCTTCAGGAAAATGGTGCTGTTTGCCTTGTCTATGATAATGTTTTGGTACCCCACTTTTTCCACTGATTTTTTTACGGCTTCCGCAGGTGGCATTTCGGTCATGCTGTCGTCAAACTGCCATATCTTGTCCATTGCCGCAAAGCTGATGTCAAAAGCACCGTCGGTAATCCTGCTGAAGTACAGTGCACGCTCAGTTAAGTCCAGTAGTTCCTTATCTACCTTAACCGGTGCTATGCCCGCGTTACGGTTTATCTCGCTTACCTGTGTTGTGGCCCTCCATTCAGAGATGAGGTTTTCTATACGGGTAATCTCTGTAATGGCGGTATCTATATAGGCTTCCGCTTCGGCTGCTTCTTTCGCTACAATGGTAATATCAAACCGGCTGCCCATGAGCTTTACGGTACGTTGTTTCTGCACCTGTGCAAAGCTGCTGCAACTACAAGCCATAAACAGGATAAGGCAACGGAGTATTGTAAGGCTATTTTTTTTCAAGGGTACAGCAGGTTAAGATATGTATGGTATAGGTGCTTAAAATTTTCCAAATGTAAAAAGTTTTTGTTTAAAATATTTTCAGGTTAACACTAAAAAAAATCCCCGTGCCGGTTAAGGCACAGGGATTCCTGTTTATTGGGGTGTGAAAATTTTTAGCAGCCGCTTAGTACACGATACGCTTGCTTACCGTACCGTTTGTGGTATCAACCTGTACTATAAGTACCTGCTGCTCGGCAGTAAGACCCTTTATAGCAGCTTGTGTATTGTTTATATTATCCTGGCTGTATACTTTCCTGCCACTGATGTCATAAACGGTTACACCGGTCATTACGCTGGTTCCGGTAGCTATGTGTATTGTTTTGTTTTGGGTATATACCACTACATTGTCCGGGCTTAGTACAGGGTTGTCTGTAGTAAGGACTTCGTTAGTATATACAATTTCAAAACGGTTGTTTATAGTACCAGCTTCTGTAACAAAGCTGTAGCCGGCTTCTGTAAGTTTAGTTACCGTACCGGCAGCCTTGTCTTTCAGGTAAATGTTTTGCCCCTGGGCAAATACACCCTGCGCGCGATCCAGGCTTATGGTATAGGTACCTGCCGAAGGAACGATGTAACCCATAGGTACTACATCCGTAGCGGTAAACTGTGGCCTGGCCTGTACGGCAAGCGGTGTTTCCTGTGCAAGAGAGTATAGTGTTATGGTAGTACCTTCTATAAACTTCTCACCGTCGTAACCAAAGTCAAGACCGGTAGTAGCCTGGTTCATGTATGCAATGGCCGTTTGGCTTGCAGTACCCCGAGCAGAGGTAAGGTTAACCCAAAGCCTGCTTACCGGTGCACCCTGTGCAGCAGCCGCCTGCCTGAAGAATGCCTGTGAAGCACCCGGAGATACCCTCCTCATACTGTTTGTAAAATGCAGTTGCGGGCTTGTTGCAGTTGTAGCCCTTACCAGGAAGCCCTGGCCCGCAGCCAGTGTCCAGGTACTGTTATCTCCTGCAAAGAAATCAGCAAGTTCAGCACCGCCGCCTTCGGCAGGGTTAGCCGCGTAAGCCGCAAGGGTAATAGTAGCATATGATGAGTTATCGCCATTGTTACGTTTCCTCCATAGATAAATACCAGAAGTAATATCCATTCCGCCGGCGTTTGCCATAAAGAAATCGGTAACGCTTACAGGCGATGGGTAAGGGTTACCCACAGCGTTATAGCGGTCGCCCGTATTGGTAAGGTTAAGGTTTATGTTACCATTGTTAGGTGTACCTGTAAATGCGCCGGTGTGCTGTATGGGAGCCGTACCTGCGTTATAGCCCGGTGTAGTATCGCCGTTTGGCATACGGATAAGGTATCCGTGACCGGTCTCAAAGCTTGTAGTGGCAGCGGTAAGGCCGCTGTAGGCACTGTTAGCGGTATTATACAGGTAAAAACGGTTTGTGCTGGTGGCAGGAGAGAAGCCTGCAAGGTTTTGTCCTGCTACAGGCGATGACCATAGGGCATAATCCAGCCTGTACATAGGGCTTCCCTTTTTAGTAAGGTTTATTGCGCCGCTGTTTGTATTTGCAGTAGCATTTTCTCCCTGTACCAGTGCACCGTTGTCTTCTACGCTAAGTGTAGCGCCGTTGTCTACCGTAAGTGTTTCTTCTACGCTAAGTGTAGCGCCTGTGGCTACGGTTAGTGTAGCACCCACGTTTACAATAAGGTTTTTAGTATAGGCAACACCTGTACTTATTACCGGGTTGTTTGCAGACGCTGCTATGGTTACATCGCGGTTAGCGCCTGGTATAAGTCCGCCACACCAGTTGGCCGCGTTTGTCCAGCTGCTGTTTGCAGTACCGGTCCATTCAAAACATGGTGCCGAAACAGTAATGGTACGTGTAGCGGTAACCGGGTTGTAAATTTCATTACCGTTGTTAGAAGCGGTTATGGTTGCAGTACCTACGCCTGTAAGGGTAATGGTACCGTCTGGAGCGATGGTAAATACATTTTCATCTGAACTTGCCCATTCTACCGGAAGCAGTGCCGTGTTGTTTACTTCAAAAACAAATGGCGCGTCGCCCAGTAGCTGTACCGGTATAGGATCCGGGTCAAAAGTAAGTACCTGGTTCTTTTTGGTAACGTTGTATACCAGTGTTTTGGTAGACGTGCCATAGAAGCTGGTAGCTGTAAGGCCAATATTGTATGTACCTATCGGCGTGGTTCCGTCAAATGATATAAGGCCGCTGTTGTTTATGCCGGCTCCTGCAGGCAGGTTTGTGGCTGTAAAGGTTATGGCCGGGGTACCTGTAGCAGTTATCTGGTATTCGTCTGTACTCTGTACTTCAGAGCTGTCTGTAAGGGCGCTTGTAATGTTTGGCAATACAGGCGCTGCCGTAGAAGAACCTTTAACGGCAAGGCCGTAGTTACCTGCTCCCGATGAGTAAAAGCCCCATCCGCCGGTATTGGTGCTTCCTTTGGCGTAGTACCTAAAGGTAACCGTTGTACCTGCCGCAACGTTTTGCAGTGCTTCTACACCGCTTACATCTACGTTAACAAAATGGTCGCCGGCACCTGCAGTGGTTACCACCGGGCTGCCTATCATGGTGAAGGTAGTGCCGTTAAGGCTGTAGGCAAACTGGCTCTCCACCGAAGCACCAAAGGTATTGGTACCCCTGCATACTGCATTGATTGATGAAATGGATAACAGGTAGTTGGCTGAAGCCGAAACCTCAAACTGGAAGTAATCGTTACTTGACATAGTATACGCGTTACTCATAAATCCGGTAGTCCTGAATGAGTTGGCTCCTGCCGATTTTGCTGCACCTGCACCACGGGTAAGGACTTTTGACGCGTCTACGTTATCATCCTGTACTTCCGCTGTAGAAGTATCCAGGTTGTTTTCGCCGGTAAAATCCCATGCTACAAGGTTACCGGAACCTGTTGCACCTGTAACAGTAAGCCAGCCGTTAGTAAGTGTAGTAAACTCATAGTTTGTAGCTGAACCACCACTAACACTAATAGGGTAGGTACCTATAGGTGAAGTTGTAACGGCGCTGGTAGTAACCACCGGTGCGGTAAACCCGGCAGCATTTGCCTGTGTTTCGCCGGTAATAAAGCCGTTATACGCTATGGTAAGGGCAGGGTTTGCTGTACCCTGTACCTTCGATTTGTCCTGGGCAGTGGCGGTAAGGCCTTTTTTAGAAATAGTTCCTGTAAGGGCAGGTTCCGGCTGTGTAAAGGTATAATTACCCGCATGAGTACCGGTAAGTACTATGGTTACCGGTATGTTAGTACCGGCAGTGGCAGTGGCAAATGTACCGCTGGTAGCATTAACTGTTTCGCCCGGTACAAGGCCATTAAGTACTATACCGCTTATTTGAGCGGCATTAGTACCGTTATATACTTTAGAGGTTACTGTAGCCGCTGTAGTATCTGCGGTAAGAACGGCAGGGATAATGTTAGCCGTATAGCTTAGTGGCGCTATTATGTAGTTAGCCGCATCAGTACCGGCAAGGGTAAAGGTGGCGGTTACCGTTTTGTTTTCGCCTATGGCAGGAGAGTCAAACGTACCTGTAATAGTAGTTTCGGCAAGGGTTACATCATCTGAACCCATAATGCCTGATGCTATAGCACCGTTTTGTACGGTGGCTACAGCAGTACCATCGTACGCCTTAGAAACAGCCTCTGCTGTAATGGTAAGGGTAGCTATGGTAATATCTGCTGTAAGGCCGGTAGGCTGTATCAGGGTATAGTTACCGGCATCGGTACCGGTTAGGGTAGCGGTAGCGGTAACCGTAATGCCGTTAGCCACATTTTCTGAAGCAAACGTACCCGTACCTATATAGTCTACATCATCATCTGTAATAATAGTAGCCAGTAAACCGCTTATTACCGCGCTTGCAGTACCGTCGTATGCCTTGCTCTGTGCCACGGCATTGTTTAGGGTAAGTGCCAGTGGGGTAATGTTTCCTGTAACATCGGTTGGCTGCTGTATGGTATAGTTGTCAGCATCGTCTCCCGAAATGGTAAACGCGGTTGTAACCGGTATGTTTACGTTTACGTTCTCATTGGTAAATAATCCTGTACCGCCTATAGTTACAACATCTGTACCTACGATACCGAATAGTGAACCGTTGATTTCGGCACTATTAGTACCGTCGTACACTTTTGTAGTGGCTGTAGCGCCGGTTACGGTAAGCGTTTTTTGGTTTACAACCAAAACCTGGTCTACATCTACCGCAGGGTTGTGGGTAGCATCACCGGCCTGTTTGGCTGTGATAAGTATAGTGCCTGCACCTGTTATGGTAACAGTACTGCCCGAAATAGTAGCTACGCTGTCATCTGAACTGGTAAAGGTTACCGGTAGCCCGGCAGATGAAGTGGCGTTTAGCGTAAATGCCGCGTCGCCATAAGTAACCGCGTTTAAGGGGCTAAAGGTTATGGTCTGGTTTTGCAGGCCTGTGTCGTTTATATTGGCGGTAATGCCTTCTGGCTGTACCAGTGTATAGTTAGCAGCATCGGCACCCTCAAGTACATAGCCCGATACAACAACACCTATGCTGCCACCCGGACCCGCATTTACAAACTGTCCTGTTGCTGTGGTTCCGTTTACGGTAACAACATCGCCCGGTAGTATGCCCACTAAAGTTGCAGTACCCGAAAGTGTAGCATCGGTATTTCCGTCAAAGTCTTTGTTTTGTGCTGTTACACCTGTTAGGGTAACTTCTTTTGAGGTAATATCTGCCGTAAGGCCGCTTATCGGAGCCACGGTATATTTACCGGCATCGGCACCGCCCAGTACCACTGATGCGTGTACTGTTTTGCCTGTGCCAGCGTTTTCGTCTTCAAAATCAGCGGTGTACGATGCTATGGTTACATCATCTGTATTCTGTATACCGTTAAGGCCGGTATAAGTAATCTGGGCTGTAGTGGTGGCATCGTATACCTTATTATTGGCAAGCAGCCCGTCTACGGTAAGTACGTATGGTATTATGGTAAAGGTACCGGTGGTAGCCGGCCATGAGTTATCCGGGTTGGCCAGGGTAAGGGTAAGGCCTGTACCTGCCGATGTATGTACAAGTCCGGCAAATGAAACCGTACCTGCAACGGCGTTTACCGAAACCGGTGTACCGCTTAGTACCCCGCTTGAGGTTATCTGTACTGCCGATGCGAAATCCACGTCAAGGTTTCCCAGGGCATCTTTAGTAGTTGCGGTTACGGCAGGTGTCATGGCAGTGCCTACCTGTGTATCGGTTGGCTGCTGTACCAGTACAAAGCGGTCTGCGGTTACCTCTATACGGTTAGCATTGGTAGTAATGGCTGTAGCGGCGGCACCTGCGTTTGTGGCTGCAAACTTAGAGGAGTTGCTTGTAGGGGTAGTAGCCGAAGCCACCGTAAAGCGCAACTGTTGGTTATCGGTAACCACATCATTAAAAGTAGCGCGTAGTGTAAAGTTTTTGCTGCTGTTATCGGCCGCTGCAAGTGAACTTAAGCTGCTAAAAGTAGCTGTTGCACCGGTTACGGCGATTTCAGCTTTTTCTGTAGCGCCGTCATAAATGGCCAGTTTCCTTATGTTCTGGTAGTTTTGTACCGTAAAGCTTATAGCCGAAAGGGTAGTGGCAAGGTTATCAGCATCAGAAGTGCCGCCGCCGTCTACAATAGTAAAGCTACCTACTTCAAGTGAGTTTGAAGCTGTAATGGCTGTAGCCTGGTAATTGGCGTAGTTAATGTTTTGCGGTTCGGCAAAAGCAGTATTCCTTATTATGGTAGATGCCTCAGACGGGTTAGCAGTAGCCGTAACCCTTACATCGTCTATGGCAAGTGCCTGTCCGTTAGTGCTTCCTCCTGTACCGGTAAGGGTCCATGTAAAGGTGTATGTGGCATCGTCAGCAATGGTAAGGTTGCTCAGGGTTACGCTCTTGGCTACAGTACCCGGTGGTGAAAAGGTTACCGAGGCATTGCCGCTGTCTGCCGCATATACCTGGTTACCCGCAGCACCACCCGAAAAAGCAAATGTCCATTCCCTGGAGCCGCTCCTGTACTTTTCGTAGTTCCAGGCTATGGTAATGTTGTTAATGGTAGCGCCCGTAGTGTTTTTTATGGTAAGCACTATGGTTTTTCCGCTGGTATAACCGCTGGAGTTAAGTATACCAATGGCGTGGTCGCTGCTTGAGGTAAACTTATAGCTGCCCCCTGCTGAACTTGAGCTCAGTGTTGTTACAGAGTTGGAAACCGAAGTAGCACCGCCCACAGTAAAACCGGCTGGCAGGGCAGAGCCGGTCATGGCGTTAAAATTCTGGGTAACGGTAGATCCGAGTGTGGGGATTTCCATCTGCGCCCACGTGACGGAAACCGTTAAAAATAGGGCGAAAACTAAGAAGCCCCGTAACTTTGTCAGTAATGGTTTTTTCATTGAAGAGATCTAATTAAGTTTTGATTTATGGTACCTGCAAATTTTATAAATCAGTGTTACTTAACTGTATGGCTTCTATAAAAAATTGATTATCATAATGTTACTATGTAAATAAAATAAAAGCCCTTCCGCGTGCGGAAGGGCCTGTTATGGTGCTGAATTTACTTCTATGAAAACATTTACTTAAATTTTAAATGTTAAATTCAGCAATTGCTTAAACTATATAACTGTTTTAAATAACATTATCTTAAAAGAGAGAAGTGCGCCCTGAACTCTTTCTTCGATCCGTTTGATGATGTGTACAGTACCGAAAACCAATAATCTGTAGCCGGCAGCGGATGCCCGTTAAGGGTACCGTCCCACCCCTGGTTACTGGCAGGGCGCAGTGCTGTTATCAGTTTGCCGTAACGGTCATAAATGTAAACAACCGCGTCGCGCTGGCCCGAAAGGCCATCTATTTTCCAGGTATCGTTAGTACCGTCGTTATTAGCGGTAAAAAATCTTGGGTAATCCAGTACAAAAACCTCAAGTTCTATCTTGCCGCAGCCATTGTTGTCGTAAACGCTAACGGTATGCTCGCCCTGTGTTACACCCGTAAATACCGGTGAGGTTTGGAACGCGCCGTTGTCCATGCTGAAAACATAATCACCCGAACCGCCGGTTACCGTAATGGTAACTGCCTGGTTCCTGTGGAAATCTTCAGCTACCTCGGCTACAGCCATTGCTATAGACGACAGGCCTACGGTAGCCGTACCCGATGCGGTACATCCGGTAGCGGTTATGGTAGCGGTAACAGTATATATGCCCGGTTCAGAAACCTGTATTGAGGCTGTGGTGTCCGGTAGTATGTTTCCGCCTTTTTCCCAAACAAAGGTGTAGCCGCTGTTCGGCAGGCCGCTGTTTAGTGTTTTTGGTGCCAGTACCGCCTGTGTTTTATTATCTACACACAGGTAAAGGTTTTTCATTTTAATATTCGGAAGTCCGTTTACGGTAATGGTTTGCTGCGTTTGTGCCGTACAAACCGTACCCACAGTGTAGTAAACGATAGCTGTACCCACACGTACCGGGGTTACAAGGCCGTTTTGGTCTATGGTGGCTATCCTGTCGTTAGAAATGCTCCACACACCGCCCGTAGCGATATTGGCAAGTTGCAGGGTATCATCCATACAAACGGCGTTACCGCCTGTAATAGTTCCGGCAGCCGGTGCCGGTGCCGGTGCAGCATCTATAAACACCATAGCCGATATCGCTGTACAGCCTGCCGCGTTTTTCACGGTTACATTATACCCGCCTGCGGTTAGGTTGGTGAATACCAGTCCGGTTTGGAAGTTGGTGCCGTCTATACTATAAGTATAACCCGCTCCTGTAGGGCTGCCCATGGTTATAGTACCGAAAGGCATGGCACAGGTAGGCTGTACCGCTGTTATCCTTGGTATGGCCGGTGTAGCCGGAGGTGTGTTTATACGAATGGTTGCAGGTGCCGAAATACAGCCCGACGCATTTTTCGCTATTACGGTATAAGTGCCCGGATTAAGGAAGTTAAAATTAACAGCCGCCTGGTAAGCGCCGCCGTTAAGGCTATAGGTTATGCCGGTTCCTGCAACCGGGGTTATGGTTATGCTACCGGTGGTATCGCCACATTGAGGTTGCGTTGCAGTAAGTACCGGGGTAGCCGGCGTGGCCGGTGCAGCATTTATTAGTATTGGTGTGCCTACGGTTTCGCAGCCCCTGGCATTTCTTACGGTTATGGTATAGCTGCCCGCGGTTAGCGACCCGAAAACCCTTGCGTTTTGGAACGCGCCGCCGTTTATGCTGTACTGGAATCCTGTCCCTACAGGGGCGGTTACGGTTATCTGTCCGGTAGCTACAGTACACGTTGGCTGCACTTCGCTGGTTACCGGAGCCGCAGGTGCACTTGGTACAGCAAGCAGGGTTGCCGTAGCGCTCGATGTACAGCCGGCTGCCGACTGCACTGTTATTATGTGGCTGCCCGGAGTTACTCCCGCAAATACAGGGCTGTTTTGGAGCATGCCGCTATCCAGGCTGTACTGGTAGCCGATACCCGTAGGTGTTGTTACGGTAATGGTTCCTGTGGTTACCTGGCAGGTAGGCTGAATATACGTAAATGCAGGCCTTGGTATGGTAGGTGCCGCGTTAATGGTTATGGTAGCCGAGTTGGTACATCCATCGGCATTGCGTACCGTTACACTATGGTTGCCCGGAGCCACATTGCTAAATGTCGCTGTGTTTTGGAATACGCCGCTGTCCAGGCGGTATTCCAGGCCGGTTAGGGCATTGGTTACGGTAATAGTACCGGTAACAACTGTACAGGTAGGCTGCGTAGCGCTAAGCACAGGTGCAGCCGGTGCCGTAAGGACCGGGTTTATGGTTATGGTAGCAGAGTTGGTACAACCTGCAGCATTGCGTACGGTTACGGTATGGCTCCCCGGCGCTACGCTGCTAAACGTACCTGCAGCCTGGAAAGCACCACTATCCAGCTGGTATTGCAGGCCGGTAGCCGTATTGCCCACGGTAATACTGCCTGTAGGCGTAGTACAGGTAGGCTGTATGGCTGTAAGTAATGGCGCAGACGGTGTACCCGGTGCCGTGTTGATTGTTATGGTTGCCGAATTGGTACAACCCGCCGCGTTTCGTACGGTTACAGTATGGTTTCCTGCTGCTACTGCGGTAAACGTTCCTGTATTCTGGAAGGTACCGCTGTCCAGCTGGTATTCCAGTCCCGGTACGGCATTGGTTACCGTAATGGTACCCGATGGCGTGGCACAGGTAGGTTGTATGGCCGATAGTGCTGGCGCTGTAGGAACGGCCGGTGCCGGGTTAACGGTTATGGTTGCCGAATTGGTACAACCCGCCGCGTTGCGCACGGTTACGGTATGGCTTCCTGAAGCTACGCCGGTAAAGGTTCCGGTGTTTTGGAACGCGCCGCTATCCAGCTGGTACTCCAGGCCTCCCGCGGCATTGGTTATGGTAATGCTTCCTGCAACGGTACAGCTAGGCTGTGTAGCGCTAAGTGCAGGAGCTACCGGGGTAGCAGGCTGCGCATTTATGGTTACGGTTGCCGAATTGGTACAACCCGTCGCATTACGTACGGTTACGGTATGGCTTCCTGCCGCTACACTGTTAAAGGTAGCTGTGGTCTGGAAGGCACCGCTGTCCAGCTGGTATTCTAATCCTGTGGCAGTATTGGTAATGGTAATGGTTCCGGTAGCGGTAGTACAGGTAGGCTGTGTAGCGCTAAGTGCCGGTACAGCCGGTTGTGCAGGCTGCGCGTTTATGGTAATGGTTGCCGAATTGGTACAGCCCGCAGCGTTACGCACGGTTACGGTATGGCTTCCTGTGGCGACACTATT
>JBKHWE010000003.1:0-244583 GCA_046566705.1 Bacteroidia bacterium | reverse complement strand
TATTAAAAAGCTTTTTCCAAGAACAATACATGCTGTAACTCTGGAAGGCTTCTTAATAAAGCTGACTCTGTTCGTATTTGGACTACAATTAACTAAAGCTATGAACTAGCAACTTGAATTAATTACTGAAATTTGGGCAATTCGTGGCTTATCTTTTTGTGAGTCGTTTGCCCTGCCAATTTAATATTTGGGTTTGCTCATGCCAATTTAATATTTTTGCACTACAGAACAATAACATTAAAACAGAAAAGATATGTTTGGAGACTTAATGGGCATGATGGGTAAAATACAGGAAACCCAAAAGAAAATGGACGAAACCAAAAAAAGGCTCGACACCGTTTTGATAGACGAACAAAGCTCAGACGGCCTGCTTAAGGTAACCCTTACAGCCAACAGGGCGGTAAAATCAGTAACCGTAGACGATTCTTTACTTGAAGATAAAGAACAGCTGGAAGACTACCTGGTACTGGTGTTTAACAAGGCCATAGCAAAAGCCACTGCCGTAAACGAAGCCGAACTTGCCGCCGTAGCCAAAGACGGCATGCCGAGCATACCGGGCATGGATATGTTTAAGTAGTTTTTTTCTTTTCCATTTCGACTGGAGCGCAGCGTAATGGAGAAATCTCAAAAGAAGATTAGATATAAATCTTAAAGTTAGATTATAGAGATTTCTCGACTCCGCTACGCTGCGCTCGAAACGGAAGAGCATTTTTTTAAACTCCCGGAAATGTTTACCTCCTAAAACATTTGTACCTTGTGGCACATAACCAATACCTTACTGTTATGCCAAACTATACACCGTCACCCTCACGGTATGCCGATATGCTGTACCGCCGCTGTGGTAACAGCGGCCTGAAACTTTCTGCCTTATCCCTTGGGCTTTGGCACAATTTCGGCGATGTAAATGATTTTGAAAACAGCCGTAATATACTGCACACCGCCTTTGATAACGGCATTACCCACTTTGACCTTGCTAACAACTACGGCCCGCCACCGGGTTCGGCTGAGGAGAATTTCGGAAAGATACTCCACAGCGATTTTGCCGCGTATCGTGATGAGCTTATCATATCTACCAAAGCCGGCTACACCATGTGGGACGGCCCTTATGGCGACTGGGGCAGCAAAAAATACCTGATAAGCAGCCTGGACCAGAGCCTTACACGCATGAAGCTGGACTATGTAGATATTTTTTACCACCACCGCCCCGACCCAGATACCCCCCTTGAGGAAACCATGCAGGCACTGGACCTGATCGTACGCCAGGGCAAGGCGCTCTATGCCGGTATAAGTAATTATAATGCAGAACAGGCGCAACAGGCCATTGGCATACTAAAACAACTCGGCACACCCTGCATTATCCACCAGCCAAAATACAGCATGTTTGTCCGCACACCCGAAAATGGCCTGCTCGATGTATTGGGCAACAACGGCGTGGGCTGCATACCGTTTTCGCCACTTGCACAAGGACTGCTTACTGATAAATACCTGAACGGCATCCCGGCAGACAGCCGCGTAGCCACCAGTGGGGTGTTCCTGAAGCAGGACCACATTACCCCCGAAAGGATAGAACAGATACGACAGCTAAATGAAATAGCACAGCAGCGCGGGCAAAAGCTGGCCCACATGGCACTGTCATGGATACTGCGCGACGAGCGTGTAACATCAGTACTTATAGGAGCAAGCAAACCGGAGCAGGTTACAGACAGCATTAAATCGCTCAATAATATTACATTCAGTACAGAGGAGCTGGCTGCTATAGAGGCCATACTACAGGGATAATTATGTGATTGTGGTCACATTTTAACAGGAGGTATCAGGCTGGGCAGTTATTTGTGTGCCAAATTTTTATCTTTGCGCCCTTAAAATTACATCATGAAATTAGAGGATATACTAAAGGACAGAAGCGGTAATGTATGCGAACTGAGCGGTACCGCCGACAGCCTTGTGATATACGACGTGCCCTTTGCCAAAAACAAGGGAGCCGAAAGTGCCATACTTATCAGCAGCAAATGCTTTGACCAGATAGAGAAAAAGGAACTGCCCGATGCTAAATTCTGGGAAGGTATATTACCCACCGCTATGTGGAGCGAGGTACCCGCCGTACAGGTGGTAGCCTACCGCATGCTGAACCGTTTCCGTAATGAGAGTTGGGCTGTAGATGCCATTGACATGATTTACATGGACGATGATAACCTGGAGTGGGCACAGGCCAGCGGCGACCACCTGGGCGATGGCAGCATACAGCTACACATGGACAGCAATGGTAATGTACTGCAAACCGGCGATACCGTAACCCTTATCAAAGACCTTGATGTTAAAGGCTCATCGCTTAATGCCAAGATAGGTACCGCGGTACGTAACATACGCCTGGTACACGACAACCACGAACAGATAGAAGGAAAAGTAGAAGGACAAACGATAGTTATCCTTACAAAATACGTGAAGAAACAGTAACAAACATACTATTTACAATAGCCAGCCCCGCTCACCAGCGGGGCTTTTTTATTCCCCAAACCACCAGCTAACAACCACTGACTTACAACCATATCCCGACATTTAACATCACAAAAACTGTTAAATATTTTAAAAATGATAGTAATACTATTATTTTTGCGATAAATGATTTCAGGATGCAATTTGCACTATTAAATTTAAAGTTACAGATTAACGATAAAATCTATATAAAAGACCCCGAAACCTCGGGGCTTGGCCGTAAAATATTACAGCAAAGCATATTGCTTATAGATGAGTTAGGCTTTGAGGCGTTTACCTTTAAAAAGCTGGGCGAACGCATAGGCAGTAACGAGAGCTCTGTATACCGGTATTTTGAGAACAAGCACAAGCTGTTGCTGTACTTGTCGTCATGGTACTGGAGCTGGATGGAGTACCGCCTTGTATTTGGCACGGCTAACCTGTACGAACCTATGGAACGCCTTAAAAAGGCCATAACGCTGGTTACAGAAGAAACCGTAGACGATGCGGCTACAGAGCATATAAACGAGTCGGTACTGAAAAAAATAATTATAAACGACTTTAGCAAAACCTTCCTTACCAAAGAGGTTGACCAGGAAAACCGCGATGGTTTCTTTCAGATATACATCCGGGTAATACAGCGTATAGCCGCCATTGTTAAGGAAGTAGCCCCGGACTACCCATATGCCGAAACACTGGTAAGTACCATGGTAGAGGGCGCGCTGCACCAGCATTTCCTGAAAGACCACCTGAACCTGATAACCAACTGTAACGGTACGGTAACCCCTACCGATTTTTATATGGACCTAATTACTAATGTGCTAAAACAACCGAAGATATGACCCCATTAAAACGTTTTTACAACCTGCTTACACTGGACAAAAAAGATGTGTACCAGATTATTTTTTATGCCGCTTTTGCAGGGCTTATAAGCCTTACACTCCCCCTGGGCATACAGGCTATTATTAACTTTATACAGGGCGGGCAGGTAAGCATTTCGTGGATAATACTTATTATTATGGTTACCCTGGGTGTAGCGCTTTCGGGTTTGCTGTCGCTTATGCAGCTTCGTATAACAGAAAACCTGCAGCAAAAAATATTCATACGCTCGTCGTTTGAATTTGCCATGAGGCTACCTAACATCAGCTTTAAGGAACTGTACAACAACTACCCCCCGGAGCTTGCCAACCGCTTTTTTGATACACTGAACATACAGAAAGGTACCTCTAAGCTACTGCTTGATTTTTCTACGGCATTACTGCAAATGGGCCTGGGTGTAATACTGCTGTCATTGTACCATCCGTTCTTCATTATTTTCGGGGTATTGTTATTTATACTGCTGTACGCTATTTTTAAATTCTCGTTCCAGGAAGGTTTAGATACCAGCCTTAAAGAATCTAAATACAAGTATAAGGCCGCGTACTGGTTACAGGAAATAGCCCGTAACACGAACAGCTTCCGTAAGGCACGCAACTTTGATTACGCCCTTGGTAAGAACGACCACCTTGTGGGCGACTATGTAGGCTTCAGGGAAAAACACTTCAGCATTATAAAAAGGCAATATACCCAGCTGATATTGTTTAAAGTACTGATTACCGCCGGACTTCTTTCCGTAGGCGGTTACCTGGTACTGAGCCAGCAAATGAACATAGGGCAGTTTGTAGCGGCAGAAATCATTATATTACTGGTTATAAACTCGGTAGAAAAAATAATCATCGGCCTTGAAACCCTGTACGATGTACTTACTTCGGTAGAAAAAATCGGGCAGATTTCAGATATGGAGCTTGAAAAGGCAAACCTTCAGCCTAAAAAGATAAATGCCGATAAGGGCATAGTACTGGAAGCCGAAGATATTACCTTCCGCTACCCGGATGCCGATAAAGATGCGCTTAAAAAGATAAGCCTTAAAATACAGCCCGGCGAAAAAGTATTCATAAGTGGTAAAAACGGATCCGGTAAGTCTACCCTTGTAAGATTACTCTCAGGGTACATCCCTCCTGCTTCGGGCGCGTTTTTTATCAATGAAAATAACTTTAGCAAGACCGATAAAAACGAATATCAAATACATACCGGTGTGGTAATGCAGGGCGAAACCCCGTTTGAAGGCACACTGCTGCAAAACATTACGTTTGACGACCCTACCATAACAGACGAAAGCCTTAAATGGGCTATAGAATCGGTAGGATTATCGGCGTACATAAAGAAACTGCCTCTTGGTTTAGATACTCAGATTTACCCTGACGGCAGGCAGCTCACCTCATCCATTACCCGCAGGATAATGCTGGCCCGCGCCATTGTAACCAAACCTAAGGTACTGTTCCTGGAAGACCCTACCGATGGTATGGATGATGAAAAAGCAAGGAAAATAATCGATTTCCTTTTTGCACCGGAGCACAGTTGGACGGTAGTGGTTTCGTCTGTAAACAACTACTGGAAAGAACGCTGTAACAGGCAGGTAGAAATGGAAAAAGGTGAAATTATTAACGATATAAAATTGTAAGGCCATGCTTAATATATCTGATGACAACCACATAAAATTAAATACCGGCAGGTATAGCACTATAAAAGAGCTTGCCAGCAGGCCTCATTATAAAATACTTAACCGTATTATACTGGGTGTATGCCTTATAGTAGTCATAGCATTGTTCCTGCCATGGACGCAAAACATACGCGGTACGGGCTCGGTAACCACGCTTAAGCCAGACCAGCGCCCGCAAACCATACACAGCGCCATAGCCGGGCGTATAGAAAAATGGTACGTAAAGGAAGGTGATTTTGTAAACAAGGGCGATACCATAGTGTTCCTTTCGGAAATTAAGGAAGATTATTTTGACCCTAACCTGGTACAGAATACACGCCAGCAGGCAGATGCCAAAAAAATGGCTTTTGAATCGTACGGCGGCAAGGTAAATGCGTTGGAATCTCAAATGGGATCGCTGGAGCGCGAACGTAAGCTAAAGCTTGAAATGGCACGCAATAAAGTAAAACAGGCGCACCTTAAGGTAAAGAGCGACAGCATGGACCTGGCTGCGGTACATACCCAGCTTCGCATTGCCGAAACACAATTTAACCGTGCCGTGAACCTGAACCGCGAAGGTCTTAAACCACTTACTGATGTGGAAGAAAAACGCCTGAAGCTACAGGAAAGCGAAGCGAAAATAATCACGCAGGAAAATAAGCTCCTTACCTCTAAAAATGAACTGATAAATGCCGAGGTGGAAATAAACCGTATTACCGCAGAGTATACTGAGAAAATATCTAAAGCCAACAGTGATAAGTTTACCGCCCTGAGCAGCCAGTACGACACCGAAGCCCAGGTAAACAAGCTGGAAAACCAATACGTTAACTACAGCATCCGTAACGGTATGTACTACATAAAGGCACCGCAAAGCGGTTACCTTAACAAGGCACTCCTGGCCGGTATTGGTGAAACCATAAAAGAGGGCACTCCCGTAGTAAGTATAATGCCGGCCGGTTATGAAATCGCGGTAGAAACCTACGTAAACCCGGTAGACCTGCCCCTGATTAAAAAGGGTTCTAAAGTACGTGTATGGTTTGACGGTTGGCCTACCATAGTGTTCTCGGGTTGGCCGGGCATGTCGTACGGTACCTTTGGAGGGCATGTAGTGGCTATAGAAAACTTTATAAGCCCTAACGGCAAGTACCGCATGCTGGTAGCCCCGGATAAGGGTGAAAACGGATGGCCTAAACAACTGAGCATTGGTGCCGGCGCGCAAACAATAGCCCTGCTGGACAATGTTCCGGTATGGTATGAAATATGGCGTACCCTAAACGGCTTCCCGCCAAACTACTACCTGGGTAAAGAGGATGCTGCGGCTAAGGATAAAAAAGACAAAAAGTAATGATGAAGCATCTTATGATATGGCTGGGTGTTACGGTATGGCTTTTTGCAGCCCTGCGTGCCTACGCGCAGCCATCAAATAAATTAGACAAGGAAGTCCTGAGCTTTGAGGAATACATGGGGTACGTAAAAAAGTACCATCCCCTTGTAAGCCGTGCCGGGCTTGAGGTAAGCAAGGCGCAGGCCGGGCTTATGCAGGCACGCGGCGGTTTCGACCCGAAGATTGAGGTAGACTTCGACAAGAAACAGTTTAAGGACAGGGAATATTATAATATACTGAACAGCAGTTTTAAAATCCCTACCTGGTACGGCATAGAACTTAAGGCCGCGTTTGACAACAGTGAGGGCTACTACCTTAACCCGCAAAACAATACCCCAAACAGCGGGCTTACCTCGCTGGGCATTACGGTGCCGCTTGGCCAGGGGCTGTTCATTAACCAGCGTATGGCCGACCTCCGTGCTGCCAAGCTTCAGATAAGGCTTAGTGCTGCCGAACGCCGCCTGCAGGCCATAACCGTACTGTACGATGCTTCGGTGGCATATTTTAACTGGGTAAAGGCGTATAACGAATCGAAAATGTATACCGATTACCTGGGTTATGCCGAAGTACGTTACAAAGGTGTTATGGGACTTATAGAACAGGGGGACAAACCTGCCATAGACAGTGTAGAATCGGGTATTACGGTAAAAAGCCGTCGCCTGAACCTGGAGGATGCCAACCTTAAGCTGATTAAGGCCCGCCTGGAACTGTCTAACTACCTGTGGATAGAAGGCGTACCGGTAGAACCGGCGGAAGGCCTGAAACCGGAAATCAGCCTGTCTGAAAACATAGACGAGACGCTTAAAACCAACTACATAACCAGTACCGACAGCCTGCTTGTAGCCCACCCCAAACTACAGGCTTTGGAAAGCAAAATCTCAATACTGGATGTGGAGCGTAAGCTTAAGGCCAATGCCCTCCTGCCAAAGCTGAACGTAGGCTACCACTACCTTTCAGAACCGTCGTATATAGATAACTACAGGTTTGAGGATTATAAGATTGGCGTAAACTTCGCCTTCCCTATTTTCCTGAGGAAGGAACGTGGCGCGCTAAAACTTGCCAAACTGAAAATTCAGGATGCGCAATACCAGCTGGAACAGGAACGCCTGCAACTGAAAAACAAAATAGAGGCGCAGCGCACCGAAATTACCTCGCTTAAAAAACAGCGCGTGTATGTAGAAACGCTTGTGGCGGATTATGCTACGATGCTGAGATCAGAGGAACGGCTGTTTTCCTTTGGCGAAAGCTCGCTGTTTGTAATTAACACCCGCGAAAACAACCTTATTACCACACGGCTACAGCAAATAGCGCTCGAAAACCGTTTTTTTATCAGCAATGCCGAGCTGTATAAAATACTGGCTAATCCGGAATAATTTCCTTTCATTCAACTACCCCAAAAACAAAAAGCCTTTACAATCATATAAATGTAAAGGCTTTTATATTTTCACGACACTAATGTGTCTATACATTTTTCATTAGTTGCTCCGCAGTAGCCTTGCCACTGGTCAGGGCAGCCTCTACGGTACCCATGGCAGGGCCATCGTACAGGTATTCGCCTGCAAAATATACAGTATCCTGTACCGGTTGCAACAATACGGCTCTGGCTCCGGGGCTGGCTACCTTATCGTAGGCGTACGAGCCACGGGTATAGGGTTCGGCGGTCCAGTTAACCACATGCCAGGCTACAAGCTTTTCCTTAAGCGTGTCTTTATCCATAGAAAACACATTGCCCAGTGCCGTAAGTACCTCTTGCAATATCTCTTCAGCCGGAGCATCTTTTTTGGCCAATGCAGGCGGCCCACCGAGCCAACCGGTAAATATGGGGCTGTGCGCGGGTGCCTGTGTCCAGTACGTAGGGACAGCCTCATCGGTAAACAGGAACCCCATGGTAGAGAGGTTAGTTCCCGTAGCATTTTCCCAAAAGGGAGCATCAAATTCAAGCACTATCTTTATCAATGCGCCAAAACCCATATCCTGTATTGCCGATTGCTGTTGCGGTATATGAGGGTTAAATGTTATAGCACCTTCACTAGCCGCATCACTTTGCAATACGCCCAAAGGCAATGCTACGATTACCTTTTGGGCTTCATAAATAGAGCCGCTTGCTGTAAGTACTTTTACGTGGTTGTTATGCCAAACTACTTCTTTGGCAACAGAATTTAATACTATTTCACTACCGGCATCGGTACAGGTCTTGGCAAGATAGTGTATCACGCTGGCGTAACCCGGCACAAGGCGGTGCTGCGCGTCTTCGTCTTCATGGTTCCATTCATTACGCAGGGCAAAGGCACTCACATCGTGTATGTCGGCAGTATCGTAGCCCGCCACGTAATTTTCCACCTGAAGCCGCATGGTATCGTATTCGGGTTGGCTAAAATTCATTTTCAGGAAATCATGCAGCGGCATATCTTCCTGTAAGTCGTTTATTTTTTCGAGCAACTCATCGAATTTTTCTACAAACTCATTGCTTTGGCTAAATGTATCATTATGATACTGCCACATTTCAAAAGACACGGGTATATAGGCAATTCCCGCCTGGTGCAGCAGGTTTAGCGTTACAGGAAGATTACCGTGCACAAACTCGGCACCCAGTTCGGCATGCCCGGCGAAACGGGCATTACCTACCGTATGAATGCGCCCGCCTATACGGTTACGGGCTTCCAGTACGGTTACTTTTTTACCGGCCTTAACTAAGGTATGGGCAGCAAAAAGGCCGGCAGCGCCGGCCCCTATTATTATAACATCGCTCTTGTTCATTATGCTTTACAGAAAGCAGCAAGATAGCGATTTTTTTAGGTGGTATTATTTTTTATAAAGGGCAATAACCGATTTCATGTCCACCGTTTGCGACGGATTGAAGCCCATACCACCCATATACTTTTTAAGGCTGAACAGCAGCTGCCTGGCTTCAGGTCGGGTTTCGGCACCGGTAAGTAAATCTACCCCGGATACTATAAGTTTGCCCTTACCCACTTTGCATTCAAACACAAGGCCAAGCGAACGCGCCGTAACCCAGTCGTCTACCACCCTTACAATAGGCTCCAGGCCTTTGCTTACCTTGTTCAGGTTTATGGCACCCGAGTGCGACATGGCATCCCACCACTGGTAGTTACTGTATTCCTGTGTAGGGAAATCAGCCAATGCGGGGTTGGCCGGGTTACACAATACCCCCATTGTTACCGGCGGCTGTACATTAGTCCAGGCCGTATTCCAGAATATGGTAGAGAATCCTATAGCTACATCGCCGCCCATTTCAGGTAGCAGGCTGCCTTGCTTCAGCGTAAGCAGTACCTTGCCGCCTTTGTTAAGCAGCTTCATGGCCTTGTCATCCAGGGTTTGCGTTACGTACACCTCTTCGGCTACCTTAGGCTGTACTGCCGGGTACACAAAAACCTCCCACTGGTTGGTATAGCTACCTACAGTTACTGATAATGTAAGCATGGCAGGCTCTTTAATCGCACTTAAATCCTGGTCGATGCTACCCAGCGCTATACAGTTGCCCACAGGGATATCTTTAGTGGCAAGTTTACCACTGTACAGTACAGCGCCTTGTTCATTTTTAACCTCCCAGGACGGTACGGCATTTTTAAGGGTGCCTGCGCTAAACTGCGCTATCTCTACATCGGCGTGTAGTTTTTCATTGTTAAGGAAAACCATCTTCTTAAATTTTGCCAATGGCACTACCGTGTTACAGAACATGCTGTACTCCGTAGCGGTAATGTACCCTTTATCGCGCCAAAACGGGTTTAGTACGCCCACAAGCGCCGTCCCTTGCCCCGGGAAGTCATACAGCCCCAACAGCTGGAAGCCTGCAAAACCCTTGGTACGCAGCGCGGCCTCTATATCGGCCTTGTAGCACAGCGCCTGCAATTTACCCGATGCCATAAGGAATTTCTTTTCAAAAGCACCCAAGCCGTTTTCATGCAGCTGGTCCCTGAAAATCTCAAAATTCTTAGCCTTAAGTACACCGTCGTATTGTTTTATTTCCTCAAAATCAGGGTATACACACCACTGCCCTATTTCATGGCTTACGGTAGGTATTTTATACGCGGCAATGATTTCGTTCCAGTTGTAATTGGTATTCGGGCTATTTGCATTGATAATACTCTTTACCCCTTCGCCCCATCGCTGTATCCTTGGGTCTGGCGTAGAATTGTAATCACTATCTGTAATTACCGGCCAGCCTGCACCTGTGGTGTACAACCTACGGGCGTCTTTTTTCTTCCAATACTCTACAAACTTTGTAAGGTATGGTATGTGGTTTTTACCGGCAGGTTCGTTACCATACACCATCATACAGAATGACGGGTGGTTACCGTAACTTTTTACAATATTCTCACTTTCTTCATAGATAAATTTATCTAAAGTAGTACCGTCGCCTATTACCGCGCCCTGGTTCGCCCATGACGAGCATTCTATTTGGAAATAAAGCCCAAGGCGGTCGGCAGCCTGAAACGCCACATCTGGCGGGCACCATGAGTGGAACCTCACGTGGTTAAGTCCGTACGACTTTATTTTGGTCAATATCGTAATCCAGGAATCAAGGTCGGTAGGCGGGAAACCCGTTTTAGGGAACTCAGCGCACTCCAGCGTACCACGCAGAAACGTAAGGCTGCCGTTTATCGCAAACTGGGTACCCGATGCCTTAAATTCGCGCAAGCCAAAGGTGGTTGCCTTTTCATCGGCCTGGCCTTTCGCAGGGGTAACATGGCATGACAGTGTATAATAGTCAGGCGTAAATTCGCTCCACAACAGTGGATTATTGCCCATAGGGTAATCCAGGGTAATGGTATTAACACCTGGCGTAAGGGTAAAGCTCTTTTCTACCGCCTGCAGGGTTTCGCCCTGTTGCTTAGAACCTGTAGCCAGCACTTTTACCTGTACCTTTTGCGCTTTAGCCAGGGTATTAACCACGACCAACTGTACCGATGCGTTTTTCTTATGAATATCGCCATACACCTGTACGTTATCTATATAAGCATCGGGGTGTACGCTAAGTGACATTTCACCCACAATACCATTCCAGTTAGACTGGGTGTGGTCTGATACACTATGCGAATTTTCGCCCACGTTAATATTTTTGGCACTGTTATCTACACGGATGGTAATGGTATGTTCACCCGGTGAAAGCAGCTTATCCAGCTTATATACGTGTGCCGTACCCAGGCTGTTTCGCGTACCTGCCGATGCGCCGTCTACCCAAACTTCGGTTTCCCAATGGCAGCGTTCCAGGTACAGTTCTACCGGCTTGCCTTTCCATGCGGCGGGTACGGTTACCTTTTTACTGTACCAGGCAGCACCCCTGTAATACTTTGTAGGCTGTAGCCAAAAAGGTACTTTAATATTCCCTTTCTTGCGGTACTTGGCATATTCAGGTTTCTTAAAAAAGCCCGAATCTACGATGCTGCCCACCCATGGGGTGTTTAGATCTACCTCGTTACCTTTATTGTTGGTGGTCATGGAGCCCGGCAGGGTAACCTTGTCGCTCAGGTTTTTCTGGTACCATTTTTCCTTAATGCCCACGTTAAGCGAATCGACCTGGAAACTCCACGAACCCGCAAGGTCTATACGCGCGGTATTTTTTTGCGCCCGTGCGGCAAAGGGCGCACAGAGAATAATAAGTAAGCAGATGTACAGTAATTTTATGTTTTTCATACAGATACCTTATAGGTTTTTATGTTAGATTATTAATGGCTACTTCTTAAAGTCAAGTATGGTTTGGTACTGTGGTATAAATGAAATATCATCTACCGAAAGCAATGTGCTTTCATCGCCAAAGTCGGGTACGTCTTCCGGGCGGAGGTCGTTAAGGTAGGTGGCATCCTTATGCAGCGGCCTGAAATACAGCACCATTTCCCTGCCTGCCGATTGCGGCATAAACTTACGCAGGCCTATTTGCCACGGTATGCCTTTGTAAAACTCATCGGTTACCAGTTCGCCGTCCAGGAAACCCATGGCAGTATCTGCCTTATATTTTACCTGTAGCAGCACATCGTTAAGCCCGTCTAATGAAGCTGGCAACTGTACCGTATACTTCTGCTCGCCTATTTTTTTGGTGGTAACGGCAAAGGTCTTCTTAGGCTGGTTAACGGAAACAACGGTAAACACGCCTCCTGAATTATCTACCGAAACAGTTCCCGTACGTGTGCTAACGCCGGTTGTTATCTTCGGGTACACCGAAACCGTAAAATTGTGCGCCGCACCACTTAATATGCTTACCGAAGCACCATCCTGCAACGCTACCCCATCGGCAAAAAGCAGGTGCCTTTGTCCGTTTATGGCTACCTGTGTAGCTGTTAACGCCATGGCTTTGGTAAGTACTAAAACGGTCGTTTTTTTGCCTTTTGTTATAATTGTAAATTGGGTGGTATCGGCAGGGCATGTAACCCATATGTTTTTCCCTTTTTTATTAACAGTGCCCTGCCCTGCCTCAACCTGTATACCTTTATCTTCGAATAAAAATTCGGCAGCTACCCCCTCGGGTTTAAAGAATACATAGTAAGGCATTTTTCCGTCGGTTCCTTTGGTCAGCAGCTGTGCCGTTGCGTAAATAAGATTGCTGCCATTGAGGTCAAAATTATACGGAAACATGGCGTTTTCGCCACCTTTTATGGCAAAGCCACCTTCGGCAGGTATGGTTACCGCGCCTTTACCTGTTTTTATCTTTATGCTGATGTCCTTCTTATCGGCTACCTCGGCATCGTCCTGGAAGTTATTTACAAACAGGAAACCCGAGTTGCCCTTAGCCCTTACGGCATAGCGCAGGCTGCTAAGGTTTTCTGGTGTTATCTTATCATTGCCTTCAGGTAATATGGTAGCCATTGGGGCAAGGGTCTGCCCAAATTCACCTATAAAATAATGCAGCAGTTTCAGCCTGTGATAGCCTTCGCGCACCTGCCCGTATTCGCCTATGGGCGCCTGGAAATCGTATGATATTTTTGGCAGTCCGTAGGCTTCATCATTAAAATAGGTAGCGCCCTTAGGCGTAGAGCCACCGTGGTACATATAGTAGCCAATGCCGTTACAGCCGCTGCCCAGGCAACGGTTTATCATGGCATCAAAACTTTTATGCTCTGCAATAGGCCTCCTGCTATAAACCGACATGATACCCGAACCCAGCTCTGCCGCGAAAGCGGGATAATCCTGTGGGGTGTAGCGTACCGGCGCATAATCAGGCAGGGCATGCATATCCTTATACAGGAAAAATGGCGAAAGGTCTTTTTTATCTGTCCAGAACGGGTAAGCATACGCAGCGGTTACCGGCAGGCTCTCATTAGGTATAATGGCAGCGTAGCCCCAGCCGGTAGCGGTATACAGCGGGGTATCCATACCTGCTTTTATGGCGAGTGACTTCAGTACCTTCATATGGTCATTACCCAGCTCCGCGTACGGATTAGCACCCTCAGCCACGCTTACCCCCTCGTGGGTAACGCCCTGGTCGCGCTCCGATGCCGTCATGTCATACGGCTGGCCGGGATACGTAAGCCCCCATGGTGCCGCCGAATGCTGGTATTCGTTTTCTATCTGGGTGCCTATAACAGGCCCGTTATCCTTAAAATACAGCCCTTTCAGCTGCTTGCCTATTTCATCATAAAGTTTTTCTACATACGAAAGGTAGAGCGGATCGTTAGAGCGTACCATAAGGGGTTTACCCAGGAGCCAGTCAGGCAGGCCGCCGTTGCGTATTTCGCCGTGGTCAAACGGGCCTATACGCACAATTACGTAAATATCATTCGCGGCGCAAAGTTCTATAAACTCCCTCAGGTTATTACTGCCCTCAAAGTTGTAGCGCCCCTGCTTTTCCTCTACCATGTTCCAGAACACGTAGGTGGCAATAACGTTTATACCGCCTGCCTTCATCTTTTTTATGGATTCATCCCAGTACTGGCTGGGGTAACGTGAGTAGTGAAATTCGCCCGCAATGGGTATAAACGGCTTTTTGTTTACCGAAACATAGTAACTGTTTACATTGATTTCATCGCCTTTAGAACTCTTTCCTCCCAGCTTAAGCTTATCGGTATATATCTTTTTCTGGGCTATAGCGGTATTTATCTCATGATGGTGAACGGTTTGCGCAGTTGTAAGGCTTGCCATACAAATAAGCAATGTGGTTGTACCAAATAGTTTCAGGTTCATAGATTTTGGTTTGGTAATTAGCGATTAAAGCTACAACGTTTTAGCAAAGTACGCTTTTTTGTGTGTTACGGCAAATGGAATAAAATAGGCTTGTAATGGACTATAATATGATTTTTATAACCGGTTTATGGAATTTAACCGATAGGGTCATAAAAACATATTTGGCTATTACATACACAGTAAGCACGCCTAAAAATAATGGATACACTTTTTATTGCTATAATTTTTACAAACTAAATAGTAAAACAAGGTTTTTAAGATAACCGGGAGCTATGACATCAAGCTGCTTAAAATATTTTATTTTTTAGTTTTACGATACCGAAGCAATACAAAAGTGAGATTAGCACAGTTACACCTTTATTTTACTGTAGCATATTCCATTAATTATAGTCAGCCATTATCATTAAAATGCCTCTTTCGGTAGTATTTCTATAAAGTTGGTGTACCTCTTCCATAGCCTGAATGCTTAAAAATCTTGTGTTTTCTTCAACGAAATCGTTATATTTGATAAAAAATCAATACCAAGCCATTATAAAATCATCATAGATAATTATAATGATTTAAAACTTGCCCGTAAATAAATAATCCATAACAGCAATAGTATAATCCATATAAAGAATTATTAATCAGTTGAATTTTACCTCGTTCACGAAATCGATTTCGAACTCAACATTTATTCAAGTGAAAATAAAGCAAATACATTACCAAATTATCCTTTTATCATGACAAACAAATACACTATTAATTTACGCAAGGCAAAGTGGGGCACCCTCGTTATGTGCTCCCTTCTGGCTACAGCACCTGTATGGGCAAACAACAGCGCAGGCAGTTATGCCGCTGTGGTACAACAACCGGTAACCGGTACCATAACCTCTAAAACCGATGGTATGCCCCTACCCGGTGCTAATGTTACCGTAAAAGGCACATCTGTAAGTACTTCTACCGATGAAAACGGAAAGTTTACCATACTGCCCACTTCGGCAGATGCCGTGCTGGTAATAACCTATATGGGCTTTAAACCCCAGGAGGTTGCCGTAAGTGGGCAAAATACTATAAATATAATACTTGAGGAAGACCAGACCCAGCTTGAAGAAGTGGTGGTGGTAGGCTACGGTACGGTAAAAAAGAAAGACCTTACCGGTGCCGTGGGCCACGTAAACGGATCTGACCTTAAACAGCAGGGGGTTAGCGATGTTACCCGTACCCTTCAGGGGCGTATGGCAGGGGTTACGGTAGAAGCTTCGGGTGGTAACCCGGGTGCCGGGTCGCGTATACTTATCCGTGGGGTAAGCTCGCTAAACAACGCTACTCCCCTGTATATAGTAGATGGTGTGCAGGTGGCCAGTATAAGCAACCTTAATTCAAACGACATAGAATCTATAGATGTGCTTAAAGATGCTTCGGCAGCAGCCATCTACGGGTCAAGGGCGGCAAATGGTGTGGTACTGGTTACTACAAAATCAGGTAAGGCCGGTGAACCGGTATTCAGCGTAAGCTCTAACCTGGGTATGCAGCGCCTGTATAAAAAGCTGAATGTGCTTACCGCCGAACAATGGGCCAATGTAAGCAACGCCGCACAGGATGCCGCGGGTATACCAAGGCTGGAACTGGCGCAAAACCCGGCATCATTAGGCCGTGGTACCGACTACCAGGATGCCATTTACCGCGATGCTATGATTCGCCAGTACGACCTTAGCGTAAGCGGAGGCAGCGATTCGGGTAAGTACAGCGTATCGGGCGGGTACGTAACCCAGGATGGTATTGTACAGAATACCGACTTTAACCGCTATAACGTACGTGTAAAAACAGAAACCAAAAAGGGAATCTTTAAGTTTGGCGAAACCGTATTTGTATCGCGCGACAAGCAAACGCAAATGGCCTCGGGCTGGGGCGGACAGGGAGGTAACCCGGTAGGTTCTGCCGTGAAGATGATCCCTATTTTTGATATTTATAACCCCGATGCAGTGGGCGGATACGGCGGTGCCTATGGCCCTGTGGTAAACGTAGCCAACCCGGTAGCCCAGCTGAACCTGGAAAACATTACATCTGAAAACACCAACATATTGCTTAATGCTTTTGCTGAAGCAGCTATTTTGCCTGAGCTTAAGTACAAGATTAACCTCGGCTACACCAACAACTCTACCTACGCTAAGGATTATTACAAGAAATACCAGGTAGGTACGCTGTTTACCCACCCTACTAACGACCTTACCGAGGCCAAAAGCCAAAACGTATTGGTACTGTTAGAGAACACGCTTAACTATGCTAAAGATTTCGGCAAGCACAACATACAGGCCTTGGCGGGTTACACCTACCAAAAGTACAATTACAAGTATACCTCAGCCGCAAAAACTGACCTACCCGATGGTATTGAAGCCATAGACGCGGGCGCCGGTACGGCAAACGTGGGCGGTAACGCTACCGAAAGCTCACTGGTATCGGTACTGGGCAGGGTGATTTACTCGTACGACAGCCGCTACCTGCTTACCGCCAGTGTAAGGCGCGACGGCTCATCGCGCTTTGGCAGCGCTAACCGCTATGGTACATTCCCATCTGTAGCGGTAGGGTGGAATATTTCTAATGAAAAGTTCTTCGAAAAAATGGCAGCCAAACTGCAAACCCTTAAGCTTAGGGTAACTTACGGCGAACTGGGTAACCAGGAAATAGGCGATTACCAGTATGCGGCCTCTATAGCCTCTAACATAAACTATGTAATGGGTGACGGGCAAACCAAATGGTTTGGCGCTACACAAACCGCCTTTGCATCGCCGGCTATTAAATGGGAAAGTACCAAAACCATCAACTTCGGTTTAGACTTTGGTTTGCTTAACAACAGCCTTACCGGTAACATAGATTATTTCTCTAAGAAAACGACTGACATCCTGCTAAACGTACCTATACCGGGTTCGGCAGGCGCTATTACAAACCCTGTGGTAAACGCGGGTACGCTCCTTAACCATGGTTTGGAACTTGGCCTAAACTACGGCGGTAACGCAGGTAAGTTCAACTATAACGTATACGGCACGTTCACTTCTATAAAGAATAAGGTGGAATCACTGGGTACCGGTTCGCAACAAATTTTTGGCGGACAGCCTACCCACCACGGCGCATCGACCACGGTTACCGAAGCTGGAGGTCCGGTATCGGCATTTTACCTGATAAAAGACATCGGTATTTTCCAGACCCAGGCCGAAGTAGACAGCTACGTGGGGCCTACCGGGCAAAAAATCCAGCCAAACGCGGCCCCCGGCGATATTAAATTCTTCGATAAAAATAACGATGGTGTTATAGATAATAACGACAGGGTATACAGTGGCAGCCCATTCCCTAAGTTTGAATATGGTTTTGGATTTAACGCCTCATATATGAATTTCGATGCCAACATCTTCTTCCAGGGTACAAGCGGTAACAAGATTTATAACGGCCTTCGCCAGGATCTTGAAAGTACAAACCTTGCCATTAACTATTCTACCGCAGTGCTAAACGCATGGACACCTGAAAACACTAACACATCAGTACCACGTGCCATAGCCAGCGACCCTAACCTTAACAACCGTACCTCTAGCCGCTTCTTGGAAAACGGTTCGTACCTGCGCTTTAAAACCCTCCAGATAGGATACACCATACCATCGTCTGTAAATTCTAAAATAGGTATATCATCACTTCGTATTTATGCCAGTGCCGATAACCTTGTAACCTTTACAAAATACGGCGGCTACAACCCGGATCTTGGCCGTACAGGCAGCATCTTTGACCGTGGTGTAGATTACGGCCATGTGGCTTACCCGTTGGCAAGGACCATTTCGGGCGGTATACAACTTACGTTCTAACCTGATTACAAATTGATAATTACAGAAAAAATGAAAAAGATATATATACTTTTCGGAATGACGCTCGCCTTTGCCTCGTGCAATACCGATGTGCTGGAGCTAACCAATCCTAACGGGATTACCACCGATACCTATTGGCGAAACGAAAATGACGTAAACCAGGCCATGGCGGCTACTTACGGATTGTTTAAAAACGTAGACGGCGGCTACTGGGGCGTACGTGGTACCGAACTTACCAATGGCCGCGGTGATGACTTTTTTATAAGGAACGACGTATCGTACCTGTACCAGCTTGCCACCTACACAAACACTGCCGATAACGGTGCCGCGACTTCACTTTGGAACATAGCGTACCGTGCTATTTTCAGGGCGAACCAAACGATAGAAAATGTACCAAACGTACCCGGCCTTAGCGATGAACTAAAAACAAGGTACATAGCCGAAGCCAAATTCTTAAGGGCAGTAAACTATTTTAACCTGGTTATAAACTTTGGCGATGCCCCGCTGATACTAAGGGTTCCGGTAGATAAAAACGATTATTACTGTCCGAAATCACCTGAGGCGGATGTGTGGACACAGGTAAAACAGGATTTAACCGAAGCGGCTGCCGGCCTGCCCGTAGAGTGGCCATCGGCATCTAAAGGACGTGCCACCAAAGGTGCCGCTATAGGCTACCTGGGTAAGGCGCACTTATACACCGGCGACTGGGCCAGTGCACAAGCCACACTGCAACAACTTACCACTACCCCGTTCAGCTACAGCCTTACCGCAAACTTTGGCGATAACTTCTCGCAAAACACAGAGAACAACAGCGAGTCGGTTTTTGAGATACAGCTTGCCGATGTAGGCGGCACCAATCCCTGGGGTGGTGAAAACGCCAGTGAATCGCTTGGGGTAACCACCGCGCAGGAATTTGCACCGCAGGAAGTGTCGGGCTGGTTTGAAGTGAGCTTTACCGATAAGCTGTTTAATGCCTTCCAGCAGGAGCGCACCGTAAGCGGCGACCTGGACCCAAGGATGTACGCTACCATGGCGTGGAACTACCCGGGCAGTACGTTCTACAACAAGCCGTTCAGTGATTTTACGTTACTGTTTGGTTACTCTACCCTGATTAAAAAATACCAGAACTACACGCAGACAAACGAACTTGTGGGCAGCAGCGGTGCTGTTAACTATACCTCATCTAACAACGAAAGAGCCATGCGCTACGCCGATGTGCTGCTTATGCTTGCCGAGGCCGTAACCCAGCAGGGAAATCCTGCGCAGGCGTATACCTATGTTAATGCGGTACGCCAGCGTGCTAACCTTGCGGTGTTGCCTGCCGGTTATACCAAAGACCAGATGATGGCCGAAATAAGGCACCAGCGCATGCTGGAATTTGCCCGCGAAGGTTTCAGGTTTTATGACCTAAGGCGTTGGGGGCTGCTGCAATCAGAAATAAGCAACAGCGACAAACAGGGCCGTGAAAACTTTAACACCAGCCAGCACTCGTATTTCCCTACGCCGCAGTCTGAGGTAGACAGCAACCCTAATATAAATTAGCGGGTTTTTATTATATAAAGTTTGGGTTAATGCGGTTTTTCGCCTGCCTGCAGCAGCATCTGCAGGCAGGTTAGAAAAACCTACGCATTTTATATCATTTGGGTTTATGATTAAATAATCCCTTCATTTGTAATTAAATAACAAATGTAACCACGTGAACCAGGAAACAGCTCCATTACTAAAGCATGGCTTTGTAGGCCAGCGGATGATCGTAATCCCCAAGAATATTATAGCGGGGATAAAACACAACATGCTTATAAACAGCCTGTATTTTACCGATATTGGTTTTTTCCCTAAGGCGGCAAACCATTTTGTAAAACGGAAAAACGGCAGCAAGCAATACATTCTTTTTTACTGCTACAACGGTGAGGGCACCATAGAAATGGACAACCGTACCGTAAAGCTAAAATCAAATACCTTTTATATAATACCGCCCGGCATAGGGCACCACTACTACTCGCACCAAAAAAATCCGTGGAGTATTTACTGGGTGCATTTTACCGGCAGCCAGGCTGCCCATTTCAATGAAAAATTCCAGTCGCTTTGTGCCGATGCACCTCCGCTACTACGCCTGGAGGAACGTCGCGTAAGCCTGTTTGAAAATCTTATAGATGTAATGGAAGACGGTTACAGCGCTACCAACCTGGAGTATGTAAACCTTTCGTTATGGCAGTTGCTCAGTTCATTCTTATACGACAGCTTTTTCTCTGAAGGAGGTAAAAAAAATATAGAGAATAACACCGTGGAAAGCACCATAGAATACATGAAAAACCACTTGGAAAGCCCACTTAAAATAAACGATGTGGCCGCGCATTTTAACTATTCGCCGTCGCATTTCTTCAGCATTTTTAAAAGCTATACAGGCTACTCGCCTATTAACTACTTCAACCACCTTAAAATACAAAAGGCCTGCCAATACTTAAGTTTCACCTCCATGAGCGTTAAGGAAATAAGCTTTGCACTGGGCTTTAACGACCCGCTGTATTTCTCCCGCCTGTTTAAAAAACTTATGAGTACTTCGCCCTTGCAGTACCGTACAGGCTACAGGCAATAACACTTTGAAAGACAATACATGAGTGTTTCTTAAAAATCACATTATAGTCCATTTCTTTAAAAACATCATCCATATAAGCGGCTATACATTCTGCTACTTTTACAACCGATATACAAATCATTTATGAAAAATTACAACTATACATTTTTGCTCTCCATAAGCCTGGTAGCCGCGCTTGGGGGATTGCTTTTCGGCTACGACTGGGTGGTTATTGGCGGTGCCAAACCCTTCTACGAACTGTACTTTGGCATAAGCAATTCGCCCGCCCTTCAGGGTTGGGCCATGAGCAGCGCGCTGGTGGG
The DNA here is from genome assembly GCA_046566705.1 of Bacteroidia bacterium. Taxonomy (GTDB): domain Bacteria; phylum Bacteroidota; class Bacteroidia; order Flavobacteriales; family Flavobacteriaceae; genus Flavobacterium. The sequence continues at coordinate 223,345 of JBKHWE010000003.1, read as the reverse complement.
TTGTATGGGCGGGGCGGCAGTAGCCGGTAAACTTGCCGATGCTTATGGGCGCAGGCCACTGCTTATAGTAGCCGCCATACTCTTTTCACTTTCGGCACTGGGTACCGGGCTTAGCGAAAGTTTTACCGCTTTTATCATATGGCGCATTATAGGCGGTGCGGGTATTGGCATAGCATCCACCATATCACCTTTATACATTGCCGAAATAGCCCCACAGGAAACCCGCGGGCTGTTTGTATCCATTAACCAGCTAACCCTGGTATTAGGGATACTGGGTGCACAGATAACCAACATGCTGATTACCGAAGCCATACCAAATGGCTTTCTACCCGAGGAAATTTTAGCCTCATGGAACGGGCAAACCGGCTGGCGCTGGATGTTCTGGGCAGGGCTGCTGCCGGCGGTACTGTTTTTTGTACTGATGTTCCTGATACCCGAAAGCCCGCGTTACCTGGCCAAAAAAGGACAGTATGCCAAAGCCCAGGGTACATTATCCAAAATAGGTGGTACTGACTACGCCGAAAATGAGTTGGCACAAATAAAAGAAACCTTTACCGCAACAGATGAACCCCACAGTAGCTTAAAGGCCGTACTGGATAAAAAAGCTATGGGCATACTGGTTATAGGTATTGTGTTGGCGGCATTCCAGCAGTGGTGTGGCATCAACATTATATTTAACTACGCGCAGGAAATATTTGTATCGGCAGGCTACAGCATAAACGACCTGTTTATGAACATAGTAATCACCGGTAGTATTAACCTGGTATTTACCATTGTAGCCATGGGCACAGTAGATAAATTCGGGCGAAAAAAACTCATGCTCATCGGTTCGGGCGGACTGGCCGTCATCTATGCCGTTATGGGATATTTTTACTATACCCAGGTTACGGGGCTGCCGCTATTGCTGTTGGTACTATTAGCCATAGCCATATATGCCATGTCGCTTGCACCCATCGTATGGGTTATCCTGTCAGAAATTTTCCCTAACCGCATCCGTGGCGTAGCCATGTCCATATCCACCTTTGCGCTCTGGATAGCCTCTGCCCTGTTGGTACAAACCTTCCCGTTCCTAAACGAAGGGTTGGGAACGGCGGGTACCTTCTGGATATACGGTATCATCTGCGTACTAGGGTTTGTATTTGTATGGAAAAAACTGCCCGAAACCAAAAACAAGAGCCTTGAAGAAATAGAACAGCTAATGCTGGACAATAAAACACCGGTACAAAAACCATAACACCTTTTTTAGACATAACACCATGAGAACAGTAACCGTTTGGGAAGAAAAAGTACTGCTGCCTACCTATGAGGTAGGCAAACCCGAAAAGAATCCCGTTTTTATAGAAAAAAGGGTGTATCAGGGCAGCAGCGGATCGGTATATCCGCACCCGGTAATAGAAAAGATAGCCGACGAAAAAACCGATAAGGAATACAACGCCGTTTTCCTGGAAAACGACTTTGTAAAGATCATGATACTGCCCGAACTTGGCGGGCGTGTACACATGGCGTATGACAAAACCAAGCAGCGCCACTTTGTATACTACAACCAGGTAATAAAGCCGGCACTGGTAGGCCTTACCGGGCCGTGGATTTCAGGCGGTATAGAATTTAACTGGCCGCAGCACCACCGCCCCAGCACGTTTGACGCGGTAGACTATACCATAGAACGCTTTGAAGACGGCAGCGCCACCATATGGTGCAGCGAGGTAGAGCGTATGTTCCGTACCAAAGGTATGGCGGGCTTTACGCTACATCCTGATAAATCTTACCTGGAAATAAAGGCAAAGCTGTATAACCGCACACCTTTTCCGCAAACATTTTTATGGTGGGCTAACCCGGCGGTGAAGGTTAATGATGACTACCAGTCGGTTTTTCCGCCCGATGTAAACGCGGTATTTGATCATGGCAAGCGCGATGTATCGTCGTTTCCTATTGCCAAAGGCACGTACTATAAAGTAGATTATTCGCCGGGCACTGATATTTCTAAGTATAAGAACATCCCCGTGCCTACCTCATACATGGCCATAACGTCCAAGTATAACTTTGTGGGGGGGTATGAAAATGACTCAAAAGGCGGACTGCTGCACGTGGCCAACCACCATGTTTCGCCAGGAAAAAAACAATGGACCTGGGGCCATGGCGACTTTGGCCGTGCCTGGGACCGAAACCTTACCGATGTAGACGGCCCGTATATAGAGCTGATGTGCGGCGTGTATACCGATAACCAACCCGATTTTTCGTGGCTGATGCCCGGCGAAGAAAAAGACTTTGTACAGTACTTTATGCCGTACCGTGATTTGGGCATCGTAAAGAACGCTACCAAAAATGCCATGGTGAACCTTGAAAAACAAGGTGGTAACCTTATTGTAAAGGCCTACACTACCGGCGTATACCCCGATGCTGAAATTACCGTAAAAGACGGTGATGAAGTACTGCTGCACAGGCAGTACAATGCCTCGCCGGAAGTGTCGTATGAAGCGGGGATTCGGTTTGAAAAAAATTTGGAAGGACTGTCTGTAGCGGTAACCGATAAAGCCGGTAACGTATTGGTAGACTGGCAATGGGAAGGTGAAAACACCAGCGACATCCCTGAACCTGCAAAGCCTGCCCTTGCCCCTGCCGATGTACCTAATAACGAACAGCTGTTCTTAACCGCACTGCACCTGGAGCAGTACCGCCATGCCACCTACAGCCCTATCCCTTATTATGAGGAGGCGCTAAGGCGCGATGCCGGCGATGTTCGCTGCAACAACGCTATGGGGCTTTGGCTGATGAGAAAAGCCAAATACCGACAGGCCGAACCCTATTTTAGGGCTGCCGTAAAAACACTTACCCAGCGTAACCCTAACCCTTACGATGGAGAACCGCTCTACAACCTGGGGCTTTGCCTTAAACAACTTGGCGATTATAGCGGTGCCTACGACGCGTTTTATAAGTCGGCATGGAATGCCGCATGGCAAAACCAGGCCTACTTTAACGTTGCCCAGCTTGATGCCCTTAATCAGGATTACACCTTAGCGCTTACCCACGTAGAAAAAGCCATTGCCAAAAATACCAACGACCACAAGGCACTACACCTGCAGGTAACGCTGCTGCGTAAGCTGGCTACTACCGAAAGGGCTATGCAGCTGGCAAAAGGATACCTTGCACTGGATAATTTTAACTTTGGCGTGCTGTATGAACACTATCTTATATCTGGTGACGCGGAAATCCTGAAACAGCTGAGCCAACTGATGCGAAACAACATACATACCTACATGGAATATGCACTGGATTATGCCAATGCCGGTTTCTATGACGATGCCGTAGCACTGCTAAATATTGGTTTGGAAACAGGCAGCCAGTATCCTTTGGCGTTGTATTACCTTGGCTATTTTTATCAAAAACAGGGCGATAACTCAAAGGCAATTGAGAGTTTTGCGCTTGCCGCTAAGGCTAACCCGGACTATTGTTTCCCGAACCAGCCTGAAGCCGTTACTGTTCTTGAGGCTGCCACAAGGGTAAATCCAAACGATGCCAAAGCGTACTATTACCTGGGCAACTTCTGGTATGCGGCACGTCAGTATAACGATGCTATAAGGTGTTGGGAACAGTCGGTAGCAGTTGACGATACCTTCCCTACAGTACACCGCAATCTGGCACTGGCCTATTACAACAAACAGGAAGATGCCCAAAAAGCATTGGCAAGCCTTGAAAAAGCCTTTAGTTTAGATACTACCGACCCCCGTATACTTATGGAGCTGGAACAGTTGTACAAACGCCTTAATAAAGACGTTGCATACAGGCTTGATTTCCTTGAAAAACATACCGGTCTTGTGGCGCAGCGCGATGATGTGTACCTGGAACGTACCGCTTTGTATAATCTTTCGGGAGAGCATGACAAAGCATTGGCACTGCTGCAAAACCGTATTTTCCACCCGTGGGAAGGCGGTGAAGGCAAGGTAACCGGTCAGTATGTACTGGCACTTACCGAAATGGCAAAACATGCCCTGCAAAATGGTGAGTATAGCAAAGCGATTGAGTTTTTGGAACAAGCGCAGGTATACCCACATAACCTCAGCGAGGGCAAACTGAATGGTGCCCAGGAAAACGACATCCACTACTGGCTGGGTAATGCCTACAATGAGTCGGGGCAAGGCGATACTGCAAAACAATGGTGGGAACTGGCAAGCCAGGGCATTAGTGAACCTGCAGCCGCCATATTTTATAACGACCCGCAGCCTGATAAGATTTTCTATCAGGGGCTTGCATTGCTTAAGTTGGGTAAGGCTGAGGAAGCGGAAAGCCGCTTTAAAAAGCTTGTCGCCTATGCCGAACAGCATATTAACGACGATATAAGCATTGATTATTTTGCGGTATCACTCCCCGACCTTACCATTTGGGAAGACGACCTTAACAAGCGTAACCGTATCCACTGCCTGTACATGCACGGTTTAGGCCTCATGGGACTTAGCATGAAAGACGAAGCCGAAGAGAAGTTTAGCGCGGTACTGGAGCTTGAAAAAAGCCATACCGGCGCGGCTACTCACTTAAACATGATAAAGCAGTCCGTGATTACCAGCTAATTGTGAGATACTTAAAGTCATTATTATGTTAAAACGTGCAGAAATAAAGTATATTTATTTGGAGCGTATAAATAAATGACTACATTTGTTCCAAACAATGTCTGAAATGAATTTTAAAGTTTGTACTATGTGTTGCACAGTAACGGAATTTTCCGCAGGGCACGCTATTGCATAATTTTAAACCAAATTATACCATACAAAGCCTCTGCACAGCAGGGGCTTTTTTTTTGCACAAATATGAATACTAAATCTTTTACAATCGTAGCTTGTTGTTGTTCTCAGAAAACCTGGGACACGTTATGCTATGTATGCCACTGATAGAAAGTGTATATTATAAAATAACCCAAGTCCCTCCTGCGAGGGACTTTTTTTTTGCCACAAATCGTACTACTTAAAAACTATTTTATTTAATAACAAACATTTAGAGAAATGATAGCGAATTCTGTTTTAGACACCATCGGGAAAACTCCGGTAGTAAAAATCAACCGCCTGTATGGAGCAGGCAAAAACGTATACCTTAAATTAGAACGCAGCAACCCAGGAGGCAGCATAAAAGACCGTATAGCCCTTGCCATGATAGAAGACGCCGAAAAGAAAGGCATTCTTACTCCGGATAGTGTAATCATAGAGCCTACATCAGGGAACACAGGTATAGGCCTGGCGCTTGTAGCGGCTGTAAAAGGCTACCGCGTAATACTTGTAATGCCCGAATCCATGAGCGTGGAACGTCGTAAGTTAATGCAGATATACGGTGCGGAATTTGACCTTACCCCCCGCGAAAAAGGTATGAAAGGCGCTATAGAGCGTGCTGCCGAACTGGTAGAAATTACACCCAATACCTGGACTCCCGGTCAGTTTAACAACCCTGCAAACGTATGGGCGCACCAGCAAACCACCGCACAGGAAATATTGGAAGATTTCCCTAACGGTGTAGATTACATTGTTACAGGCGTAGGTACCGGCGGACACATTACAGGGGTGGCATCAGTCCTGAAAGAACGCTTCCCTGAGCTACAGGTCATAGCCGTGGAGCCCGAACTTTCTCCGGTACTATCGGGTGGCAGCCCTGCCCCGCACCCTATCCAGGGTATTGGCGCAGGCTTCGTTCCCGAAATTTACCAGGGCAACCTGATAGACAACATCATAAAAGTAAGCAAAGACGACGCTTTTAAATATACCAAAGAGCTGGCTACCAAAGAGGCTATACTTGGCGGCATCTCTACCGGGGCATCACTGGCTGCTGTGGCACAGGTTATAGACAGCCTTCCCGATGATGCCGTTATCCTTACCTTTAACTACGACACCGGCGAGCGCTACCTTTCTGTAGACGGCCTTTTCTAAACAATCCATTAATCTAATACTGTAGGAATTTACCTTGTTTTAAACGCAGGGCAGCCCTTCCTATGCTTAAATGCAACGAAAATGAACATTAAAAAAGGAAAAGTTATACTGGCAGGTGCAGGTCCCGGCGACCCTGATTTGGTTACGGTTAAGACCCTGCGCTACCTGCAACAGGCCGACGTAATCCTGACCGACAGGCTGGTTTCGCCGGTACTTATAGAAGAAAACGCCCGTAAAGACGCGCACATAGTATACGTGGGCAAACAATGCTCTAAAGGCATACACACCCCACAGACCGATATTAACGACCTTATGGTAGAACTCGCCCTGAAAGGACACCTGGTGCTGCGCCTAAAAGGTGGTGATGTTTCGCTGTTTTCTAATGTGCTGGATGAACTTCAGGTGCTAAAAAAGAACAATATACAATACGAACTCATCCCCGGAATATCGGCGGCGTTTGGCGCTGCGGCATATACGGGCATACCGCTCACGGCACGGGGGCATTCCAGAGGGGTACGTTTTTTAACCCTGTACGACCTCAGCACAGTAAAGTACGCGCAATGGCAGGACTGGGCAGAAACCGACGACACCCTGGTGTTTTATATGAGCGGGCAAAAGTTGGCTGAACTCACCCAAAAGCTCATCCGCATAGGCATTGACCCTGAAAAGGGAATTGCCATAGTACAGCAAGCCACCACGCCGTTCCAAAAGACAACCATAAGAAACTTTTACGACCTCAACCGTAAGGGATTACCCGACTTTGAGTACGTACCTACACTGATCATCATTGGCAATGTAGTAAACCTGCATAAAGAGTTTGCCTGGATTACAGAGGGCAATACGACAGAGTCTTATTTTGATAACCATAAAAACACGTTTCAGTATGCTGCCGGATAGTAAATTAGCACTCCTAAAGGAACTGGTAAAGGTTTCCACGCCTGAAGAACTGATATGGTCTAAGGGTTATATCGCAGGCTTTTTGGAAGGCAGGAGCAACGCCACAACAAATTTGCCTGCTCCTGCTGTTCCACAGGTGGCAGTGAAGCCGCTTATCATATACGGTACCGAAACAGGCAATTCTAAGAAAGTAGCATCGGGCTTGCTCGCCTCTTTTAAAAAGAAAAAGATAAACGCCCGCTCGGTAGACATCTTTGGGTTTGACCCTGCTAAACTCGAAAAGGAAGAACTCGCCCTTTTCATTGTAAGCACCCAGGGCGAAGGCGAGTTTCCGCTGAATGCGCAGGCGTTTTACGATAAGCTTACAGCAAAGCAATATAAATTGGACAAATTGTCCTACGCAGTGTTTGGCCTGGGTGATTCATCATACCCGTTGTTTAACCAGGCGGCGGTATTGCTGGATGAAGCGCTTACAAAGCAAGGCGCGAAAAGCGTACTGCCTTTAGTAAAGGCAGATGTAAGTTATAAGGATGATGTACTGCAATGGGAAACCGGTCTGGACTCCATATTTTCAGGAGTACAGCCTAACGCCATTGTTGCAGCCCCAACCGAATCGGCACACGGTAAAACATCGTACCAAGGCATTGTTTCGCACAGCATAGTACTTAATGATACAGGTTCTAACAAGGAAACCTACCACATAGAAATTACTACTGATGAGGCTGTAGACTACGAGCCCGGCGATGCCCTTGGAGTCTATGCCAAAAACGAAGCGACTAAGATAAACGCCGTACTGAAACTCCTCGGTACCGATGCCAATGCCCTGATTGCCGTGAATGGCGAAAACAAAACCGCTACCCAATGGCTGGAAGAAAAGAACATCCTCGGGTTGAGCAAGCGATCGGTAAAGCTGATTGGTGAATTATTGCATACAAATTTTGCTGATGAAGTAACCGACCTTGAAGACTTGCTTTCGCAAACCGAATTGCCCGAAGATTTTGAAATTTCGGCACTTATTGCCCTATTATTGCCTGTTGCACCAAGGCTCTACTCCATATCCTCATCTCCAGAAGCGCATACTGGAGAAGTACACCTTACCGTTACCCTAAACACTTTTGTAGCGAACGGCGTTGAAAAACGCGGGCTTGCGTCGCAATACCTGACGGCTTTTTCTAAAGACGCTCCGCTTGATTTTTACATCCATCGTAACGACAACTTCAGGTTGGCAGACGATGACCGGGACATCATTATGATAGGCCCCGGTACGGGCATAGCACCATTCAGGAGCTTTTTAGCCCACCGCGATGCTACGGGTGCAGAGGGTAAAAACTGGCTATTTTTTGGCGAGCAGCATTTTGTACTCGACTTCTACTATCAGACCGAGATACAGGACTGGCTGGCATCGGGTGTGCTTACCCATCTGGACGTTGCTTTTTCGCGCGACCAACAGCATAAAATTTATGTACAGGATCGTATCCGCGAAAAAGCCACTGCCTTTAACCAATGGCTACAGGACGGCGCCGTGCTGTACATCTGCGGGCAGAAAGCCCCCATGAGTACCGATGTTGAAAAAGTGATTATTGAAGTGATAGCCACACAGCGTGGCATAAGCAATGAGGCTGCAATCCAGGTTTTGGAGAATTTGGATAATGAAGGCAGGTACCTGAAAGATGTGTATTAACAATTAAAGAGGAACAAGGAAATGAGCGATAAACTATCGGCGGTAGAAAAGATAAAAACCGCCAGCGACGGCCTTCGTGGCACGCTGAAAGAAAGCCTGGAAGACAACCATACCGGCAACATACGCCCGGACGACCAGGTGCTTGTAAAATTCCACGGAATGTACGTACAGGACGACCGCGACCGCCGTGCAGAACGTGCCGAGAAAAAACTGGATAAACTATATTCGTTTATGATTCGCCTGCGCATACCGGGCGGAGCCATAACGGCTGAACAATGGACCGCGCTCCACGAAATATCAGAACAATATGGTACGGGTACCCTTAAAATTACCACACGCCAAACGGTACAGCTGCACGGGCTGTTAAAGCACCAGCTGCGCCCTACCATACAGGCGTTTAATACCGCCAAGCTCGACTCTATAGCGGCGTGTGGTGATGTAAACCGTAACGTGATTGTGAGTTCGCACCCGCAGCTTTCGCCTATACACGAACAGGTATACGCCTATGCCGATAAAATTTCGCAACTGCTGCTGCCTAAAACCCAGGCATATTATGAAGTGTTCATCGATGGCGAAAAAATCTACGAACGCTCTGTGGAAGCCGACCCGTTGTATCAGGACCGTTACCTTCCCCGTAAGTTTAAGATTGGCATAGCCATTCCGCCGTCTAACGACGTAGATGTGTATACCAATGACATCGGGCTTATCGCCATCATAGAAAACGATGCGCTTAAAGGCTTTAACATACTTGCGGGTGGCGGTATGGCTACCACGCATGGCAACCCAAACACCTACTCCAGGCTGGGAAGCCTGCTCGGTTTTACCGATAAAGAGGAAGATACGTTAAAGGCGGTTTACGAAATCCTTACCATACAACGGGATTTTGGGAATCGTGAAGACCGTAAGTTTTCACGCCTTAAATACACCATAGACAAGCTAACGGTAGAAGGCTTTAAGCAGGAGCTCGAAAACCGCATAGGCTTCCGCATGCAGGACGCGAGGCCATACACCTTTACCGAACGCAGCGACCGTTATGGCTGGTTACAGGGGCATGACGGTAAATGGTATTACACCCTTTTTGTAGAACACGGTGTTATAAAACCATACCAGAAAACATTCCTGGCGGAGTTGGCTTTGCTTGGTATTTCCAACTTCATTTTTACGGCAAACCAAAACCTGATGGTTGGCGAAATTAGCGCTGAAGATAAAGATACTATTACAGCCTTACTCGCTAAACACGAAATAGAGGTGGAAACCAGCGGGCTTCGAAGGAACTCTATGGCATGTGTGGCACTCCCCACCTGCCCCCTCGCCCTTGCCGAAGCGCAACGCTACCTGCCGGAACTGGTAACCAAGCTGGAACCGCTATTGGAACGCCATAACCTGCTTAATGATGATATTGTAATCAGGATGACAGGTTGCCCTAACGGCTGCGGCAGGCCTTACGTAGCTGAAATTGGCTTTGTAGGCACTGCACCCGGACAGTACAACCTCATGGTGGGTGGTGACCGATTTGGTGAACGCCTTAATCAGTTATACAAAGAAAAGCTGGATGAAACCCAGATACTGCAAGAGGCCGATTTACTTTTTGAGCGCTTTGTAGCCGGGAGGAGCATTGGCGAAACCTTTGGCGATTACACCCACCGTACCTACTTCTCCAATTAAACTACTGAATGCAACGAAGATGAAAAACACACTGTTCCCCATATTCCTGAAAACCGAAACCTCCCGCTTTCTTATAGTGGGAGGCGGTAAGGTGGGGCTGGAAAAAACGCTTACCCTGCTGAAACAAAACCCGGATGTAGCCATTACCCTAGTTTCCCCGGAGCTGCACCCCGATCTCAGCGCGGTGATAGCCTTGAATCAAAACGTGGAAGTTATACTAAGGGAGTTTGAACCACAGGATTTAAACCAGGCCGATTTTGTAATCATAGCCACCGCTAATACCCCCCTGAACAAAGGCATAAGGGAACAGGCTAAAGCCAAAGGGCTATTGGTAAACGCCGCAGACCAACCTGCTTTGTGTGATTTTTACCTGGGTTCAATTGTAAACAAAGGCAGTTTGAAAATCGCTTTTTCTACCAATGGAAAATCTCCGGTGCTGGCACGCAGGCTTAGAGAATACTTTGAACAGGTGATTCCTGATGAGATAGACATAAGCATTGACCAGCTGAATACGTTAAGAAACGCGCATACGGGTGATTTTTCGGCAAAACTGAAAACGCTGAATAAGATAACGGCGCCGCTTGCTACCAAAAACAAAACGTTCACTACTGTTAGAAAAGCTATTACAGGTATAGTATTGTTATCTATTGGAGCAGCACTGGGATATGGCCTGGGTACCTGAATGTGCATATTACAAATATCCCAAAAATAAAAAATGCTACCCTAGGGTAGCATTTTTTTTTCGCGGAGAAAGAGGGATTCGAACCCCCGGACCTGTTACAGTCAACGGTTTTCAAGACCGCCGCATTCGACCACTCTGCCATTTCTCCAGTATGTGACAATCCTCGGATTGAGGTTGCAAATATACTAACATTTTTTCTTCTACAATGGCTTTCCGCATAATTTAAAAAATATTTTTTGGCTTCATACTTCACACCACTGTATATCAATATGTAAAGAATTCAATTACACAAAAAAAGACCTCCATGCCTTGCGAGCCGGAGGTCTTCTCTAAAAAAATTAAACTATCTCAAAATTTTATCTTACCATCGAGAAGTGTCCGCGCAGTTCCCTGCCGTCTTCACGATTAACCACAAACCAGTAGTCTGTACTAGGGAGTTGGATGCCATTAAGAGTACCGTCCCATCCATCGCTGGAAGAAGGAAGCGTAGTAATAAGTTTACCATACCTATCAAAGATAGTTACATGGAAATCAGGTTCTTTAAATGAATATTTGATTTTCCACTTGTCATTTTGACCATCTCCGTTAGGGGTAAAGAACTTCGGATAGTTTAACAGAACAACTTCCTGCGATGTAACACCACATCCGTTAGTATCTTTTACAAACACATTATATATACCTGATTCCAGGCCGTCAAACACATTGTTAGTACTAAATTCGCCGCCGTTAATAGCGTATTCGTAGTCGCCCTGGCCTTCAGCATGTACTGTTACGCTGTTTTTGTCAAATGTCCAGTCGGCAAGCTCTATTTCGGTAATCTTGGCAGTAGTTGACTTGGTTACTTCTGCCTCAGCAGTTCCTTTACAGAATGAAGTGCCATAGGTTTTGTGTACTTCTACAGTATACTTACCGGCTTCGGCAGCATAGATGGTCTGTGTTCTTTCGCCTGTACTCCATATGTAAGCATCGTAGCCGTCAGGAGCCGTAAGTGCTACTACACCATCGTTACATATAACACCTGTGGTTTCTATAGCAGGCTTTTGGTTTTGGCCAGAATATAGCCTGAACGATGTTATTTTGTGGCATATGCTTATTTGCCTGTGTTGCATCCTTACAAAAATTTCCTGTCCGTTTTGGCTGCTTGTTACATAATCAGGCAGTGGGTTTACAGCATTAGCAGCATCGGCTACGGTATTATGGTAGGTAATGATATACATAGAGGCATAAAGCGGTCCAAGTATTTCCGGATCCTTATCCCTTATCCTGAAGCTCCTTCCTACAGATGAAACAGCGTTACCACCTTCATCAACACACTCCACAAGGTCTGTAGGGTCTTGCGCATCGCCCATAGAAGGCAGGTCGGCAGACTGGTACCATTGTGGTAGTATATTACCACATGAATCTTCTATTTCAAATACATACTCAGCCGGCTCAAGGTTAAGGAATGTATTACTGTTACCATTATTCACTACAAAGGTTTGTCCGTTTTTCTTTGCAATCCTAAAAGCGGTAGCCGTGCCGGTATAGTCTATAACTATATCTCTCGGCGCACCTGCACAGGCCATAGTATATACTGCGTTTATAGATAGGCCTTCATAGTATTCAAAGGTATTTCCATACTGGCTTATACACATGGTATTTTGCGCACTGCCGTTTGTATAGGTTTCAAATTTCTTTATAATCCTGAATTTTCCAGAATAAGCCAGGTTGTTTCTTTCTGTAAGGTTGGTTAGCCTTATAGCATTAGCAGTCGTAGGCACGGTATCTTCTGTATAAGCAGCTCCGTTTTGCGGATGTCCCCATGAGTTTGTGGCCGGGAAAAACTTTTGTAACCAGTAGCTGGCACCTTCCAGGGCTATGCTATCATCTTTAACGGTTACTGCAAAGGTACCACAGCTTGGTTCGTAATTATAAGGTGTAACTGGCTTATCATACCCCTTAACCGTTATAGGCAGTTTAACTATAGTACCACAACGGTCTATTCCTTCAAAAACATAATCTCCCTGCGGCAGATCACTTACATATACCTGCCCATCTGCTGTAAATGATCCGGAAAGGCTGTATGGCAGTGAGTGTGCAAATGCTGATGGTGCAGTTACAATTTTGGCACTTGTAAGTCCGCCCACATTACCGGTCCTGAAACGTACACCACCAAATCCAGGTACACATGCAGGAAGTGCTGCTATATTAAAGCCTTTGTCTACATAATCAGGTATTACAACAGCTGTTGGCGGATATGAAAAACCACAATCATCTGTAATCGCTACAGTGTAGCTCCCTTTTGGTAAATTTACCAAACGTACCATACCATTACTTATAAAAGCACTCACATTTTCTGGTAATGTATGGTTTTGTGTATAAGAAGCTGGTGCAGCTGTTATAGTAGCTGTAACTATTTTTTGTGGTGGCACAGTTACATTAATACCTCCAAAGTTAGAAAAACAGCCATTGTTGTAAGGTGTATAGGCTGGCTTAGGCATTTTAAATATAAGCTCTATAGTAGCTGTAGCCGTACGTCCGCAGCTGTCTGTTATAAGTATTTCATAAGTACCAAAAGGTACAGGATTAGTCTCGCCACCGAAATTTACAGATTCAGTTGTAAAAGGTCCCTGTGGTGTAGCCTGATAATCTGCTGCGACAAAACCTGCAGGAGCACTAACAAATGTTACTGTATAAGAACCGGTAAATTTTAAAGCAGAAAGCTTTATAAACTTGCGTGCACAAATAGCCTCACCCTCGCTTAGTGCAAGTGTAATGTTAGGATCTACTATATTGCCGTTTTTAGAATAAAGGCTACCGCAGTTATCTACTACAGTAAGGTCGTAGGTATAGCTTTGGGAAACAAACCTTGGAACCCTTGCCGTTACAGCAAAAGAACCTGTATCGCCTGTTGTTATCGTTTGGTCTACTATAAGATTTTGCCCGGAAAGGTCCATAGGGCTTAGTGTATGCCTTACGGTTACCGGATAGTTAACCGGGCCAGATGAAGAGCTTATGGTATTAGATATTTGTATAGAATCACATACTGTAGAATTGTTCTGTACATATTCTGTATCGCCTATACTAAGACTGGCGCTAACTACATTTATAGTATACTGTTTTACCCTTGCAATACCACACTCGTTATATGCCCTTACAGTATATGTACCTGTAGGCAGGTTAGAAAAGGTGTTACCAGACTGCCTCGGCCTGCTTACAGGACCTGCAATGATTTCGCATGCAGAAAGTGTACCGCTAGTAGCAGCAAGTACAAGAGTACCTCCGCCGGCGCAGTTAGCAAACTGTGTTGTAATATTAAAGTTAAAGGCCACCATAGCGTTGTTAATCGTAACCTGTTTCTCTTTAGTATTAGACTCAGCGTTTAACGACTGTATGGCTACAACTTTATAAGTACCTGCTGTAAGACCGCCAATGTATCCTGAAGTTTGAACCGACATGGCGTTTGTAATATTGGGCAGTTTAAATATCTTATATATAATCTGCGCATTTGCCGAGGTATTACTTACAGAAAAAGTAAGTGTTCCGTTACCCTGGCATGTTTCTTCCGTCTTATCTACTGTAAGACTAAAATCTGAAATTTGTGCATAAGCCCCCCAGCTTATTGTGCACACTAATACACTTAAAAAACGTACAAATCCCCTCATAATGCTATCATTCTTTTCTTTGGAAAAAAGTTTTTTAGTGAAGGCGGTTTTCTAAATCCCCATTTATTCCGCTCAACATCCATTACAATGTTAGCAAAAGAATGAATCTGCACTATTTAGAAAAATTGTACTTAACGTGTATTTTAACGAGTAATTTGTCAGTAATTATTTTTTGAATATTTAATAAAAAAACATAACTAGCTGATAAAAAATACATTAACTAAAAAAACAATACAATTTATACGATTTACAGATAATATTAAAAAAATGACTATGCGCAGGTTAACCCTTTTAACAGTACGTTTATCGAAATTTTTAAGCAAAATAAGGGGTTATAGCAAGGTGTTGGTAGGATTTTCTCATTAGCGTTTTCACAAAAAACGTCAAACCATCTAAGAATTGACTCAGATTTAATCATTTTATATGCTTCTTTAAAAAACATTTGGCAGGAAAATGACTGCTAATATAAAACACGAATAGCGTAAATTTTGTAGGAATATTCTAAAATAAAAGTATACACCACCAGTGCTGCTTATAAAATCTCTCGTTAACAGGGATATGTAAACGGCGAATCTAAAACACCATAAAAAAACCTCCAAATCAAAAGATTTAGAGGTTCTTGTTTTGTTGAAGTTTAGTCGTAAACTCCAGGTGGCGGAGAAAGAGGGATTCGAACCCCCGGACCTGTTACAGTCAACGGTTTTCAAGACCGCCGCATTCGACCACTCTGCCATTTCTCCAGTATATGTGCATTCAGTACCTGATTGCGGTTGCAAATATAGCAAGGTTTTCGGGTTTTACAAATGCTTCCACAAAAAAAGGTTAAGTTTTTTTAACCTTAAAACTTAACCTTTTTAGTATCTGAAACTTAAATTTGGAAATTTTGCTTAAAAATTCACGTAATCGGTTATTTCAAGCCCGTATCCTATAATACCTACCCTCTTTCCGTGCTCAGAATTAGTAAGCAGGCGTATGTTACACACATCAATATCGTGCAGTATCTGTGCTCCAATACCAAAATCCTTACTGTCCAGTTTTGGCTGTGGCGCTTTTATAGTGCCTTTTGCCTGTAGCGTCTTAAGTTCAGAAATACGGCTTAGCAAATGTGCCGGTTCAGCGCCTTGGTTTATAAATAGTATAGCGCCCCTGCCCTCTTCGTTAATTTTCCTGAACATACCGTCCAGCTTGGTATCGGCATTATTAGTAAGCGTACCCAGGAGGTCGTTGTTTATTTCGGCATTGTTAATACGTGTAAGTATTGCTTCGCCTGTGTTCCAGCTGCCTTTTGTAAGCGCTATGTGAATTTGCTTATTTGTTGTCTGCTCGTACGCGCGAAGCCTGAACGACCCGAAGCGTGTTTCTACCTGAAAGTCTTCCTTCTTTTTTATAAGGCTGTCGTGCTGCATGCGATATGCCACCAGCGCCTCTATGGAAATAAGCTTCAGGTCAAATTTTTTAGCCACCTCTACAAGATGTGGCAGGCGCGCCATAGAGCCATCTTCGTTAAGTATCTCTACCAGTATACCGGCGGGTTTAAGCCCTGCAAGCCTTGCCAGGTCTATAGAAGCCTCGGTATGGCCGGTACGCCTAAGCACACCGCCCTCTTTAGCCCTTAACGGGAATATATGCCCCGGGCGGCCTAAATCATGCGGCTTGGTATCTGGGTCTACTAACGATTTTATGGTTTTAGCCCTGTCATGGACAGATATACCGGTGGTGCATCCGTGCCCTATAAGGTCTATAGATACGGTAAATGCCGTTTGGTGCAGTACCGTATTGTTTGTAACCATAGGATGAAGATCCAGTTCATCGCAACGCGCTTCGGTAAGCGGGGCGCATATAAGGCCACGGCCGTGCGTAGCCATATAGTTAATCATTTCCGGGGTTACCATTTCGGCAGCGGCTATAAAGTCGCCTTCATTTTCACGATCTTCATCGTCTACTACAATGACCACTTTGCCCTGGCGAATGTCTTCTATCGCCTCCTCTATGGTATTTAGCTTAATTGTGTTCTCAGTTATGGCAGTCATGAGTTTGTTTGTTAGGTAGTGTAATGGGTTAAGGCGTTTTTAACCGCCTTCCTGTTTATAAAATACAGTATAAAATAGAACGGGAAGCCCAGCAATATCAGTATTATAAAAGGCAGTCCGTAGTTTTTTTGGGTTATCTTGTTAATGTCTTTAAGGCAACGGGCAGAACTTATAATAAAGGTATACATACCAAAAAGCACCACAAGCTCCGGCACCAGCAGTACCGGTTTTGTTTTAAGCTTAAAAGCAAGTATAATGGCTATAACATTAAGCACAAAGGCGGCGGTGGCATGTACTTTAAAACGGTCTTCCAACAGTTCCAGGTTCAGGTAATTTACATCATACAGGTTACCTTCTTCCATAAGCGCCTCCTGGGTAATGCCACGGGAATCCAGGGTTTTTAGCACTTTCTTACGATATATTTCGGTATGCTTACGCTGACTGGTAGTTCTTGCTTCGGCAATCAAGGCCTCGGTATCCAACTCCTGTATGGCAAACCACTCATCATCCTGTACCGGTGTAAACGCAGCAATATTAAACACAGGCTGCTTAGCCTTTTGCCTTTTACTGAAAAGTTTTACTATAGGCACCGTTAGCCAGTCCATATCTATAGTAAGGTTCATATCGTTGGTAGCCCTGTAGGTAAACAATACGGCAAACGGCGTAAGCACAAACGACGACATCCATGCCCCCATAAAAGGCGTAATTCCGTCTTCCTGGGCAACCTTTTTACCAAACGTATTTATAAAGTGGAAAATAATAAAGATAAGTACCGCGAACACTATAGGAAGGCCAAGGCCTCCCTTGCGGATAATGGCACCAAGCGGCGCACCAATAAAAAACATCATTAAGCAGGCGTAGGCTATTACAAACTTATCGTAAAGTGCCAGCCAGTGCCCGTTTATGTTTTTAATTTTTTCTTCGAGGCCGGTAATCCCCGATGTTACTACATAATCGGTACTGCTTTCATTATTTGAGGCAAGATCCAGCACACGTACTTTTTCTTCGTTGTTAAGTACCGTAAGCAGGTTACTTGGTATTATTTCTTTAACCGTTTTAACCGAATCGGGCAGGTTAAACTTTGGCATTTTTAAAAATATACTGCTGGGGCGTACCACAAGGTTATCAGCCGTACTTTTAAGCTCCTTATCATAATTTGACTGGAGTGAATCAAGGGTGTAATTCAGCTCGCTTATGTTTAGCATATTGTTTGTATGCACCACCTGCTGGTCATCATCTGTACTTTGGGTGTTTAGCGCCGAAAGGTCTATGTTCATAAGATGGCGCGAAAACTTGCTCTTGGCAAAAGGCATTTTCTCCTGGGCACCAGCAGTTTTATTATCCAGGTCTTCATAGTAGTAGCCATCATACAGCTCCAGCTGAAGCAGGTTACTCTTTTCACTGCTTTTAAGCAGGCCGTTCTTGGCACGGATAATCATGGTACCGTTATTATTGCTACCGGGGTTAAACTTACGCCTGTGTATGGTTACACCTTCCAGCTGCTCGCTGTTTTCTCCATGTTTTTTCTCTACACGTATGTTAAAGCTGCCCATACTGTTAAACTGTCCCTCTACAATGGCCATGGCAGGCTTACGTTGCATAATGTTTGCCCTGAGGTTTGTAAAACGGTATTGCGCCTGCGGAATTACATTATTAGCGAAGAAGAATGCCACTATACTAAGCAGTACAATAAATATCATTAACGAGCGCATGGCACGCCCTAATGAGATGCCCGAAGACTTCATGGCGGCAAACTCATAGTTTTCGGCAAAGCTGCCAAAAGTCATTATGGATGCCAGGAGTATAGAAAGCGGCAGTACTAACGGTACAATAGTAGGCGAATAGAAGCCTAAGAACTTAACGATTACAAAAAACTCTAAATCTTTACCGGCAAGCTGGTCTATGAACAGCCATATACCCTGTAATATAAATATAAAGAACAGGATAACGAATACAGATAAAAATGTTTGTATAAACGAGGTAAGGATGTAGCGGTCAAGTATTTTCACCGTTATATTAATCTAGTCGGTTAATGTAATAATTGGGATATTTACTCTCTGTAAAGGTAAATTGATTTTTGGACAAAGGCTGGTTTGTTTTAAACGAATTTATGGTAAATGTTGTTTTAGTACCGTCGTCGTCCATTTGTATAAGGGTATAAATATGGTGCGTTTGCGAATCTATGCCTAGGAGTATGTTCTTAACATCGCTTTTAGCATCTACAGGCACCAGTTTTATAAACTGTATCTTACGCCCCTTTACATTCATGGGTATGTCCATATAGTATTTATACCCCGAATTAAAAAATGTAAGCATTTTACTTGGCGTAAGCCCGTCGTTTTTTTGGTTATCAGACGATGATATGCTTATTTCTTCATCTTCGGGTACTATATTGTATACTTTTTTTCCGTCAAAAATACGGGTAACCCCCATAAAATTAAGCAGGTATTTATTGCCCTGAAGCACCACATTGCCTTTGCTTTCCTGGTTCAGGCTCTTTTTCATGTTGCTTACCTGGTAGCGAAAGTCTATGGTAATATTACTATAGCTTTTTATTTTGGCTGTAACATCGTCCAGCATACGCTTAGCCGCAGCCGATTCCTGAGCACCGGCCTGCAGGCCAATAAACAACATTAAAAAAGTAAACAGTTTTACAATACCTCGCATCCTAATGGTCATTTTCTTCATTTCTAAAAAATTGCTCAAGAGATACCAGGTCGGTTATATTTACATTTCGGGCTTTACTGCCTTCAAACGGACCTACAATACCGGCTGCCTCCAGCTGATCTATAAGCCTGCCCGCGCGGTTGTAGCCTAATTTAAGCTTACGCTGAAGTAACGATGCCGATCCCTGCTGGGCGGTAACAATTACTTCGGCTGCTTCCCTGAACATGGTATCTCTTTCGCTGATATCCATATCAAGATTAGTGCCACTTTCCTCACCTATGAACTCAGGAAGCTGATATGCTTCAGGATATCCTTTCTGCCCGCCAATGAATTCAGTGATTTTTTCTACTTCAGGTGTATCTACAAACGCGCACTGCACACGTGTAAGATCATTACCCTGTGTATACAGTAAATCACCGCGGCCTATAAGCTGGTCGGCACCGGCACTGTCCAGAATGGTACGGGAGTCTATCTTAGATGTTACACGGAACGCAATCCTCGCCGGGAAGTTAGCCTTAATAATACCCGTAATTACGTTTACAGACGGCCTTTGCGTGGCAATGATAAGGTGAATACCTATAGCCCTTGCCAGCTGTGCAAGACGCGCTATGGGCGTTTCCACTTCTTTACCTGCCGTCATAATAAGGTCGGCAAACTCATCCACCACCAGTACTATGTACGGCAGGAAACGGTGACCGTTTTCAGGGTTCAGTTTGCGTTGCTTAAACTTCTCGTTATATTCTTTAATGTTTCGCACCATAGCATCTTTAAGGAGGCTATAGCGGTTATCCATTTCAATACAAAGCGAATTTAGTGTATTGATTACTTTAGCGTTATCTGTAATAATTGCATCACCGCCATCGGGTAGCATGGCCAGGTAATGGCGTTCAATTTTATTAAACAGTGTAAGTTCCACTTTCTTAGGGTCAACCAACACAAACTTAACCTCGGCAGGGTGTTTTTTATAAAGCAGCGAGGTAAGCACCGCGTTTAACCCTACCGATTTACCCTGACCCGTAGCACCCGCCATAAGTAAGTGTGGCATCTTGGCAAGGTCGGTTACAAAAGTTTCGTTACTAATGGTTTTACCTAATGCAATGGGCAGTTCCATTTCGGCGGTCTGGAATTTAGGCGAAGCAATTACGCTGCGCATAGAAACCATAGAAGGCTTGGTATTAGGCACCTCTATACCTATGGTACCCTTACCCGGTATTGGGGCTATGATACGGATACCCAATGCAGCCAGTGAAAGTGCAATGTCATCTTCAAGGCTCTTAATTTTAGAAATACGGATACCGGCTTCAGGTACAATTTCATACAGCGTTACCGTAGGCCCTACAGTTGCCTTGATTTGGGCAATGTCAATCTTATAGTTACGCAGCGTATCTACAATGCGGTTCTTGTTTTCCTCCAGCTCGTGCTGGTCTATGGTAATACCGCCTGAAGAATAATCCTTAAGGAGTTCTATAGGAGGAAACTGGTAGTTAGAAAGATCTAACGTAGGATCAAACTCCCCGAAATCACGTACAAGGCGCGATGCAAGGTTCTCCTCTACCTCTATTTCATCTTCTATTTTTTCAATGACAAAATTTTCATCATCGGTTTCAATAATTTCATGCACCTGCGGGGCCGGTTCTGTAAAAACTGGTTCAGCAGCTTTAGGCTTAGGCACCTCAAGACTGATTTCCGAAGCTTTAGATATTGTAGGCTTCAGCGCATCGCGGTTTACCTCAAACTTAGATGCCGGCGGCGTAACCACAGGCGTTACAGGAGGTGCAACAACGGGTGGTACTTCAGGCAATACCTTAAGTTCCATATGTCCGGCAATGTCGTCGTAGTCTTCATCATCGGCAGGCATATCTTCATAATTCGGGTGGAATTCTTCTTCCTCTTCTTCGTCAGCCAAAGCAGCTACAGGTGCAACAGCAGGTGCATGCACCACACTCTGTACACGGGGCTCTGCTACCGGAGCGGCAACGGGCTCATCTGATTCTTCCACTTCGGGTTCCGGCTTACGCTCAAAGAACGCTTTAATAGCATCGGGCGAAATCTTAATCCTAAGGAACAGGAACACGGCAAGGCCAAACAATAATACCAGCATAGTACCGCTTTTGCCAAGATAATCCTGTATGAAGAGGTTCAGTTCATAACCGACCACACCTCCTAATTCAGGGATATAGGCATTAAAAAAGCCAAAAAGCACCGATATTATTATGGTAAGGTACAAGTCCCAGAACAGTGTCTTTTTAAGTTTGCCCACAGGCAAATCAAGCACCAGGTACGACCCCATTAAAAAGAAAAAACGGATGAGTATAAACGAAGCTACCCCAAAACCGTGGTACAGGAATATATTGGCTATAAACGCGCCAAATTTGCCCAGCCAGTTTTGCACCGGTACATCGCGGTTACTAAACTGCGTAAGGGCACTCTGGTCGGTTTGCCAATAAAAAAAATACGACACAAACGACAGCAGCATGGCTATGGAAAACAAAAAGAAAAACACCCCAAAGATTACTTTATTCCTTCGGGATACGCGCCAGGGCCTTTTTTCTACAGTTTCCTTTTCTGTCTTTTCAGTATTCTTTTTCGCTTTTGCCATACGTTATAAATTCCTTCTTCAGTAAAAATATCAAATTCAGAACAACGCCACTACATGCGGGTAGTAAATAATTGTCCCGGCCACCGCGGCTGCCAGCGCTACAAAGAACACTGCGCCCGAGGCCACATCTTTTATAAAGCCTATTTTTTCATTAAAGGCAGGGTGAATAAAATCGCATATTTTTTCTACCGCGGTATTGGCGCCTTCCACAGCCATAACCATACCTATGGCAAGGGTTTGCAGTATCCATTCCTCACGGCTTATATTAAAATAAAAACCCGCAATAGTTACCAGTATCCCTATGCCAAACTGCACCATAATACTGTGCTCTGAGGTTATCAGCCTGTAAGCCCCCACTACCGAGTAGTATACACTCTTCACCCTGCCTTTAACAAACCTGTTATCTTTCATCCTTACAGGGCTGCAAGAGCGTTATCGTAATTTGGCTCGTCTTTAATTTCAGGTACCTGCTCTGTGTACACCACATCGCCTTCCTCATTAACCACTACAACCGCACGAGAGTGAAGTCCGGCAAGAGGCCCATCAGCAATCGTAAGACCATACGCAGTACCAAAGCTACCGTCTTTAAAATCAGATACCGGAATTACGTTAGCAATACCTTCAGCACCACAAAAACGCCCTTGTGCAAATGGTAAATCGCGCGATATGCAAAGTACTTTAGTATTTTCAAGCGCAGCCGCTTTTTCATTAAATTTCCTTACAGAAGCAGCACATGTGCCTGTGTCTATGCTTGGGAATATGTTAAGTACCAGCTTGGTTCCTTTAAAATCTGATAGCGAAGCCACAGAAAGGTCGCCTTTTACAAGCGTGAAGTCAGGAGCTTTAGTACCGTTTTCAGGCAGGTTACCCACCGTGTTTACAGGGTTTCCACCCAGTGTTATTGTAGCCATGATTTGTGTGTTTTTTATATACAACGCAAAAGTAACAAAATATATGGTATGCCGAAGTACGGTAATTGTTTTAATGCCCGTACTTCGGGTGTTTGTAAAAAAAGCTGCCGGTTGGCAGCTTTTAAAATATGTTGACAGTATTTACTTTTTGTAATTGTTTACACCTTCCTTAAGCCATGCAAGGTATTCTTCTTTATCCGGCGTGTAGCCTACAGGCTTATTCAGGTCGTTACCATCTGCGCCAACAAGTACATAGTACGGTTGAGAATTGGTACTGTATTTTGTTATTTGAAGGTCGCTCCATTTGTTACCTACTGTTTTAATAAACTTACCCGTTTTAGGCGAAATGTATTGCTCGTTTTCGGGTAAATCTTCCTTATAGTCTACATAAAGCGACACCAGGACTACATCATTACTCAGCACCGGAAGTATCTCTTTATCTATCCACACATTGTCTTCCATCTTACGGCAGTTTACACAGGCATACCCCGTAAAGTCGACCAATAGCGGCTTGCCAACCTGTTTAGCATACGCCAATGCCTTATCGTAATCTTTAAAGGCAGCAATACCATGAGGTCCTGCATGCGCGCCTTCAGGCAATGGTGTTGCGACAGAAGCACCTCCCTTACCACCAATTCCTTCGGGACTTTCGCTGTAAGACGGCGATGGCGGGAATCCGCTTATTACTTTTAACGGAGCTCCCCATAATCCCGGAATAAGGTATATGGTAAACGATAGCGTAACCAAACCTAAAAGTAATCTGCCTACTGATATGTAACCTCCGGGTGTATCGTGCGGAAGCGTTAGTTTACCAAAAAGATATAATGACAATGCACCGAAAATGGCAATCCATATAGCAAGGAATGTTTCCCTCTCCAGGAAATGCAACTGGAGTACAAGATCGGCATTACTTAAAAACTTAAATGCAAAAGCCAACTCAAGGAATCCAAGGAAAACTTTTACTGTATTAAGCCATCCGCCTGATTTTGGCAGGCTGTTCATCCAGCCCGGGAACATGGCAAACAACATAAATGGCAACGCCAATGCCAGTGAGAAACCAAACATGCCTACTACCGGAGCAATACCACCTTTAGACGCGGCTACCACCAGCAGGTTACCCAAAATAGGCCCTGTACATGAGAACGATACTATGGCAAGTGCAAGTGCCATGAACAATATCCCTATTATACCTCCCCTATCTGCTTGTTGGTCTACTTTGTTTGCCCATGAGTTTGGCAGCATTATTTCAAATGCGCCAAGGAATGAACAGGCAAATACAACAAGTAACACAAAGAACACCAGGTTAAAATATACGTTCGTTGAAAGCGCATTAAGTGAATCGGCTCCAAAAATTGCCGTAACTACAGAACCTAAAACCACGTAGATTACAATAATCGAAATGCCATACAGTATAGCATTACGGATGCCTGCAGCCTTTGATTTGCTCTGTTTGGTAAAAAAGCTTACCGTCATAGGAATCATAGGAAATACACACGGTGTAAGCAATGCTGCAAACCCCGAGAGAAATGCTACTATAAATATGGTAAGCAGTCCCTCTTCTTTATTTTCAGCATCTGCTGCCACTGCATCTTTAACTTCAGCAACAGCCACTTTAGCTGTATCTGTTTTAGGCTCTACCTGTGTTACAACAGTATCTGGCTTAGCAATAGTTGAAACAACAGTGTCAGCTTTTGCAGGAGATTCTGTTACAGTAGCGGGTACTGCTGTCACTGCCAGCGTAGCCGGAGCAGCCTTTGCAATTATCTTTTCAAAACGGGCTACCTGTTTAGAGGTAAGTGCCGTAAGATCAAACTGAAACAGCTTAGTATCTTGTATACACACCTCTTTACACACCTGGTAATCAAAGGTTACCTGCACTATTTTATTGCTGTTAGGCAACAGCTTTACTACCTGCGTGAGTTGGGCTTTATTGCTCCAAAAGGTTTCAGTAACGCCAAAAACATCGTTAAAGGCTTTCTCGGTTTTGCTTTCCTGCGGTTTTCCGTTTACCTGGTAATTGCCCTTGGCATTGTTAAACTCTACCGACATGGGTATAGCACCATTCTCGTCACTGTATTGTGAATACATGTGCCAACTCGGCTCTATGGTGGCGTTAAATGTAAGCAGAAACTCTGTATCTGACTTTTTTTCTACTTTACTGGTCCACTTTACAGGCTCTTTTACCTGGGCGTGCAGCGAAAAATAAGCCGCTATGAAAAGGAATAAAAATGTAAGTTTTTTCATGGTTTAAATAACCTCAATCTTTAGTATTTGTGTAGTTTGTGTGGTAACTTTAAAACGGTCATCGGCACGGCGGCCCATAACCCATATAATCTCGTTTTCGGTACACAGCAGCCAGGCATTTTCCTTGTCTGATAACGACATTTTTTCGTCTTTAAAAAACTTTGACACCTTTTTACTGAGGCCGTTCATGCCCAGGGGACAAAAATAATCGCCCTCCTGCCACCTTCGTACAAATAACGGGAATTTTATCAATTCATTATCAACAAAAATGATGTTTCTTTCAGGGTTTGGCTCCATATTCCCCACCAAATCAAGCCTTAATTCTATCGGCTGGGTAGTCTTTTCATTTATGGATTTTATCTCAAAAATGCTATCCGAATCAGCTTTAAGCGGTTCTAAAATCAGCAACTCCCTATCTTTAAGCAAACGATGCGTCCCCGAAAGCACGAACTTTCCGGGCTGGGCATGTACCAAATCATAAATATCATCCCAGGCAGTAAAACCGTATTTACCAAGCCATTGGTATAGGTAGGCCTTATAGTTTTCGTATGCTAAAAGTTTAAGTATATTAATAAATTCCCGTCCATTTCCGCTCGTAACTACTTTCTCATAGACCAATACAGCCGCATCTGTAGCAAGAGCCTGAGCCTGCCTGAGGTTCTCTATGGTTTGGGCAAAGGACTGGGAGAAGGATGGATTCAGCTCCTTAAGTAACGGCAGTACATGATGGCGCAGCTTATTTCTAAGGTATTTATCCGATACATTGCTGCTATCCTCCCGCCACAGTACGTTATTTTCTTTAGCATACGTTTCTATTTCCTCACGGGTAAAGGGCAGTAACGGACGTATTATAGTACCGTTTTGGCGAGGGATACCGAGCAGCCCTTCTATACCTGTACCACGTGTAAAATTAATCAGGAATGTTTCGGCAGAATCATCGGCATGGTGTGCCGTAAGCAGATAGTCATAGCCGTGTTGTTGCATGATTTCTGCAAACCAGTTATAACGCAGTTCCCGGGCCGCTATCTGAATGGAAATTTTATTTTCTGCGGCATACCGCTTTGTATCAAAATGGTTTACAAAAACCGGGATAGCATCTTTAGAAGCAAGATTTCGCACAAAGTGTTCGTCGCCATTACTCTCTTCACCACGCAATCCGAAGTTACAATGCGCAATGGCTATATCATACCCTAACTGCTTAAATACGTCTACCAGCACCATACTATCTATACCGCCACTAACGGCAAGCAAGAGTTTTTTTTCGCTTATAAACGGTAAATTTTTATGAAGGTGTTCTTTTAATCTGGACAGCATAATTACAAAGATAAGGAATTTTGCTACAGGTTATTTTCAAGCACGCTGTGCATTGCTTTTGCTTTTAGAAGGCACTCTTCATATTCCTTTTCAGGTACAGCTTCAACCGTAATGGCACTGCCAACAGAAAACGACACGTAACCATTTTGCTCATTATACAGTATACTACGGATAACCACATTAAAATCGAAATCGCCATCAGGGGTAAAATAGCCCACCGCACCACTATACAATCCTCGCTTGGTTTCCTCCAGATTTTCTATGATTTGCATCGCCGAAATTTTAGGCGCTCCTGTCATGCTCCCCATAGGGAAAGTAGTACGTAGCACCTCCTCGGGCTGTACCGATGTATCAACGTGCGATACAACTGTAGAAATGAGATGATGCACCTGCTTAAAGCTGTGTGTCTCACATAACTCCTCTACCCTAACCGACTGTTTTTCGGCGGTGTGGCTCAGGTCGTTGCGCACCAAATCGACAATCATTATGTTTTCTGAACGTTCTTTTTCATTCGCTACTAAAGCCAACTTTATCGCTTCATCTTCTACTGCATCAGCACTCCGACGTGCAGTTCCTTTTATGGGTTGGGATATAACCTTACTCCCCTCTTTGCGCAAATAACGCTCCGGCGAAGCCGACATAAGATAATGCTTATAGTTTTTAAGGTATACCGCAAAAGGCGGTTCAGAGATGGCATTGAGACGCGTGTAGGTATCCAATGGATCTAACACAGCGTTTTCAGCATAAAACTCCATACAGAAGTTAGCCTCATAAATATCACCACGGTGAATGTGTGCCAGCATTTTATTTGCCTTCTCAAGGTAATTTTCTTTTGAGATGCGTTGCTGTAGGGTTAGTGATTGCGTAACATTCGCAATTCCTAATTCGTAATTTGCAATTGCATTAAAGTCTTCCTCCATCTCATCATCACAAAGAGGCAGATACAACATTTCAAGTTGATCACCTTTTAACAGAAGCAACTTTTTTGGCTGGAAGAAAAACAGGTCAGCAAAGCCAAGACCATCAAAATTACCTGACGACAGTTTTTCTGTATCGTTTTTCAGGTCATACGACAGGTAGCCAAAAATCCAGTCGGCAGTATTACGCCTGTATGTAGCCAAATCATCAAAGGCATTATAATGATCGGTTACTATGCTGGTAAAGGCGTCTACTGCCAATATGGCGTCAAATGAAGTACATTTTTGGTTATAATTATTAGAATCCAGCCATACCACCTCCCTATGCTGCTGTGCCCAGGCAAGTAACTGCTGTTTAAACTCTTGTGGATTTTGAATTTGGATTAAAAAAGAAGCTCTCACTGAAAATTATTTGTTTATACGTGGATGTTGCCGGGTATCAAAAATCCTGCTAATTAATATTTTGGCAGCTCCTTCTCTGTAATTTACCTTATAATGCCCTACTGTAAGTTTACGATACTGTCTTTTAAGGTTTGGAAAGGCATCATCAACTGCACCAATATTGACATAATCAAAATCAGGATTCTGAAAAATTAATACCGTATTATAAATCTCCATTGAAATTATCGCTGCTTTTTCACGACCCAATAATTCTATATTGAAAACTGTAATTTTTTGCAGGTCTTTTAGTGCCCTGCCTGTCCAATAAATGGGCTTGACTATTTTGCTTTTGTCCAACTTTCAATGATTACCTTTACCTCTTCATGGCTATAAATGTTACCTGCCGCAATATCCATCTCTGCTTCTAATATGGCTTTTTCCTCTTCATTTAAGGAAACATAATTTTTTACCAGACCATAAATTCCCGCCAGGGTAGACACATCTTCCCTTTCTATAATATTGTGAAGCTCGTTCTTCATTTCCTGCGTGCCCATAGCTAAGTCTTTTTATTACATCAAATATACAAAAAACATCTTTGAACTTTTCAAACAAAAAGCCCTGCCGACGGGCAGGGCTTTAGGTATGTTATAACCACAAAAGACTACTCTTCTGTAGCGGTTTCTGCCTGTGTTTCCTCGGCAACCGGCGCTTCTTTGCTTACAAGGCCGTTTGCCTGAAGCATGTTGTACCAGTTAAGGATTTTTTTGATGTCTGAAGCATATACCCTGTCCTCGTCAAACTCAGGAAGGACTTCCCTGAAATACGTTGTAAGGGCAGCACCCTCTTCCTTGTGCGAAAGCGCAGGGCCGTTGTCCTCTTTCTCGGCAATGTTACGAAATACTTCAGAAAGGCGTACTTCGCCATCATAGGTGTATACCGATATTTCCGAAAGCAGGCTTACATTACTCCTAAGGCCTACAGTTATTTTTTTACCGTCTATAAGCGACTCTGCCAGGAAACCGGTGCGGGTTTGTAGTTTCAGTTCGTAAAGACCCGGCTTACCTGATATGGCTAATATTTTTTCAATGCTCATTATAGTGTATTTTTTTATCCGATTTTTTAAAGGAAGGCAAATATCTGATGTTTGCCCTAAAAAACAAAAATTATCGCCCTTTTTTGGCAATAAATTTCATTTTATAATCAGGCCTTGTCTTTCCTTCCATAATATTCTGTAGCTTTTTATTTATAAGGCGCTTCTTTAATGCCGAAAGCCTGTCGGTAAATAAAATCCCTTCTATATGGTCGTATTCGTGCTGTATAACCCTGGCTATAAGACCGTCGTACACATCGGTATGCTTGTTAAACTGCTCGTCGTAATATTCTATGGTTATGCGCTCATGGCGGTACACATCCTCACGCACTTCGGGTATGCTCAGGCAGCCTTCGTTAAAGCCCCATTCCTCGCCCTCTTCCTTAAGGATAACCGGGTTAATGAATGCCTTTTTAAACGTGGCCAGTTGTTCCTGCTCCTCTTTTTCCAACTCGTCGTCTTCGCCAAAAGGTGCGGTATCTATAACAAAAAGCCTTACTGCAAGTCCTATTTGCGGGGCAGCCAGCCCTACACCATGCGCATTGTACATAGTGTCAAACATATTGGCTATAAGTTGCGCAAGTTCAGGATAATCCTGCGGGATATCTTCTCCCTTTTTACGTAGTACCGGGTCGCCATAGGCTATAATAGGTAGTATCATAATCAAAAATATATAATAAAAGTATGGCGGGCATACCCTTTATGTTTCCGGCAAAAGTAATAAATAAAGTTAGATTTACCGAAAGTGGGCAAATGCTAATTTTTTGTGAGAATTAACCCTTACACATGTAAGTAAATAATGCAATGCCTACCTTTGCGCCTTACATCTGCCAATGATACAACGCGTACGCCTCTTTACCGAAAACATCTATTTTACCCGGGCACTGATAGTTACGGTAGCGGCAGTATTACCCGTACTTATTTTTAACCAGCTGGGGGATTTTGAAACCGGCTTCACTATAGCGCTGGGTGCATTCCTGGCATATCCGGCAGATATTCCCAGCAACCTGTGGCACCGCACCCGCGGATTGTTTTCGGCAGCCATAATTATATCGGGCAGTACCTTACTGGTAAACCTGCTGCACCCATGCCCGTGGATATTTTACCCTGCGGTTATACTGCTTATATTTTTCCTGTCCATGATATCGGTTTACGGGCAGCGCGCCACCATGGTGTCGTTTTCCGGGCTTTTGGCAATAGCACTGGGCACCGGCCATATACACACCGGGGCCGAAATTTTTATATACGCCGGGCTGGTATTTAGCGGGGCGCTGTTTTACCTGCTGCTTTCGGTAACGTTTAACTTCCTGAACCCACACCGCTATACCGAGCTACAGATAGCGGACTGCCTGAAACTTACCGCCAAGTACATGAAACTACGGGGCGACCTTTGGGATGCAGGTGCCGACCGGGAAGCTATCATAAGCAAGCAACTGCACCTGCAGGTAGAAATAAACACCACCCACGACAACCTGCGCGAAATACTGATGCGCAGCCGCAGCAATGCCGGCAGCAGCAACCGCAGCCGTAAGATGCTAATGGTGTTTGTTTCGCTTATGGAAATCCTGGAGCTGGCGCTGTCCACGTCTTTTGACCACAGCAAAATGCACGAAACCTTCGGGGCGCACAGTAAAGTACTGGCTACCTACCAAAACCTGGCGTATAATCTGGCCGCCACCCTGAAAAAACTGGGTAAAAACCTGGAGGATCATAAAATATATAAACCAAAGCACAATCTTACTGCCGATCTGGAAGCCCTGGAAAAAGCAATAACAGCATACGAGGAAGAAGTGGGCAGGGAAGCCGCCGCCGAAGGGGTCTGGATGCTGCTGAACATGGTACACTATGCCGAAAAACAGATAGAAAAAATACGCCTGATAGAGCGGGCTTTTAACCCTGATACCGTTACCAAAGAGCTTAGCGAAACACGCCGTAAGGAGCTGGAAAAATTCCTTACCCCTGAAGATTATCCATGGCACATACTGCGGGAGAATCTTACGTTTTCCAGTACCATATTCAGGCATTCATTGCGGCTTACCATTACCATAGCCATAGGATTTATTATTGGCAACCTGTTCCCCTTTCAGAATATTTACTGGATACTGCTTACCATAGTAGTAATTATGCGCCCCGGTTACGGCCTTACCAAACAACGTTCGTACCAGCGTATTATAGGTACATTGCTGGGAGGTGTTATAGCGTTTGCACTGCTTCACTTTGTTACCCATCCTGTTATTATAGGCACATTGGTTATTGTGTGCATGCTGCTGGGCTTTACGTTTACCGCGATAAACTATAGCGTGGGCGCTACATTTGTAACCATGTATGTAATTTTTTTGTATTCGCTGCTTACGCCAAACATAAACGCCGTTATACAGTACCGCTTTGTAGATACGGCCGTGGGGGCGCTACTGGCCTTCCTGGGCAATTATTTCTTCTGGCCTTCCTGGGAGTTTATGAACCTGCCGCTGTTTATAAAAAAAGCCATTGAGGCAAACAAGGACTACCTGCTGGAAATATCGCGCTATTACAACAACAAGGGCGAAGTAACCACATCTTACCGGCTGGCACGGAAAAACGCGTTTGTATCGCTGGGCAACCTTATGTCAAGCTACCAGCGTATGGAACAGGAACCAAAAAGCAAGCAAAAACAGCAACAGCAAATTTATAAAATAGCGGTACTTAACCATACCCTGCTGTCGTCTCTGGCTTCTATGGGTACCTATATACAGTCGCACCATACCACCAAGGCAAGCGAAGCCTTTAATGCTGTGGTACACACCATAAACAAAAATCTGGAACACGCCATAGCCCTTATGCAAATGGATGCACAGGCCGATACCGCCCTACAGAACCAAAACGAGGAACTGGCGATGCGCTTTACCGAACTAAGAAATATACGCGCACGCGAGCTCCGTGAACTCGAATTAACAGACGAGCAGGAATTCCGTTTGCGCATGGAAGAGGCACAGCTTGTAATAGAACAACTTGTATGGCTTAACAGCCTGAGTGAACGCATAGTTAAGAACGTACAAAAATTGGATCTCGGTAAATAAAACCCTAAATTTCTGATAAATTTTAAGCTAATAAAATCACAATTCACATTTTATAAACTTTACAAATACATTTTGTTTTAAATGAAACAAAATGTTTAATTACATTTGTCCAAATTTTAACCTGAAATTAATGGTAGGAAAATTACAATTGATGACAACACAGGCACGTGTTTTCATTGCTATGATGCTGATAATCCCTTTTATAGGCCTTGCACAGGTATATAAACAGGACTTTGGTACAACTCCTATAACAGACCACCCGTTTACGGGCACACCTGTTATTATGGATCAGTACCTAAGCAACTCGGTATGGTCTAACTCTAAAAATGACTGGAGGAGCTTTAATAATGCGCCCGGTGTGGCTATTGGCCTTGGCGATACTTCTAATTCGCCAGTAATAACCCTTACATTTGATGTAGCCGCATTTAAGCAGTTAAGCATTACCGGATTCAATTTCTGGAGGCAGCGCAGCGGCCAAGGCCCACAAAACTGGGTACTAAGGGTAAACGGTATCGAAATAGGCAACGGTGATACCCCTAACGGTAATGGCACCTCTACAAACGATCAACCAGTACTTAACGCCGTAAATAACCTTACCGGTACAGTAACCGTAACCCTAAGCCTTACCAATGGCGGTGGCAGCAGCGCTACCTTCAGGCTGGATGACTTTATATTGTATGGTACTGTAACTTCTACCTGTACACAGCCTACTATATCATCGGTACTACCGGCTTCAGGACCTGCTAATACCCAGGTTACCCTTAGAGGTACCGGATTTACGGGCGCATCGGCAGTAACCCTTAACGGTACTCCGGTGACCTACCAGGTTATTTCAGCTACAGAGATAAAACTTACTACGCCCGCTACAGGAACCGATGGTCCTATAAGGGTTACCACAAACAACTGCCAGAGTGACCCTTCGGCAGCATTTACGTACATCACAGGCGCATGCCCTCCGGTTACAGGATTAACCGAACTGTTCATCTCTGAAGTATACGACGACCAGGCTGGTGAAGGTGGTGTAATAGAAATTTACAACCCAACAACCAGTACGGTGGATATGTCGCAATATGCAATAGACCACTACATTGACTGGGGTAATACAAACCCGGTATCTACAAACCCACTTACAGGGATGTTACCTCCGGGCGGTATTTATCTTGCTAAACGCCTTCAGGGTTTAACCTGTAATCCGGCTACTATTTATACCAGTAACCTTAACGAAGGTTTTAACGATAACGACAAGCTGGACCTGCTAAAGAACGGAGTGGTTATAGACCGCGTAAGGACACCTAACAATACCGGTTTTTCTATGCTGCGCCTTGCTACAGCTACTCCACTGCCAAACGCTACCTATACAGCCGCACAGTGGAACATAAGCAACAACGAAAGCTGTACGGATGTAGGCTTATACAGTATGCCGGGCACGCCACAGGCATCTATAACCGCGCAGCCGCAAAATGCTACTGCCTGTGGTGGTAATGCAGCTACATTTAGCGTTACCGTGCAGGGCGGCACAGGCTATACTTACCAGTGGAAAGTACTTAATGCTTCAGGAAACTGGGTAAATGTTACTAATGATGCTACCTACAGCGGTGCACAAACAGCTACACTAACCGTAAACGCTGCTACAGCGCTTAACGGCTACCAGTACTATGTACAGGTTTCATCGCCTACATGTACGCTGATTTCAAATGCAGCTACGCTAACGGTAAGCCAGGGACCTGTTGTACCAGGTTTTAATGCTACAATCATTACCTGCCTTATCCCTACATCTATATTAACCGTAGTACCTACCATAGGTCTTGAGTACAGTATAGACGGTACCAACTTTAACTCAACAGGTATTTTTGCAGGCCTTAGCGGTAATCCACTTACCCTTTATGTAAGAGATGCTAACGGCTGTGTAAGCACTGCATCTGTAACCATATCTGTATCTATAGGTGTGCCGGCTGCACCAACCTATACAGTTACGCCGATTACCTGTAGTAACCCAACCGCTACCATTACTATTGACCCGGTTTTAGGTATGGAATACAGCATAGATGGTACGAATTTCAGTCCAAACAACATTTTTACCGGTCTTGTAGCGGATGATTACACCATTACTGTACGTAACATTGGAGGCTGTACAAATTCAGCACAGGTTACCGTAGCTCCGGCAACAGGTGCTCCGGCCGAACCAACATATACCGCTACGACGCTTTCTTGTAATGTAACTACGGCTACCATCACGGTAACCCCGGTTACAGGACTTCAGTACAGCATTGACGGTACTACGTTCAGCAATAACAACGTATTTACAGGACTTGCTTCAGGCAGCTATACCATCACCGCACGCGACGCCAACGGTTGTACCAACACGGTTGCCGTATCTATTGCCCCGGCAGTGGCTGGCCCAGCTGTTCCTGCATATATCGCTACAACTTTATCTTGCAACGTAACTACTGCTACCATCACGGTAACCCCGGTTGCAGGACTTCAGTACAGCATAGACGGTACTACATTCAGTACTAACAACGTATTTACAGGACTTGCTTCAGGCAGCTATACCATTACTGCCCGCGACGCCAACGGTTGTACCAACACGGTTGCCGTAACTATTGCCCCGGCAGCAGCCGGCCCAGCGGTTCCTGCATATACCGCTACAACGCTTTCTTGTAACGTAACTACGGCTACCATCACGGTAACACCGGTTACAGGACTTCAGTACAGCATAGACGGTACTACATTCAGTGCTAACAACGTATTTACAGGACTTGCTTCAGGCAGCTATACCATCACTGCACGCGATGCTAACGGCTGTACCAACTCGGTAGCTGTTACTATTGCCCCGGCAGCAGCCGGCCCTGCTGTTCCTGCATATACCGCTACAACGCTTTCTTGTATCGTAACTACAGCTACCATCACGGTAACCCCGGTTACAGGACTTCAGTACAGCATAGACGGAACTACATTCAGCAATAACAACGTATTTACAGGACTTGCTTCAGGCAGCTATACCATTACTGCCCGCGACGCCAACGGTTGTACCAACACGGTTGCCGTAACTATTGCCCCGGCAGCGGCTGGCCCAGCGGTTCCTGCATATACCGCTACAACGCTTTCTTGTAATGTAACTACGGCTACCATCACGGTAACTCCGGTTGCAGGACTTCAGTACAGCATAGACGGTACTACATTCAGCAATAACAACGTATTTACAGGACTTGCTTCAGGCAGCTATACCATCACCGCACGCGATACTAACGGCTGTACCAACACGGTTGCCGTAACTATTGCCCCGGCAGCAGCTGGCCCAGCTGTTCCTGCATATACCGCTACAACTTTATCTTGTGCCGTAACTACAGCTACCATCACGGTAACTCCGGTTGCAGGACTTCAGTACAGCATAGACGGTACTACATTCAGCACGAACAACGTATTTACAGGACTTGCTTCAGGAAGCTATACCATCACCGCCCGCGATGCTAACGGCTGTACCAACTCGGTAGCTGTTACTATTGCCCCGGCTCCGGTTATGCCTTCATTTGTAACGTTTGAAGGTTGTGCGCGAACCAACAACGGTAAGCACTTTATCTTCGAACTTACATCGCAAAGCAACTATGATATGAGTACACTGGACTATCAGTGGAAAACAACTGGCGGTTCGGTAATTTCTAACCTTGGCCCTGATTTTGATGTGACACAATACGCGTCAAATTTCAATATAAACGTGTATCCTATAAGGCTGTCGCTTACCATAACCACGCCTCAGGGATGCACCGAAACCTTTAGCTTTGAAGCACCGGGTACGGCTTGTGACATACCAAAAGGTATTTCGCCAAACGGCGATACCAGCAACGAGGAGTTTGACCTATCGGGCATGAACGTGCAGCACCTTACCATCTTTAACCGTTACGGCCTTGAGGTATACCACAGGGCGAATTACGTAAAAGAGTGGCACGGGCAAACCGATAAAGGCGATGAACTGCCTACCGGCACTTATTTTTACGTAGTAAAAACGGCTACTGAAAACAAAACCGGATGGGTATACATTAACAGGGGACTGTAATTTTCCTACCAAATAAAACTTAAAAGCTCTGCAAATGCAGGGCTTTTTTTATAAAGTAATGTTAAGTAACGTTTATTAAAGGACTGTTACCAATGGTGGTTTGTAACTTTATGGAAATCATTACCCGCATTCCCCGCAGGTATAAAAGTATTTAAACATGAAGATCATTACTGTATCTTACAGATTACCCCTTTCCATTAAAAAACAAAATCGTAAAACCACCGTTACCCAGTCGGCTGGAGGGCTCGCTACCGCAATACGTTCGTATTCAGACAAGAGCAATAAGGAGCTTACGTGGGTGGGTGTTGCCGATTTCGAAAAAAACGTTTGGGATGCCAATAAAAACAGTTTCCCAAGAACATTTGATATTGAGCCTGTTTTCCTTGATAAAAAGCTGAACAAGAATTTTTACCACATTTTCAGCAATTCGGTACTTTGGTCGCTGTTCCATTATTTCCCATCGTTTATGGAATACGATAATGATGCTTTTGAAGACTATAAAACCGCAAACGAAGTGGTCGCCTATAAGATAAATTCAATCTATGAACCTGGCGACATCATCTGGATTCACGATTATCATTTTATGGGATTGCCAAAGCTCATCCGCGAGCAGCACCCCGATGCTACCATAGGTTTCTTCCTGCATATCCCTTTCCCTAATTTTGAGATTTTCCGCATATTGCCAAACAAAGTAAAACGGTATTTACTGGAAGGAATACTGGGCGCTAATTTAGCCGGTTTCCATACGTGGGATAACGCCATTCACTTTACAGAATGCGTAGAAAAGCTATTGGGATATAACCAAAATGGCTTCATATTTTCGCAGGAAACCCACCGCACCAAAGTGGGTTCCTACCCTATCAGTATCGACTTTGATAAATTCCACGACGCGTACGACAAACCCGAGGTCATTAAACTTCGTGAGGAAATCGCAGAACTGTACCCCGATAAAAAAATCATCTTTTCGGTAGACCGACTTGATTATTCTAAAGGGATAAACAACCGTCTGAATGCCTTTGAAGCCTTCCTGAACAAATACCCGGAGTGGAAAGAAAAAGTAGTATTCCTCCTGGTCATTGTCCCTTCCCGTGAGGAAATAGGCAAATATGGCGAACGTAAGCGTATGATAGAACATAACGTGGGGCGTATA
The DNA here is from genome assembly GCA_046566705.1 of Bacteroidia bacterium. Taxonomy (GTDB): domain Bacteria; phylum Bacteroidota; class Bacteroidia; order Flavobacteriales; family Flavobacteriaceae; genus Flavobacterium. Next base: position 186,460 of record JBKHWE010000003.1, on the reverse strand, counting down.
AACGGCGCGTTGGGCAACTATAAATGGAGCCCTGTAGTGTACCAATACCAGTCGGTAGATTTTGACAGGCTTATTGCCCTGTACAGTAGCGCCGATGCCGCATTGATTTCGCCCGTACGCGACGGTATGAATCTTGTTGCCAAAGAGTACGTAGCTTCCCGCAAAGACAAACGTGGTGTACTACTGCTTAGTGTCATGGCAGGTGCCATTAAGGAACTACAGGAAGCCATAACCATAAACCCCTTTGATACTGATCATACTGCCGAACGCATTCAGCAGGCACTGACCATGGATGAAAACGAGCAGGAGCGTCGCATAGAACGCATGCAACACTACCTGCGTAAGCACGACGTGTTTTTATGGGCGAGCCGATTCCTTGCCGATACCGAAGAAATGTTTGCTACAGATAACCGCTCGGTTGCACTAAGCGGTACTGCGTTGGAAGAGCTGTTACTGAAATTTGAAACCGCCAAAAGAAGACTTTTGCTGTTAGATTTTGACGGCACTTTGGTAAAACTTCAGCCCAAGCCCGAAATGGCAGTGCCTGATGAAAAATTGAAATCATTGCTTAAGGACTTATCTGCCGACCCTGCCAATGAAGTATGGGTAGTGAGCGGACGCGACCGTAATTTCCTTGAATCACATCTTGGCGATACTGGTGCCGGCCTTGTTGCCGAACATGGCGGCTGGATAAAACGCGATGCCTGGGAACCTGTAATACACGGAGCCAACAACTGGAAGCAGCGTGTAATAAGCATCATGGAAGAGTATACCGACCGAAATGCCGAAAGCTTCATCGAAGAAAAGGAGTTTGGCGTAGCCTGGCATTACCGTAATGTAGACGAAAAGCTGGGTTTCCTTACGTCACGTGAGTTGCTTACCCTGTTGAAGAACCATATGTACAATGAACCTGTTCAAATTATAGACGGCAACAAAGTAATAGAAGTGAAACACTATATGGCACACAAAGGCACTACCTGCCGCAATAACATACTATGTGGCACGCATGATTTTGCCATTGCCTTCGGTGATGACCGTACCGATGAGGATATGTTTGAACAGCTAACGGGTGCCAATGAATTTTCGGTTAAAGTCGGCTCAGGCAATACCACAGCCAAATACAGGATTAAAGATGTGGATAGTGTTATCGCTGTTTTAGAAAAGTTGAAAAGCGTATCTTTAGGCATTCCAAAACATCATTAATTTATGAAAAAACAAATTAGCCTTGCCGTATTGCTGCTGTTTACGGTTATAAGTTTTGCGCAAAGCCTTACCTACGAAACCAAGACAAACGTCCGCTATTATCCTGATGTCGACTATAAAAACGATGCCTACAAAGCCGAACGCTGCGTGGTAGATGTGTATTACCCGTCTAACAAAAAAGGTTTCGCTACCATACTGTGGTTTCATGGCGGTGGCATTACAGGGGGTAGTAAGGAAATTCCGCAGGAACTGAAGGATAAGGGCTACGCGATTATAGGTATAGGATACCGCCTGAGTCCTAACGTAAAAGCCCCTGCATACATAGAAGATGCGGCGGCGGCTGTAGCCTGGGCATTTAAAAACATAGAGAAATACGGTGGCGATGCATCTAAAATATTCCTGTCAGGACACTCGGCGGGTGGTTACCTCAACCTTATGGTAGGACTGGATAAAAAGTGGCTTGCAAAACATAATATTGATGCCAATAAAATAGCCGGGCTTATCCCTTTCAGTCCGCAATGTGTAACGCATTTTACCATCCGTAAGGAAAAAGGCATTCCTGAAAAGCAGCCTACCATAGACGAGTACGCACCACTGTACCACGTACGAGGCGATGCTTCGCCTCTCCTATTAATAACGGGAGGGCGTGAACTAGAACTGCTGGGCAGGTACGAAGAAAACGCTTATATGGCACGCATGATGAAACAGAACGGCCACAACGAAACCAAGCTCTACGAGCTTGACGGCTATGGGCATGATATGCTTACCCCGGGGTATCCATTGTTATTAAAAGAAGTAAAAAGGATACTGTCTAAATAGTGTTCAGTATACAGTGATCAGTCGCAGTAGGCAGTGCTTCTGATGTGTAAACACAGTGGTCGGTTCTCAATATTGTACAAATGAAAAGTGGCGATATCCTTAAAATGATATCGCCACTTTTTTGTATCTTGATAGTCCAGAATTTGTTCACTGAACACTGAACACTGAACACTGAACACTGAACACTGAACACTGAACACTGAACACTGAACACTGAACACTGAACACTGAACACTGAACACTGAACACTGAACACTGAACACTGTTACGCTTCCGCCATATCAATTTCCACTTTAAGGTTGTTGATGATGAACTCCTGCCTGTCCGGTGTATTTTTACCCATATAGAACTCCAGCAGGGTTTGAATAGATGTAGCGTTATCCATAAGCACCGGATCTAGCCTAATATCCTGCCCTATAAAGTGCTGGAACTCATCCGGCGAAATCTCACCAAGCCCTTTAAATCGTGTAATTTCCGGTTTGCCCTTTAGTTTGTCTATAGCTGCACGGCGTTCCTCATCGCTATAGCAGTATATGGTTTCTTTTTTGTTTCGCACACGGAACAACGGCGTTTGCAGTATGTACAGGTGGTTTTCCTTAATCAGCTCCGGGAAAAACTGCAGGAAGAATGTTATGAGCAACAGGCGAATGTGCATACCATCTACATCAGCATCGGTAGCGATTACAATATTGTTGTAACGCAGGTTTTCCATTTCTTCCTCTATATCCAGTGCTGCCTGAAGCAGGTTAAACTCCTCGTTCTCATACACAATCTTCTTGCTCATACCGTATGAGTTCAGCGGCTTACCACGCAGGCTGAAAACCGCCTGGGTATTTACATCACGTGATTTGGTAATAGACCCAGAAGCTGAATCCCCTTCGGTAATGAAAAGCGTACTTTCAAGGCTTCGCGGGTTCTTGGCATCGGTAAGGTGTACACGGCAGTCGCGCAGTTTTTTATTGTGCAGGCTCGCTTTTTTTGCCCTGTCGCGTGCCAGCTTACGGATACCCGAAAGCTCCTTACGTTCGCGCTCTGCCTGAAGTATCTTTTTCAGTAATGCATCAGCCGTTTCCGGATTACGGTGCAGGAAGTTATCCAGCTTATTCTTAACAAAGTCGTTTACAAACGTACGTACGGTAGGTTGACCAGGCCCCATATCGGTAGAACCCAGCTTCGTTTTGGTCTGCGATTCAAACACCGGTTCCTCCACCTTAACGCTTATGGCACTAACTATGGATTTACGGATGTCTGCCGCCTCAAAGTTCTTATTATAAAATTCCTTGATGGTACGTACAATTGCCTCCCGGAAAGCACCAAGGTGTGTACCACCCTGCGTGGTATTTTGCCCGTTTACAAACGAATAATATTCCTCGCTGTACTGGGTTTTACTGTGGGTAAGGGCTATTTCAATATCAGTATCCTTCAGGTGTATGATATTGTAAATGCGATCCTCCTCCTGAATGTTTTCTGATAAGAGGTCTTTAAGCCCGTTATCGCTATAGTACTTTTCGCCGTTAAAAATTATGGTTAGCCCGGTGTTAAGGTAACAGTAATTCTTAAGCATTTTTACCACATATTCGTGGCGGTACTTGTAATTTTTAAAAATGGTATCATCGGCAATAAACTGTACCTTAGTACCCCTGCGACGTGTGGTTTCTGTTACAGGTTCTTCACTGGTAAGCAACCCTGCCGAAAACTCCGCGCCTTTAAGCTGGTTATCACGCACAGATTCTACCCTGAAAAAAACAGAAAGCGCATTTACTGCCTTTGTACCTACACCGTTAAGACCCACCGATTTTTTAAACGCCTTGGAGTCGTACTTACCGCCGGTGTTCATTTTGCTTACCACATCTACCACCTTACCCAGCGGAATACCACGGCCATAATCGCGGATGGTAACCGTTTTATCGCGAATGGTAACTTCTATGGTTTTACCCATACCCATTACAAACTCGTCTATGGAGTTATCAAGTACCTCTTTTAGAAGGATATAAATACCGTCATCGGGTGACGAACCGTCTCCCAACTTACCGATATACATACCCGGCCTGATGCGGATGTGTTCGTTCCAGTCGAGTGAGCGTATGTTGTCTTCCGTGTACTGATTTTCTTCTAACATAGGGGTAAAGGCGTATTTGGTGCTAATATAGCTTTTCTGCCGAAAACATAAAAATGAACAGCCCGAAAAACATACATTTTTCGGGCTGTAAATGATATTTTTTTAACGTTTAGCGCACGAGCTTGTAGGCGGCCACCGAAACTTTATTTACAAAAATAGTCAGCGTACCCAGACCGCCCTTGCCTATCATCACATCAAATTGGGCAACACCGTTGTTAAACGTAGGCATAACCCTGTTAGAAAACTTACTTGAGGTAAATTGGTACGCCACCTCATCGGTAGGTTTTATACCCTTAATACGGAATGGCATCAGTCCCGAACCCGTGGCTTTAACCACGCCAAAATCAGGAGCCAACAGTTCGTAACCCAAGTCATAATACAATGGCAGTTCGGCAAAGTCCTGTTCTTTTTTATTGGTTAGCAACCACTTTTTATCATCAGGAAAATGATTCAGGAAAAACATATCCGGGTTGGCTGCAAAGTACTTATCATCAAAATTGAAATTAAACGCCCTGCTTCCACCCATCATGCCACCGGCACCCCAGGTAACGTCAAGCAGTTTCCATTGACCATTTATCTTTACGGCATTCCAGGCATGATTGCTTGTACCGGGCAGCTTGCCAATATCCTGCGGACGCGATTTTGCCGTGCCGTAAATCAGTTCGCTTTCCAGCCCCGCCCTGCGGGCAGCGAGTGTATAGAGCATGGAATACCCATGGCACACCGCCTTTTTCTTTTTCAGGGTCTCATCGGCAAGTTCATTTTCTATCTCGGCTATTTTACGCAGGCGCTCCTCTTCGCTGCTGTAGCTGTAACGCACCGGCTTACGTCCCAGTGCCGCCGGGTCTGTATTATACTGAATGTTATAGGCTATCCAGGTAAAAAGTGCACGTGCTTTTTCATCCTCACTTTTAAAGTCGGCTGCCACCCTGTCGCCCAAAGCTTCAGCATTCTTAAATGACTTAGGATATTGCTTTACCAAAGCATCTACCTGCGTAAAATCCTGCGCCTGGGAAATGCCCGCAATCAGTAAAAAAACAGTAGAAATTAGTTGTGATATCTTTTTCATATACTATGAAAACCAAATACTTTGCCAATTATTGTTAAATATTGAAAGTAATAAAGTCGTAAAATTTAGTGCGAAAACGACATTTTGAACTTTACAGTTTTAAACTTCAGAAAAGGTTAATACACAAATATAAATGAAAAGAACAAAAAAATAAATTAGAGGTGCAAAAGCAAGCCATCTTATGTATTTATCAAACCTTCTTGCATTCTTCCTTAATTCATTTCGCATATATCCATCATTTATAAAGGGAAAAATCATCAAAAAAAACAGTATGTTAAACCAACTTATAAAAGTACCATACGTATATACATCATGCCATCCGGGAGTAAACCTGCATATTTCTAATATTTTAATCAACAAATAATAATGAAAGAGCAGATATATTATCGGCACAAAACAATTAAACCGTGGGTATTTACAAACCCACCCAAAGGGTTGCCGTTTTTCTGTCATCATTATTCGTAATTATAAAAAATCCCTTTATCATATGGTGTCCATAACGCGGCACGCTGATGCGCGGCTTTCAGTGCACCATTTGCCCAGGTATTACAGGTGTAGAACAGGCTGTAACGGCCTTTTGCTTCGTAAAAGGCATCATGCTTACCGTAGCTGTAGCCCTGAATCCATTGCACGTTATTAGATGCATCCAGTTGAAAGCTGTCGGTTATGTATGCTACCAAATCCTTATAATCTTCAGGGGTAACGAGCATCTTTTTACAGTCGGTTCCCTCTTTCATGGTACGGTAAAACGTGGTGTGCATAGCCGATGTACTCAGGTAGAAAGCCGCCTTAAACGCGGTGCTTGCCTTGAGGTCGCTCCACTCAGGTGTGTACAGGTAAAAGCCTTTATCGCCCCAACCGAAAGCCGCATAGTTTGCCAGGCTGTCATTTGCCTTAGTCTGGCTGAATTTCAGTTCTTCGGTCCAGTCCTTAATGTCATTTTTCAACGGGACTACAATATCGGTATGTACGCCATTGGTTAAAATGTACACGGGTATGGTGCCGCCTTCCTTAGGGTGACGGTTTACAGGGATACGGTACAGTAAAAATACCGCAAGCAGGTACACCACTACAAAGGCAACAATGCCCAAAACAAACCTGAGTGTAAATCGGAGCAGGCTCCTAAGCTTTTTCGCCATAGTCAAAATCGGATATAATGTTCTTTAAAGTCTGGTCTAATTCTTCGTTGGATATCTTACCGGCAGCCACGTCAAAATGCTCATTAAACGATGGCAATGAAAACGTAGCCCTTATGTTGCCACCATACCATTTAAGGCTTATCTGTGCGGCTTCAAGGGCGTTCTTCCCTCCCATTTTTCCGGGAGAAGTAGACAGCAGCAGCATGGGCTTATTATCAAACACTAGCTTCTTCTGGCGGCTTGCCCAGTCGTAAATGTTTTTAAAAGCGGCTGTAAGCCCGGCATTGTGTTCGGCAACGGACAGTACGAGCAGGTCGGCTTGTTCTATCTTTTCATAAAAGGCTTTGGCGGCAAGTGGCTGGCCTATAAGCTTTTCTTTATCTACACTAAACAACGGCAATTCATAATCGTTAAGGTCGAGTACCTCTACCTCAGCGTTTTCAAATAATGAAGCGGCATAGGTTGCCAATTTTTTATTGATTGATGTAGTACTGCTGCTTCCTGCAAAGGCAAGTAATTTCATAGTGTGGGTATATTTAGATTGTTTTGCCTAAATGTACGCAACATCGGGTTATTTTAAATAGTACTTTAATAGCTTTAGGTTTTTCTTTTAAAGACAGTTTCTAGCAAAAAACATTACACTTTGGGTTGAAAATTTTATGTGTTGAGTTTCAAAATAGTTCAATCCGGCGTTTTTCTTACATTTAAACCTTAATTCTTACAAAAATTACACCTTATAGCTATTTCGATATAGTCGCGTTATTTCTTAAAATTGACTTAAAAACTGTTAAAACCATCAAAACGAATCATAGTTGGTTTCTGTAAAAATTATGTAACCTGGTGCCAATTTCAGGCCTTAAATCGCCCTCTAAACAGCACCATTAAACTACTAAAACCGCTTTAGTTAAAATTGCGAATTTGCTAACGACATATATACCGCCCTTCTACATTTGTCATATAAATCTTTATAAAAATGGCAACAGCTTTAAGTAATTACTGGTGGATAGCACTGGTTGTGTTGTGTGTGGTGGGGTACAAATTTGTACTCCGCGTATTCTTTGGAATGGTAATAGTACCCGAAGACAGGATAGGGCTCGTTACCAAAAAATTTGTGCTCTTTGGCGAACACACCTCCCTCCCGGACGGGCGTATTGTAGCCACAAAAGGCGAAGCGGGTTTCCAGGGGCAAACGCTGGCGCCCGGACTGTACTGGATGAAATGGATATGGCAATACAGTATAGACATGACCCCGTTTACAGTTATCCCCGAAGGTAAAATAGGCCTGGTACTAAGTAAAGACGGTAAAGAAATACCTACGGGTAGGATCCTGGCCCGTAAGGTAGAGAGCGACAACTTTCAGGACGCGATTTCGTTCCTTGAAAACGGCGGGCAAAAAGGCAGGCAAACCGCTTTTATTACCACAGGTTCGTACAGGATTAACACCTACCTGTTTGATGTGGTGGTAGCCGAACAGACCAAAATTTTTGACAATATGGTGGGCGTAGTAACCGCGCTCGATGGTGAGCCGATACCTATAGGGCAGATAGCCGGTAAGTTTGCCGACAGCCACAACAACTTCCAGGATTTTGACAGCTTCCTTGAAAATGGCGGTAACCGTGGACTCCAGCCACAGGTAATACTGGCGGGTTCGTATTACCTTAATACATGGGGCGTACAGGTAGAGCAAATCCCCATGACCGAAGTGCCCATAGGCTCTGTGGGTGTGGTAATATCGTATATAGGTGAAGAAGGCGAAGACGTAACCGGCGAAAACTTTAAGCACGGTAATATTGTGGCAAAAGGACAGCGTGGTGTGTGGATGGAACCCCTTGGCCCCGGTAAGTATGCCATAAACAAGTATACAACCAAGCTTGAGGCCGTTCCTACGACCAACCTGGTACTGAACTGGGCCAATGCCCGCAGCGAATCGCACGACCTGGATAAAAACCTGAGTACCATAACCGTGCGTAGTAAAGACGGTTTCCCTTTTAACCTGGATGTGGCGCAGATTATCCACGTACCGGCAAATGAGGCTCCTAAGGTAATCAGGCGTTTCGGTAGCATGAATAACCTGGTGTCGCAGGTACTGGAGCCTACCATAGGCAACTATTTCCGTAACTCGGCGCAGGACAGCGATGTGATTTCGTTCCTGAGCACCCGTAAGGAACGACAGGAATCGGCCAAGAACCACATCAGGGAAGTGCTGGACGAGTACAACGTAAACGCCGTAGATACACTGATTGGTGATATTGTGCCTCCGGAATCGCTGATGAAAACCCTTACTGACCGTAAGATAGCCGAAGAGGAACAAAAAACCTACCAAACCCAGCGTATGGCACAGGAACAGCGCCAGGGCGTGGAAAAGGAAACCGCGATTGCAGATATGCAGAAGGAAATTGTACGTGCCTCACAAAGTGTGGAAATCGCGCAGCGTACCGCCGATGCTACCGTAAAGAAAGCCGAGGGTGATGCTACCAGCCTTAAACTAAGCGTTAATGCGGAAGCCGAGGCGACTAAAATGCGTGCCAATGCAGAAGCGGAAGCTACCAAAGCACGTGCAGGTGCCCAGGCGGAAGCCACCAAACTAAATGCCAGTGCCGAAGCCGAACGCATCTCTAAAACCGGTTTGGCTGAAGCCGAAAAAATCATGGCGATAGGTAAATCAACTGCCGAGTCATACGAACTGCAGGTTACAGCCATGGGCGGCGATAACTTTACGAGGTTTAAGATTACCGAGGAAATATCTAAAGGTAACATCAAGATTATCCCTGATGTGCTTATAAGCGGAAACGGCGGTAGCGATGGCCCCATAAGTGGCCTGCTGGGTCTTAAGCTTATGGAAATGATGGAACTTAACAACCCAAATACCAACAAAGATCCGGATACAAGAACTACATTGTAAACGAGGAAGCTGCCGCAAGGCAGCTTTTGCTGTTTTTATGAGGACGATACAGCGGTGTAAAAGAAACAACACTAACTAATGGTAAGAGTAATTTTATCCCCAAAGTGACACAAAGAACGTTGACAGGCCTGAGGAAGCAGCATATACCGGCTTTGGGCAGTTAAACGCCAGGCGGTAGTGCACCAGCCAAAACAGATATCCTGATGTAAGCCTCATGATTATAGGATTATGCAGCCTAAAGGCAAATTCAAAAATTTAACACGAAATCATTTATATGGTATATTTAACTGTTGTTTGAGGCGGTACAATTTTATAGCTTTGCGCAGCCATTAAGCTATACCCAAATGATAAACCCAAGTGCCAGCGGCTGGATAGATAAGCTTTTTTCAAAGCTGTCATCACGGCTGCCCCAGTACGAAAATTCGCACGCCTTTTACCGGGCGGTACGAGACAGCGGCTTTATATACGGGCACGTAGCTTCCTTTACCAACCTGGACAAAAAGGAAACCAAAGGCTGGACGATAGAGGAAACCACCAAGGTAGCCCTGCTCGATACACTTTTTGATGTATACCGGCTGATTAACAAAACATCGGATACCGTCGATTTCATTTCCCGCACCATAGTGTTTTATAAAGAAATGCAGCCCGAGGGTTTTGGCTTGCTTACCAAGGTTTTGCCCACTGGAAGTCCGTCTAACGAGTTGGAAAACATACTGGATGAGCGTGTAAAGACAAACGACAATATTATAAGCCGTAGCTTTAGCCATATCCTTACCAATGCGCTGTTGTTTATGGATGTGCTTGCTTACAGGCAGTTTTTGCTGGATGGTGAACGCCCGCAGCGCTACCTGAAAAAACTGGAGGAAACCGTGGTTAGCGTGGTTAACATGGCCCTGAATAGCAAACACGAAAAAACCGAATACGACGACCTGCTGATAAAACTATTTGAATCGTCTGTGCGGTACACTAAGCTTTCGCATATTAATACCGAAAGCCTTGATGAAGCAGGTTTTGATTATTTTGAATCGAAATCCGAGAAAAACTACCTGCTGGATATGGCTGCCATGGCCATATGGAGCGATGGCCGCGCACAGCAAAGTGAAATCACCTTTCTGCACCAGCTAAACGAGCGCCTTGGCCTTCGTGAGGAAGCCGCTGATGAAAGTATGGTGTCTTATGACGCGTTCATAAAAAAATACCGCAAGCACATACCCTATTTTAATTACAGTAACCCGGTTAAGCATTTTTATGACCACGCGTCGCAAAGTGTTATCAATCTTATTGTACGAAACAAAAACCGGCTGGTAAAAGAACTGGGCAATAATGCCGATCTGGTACTACTCCTTACCCACTCTACCCACCGGAGCCTGAATGATAAGGAAAAGAAAAAAATTAAGAAACAGCTGCTTGAAATATGTAAGACCGTACCGTCTCTTACCATATTCCTGCTGCCGGGCGGTAGCCTGCTGCTGCCGTTGCTCATTAAATTTATTCCGCAAATACTGCCAAGTGTTTTAAACGAAAACCTTGAGGAAGAGGATCCTGCTTAAAACAATTACTTATATTTGGATAAATTAATCCCAAATACGATGTATAAGCCAACAAAAAATTATGTGCCGTTACTGGCTTCGTTATTTACTGCTTCATTAGTCTTTTGGTTATTGGCAAACTATAATGATATGTATAAACATGCAGTAGTAGGCGCGCTGTTTGAAATTGCCTGGCTGCCCATGGTAGCACTATTTGCACTTGTACCAATACTCTCTTTAGTTCTATGGTTCAGGAGTAAAAAGCGAGGCTATCCTGCAAAGAGGTACCTTATATTTTCAATTGCATCCGGACTAATAGCAGCATTAACCCTTACCGCATAAACAGACTTGCCGTAAAATAGCAAGCCCCCGCCATTTCTGGAACAGGGGCTCGCACACACATCACCTTAAAAACTTTACTTTATCAGCGTAAACCTGTCTGCATTTTCCAGGTCGCTATTTTCTGATATATTCACATCAAGGTCTTTTACTATACCCGTATCCAGTCCGTACACCCATCCGTGCAGGTTGAGTTCCTGCCCGTTTTTCCAGGCATTTTGCACTATGCTTGTCCGGCCCAGGTCGTACACCTGCTCGCGTACGTTAACCTCTACAAAGGTATTAAATCTTTCATTTTCGTTTTCTATGGCATCAAGGAGTTCCCTGTTTTGCCTGTAAACGTCTTTTATATGACGAATCCAGTTGTCTATTATGCCTATTTGGTCATTGCCCATGGCGGCTTTTACACCACCGCAACCATAGTGCCCACATACAATAACATGCTTTACCTTAAGTATGTTTACCGCATAATCCAGCACGCTAAGCATGTTCATATCGGTATGGATAACCATGTTAGCTATGTTGCGGTGCACAAATACCTCGCCGGGCTGTGCCCCTATAACCTCATTAGCCGGTACACGGCTGTCTGAGCAGCCTATCCACAGCAATGGCGGAGCCTGCCCTTTTGCAAGACGCTCAAAGTATTTCGGGTCTTCCTGAAGCTTACCCTCGCTCCATTTCTTATTATTTTCTAATATCTGGGTATAAAAACTATCGTGGCCCATTTGTAATCTTTTCCTGAAAATTGTACTTTCTTCTGTTTAAAACAAAGTGTCGCACTTTTCAGGCATACCTACAGGCATAATAACATCATGACTTACAGGGACATAAACCCATCCTTAGTAAATATGCTGATAAACAGACTGTATAGTGATACAAAGAGGGAAACCCTTCACATTACTGAAAAATGCAAACATATGCGCATACAATACGAACCGGGAATAGCCGTACTAACTACGCATTAACATTTTTCGGGAGGCGGGATAAAAATATCACCACTAACATTTTCGTGCTTGCGAAGGTTTTGTGAAGGTATCTTAGATGATTTTGTTATAACAGGGATAAAAGCAGGCTCATACAAGTGTACCACACCTACTTTTATCTCCTTTATATCTTTTTGTATTTCTTCCTCATCAAGGCTATACACAATGCAGGTTTCGGCATCATCATCCTGGAGAATGCTCACAATGGTGGGAGCCGCCAAAAAGGTGATGAATAAAAACACAACTATGCCTACTATAGCTTTCATGGGGTGCAAAATAGCACTTTTTAATTAATAAATACCTATTAAAAGAAATTAAATTTCCTCTTCGCTCCAGGCCTTCATCATCCAAACGGTTTTTTCCTGTTCTTTAATAAAGTCGCTTATCATGCTGTTTGTACCCTCGTCGTCTATCTTGGCGGTTTCATCAAGGATAACCCTTTCTATCTTAAGCAAATCAGCAAGCGATGCTATAATCAGCGCAACCGCCTCAGTATCTTTACTAATGTTTTTGCCTACAAGAAGCTTATTGTTGTTAATATAGTCTTCAAACGTATGCAGTGGCCTTCCGCCAAGGGTAAGCACCCTCTCAGCTATCTGGTCGATTTTTAGCTGCGCATCGTTATACAGTTCTTCAAACTTAACGTGCAGCTGAAAGAAGCGTTTACCACGAATATTCCAGTGCAGTCCGCGAAGGTTCTGGTAATACACCTGGAAGTTTGACAGCAGTATGTTTAATTCTGCTGCTATAATTTCGGCTTCTTTTACGGGTAATCCCAGTACGTTAAATTCTTTTTCTTTTGTTTCCATGGTTATGTATTATTGCTAGTTTGTACGATTTTACAGATATAAACTTACTGTAAATTTAGCATCTAAAACCATAAGAAATATCAATCGTTTTTATAATTTTATCATAAAAATCTATTCATGACAATCACACAACTACAGTACGTACTGGCTGTTGCTGAACACAAGAACTTTACCGCTGCCGCAGAGAAATGCTTTGTAACGCAGCCCACCCTGAGCATGCAGATACAAAAGCTTGAAGAAGAGCTGGGTGTGCAGATATTTGACCGGAGCAAAAAACCTATAGCCCTTACCGATGTAGGCGAAAAAATAGTAGAACAGGCCAAAAGCATAGTAAACGAATCTACCCGTATTAAAGACATTGTAGACCAACAGAAGGGTTTTATTGGCGGCGATTTTAAGCTCGGCATCATCCCTACGGTTACACCTACCCTGCTGCCTATGTTCATGGCCAGCTTTGTAAAGAAATACCCTAAGGTAAACCTCATCGTAGAGGAACGCCCTACCGAGGAAATAATCCGCATGCTGAAAAACGGCCAGCTCGATGCCGCCATAGCCGCCACTCCGCTGGAGGAGGAAACCATTAAGGAGGTGGTATTATACTATGAACCCTTTGTGGCTTACGTACCGGAAAACTATCCGGGGCATGAGAAAAAGGAATTTGAGATTGAAGACCTTGAGATGAACCTGGGCAACCTGCTTTTATTGCAGGACGGGCATTGTTTCCGCAACAACGTACTGAACATTTGTAAGGCGGGCAACCTGAACAATACAAATCATTTTTCTATAGAATGCGGCAGTTTTGAAACCATGGTTAAGCTTGCCGACGAAGGCCTGGGCATGACCCTGCTTCCTTACCTGCATACGCTGGACCTGAATGAGAAAGCGAAGCAGAAACTACGCTACTTTAAGGCACCGCAACCATCGCGTGAGGTAAGCCTTATTTATAACAAGAAAGAACTAAAGGTACATATTATAGATGCGCTGCGTGCCACCATAAGCGGTGTTATCCGCGGCGCCATAGCGTTCCAGGATGTACAGATTATAAGCCCTACGGGAAAGAAGTAATTTTTTTTCGACCCCAAATTGCACAAATTTTCACCAATTTTGTTCGTGTTAATTCGTGCAATTCGTGGCTAAAAAAACAAAAAAATCCCGCCGTAACATATGCTATGGCGGGATAACCTAAAAAACAAATATTGGAAAAAAATTGGTTTTAGTTGTTAAAGTAGAAACCGTTTGGTCCCACACCCACTGCATAGGTCTTTAGCTTTGTTCCTGTAAGCGAATAAGTATACACCTCGCTGTCTGAAGCAAAATCTCCACCTTCGGCTACATAGATTTTATCATCCTGTACGTTAAAGCCGTACATACCGCCCCAGGCCGAAGTACTGTTGTACGTAAACAATGGCGTTGTAGGTATGGCAGCAGCGTTAAGCGCCATAGTATATACCGATGTACCTGCCGTGAAGTACAGTTTGTGGTCTTCTATAACCAGGTTTTTAGCCGAATACGTTACACCTGCAGGAAGATCCAGTGAACCGTTTACCTGGTTGGTCGCAAGGTTTACCCTTTTTAGTTTAGTACCGCCCAGTACGTAAAGCACCCCTTCTTCCTCAGCCATAGCCTCTGGTGAATCGCTAAGCTCTATGGTAGCTTCGGTAGCGTTTGTAGACGGGTTGTAAACGGTTACCGTGGTACCGGTACCGTAGTATCCGTTAGAAATGTACAGTTTACCATTTTCTGAAATGATTTTCTCAGTGTTTTTGCCCATTGCTATCTTGCTGGTAGAATAGTCAGAAAGGTTGATTACCGTAAGGAAGTCATCGGTATTGTCACTCCACAAAGCCATGTTGGTTACATACGCTTTTCCGTTTACAACGGTACCGTAACGTGGCGCGTTGAAGTCAGTTTCTATGCTGGCTATGAATTTAAATGTGTAACGGTTTACAACGGTTACCTTGTTAGATCCGCCGGAAACGATAAACGCCTTATCGCCATCAAAAAATATGTTTTGAAGCAATGTTCCCAATGCAGGAGAACCAGGGTTAACCGTGCGGTAAATATCCTGGTCTACCGTACCGTCATTGCTAAGGAAACTTACAGACGCCGTAGAAGCACTGCTGTTACCTTCGTTTAGTATCAGCACACCATTGTCATAAGCGCCGGCTACGCCGTTTTTGTTGTCATCATCGTTACACGATACAAACAGGAAAGAACCTGCTATAAGTGCCACTAAGTACTTTTTAAAATTCATAAAGGGTTAAAATTTAAGTGTTAGATTCATCATATAATTGCGCCCGGGCATAGGACGGCTGTCTACGCTTGCATAATCATAATCAGCAAGGTTAAGCACCTGTATCCCCAGGGTGTAATTCACTTTAGAGCCGTAGCTGTAAGACGCGCCAGCATTGGCAGTAACATACGCGTCCAGATTGTAGCGGGAGTTGTTATCGGTACGGGTAAATACCTCACCGTTATAGAGCCCCTGCATATATGCCGAAAAACGGTTGTAACCATACGCCACCGAACCCGTAGCCTTGTGGTACGGCACATATATAAGCTGCTTGCCTGTGGCTTCATCTTCTGATTTTGTATACGCATAGGTAACACTGGCATCAAGGCTGTGAGAGCCAAACCGCTTCTTATAATTTCCGAGTAGCTCCAGACCTTTGGTTGTAACCCTGTCGGTATTCATGGGGCGCCATATGCCTATGACCGGAACCCAGCGCAGCATATCTTTTAGCTTAATATAATATCCGGTAAGGCTAACATTAAAGTTGCCAAAGGTAAACGCGTTACCTGCTTCAGCCTGCCATGACGATTCGGGTTTCAGGTCAGGGTTACCGCCGTCCTGCCAGTAGAGGTCGTTAAATGTAGGCACACGGAAGTTTTTAGAGGTATTCAGTTTCAGCGCATAGAAATCAGCGGGTTTTATCTTTACCCCTGCCGAATATAGTAGCGGACTCTTATAGGTATCAGTGGCTTCCTTACGCAAACCTGCTTCATACAATAACCACGAAGCTACATCGTGAGAGAACAACACACTTAGCGCACCTGTGTTTCTCGTCTTCATTTCTATGTCACTACCAAAACCACTGTTACGGCTGTAATCGGTAACGGCATTTACTTTTACCTTATCGGTAAATTTGTACAACGCATCGTATCGGCCTATAAGGGTTTCTACCCTACCGTAGGTATAGCTACTATTATAAATATTTGGATAGTACTTGTACTGTTCGTGCAGGTGGGCTGCTTTGAGTTTTGAAATGAATTGCTGCTTTTCCAAAACCCACTCCAGCATATTTCGGGTATTAAAGTCGTGGTACTTGGTTCGGGTATCTGTAGGCAACATCAATGAAAAATGCCTGTCCCCATCAAAAAGGTAACTGTACAGGCGCAGGGTATTGTAAGCGTTAAGTTTATAGCCTGCCGTAACATTGTAGCTGTTGTTGTAGTACTGTCCGTTTCGGTTATGCCCGCTACCATCTACAAAATCATAATCGTTATCTGAACCGTTTCGCGATACACTCGCCGCAATGCTAAATTTCTCTGTAGCAAAACGGGTATCATAGTGCAGCCCCAGGGTATTAAAACTGCCGTAATTGGCACGGATGCGGTTGCTAAACTTTTGGCTAAAGCCAATTTTGTCATTCAGGTGGATGCTACCACCAATGGCACTACTGCCGTAAATAACGCTACCGCCACCGGCACGCACGCTTACTTCATTAAAATCGCGGGTGGTAATGGTATTAAAGTCGGTTTGCCCGTTTAGTTGGGAATTGATGTTAATGCCGTTCCATACCACAGCGGTCTGCTGTGCGGTAGTCCCCCTGAATGAGGGCGACGACACCATACCAAGTCCGTTTTCCTTAAAATATACTACGGTATTGTATTGAAGCAGGTTGGTTAATGACGACTGGTTAAGACCAATTACCGAATCTGTTATTTTTTGTACCGACTGGGTTTGAGAAAAATCACGCAGCTGGGTATCTGAAATGATTACTTCTTTCAGGGTAATAGTGTCCTGCTGGGCGTGTACGGCGATACATCCTAAAAGAAAAGCAATGATAAAAAAGATTTTATACGTCATAACCGGTTAGCCTTTTTTCCCGAAGGCCACGTTTTGTTATGCTTAAGGCAGGTCTCCTGGCTTGCGTACTGTTGTATAACCTTCCCGCCTGCTTGGCAGACAGTGGTTTGGCAGATTTACAACAGCCTCCCTTGCGGGAAAAGCGTACAGTTGCGGGAACAGCCCAGGCATTTAACCTGATTCCCTTTTAATGCGCAGCTACCGTGGGGCAACTGTGCAACCTAAAAGCGGGTCAAAGATAAAACTTTTGCCGTAACATTTAATTTATACCTTTGCCATATTCGAATATTTTTTATGAAAAAGCTACTCTGCGTACTTTTTATCGCAACAATGGTGCTGGTTTCCTGCAAAAATGAAAACCAAAGCCACACTACCGCCGTACCCGTAACCCAAAACAGCATTAAATACGCAAAAGGCCTGAAATTGTATACCTACAAAGGCTTTAGCATTGTAAAAGTTACCCAGCCGTGGCCGGGCGCTACCGAAGCGTTTACTTATGTCCTCGTACAGAAAAACGTAACCCTGCCCGACAGCCTTAAGCAATATACTACCGTAAATGTGCCTATAAAAAGGCTGGTAGCTACAAGCACAACACACATACCATCGCTGGAAATGCTGGGGGTGGAAAACACGCTGGTGGGCTTCCCCGGAACGGACTATATTTCGTCTGAAAGGACAAGGGCGCTGATTGATGCAGGCAGGGTAAAGGAAGCGGGAGCTAATGAGAGCCTGAATACCGAAGTGGTACTGGATTTAGCACCCGATGCCGTAGTAGCCTTTGGGGTAGACGGCACCAACAAAACCCTGAACGCGTTACAATCTGCCGGGCTTAAGGTACTGTACAATAGCGACTGGACAGAGCAATCTCCGCTTGGCAAAGCCGAATGGATAAAGCTTTTCGGAGCGCTGTATGGTATGGATGAAAAAGCCGCGGAACTGTTTAATGACATAGAGGAAAACTACAACAAAGCAACAAAACTTGCGCAGGGCGTAACCTATAAACCTACCGTCATGGGAGGTGCCATGCTAAACGACCAATGGCTGCTGCCACAGGGCGAAAGCTGGGCAGCTCAGTTTTACCGTGATGCCGGGGCTAATTATCTTTGGGCAGGCAGCAAAGGCACGGGCAGCCTGGGACTTTCGTTTGAAAATGTGCTGGATACGGCACAGAATGCCGATTTCTGGATTGGCCCGAGCCAGTTCATTTCGCTAAAGCAAATGCAGGGGGCAAATCCGCACTACAAACAATTTGCGGCGTTTCAAAAAAAGAAAGTATATTCGTACAGCGTGAAGACCGGAAAAACAGGAGGGCTTATTTTTTATGAACAGGCGCCTAACCGCCCGGATCTGGTATTAAAAGACCTGGTATATATTTTCCATCCGGAGCTGCTGCCCGATTATACGCTGCATTTTTTTGAACAATTGCAGTAACATTTTAGCTGCTAATTACACTAATGATGTGGATTAGCAACGGAGAGTACACAACAACAACACAACAACAACCTAACCTATGGCAGACCTGCGCCGTAACAGTATACTGTTTTTTCTTATGGCTATTGGCCTGTTGCTGCTTTTTGTGGCAAATGTAAGCCTGGGCAGCATAAAAATACCTTTTGCTGAAGTTATAAAACCGCTAACCGGCGGCTATGCCTCCCGCAACACCTGGGACTATATCATTATTAACTACCGTTTACCAAAAGCACTGGTAGCCTTACTGGCAGGCATGGCACTTGCGGTAAGCGGGCTGCTTATGCAAACGCTGTTCCGCAATCCGCTCGCCGGACCCGATGTGCTGGGGCTTAGCAGTGGTGCCAGCCTGGGCGTGGCGCTGGTTATTTTAGGTTCAGGCTTGTTACCATTAAGTATCGCCTCATATTTCCTTTCGGGGTACGGGCTGGTACTGGCGTCAATCATTGGTACATTTGGTGTATTGTTGCTGGTTCTCGCGGTGGCCCAACGCCTGCGCGACACCATGGCTATACTCATAACAGGTATAATGTTTGGCAGCTTTACAGGTGCTATAGTAGGAGTGCTCAGCTTTTTTACCACTGCCGAAAGGCTACAGAAATATACCTACTGGGCATTGGGTAGTTTAGGAAACCTCCCGTGGGAATCGGTTAGCCTGCTCGCTGTAATAACCCTTGCAGGCATAGCCATGGGCATAGCCTGTATAAAACCCTTAGACGCGCTGCTTATGGGCGAACGCTATGCCGCCAGTATGGGGATAAACATAAAGCGTTCGCGCCTGCTTATTATACTTGCCACCAGCCTGCTTACGGGATGTGTTACGGCTTTTGCCGGGCCTATTTCATTTGTAGGGCTTATAGTACCGCACATAGCACGCCTGTTGTTCAGGGCAGGAAGCCACAGGGTACTGTTCTTTGCCACGCTGCTTACCGGCGGCATGCTTATGCTGGTGTGCGACATCCTTACACAGCTACCCGGCACAGAGGCGGTATTGCCCATAAACGGTATTACGGCCATGATAGGCGCACCTATAGTAATTGGGCTATTGCTGAAAAATAAAAGGGGGGCTTTCCGATGAAAACAAAGAAAATAGTACTCCAGGCCGAAAACATAAGTATAGGCTATACCGATAAAAAAAGCATTACCGTAGCCGAAGGGCTTAACCTGTCCTTACATAAAGGCAGCTTTACCACACTGCTTGGCGTTAACGGCATTGGCAAAAGTACCCTGCTGCGCACACTAAGTGGCATACAGCTACCACTAGCCGGGAAAATTATTATAAAAGACCGAAGCATTTGCAGCTATAACCTTAACCAGCTGGCACAGGAACTTTCGCTTGTACTTACCGAAGCCTTACCCAAAGGCAACCTCAGCGTGTACGAACTCGTAGCCCTGGGGAGGCAGCCGTATACCAACTGGATAGGCAGCCTTACCGAATACGACAATGCATTGATTAAAAAATCCATGCGCCTTACCGATACCACCCACCTGGGAGAAAAGAAGCTGGATGAACTGAGCGACGGCCAACTCCAAAATGTACTCATAGCACGTGCTCTGGCACAGGATACTTCTATTATTATATTAGACGAACCCACCACCCACCTGGATCTTCCGCATAAGGTTGCGCTGCTGCGCCTTCTGAAAAACCTTGCCCAAACCCAGGACAAGTGCATCCTCTACTCTACCCACGATATGGATCTGGCACTGCAAATGAGCGAGGAAATCATAATCATGAAAAAAGGCCACCTTGAACAAGGCAGCCTCGTGGAGCTTAATGAACGCGGGAGTTTTGATACCCTGTTCAACGACGATTCAATAGTATATGATAAGGCTAACGCGCGCTTTATTTACCGATAGTGTAAATTTAAGCCGAACCAAACTCCTGTAAAATCCCCATTAATGGGGATTTTAATAAAACTTTAGGCAGAACCTAACATACCTTAAACACTCCACTGGGTTTTATTGATGTAACTTTAGATAATAACTAAATTCTGAACATCATGGACAATCAGTTTAACGTAAAATACCCGGGAGATAAAACCCAACTTATAGATAAGATAAAACAGGCCGTGGGCACCAAAGGCAGCCTTAACGGCAACGAACAGCAAGGCAGTTTTGAAGGCAGCACGCCTGTGGGCAGCTTTGAGGGTTCGTATGTTATAAACGGGGACAACATTACCGTAACTATAGACAAGAAACCATTTTTGGTATCGCACAGCAGGATTAAAGACGAGTTTGAAAAGGCACTTAAAAACGTGTAGCCATGAAACTGCTACTATTCCTGCTTTTTAGCGCTGCATGTTTTTCGCAGCCTACGGTTACCGTGGCAAATGGCACCCTACCCGATATTGACGCGAAATTGCCTAACGTAGATACCAAGAAATTTACAGACCTAACCAAAGCCTGGATTACAGAAGTGCAGCGCAGCGGGGAAACCCTGGAAGTAAGCAACATATCTTCAGGAAGCCTTACCATAAGCGGCTATAAACGGAATGCCTTTTATTACCGCGAACGTGGCGAAACGCATTGGCAAAATGCAAAAGTGGTAATGCAGGTAAGCTTTACCAGTACGCTAATGACCATAAAAATTACGCTCCCGGAACTGTATACCAAAGAAGGTACTCCTTTAAAATTTACCCTCCCTGACTATTATGCCAATGGCAAACTCAAGGAGGGTTACGATGGCCTGGAAACTTCGCTTGAGGAAAACCTTACTAAGGTTGTACGCAGCTATTATAACTTCATTGTAAACTACCAATAAAAACCTTATACCATGAACACTACAGATACAACCGGAAAAAGAAAGATAGATAACCACGAAAAACCGGCTCCCGTAAACGAAGGCTTCAGTGGGGAAAACCTGCCTGAAAATTACGACCCGTCGTCGGCAAAGCAGGAAACCGAAGTGGAAAAAGATGAAGATGGCAAAAAGCATGTGGTAAAACGTTCGCGCGATGTAGAGGATAATGATGCCAAAAACGTGGACAGTACATCGGGTACGGCAAAAGATACCGGCAAAAACAAAAGCCGTGGCACAACTTCTGAAAAGGAAAATGTGAAAACCGCAGAAAACCGCGATTTTAATTCGGACACTGACGAGAAAAAGCAGCTGAAACGTCCGTAGTTTCTGCACAAAATCAACTTTAACACACTAATTTACAATAGTGTAAGAATACATTGATGAAAGTGGTGTTAATTATATTTGACGGATAGCCAGTAATATTGAACTTTGGTTCAGAGATTAATTTATGCATTAGTCTTTATTAATAACTAAAACCTCAAGGCTATGGAAAATACACGATTAATGCCAAAAGATACAGCAGCTAAGCTGTATACTCAAACAAAGCAAAGTTACCGTAGTAACCCATTGTTTGAAGAAAGCCACCGCAGTATGTCTGGTGGCGATTATATTAACCTTCACCAAAGGCAGTATAATATGGGCAACACAGGCAGCGGAAGATTCAGCTGGCTGATGCCCGATGAAGACTAACGTACATTTTTTTTCATAAAAAAAAGCGGGACAGACTCCTCTTCTGTCCCGCTTTATTATTTTAAAGATTATCAAGCTGGTTAGACTTTTTGTTGTTGCTTATCGTCCAGAAAAAGCCCACAAAGAAGAAACGGCTTGCAGGTTGTGTTATGGCCTGGCGTGCATACATACCGTTTGCATCGGGGTTATTGGCATATGTGTAACCAAATACATTATCATTGCCCAGCACATTAGATACCGAGAAGTATAGTATTTTCTGTTGGTCCAGTAAATATGCCCAGCTTACGCTAAGGTTGTTGTAGCTCTTGGTATGGCTTGCCATAAACGCGGCTTCATTGGCATTATCATACGGCCGGCCACTGTTAAAGCTATGCGTAACCCCTACCTGAGAGCGCAGGCTGCTTATCCAGTATTTTGTTACTACACTAAAATTATGGCGTGCAATGTACGATGGCGTTACCTCAGCCTCGTAGTTCTTATAATCGCGCTTGCTGTTTATGTATGAATATGAAATCCAGTAATCCAGATTTTTAATGCTGCGGTTGTCACGGTAAAACAAATCAATACCCTGGGCAAAGCCGTAACCATTGTTAGTGTATGCGCTATTGTACACCGGGGTTGAAGTATTGTATTTTACCAGGCTGTTATAGTCTTTATAATACGCTTCGGCACGGAAGGTTTTCCCTTCGGCATTGTACATATAATTAAAAATATAGTGGGCGGTACGCTCGTAGTTAAATGCGGTATGGTACTTCAGGTAGTCCTGTTTTGGCGTTTGGTGGAAATCGCCATAAGCCAACGATACCTGCCCCATTTTACCCAGCTTATACGCCAGTGCCACACGCGGCTCTACTACCCCCTGCCCTATTACACTGCTGTATGTGGCGCGTGCACCTGTTTTCATGGCAAAGTTTTTAGAGAAAACCAAATCGCCCTCGGCATAGGCGGCTGTGATACCGTTGTTATAACCGCTGTTATAATCGGCAACACCCTGCTCGGCATATTTTTCAGTAAAATCAGTAATGAAATGGTCGGCACCAAACGACAGCTTAAACCTGCTGTTAAAGCCCTTGGTAAGCTTTACTTTCAGGTGGGCACTGTTTTCGGCGTTGGTAAGCCTGTCCTGGTTAAGGCCGATATTGTTATGGCTGTAACCATAGCCTACACCTGTATTTAGTGTCCACTGCGTACCGAACATAGCCTTGTAGGATGTATTAAAATAAAAGTTATCGTTTACTATATCAGTACGTACCGGGGTGGGCTGGTTAATATCATCCTGGTCCAGGTCGAAATCAGAACGGTCAAAGGCTGCGTACACTTTCAGCAGGCCATTGCTTGTATTATAGCGGTATACCGTTTCTCCCGAAAGGGTTTGGTACGGTTTGTTCCATTTTACATTTTGTGGTACTATCCATTGGTAAGGTTGCAGGTTAAGATAGTTAGCGTTATAGCTTAGTGAGCTTTTGCCCCATTTCTGAGTTTTGCCAAGGCCAAGCCCCACGGTCATTATAGAAATATCTGTACGTTCCTCATCAGCCTCATCGGTAGTATTCATAAGCAGTACGCTTGAGAGCGCCTCGCCATACTCAGCAGAATAGCCACCGGTACTAAAGGTCATCCCTTTAAAAAGGAAAGGCGAAAAACGTCCGCGGGTGGGCATATTGTTAGCACTGGCGTTATAGGGCTGCGCTACGCGGATACCATCAACAAAGGTTTGGGTTTCGTCGCTTTCGCCGCCACGTACAAACAGGCGGCCGCTTTCGCCCACGGTTTGCGTACCCGGAAGCGTTTGCAATGCTGCTATAATATTCCCTGCCGAACCTGCCGTGGTAACTATATCAAGCGGTTTAAGGGCGGTAACCTTAGTATTGTCACCGGCACTAAAGGTACCTGCAGAAATCACCACGGCATCAAGCGTATTTACGCTTTCACGAAGCTTGTAGGTTTGGGCAACATAGTTTTCTATGGTTATGGGCTGCCTGAAATCTTCAAAACCTAAAAAAGTAATTACCAGTACCTGCGCCCCTTTGGCATCGGTAGTAAAGGTAAAGATACCATCCTGGGCTGTCGTGGCACCATCATAGGTTCCGTCTATAAATATATTGGCCGCGGGCGCAGGAATTCCCCTGGCATCGGTTACGGTGCCGCTAATGGTGGTTTGCGCCTGAAAGCACAGTGCGGTAAAGAGGGCAATGATGGTAAGTAGCTTTTTCATAATGGTGATGACTGATGATTTTTGATAGGCCAAAATTGCGGCAACAAACACAGCTTTCATAAAAAAGCTTACCCAACTGTAAAATGTAGCGGACGAACTGTTAATACTGGTATAAAGACAAAAAGCGAAAACGTTTTAATATTTTTTATACCTTAGCCGCACCTAAACAAATGTAAATAACTCAATACCTGAAACATGAGGCTTAAAAACCTGTATATATCCATGTTTTGCGCAATTGCACTTTCGTGCAGTGACGATGCCGACACCCATAGTATCTCAGGCAGCTGGTACCTTACCAATACCACTACGCCCGAAGGCAATAACCTTAACTACCGTGAAGGTGAAGTTACCTGGGAGTTTAGCGAAAAAAGCGGCACGCTTACCGTACAAAACCGTATTGTTACCCTTGGCCCTGAAAACACACTGGCGGGTCCCGGTACAGGTAGCTACCGTTTTGAATTGCGAAGCGAACAGAATATACACTATCTTTATATAGATGGCAGCAGGATAGGTGCCGTAGCTAATACGGGTGAAAACCTTGTGGTGAGCTCTGGCATAGATAATGGTATTGTTAAGGTATTTAGGCGATAGATGATAAAATCCTGTTAAAAGTTTATATATTTGTTTTCATATTGAGATTAACCAATCAAGCATCCATGAAAACATTTTTTACTTACCTGTTGCTACTTGTGGCAGGTGCTTCCTTTGCACAAATTAATTTTGAACCGGGTACGTTTACAAATAACGATGGCAGTGTAGTGCAATGCCTTATAAAAAACATAGCCTGGAAAAATAACCCTACCGAATTTACATATAGGCTGAGCGAAGGCAGTGAGGAAAAACGCGGTACCTTAACCGATGTGTCCGCCTTTGAAGTAAGCAGTTATAAATTTGAGCGTTATACCGTAAAAATAGAACGTTCCTCTACCCTTATAGGCAGCCTTGATAACATGGCCAAACCTGATTACGCCTCAGAAACATTGTTCCTTAAAGTACTTATAGAAGGTAAAGCGGTATTATACGCATACGAAGACGGCAACCTGAAAAAATATTTTTACAGTTCGCCTGCCGAAAAAACACCTGTACAGCTGTTCCATAAAAGGTACGAGGAAGATATGAAGGTAAAGGAATACAACCTGTACTACTCGCAGTTGGCACACCTTTTTGCCGATGCCGGTTATCCGCAGGAAACATTTACCAAACTGAAATATGACCAGGAGTCGCTTAAAAAGATTTTCATAAAATATAACGGTGTAGACGCTGCCGTATCGGATAAGACGAAAGGCCAGAACAAATCGAAATTTAACCTGAAGGTTACCGCGGGCGTACAGAATTCTTCACTTGAAGTAAGAACCGAGACGCCGATGTATAACGACTCTTATGATTTTGGCAGTACTACAGGCCCGTTATTTGGTGTGGAAGCAGAATGGATTTTGCCGTTTAACAACAACAAATGGGGACTGTTTATAAACCCTAATTATAGGTCATTTAAAAATGACGACCCTAAAACCGGCGCATCGGGCACAAACCCCGGGGGCTGGCAAGCAGACATAAGGTATATAAGCACACCTATAGGCTTGCGTTATTACATGTTCCTTAACCAAAAATCAAGAATTTTTGTAAATGCTGCCTATGTAATAGGCATTAAGGCGGGTGGTGAAATAAAAAACGCTAATGGTTCATTAGACCTCGTAAATACTACAAATGTAATGGGAGGTGTAGGTTTTGCATATGACGGGTTTGCTGCGGAAGTGCGTTTTAACCAAACAGCAAATACTTTTAATTATGCCTTCATTTCTACCAGGTATAATAATACGGGATTGGTACTATCTTATAAATTACTGTAACACACACCTTACTATAATATGTTAGCCCGATTACTACCGTTGCTGTTGCTTTGTTTCTATAGCGCAACTGCACAAACCACCTACCAGCCGGGATACTTTACAGACAATACCGGTACTAAAACCGAATGCCTTATACGCAATCCTAATTGGCTGCTTAATCCTGAATCCTTTGATTACAGGTTAACGGAAAACGGTGTTTCACAAAGCGGCAGCATTAAAGATACCCAGGAGTTTGGCGTAGGCGATTATACATACAGGCGTTATACCGTGCTTATAGACCGAAGCACTAATGATGTAGACCGCGCCAGTGTAATAAAAGATCCTGAATATACTACCGAAACCCTTTACCTGAGGCAAATAGCCACAGGCAGTGCAACACTTTACAGCTACGCATCGACAAACCTTGTGCGTTTTTTTGCTTCGAAAAATGGCGGCGAACCCCAGCAACTGGTATATAAACCTTATAAATCATATGGGGCCATAGCATACAACCGTACCTACCTTGGGCAACTCTATCGTATAATGAAGGACAAATTTGCAGATAACAACACCTATAAAAAGATTGACTATACGGCCAAAGACCTGGTGAAACTTTTCAATAAATATAACGGGGTAACCGAAACAGAAACCCAGGCTATAAAACAGGAAAACGGCGGTAAGCTTCATGTAAGGGTATATGCCGGTGGCCATCTTGCAACAGGTTCACACAACGTTACAATGACCGATGAAACATTTACTATAAGTACGGCGATTGCCCCGGTAGCTGGTGTGGATTTTGAATGTGTGTTGCCTTTTAACAATAACAAATGGTCGGTATTTGTGTCGCCTTATTTTGAGGCATATAAACATACCGAATCAAAACCCAGGCAGGATGGCAATACCATGCCCATATACCAGTACACCTCATACGCATCATTGGATTATAAAAGCATCAACCTGCCCCTAGGTATACGCCATAGCATGTATCTTTCAGGGTATTCAAAATTTACGCTGAGTGCCGCGTT
The DNA here is from genome assembly GCA_046566705.1 of Bacteroidia bacterium. GTDB lineage: Bacteria > Bacteroidota > Bacteroidia > Flavobacteriales > Flavobacteriaceae > Flavobacterium. The sequence continues at coordinate 159,436 of JBKHWE010000003.1, read as the reverse complement.
CAGTTACTCCTTAGCCGCAGGTATCTCTAAGGCGCGATACGCACGCAGGAATGCCATAGCATCTAACAACTTTAATTATGAAAACCCGCTTACCAATAGTGTAACGTTAATCCTTGCCGGCGGTTACGAATATAAAAACTTTGGGATTGAAGCCCGCTACCTGCCTGAACGTAGAATAACTACTAACTACTCTGCTATTGTAACAAAATACGGAGGGTTTTCGGCAATACTTACTTACAAAGTATTCTAATGCTTACCATTTAAATAAGTGTACAACAAACACATTTTATTTATACATTGCGCCTTATAACCAAATCAATCATGAAAAAACTATTGACCATAGCAGTGCTATTGCTATATATTTTATGCACAAATGCCCAGATTAAGTTTGAACCCGGCTATATCGTAACCGCCACAGGTACAAAAACCGAATGCCTGGTAAAGAACAACGACTGGCGTGGCACACCCGAAAATTTTGAATACAAGCTCAGTGAAACTTCTGAAACACTTAAAGCTACAACGGATAATACCACAGAAGTAAGTGTAAGCGGCCAAACTTTTAAACGATTTACGGTAAACATGGACCGCTCTTCAGACGAGCTGGGGAGTATAAGTACCGGCAGTGAGCCGGTTATAAGCCGCGAAACAGTATTCCTTAAGCTGCTCGTTAAAGGCGATGCCAACCTGTACAAGTATTATGACGGTGTAAGCCTGCGCTATTTTTATACGCTCAATGATACCGAAGAGCCCATAGCATTAATCTACAAAATGTATAAGGGCGATGATAATAAGATACTTTACAACAAAACCTATAAAAGCACGCTGCAAAAACTTATGGGCAGCAGGGTAAATGATCCTCAGCTATATAAGAACCTTAATTATAAGGATAAAGACATGACAGCCCTCTTTAGAAAATACAACGGTATTACCGAAGAGGTTGGTGTAGATGCAAATAGCACCAAAAGCATTTTCCATCTAAAGGCTGGTGTTGAAGCACGCTCTGTAAGCGTTAATGGATATTTTGCACCGGGTTCGGCTGCACCGTTTGACTTTAAGACTAAAGTTGTACCCGCCTTTGGTGGGGAACTGGAATGGATACTGCCTGTTAACCGTAACAAGTGGGGTGTACTTCTTGCCGTATATTATCACAGCTATAAAGATACAGGGGCAAAAAGCTATGGTACAGGAGCATCGGAAGTGGAAAACCTGTGGGAGGCCAAATACAGTGCACTGGAAGTAACCCTAGGTGGCAGGTATTATATGTACCTGAATGATAAAGCGAAATTTTACCTGAACGGTGGGTATGTATTATCTAAAGGGTTTGTTGACAGCGGGCTTAACTTTAAAAAAGTCATGGGCGGCTCTGTAAGCCTGGATGTTACTGCTACTTCCACACAATCTGTAGGAGCTTTTGGCGGTGTGGGATTTGCTTATAACAGGCTGAGTCTTGAAGCCCGCTATCACGGAAAATATGCTATCGACGGAAAATATGCCACCTGGTCTTCTGAATATAGTGGCGTAGGATTATTAGCACAATACAGCATTTTTTAAATTACCATACCATTCCAGCCCATGAAAAATTTATATACAATACTTTTCTTACTGATAACCCTACTATCATTCGGACAAATAAAATTTGAGCCCGGATATATCATTATGGATAACGGTGCAAAAACTCCATGCGAAGTAAAGAACCGCGACTGGCGGCTTACGCCTAAGGAGTTTGAGTGCCGGGGTTCTGAGCATGCGGCGCCGTTTTACGCAACCCTAAAAAACACAACCGAAGTAGGTGTGGCTAACCGCGTGTTTACAAAATATACCGTAGACGTAGAGCAGAGCAATTCGGAACTTGCCTATCTGGATGACAAAGAGTATACTAAGTATAAAACGGTTACCGTTTTCCTGGAATTACTTGTAGATGGCGAAATAAGGTTGTATAAATACTATAACCGTGGTATCCCTAAATACTTTTATAAGCAGGAAGGCGGGCAGCCTATTCCGCTGGAATATAAAATGTATAAACAGGGAACCAAAATACTGTATAACCGTACCTATAAAAGTACCCTGCAACAGCTTATGGGCAACAGGATTCCCCAAACCGAACTGTTCAGGACAGTAGAATATAATGATACCGACCTGGTAACGCTTTTCAGGCAGTATAACGGTGTAACTACGCCATTGACACAGACCCTTTCACCTGCTCCTGCAACAGCAGATACGGTAGCAGTAGCCACTGTTACGCCACGGGTAACAAAAGGTATAGTAACCGCCAGGGTTGGCGCAGGTATAGTATTGCAAACGCTTAAGACTGCTGATGTGGGCCCCAACGAGGATGATTTTGATTTCGGTGCTAAAGCCAATGCCGTATTTACGGTAGAGGGCGAATGGCTGCTGCCGTTTAACCGTAATAAATGGGGACTATTTTTAGGGGTTACCCGACAAACGTATAGCAATAATGGCAAGGGTACCCTTGGTACACCTGAAAATGGTTACAGCAGCACCTGGAAAGCAGACTACCACGCATGGGATTTTTCTGTAGGCGGGCGTTATTATATGTATCTTACTACCACAGCAAGGCTATTTGTAAACGCAGGTTACATTTATTCTTTAAATGATAAAGATGATGCCCTGCAACACCATTTTACCAATACGCTAGATACTTATGACAGGGAATATAAAGCCTACCAAAGGCAGTCGAGTGTATTTGCCGGTGCCGGTGTAAGCTGGAAAAAATTTGCCCTTGAGGCACGCTACTACGGCAAACGCGACCTGTATGCCATTAGCTTTAATGCTATAAGCAAACTGAGTGGTATAGGCCTCCTGGTTACGTATAGTTTTCCGTAACATAACAGCAGCGGTTATTGCCATTTGGGTAAAGGATTGTACCTTAGGGCAAACAAAAACAACGCTTTATGAATATCCCGGAACACTACCTACCTGTTATGCCATACATTATAATAGATGATGCGCAGGCTTTCCTTGATTTTACCGTTGCCGTGTTTAATGCAAAAGCGCAGCTTGTAGTGCCCGGCGAAGGTGAACGCGCCATTATGCATGCCGAAATACGCATAGGCGACGCTGTGATTATGTTTGCCGGAGGCAATGAGCAATGGGGTGCCAAAACAGGCGGAATGTTTATATTTGTACCTGATGCCGATGCCGTATACAACACGGCGTTACAGCATGGAGCAACATCGCTCATGAAACCCGTGCAGCAAGACTACGGTTACAGCGGTGGCTTTCAAGACCCGTTTGGTAATCAGTGGTGGATATGCACGCCCTAAACCCTTATAATGAATTCAGTAAAAATACACCACACCGCTATTATTTGCGGTAACTACGAAGTTTCTAAAAAGTTTTATACCGCGGTATTGGGGCTTACCATTATAGCCGAAAACTACCGCCCGGAGCGTGAGTCCTACAAACTGGATTTGGCCTTAAATGGCGATTATGTTATAGAGCTGTTCTCATTCCCGAACAGGCCGCCCCGCCCTACCCGCCCGGAAGCCATTGGCCTGCGCCACCTGGCGTTTCAGGTGCCCGATATTGAAGTTACCCTGAAATGGCTGGATGAAAAAGGTGTGGTATACGAACCTTTACGTGTAGATGAGTTTACCGGTTGCCGCTTTACGTTTATTGCCGATCCTGACGACCTGCCTATAGAATTCTATGAGGTGAAATAAATTGCCATGCATTTCAGAAAGTTAAAATACTGCCTGATACCACTACTGCTCATAAGCCGTACAAAAAGCCATGCACAGTCGGCTGGATTTAAAAAACTTATTTCAGAAATTGAAACGCTTGGCTTGCAATTCGAATCGGTAAATCCTTTTGAAGAAAGGGTAAGACTAAAAGATTTCGGATTAACGTATAGCCAAATGAAAGGCATTGACCCTAAAGAATTTTCTAAGGGAAAGGATTCAGTCTATACCGAAACCATGCGGGGCTATCTTCAGGAAAAGCTATTACAAAAAATAGACATGGTGGTTAACCAAAAGGATTTCAGGAAGTATGTAAAACCTGAATGGGGTAATATATCGGTAAAGCATTCAACAGATAAAAAACTGTATAACATCACGTTTTTTGAAAACACAGGTGGCAGCCATAAGAGTAATGTATCGATGCTTTACTATTTTCCGGAAGGCAAGAAGCCCATACGTTTTGAAACCGAAGACCATGACGGATACAACTACATTTACCAGATAAAAAGCACTACAGGAACTAAGTACCTAATGAAAGGCACTGTGATGGCCTGCAATACCTGCTACGCTTCGTACGTAAGGCTAATCCATTTTGAAAACGGGAGTATGATTTCTGATTTTGATTATTCTTTACTTACACGCCAAGCATCATATGATTATGAAGCAGACCTTATAATGTATATGGAAGCTGAAAAGGCAATACTGGTAGAACATTATACTGATGACCTTGCCCCTTATTGCAAATGCTATGAGGATGAAACTCCTGAAAGCACTGCCGAAGAGCCTGAACCACCGAGCCACAGGTGCTTTTGCCGCTTTAATTTTGATGGCAACACCTTTTTACTTGCAAACCGTTCAGACGAGATTGTAAAGCCCACGGATGAGGACTAATATTATTTTTTTCCAAAAATCCTAAAACAGAAATATAGAATTAATGGCTACCTTTGGCCTAAATAATTACACAGAATATGGTTTACAAATTTAGGGTAATCCTGGATGCTGAAGAGGATGTATTCAGGGATATAGCTATATTAGAGGAAGATACGCTTGAGGACCTTCATAATGCCATTATAAACGCGTTTGGTTTTGACGGCCTGGAGCCGGGTTCATTCTACACGAGTGATGATGAGTGGAGCCAGGGTGATGAAATTCCACTTTTTGATACCGGCGATACCCCGGGTGAGCAAAAAACCATGGCCAGCTATAAGCTGAATGACCTGCTTGATGAGGATAGTACAAAAATCATTTATGTATACGATTTCCTTAATATGTGGACGTTCTTTGTAGAGCTTGCCGCCATAGAGGAACCTGAAGCAGCTACTGCCTATCCTGATTTGCTTTTTGCCCATGGTGAAATGCCTGCAAATGCCCCGGAAAACGCTTTTAGCGCAGATATGGAGGACGACATTTATGGCGAGTTTGACGATGACTATGACGAAGAAGACATGGATATGTTTAACGACGAAGGCTTTGAAGACATAGGCGGCTACGATGACCATAACTGGAATTAGCGGCAGCGAAGCTGACCACAAAGATTCTTAGACACTTAGTTACTTAGAATCTTAGATTTTAACTCGTTTAAAATAAATAGTAATGGGGAATTTCAGGACACTTTTAATTTGGCAAAAAGCGATGGTTGTTGTTACACAGATTTATAATGTAACAAAATCATTCCCAAAAGAAGAAGTGTTCGGGCTTACTTCTCAAATAAGGCGATGTGCCGTTTCTATACCCAGTAATATAGCTGAAGGATATGGTAGGCAGTCAAACCCTGAATTTATCAGGTTTGTAAACATTGCCTCAGGCTCGCTTTATGAGCTACAAACACAAATTGAAATAGCCCTTACATAGGGCTGTTACATGAAGCAGATTTTAAAAACCTTTATGACAGCACTAGAGAGTTAGAAATTATGATTGTTTCTTTTCAAAAAAGATTAAAAGAAAATCTTTAGTCTAAAAACTAAGAAACTCAGTAGCTAAGATTCTCAGAAACTAAAAAAGATGATCAATTTATTTAATGCACATATAGATACCTTTTCGGTACACCGCGTAGGTAACAAGAACCGTAACGAGGCTATTTTCTTATCGGAAACCCCATACCTGTTAAGCGACGAACTTTCGCCGTTGCTTAAAGAGTACTTCTTTAAGCCCTTCAGGGAAAAAGAGGAAAACTACTACCAGTTTGCACACGATGTGGATTTGGATTACAACGATATGTTTAACTACGTATCTGAGGTGTTTAACAATCCCGGTTCTGCCCACGAGGTGTCTAAGAAGATAACCAAGCACCTTTACGAGCAGAGTAACCACCCACACATTAAAAACGGTGAGGTATACGTGCTGTACCTTACTAACCTTACCATAGACAACAACCCGGTAGATGCGGTGGGTATTTTTAAGAGCGAGATTAAAACCGACTTCCTGCTTGTAGATGAAGAAGGTACCAACCTTGAAATGAGGCTGCAACAGGGTATCAACCTTAATAAGCTTGACAAAGGCTGCCTTATATTTAACCACAAAAAAGAAGAAGGCTACAAAATACTTACCATAGACCATAACCGCTACGACGCGCGTTACTGGCTGGAGCACTTCCTTAGCGTAGATGTTTTTCAGGACGAAAACTTTATGACCAAGAAGTACATGCAGTTTGTAAAAGACTTCGCGAAAGATGTGGTGCTTCCTGCAGAAGATAAAAAAGAGGAAGTTATGTTCCTTAACCGTTCTGTAAACTGGTTTGCAAAGAACGATGAGTTTGAAGAAACAGCATTCCTTAACGAAGTTATAGACAACCCGGACCTGATACCGGAGTTTAAAAATTATAAGGTAGAAAAAGCGCCTAAGTACAGCATTGAGGATGTTACTAACTTCCCTATTGCAAATGCCGCTGTTACCGATGCCCGTAAAAAAATTAAGAGCGTGATAAGCCTTGATACCAACATTCAGATAAAACTGGATTTTATAAACCCTGAAAGTGCTGAGAAGTTTGTGGAAAAAGGCTGGGACGAGGAAAAACAAATGTACTATTACCTTGTTTACTTTAACAAGGAAGAAAAGAGCTAATATATTACTGTAACCTACAGGGAAACCGCTACAATATTTGTAGCGGTTTTTTTATTTTTTAAAATAATAGGGTTATTTACGGCTTACCGATATGTATAGCATTCTTGGTAAACGGCTGTTTTAAGTTTTTATTAATATAGTAAAATCAGGATTTAACATTTTTTTGGATTTTATCTGTATTTAACAATCCAAATTAAGAAAACAAACTTATTAACCCAAAAATTGAGGATTTAAAAAATTTTACTATAAAATTTTATCACATTTTTGTAAATTTAAGTAATAAATTCATAGAACATGAAAAAAACCTCTACCTCTGCTTTTTTTGCCTTACTATTTTTTTTCTGTGCAGGCGGGATGCATGCACACGCTTTGAGGCATACCAGTAAACATTTACCACTTTATAATACCCCTACAGCCACCTACAACACGCCACCCGAAACCTCAACCGTGAACCTTCCCTCCCGCCTTTGGCTGGATTTAAGGTATGATGACGAAACAGCGAGCCAGACAGCTATAGCCTATTTGCCACAGGCAACGCTGGGCGTTGATTTTGGTTATGATGCCGCACGGTTTATGGAAAATAATGTATTAAGCGTATATACCCTTATAGAAGGCACCCCGTTTGTAATACAGGCACGCCCGTCGTTTAGCGTATCAGATATGGTACAGCTGGGCTATGACGCTCCTATGTCAGGTACTTTCAGACTAAGTGTGAACCGTGCCGACGGTATATTTTCTCAGGGGCAAAGGATACTTATTAAAGATAATACTACCGGTATTATAACTGATCTTTCAACAGAAACACTAGTGTTTAATAGCGAAAGCGGCACTTTTAATGACCGGTTTACAGTTGGTTATTCAGTAGAAGTGCTACAAACACCCGCATACATACTACCACAGGCATTTAGTGTATACAAATCAGGACAGGGACTCGCGCTTGAATCGGGCTCTACAATTCAGCAGGTAACAATTTACGACACTTCCGGGCGTATACTTTATAAAAACAATACCGTAAATAACAACAACCTGTATATAGATGCTATTGCCACCCAAAAGCAACTGTTATTTATAGAAACCCAAACAGTAAGCGGAAAAATACGCAAGAAAATTATTTACTAATGCCATAGTAAGCGTGCATCCACACAAACGCAGCAAGTCCGGGAACAGCTATGTTTCCGGATTTGTATTTTACACGGTTTCGCCCCTTGCAGTACGATGTAAATAGCGGTAATAAAATAAAGGCCGGGAGTAAATCCCGGCCTTATTATTATACTTATAAACGAGTATTACAGTGGCCTGCGCCTTCCGCTTATAAGGTTAAACAGTATCATTACTACTGCTACAACCAGTAGCAGGTGTATAAGCGCACTGGTAGTATGCCAGGCAAAACTTCCCAGTGCCCATCCTATGATAAGGAGTACGGCTATGATGTACAATAAACTTCTCATAACAAATTGTATAAAGTGTTAGTTACTATTTAAGAGCATCGGTTTTAGCCTTAAGGGCTTTAGCGTGTTCAAGATGTTCGCGTAGTGTAGGCAGTGAATTAGCAGCCCATAGTTTAATGTCCGGGTCTTTGGCCTTTTCGGCAGCCTTTTCTACTTTTTCAATGAATTTTTTATGGCCGTCTACCATAGCATCGGCGAAAGCCTTATCAAAATCTACTCCTGATTTATCGTTAAGGTCGGCATATTTATCCTCAGCCTTATCGGTAAGCGCAGCAGGTACAGTAATGTTTTTCTTGGCAGCAAGCGCTTTAACGTCAGCTTCAGACTTGGTGTGCGCCGCTTCCATCATTTTAGCAAAAGCTTTTACATCGGCATTGGTACTTTTGGTTAGTGCCAGTTTAGATACCGCTATTTCTTTTTGATCTACCGCTACGGCTTTAACCAGGTAGTCTGAATCGTCTTCCAGGCTGTCGTTTGGCATATCTTCAAATTTCTCTTCGTTTGCCTCTTCGGCTACTTCCTGAGGATCCTCTGCTTTGGGCTCCTGTTTGCATGATGCAAGTGAAAGGCTTAGCACAGCTGCGCCCATAAACAGTTTACCTAAGGCTATTGTTGTCTTTTTCATGATTAAGGTTATTTAATTGTTTTTATTGTTTTTATTGTTTTTAATAATAATTCGAAATTACCAAACCTTAGCATGCAATACTGTTAGGGGTTTCTAAACTAATGTTACAGTATTGCCAATGTTTAGGTGATTTTACTAAATATTCACAATTTCAGAGGGTTAAACGAGAAAATATACCTTTCAACGAAATGTTAAAGAAATCTAAAACATTTCATCTGCAAATTAACACAGTTCGTCGACAGTAAATTGTAACTAAAAGAAATACCACCTGCGCCACAGGCAGTTAGCTATACCTTTGCTTCAACAAAAAACCCCAAAGAAAATGAATACAAAAAATACTTTCCGATTCCTTACAACATTAGTACTAATGGTTGCAGGCCTTACAGCCAAAGCGCAGCAGGCTACCTACAGTGTGCAGGAAATAACTTCTACACTCCCTTCAAGGGTATGGATCGACATTACCGGCCCTACAGGCGGTACCAGCCAGGCAGCCATAGCCTACCTGCCACAAGGCACCTTTGGCCTGGACTTTGGCTATGACGCCATGCGTTTTATGGAAAACAACACTATAGCTGTATATACCATAGCCCAGGAAACCCCGCTTGTTATACAGGCAAGGCCGCTGTTTAGCAGCCGGGACATAGTACAAATGGGCTATATAGCACCTACAGCAGGTAACTATACACTAAGCTTAGACCATAAAGATGGTGTGTTTAATACCGGCCAGCACATTTTTATTAAGGACAATGAAACAGGTGCTGTAACCGACCTTAATGAAGGAGCACTGTTTTTTACCAGTGAGGCGGGTACTTTTGACGAAAGGTTTCAGGTAGTATATACAGATGCTGTTATGGGTACTACCCAACCGTCATTAAGCGCAGACAGCGTAATAGTATCTAAATCGGCACAGACCATAAACATAACCGCCGGAACCACCCTTATAAACAACGTAAACATATACGATATAAACGGACGCCAACTGTACAGCCAAAACGTGCTGAACACAACCCAAACATCTATTAGCAGCCTTAATGCTTCTAAACAGATACTTATTGTAGAAGTAGGTACTGCTAAAGGCAAGGCAAGCAAAAGGATTGTTTACTAATTAAACCTTTTCAATTTTTGGGAAACAAGCCGCCCGGAGGCCTAGGTTAATGGGCGGTTTTTTCAAAGAAAAATTATTTAAGAAGAAAGATTGATATAAATCAAATGTTAACAAACTGCATTTCGTCGTATAAAACATGCATTTTAACGACAAAAATTTTTGTAGTTATTTTAACAATACTATTTTTGCATCAGAAATCCCCTCAATTATGCCAAATAAATACCTTTTTATCAGAACCTTAGCCATAGTACTAACTTTTTGCGGAGTAGCTTTTGCTCAAGCTCCTACAGTAACAGCGGTATCCCCTACAAATGTTACGTACCGCTCTACGATGACCATTACCGGAACTAACTTTGTTACCGGAACTACAAGCGTACTTTTTTACCAGACCGGCAACAGCGGTACTACCGTTGCAGCCCTTTCTACTACGGTAGTTTCTGCAACCCAAATCAGTGTTGTGGTACCTGCGGTTATAGCATCAGGCAGCGCAGCCGGAACAAGGTACTTAGCCGTATCTAAAACCGGAACTACAACAAGCGCGGCCGTACCGTATACGTATACGCCACCGGCCCTTACTCCCGGCGTTTCTACAGTAGACAGGATTATTACGAACTACAACAACTACTGGAGCAGTACTAACGCATCGCCTAGTACTACACTACCAGATGTACAGCATAGCCTTATGGCGTTTAGGTACAACGGTACACTATACAGTACCGGTAACGATGCCGAAATTACATCGGTACTTAGCAACAGCAATACCGGTGCTTACACAGCAGGTAACTGGAGGGCTATCCCTATTAACAACATTGGAGGTACAACCCCTACAGCAGCTAACGCGGCGGGTTCTGCCATATATCTTGTGCTAGGTGGTAAAATGGACGGTACACTTAACGCAACCGTACCTACTGCACCAACCGTTACAGGACTTACTGCACGCGATGTGCTTATTGACGGTACACGTGGCCTTGGCCTTGGTACAGGTATTACCAACCTTCCTTCTACCAGTCCGCTTACTTTTGAAGCAGGTAACATTATTGCAGGTAAAGCTACCGATGCTATTCCCGATGTACTTGTAACTCAGATAGCCACTCCTACCAGCAGCGCATTTACCACATACTGCTTTGTAGACGCAAGCGGTAACATTGTAGGTAAGCCTGTAGAAATAAACATGTCTGTCATAAACAGGGTAGGTACGTACTACAGTGACTTCTTTACGCTTTCTTACGGTCAGTCTTACAACACCGCGGTTATAAACGGTGCCGGTAACCCGGGCGGTAACACAAGGGATATCCGTGTGCTTGCCTACAAACTATCTGACTTCGGAATTGATGATACAAACCGTGCCGGTGTAACACACTTTAAAGTGTTCCCTAACGGTACAGACGATATGGCCTTTATGGCATACAACAGGGACACCTTTACCATCCCGGCCCCGGAAATCACTACGCAACCAATAAGCAAGGCAGTATGTCCTAACGGTACAGCTACCTTTAGCATAGCGCTAACAAACACTGCTTCAGGTACAGAAACCCCGGTATACCAGTGGCAAAAGAACAACGTAGCTATAAATAACGGTACTACTGCCGGCGGTTCAGTAATAAGCGGTGCCAACACTGCATCACTTACAATATCTGGCATTACTGCAGCAGATTACGGTATCTACCGTTGCCTTGTAACAAACTCTACAGGTGCTGCCCTAAGTAACGGTGCTTATCTTAACACCATCCTGGTAGGCGCTTCCGCTTCTGAAACACTTACCTGCCAAAACACTGCTACAACACTTAGCATTAATGCTGAAGGAAACAGCCCTAAATACCAGTGGTATACTAGCACTACCAGCAGCAACACAGGCGGTACCGCCATTAGTGGTGCTACGTCTGAAACATACAGCCCTCCGGTAAACGCCGGTGCTGTAGGTACAAAATACTACTACGCTACTGCCAGCCCTACAGGCTTTGATTGTGCCGCTGTAACTACTCCTATAATGGCAGTAACCGTATACGCTACTCCGGTTGCAGGTACAGTAACACCTAACCAAAGTATATGCTCTGGTAATGCTACTGCCCTAACCCTTACCGGCTACTCAGGCAGCATACAATGGCAATCATCTACAGACAATGCTACTTTTAATAATATAGCAAGCGCTACAGGTGCAACCCTTAATACCGGTGCGCTTACAGCAACAAAATACTACAGGGCTGTAGTAAACAACGGATCATGTAGCACAGTTTACTCTGCAGTAAGCACGGTAACAGTAGTTGCTAACGCGGTAGGTGGTAACCTTCCATCGGTAATCCCTATGTGTGCAGATACAACTCCTGGTAATATTACACTAACATCATACACAGGTAACGTAGTACGTTGGGAAAAATCAACTACTTCTAACTTTGCAACAGTAACAAATATTGCAAGCACAAGCACTACCCTTACCGGTGCACTTATAGGTAACGTAAACGCTACTACTTACATCAGGGCTCTTATACAAAGCGGTAACTGCGGTAGTGTATACTCTACGGTAGCCCAGCTGAAAATAAGCAACACCGTATGGAACGGTACTTCTTGGAGCAACGGTATCCCTACAATAACAGACGCTGTTACCTTTACAGGAAACTTTACAGCAACGGCTAACGTAAATGCCTGTACTATAACAGTAAGCAATGGCGCACAGGTTAACTTCCCTACAGGATATACTGCAACGGTAAACGGTTTTGTTCATGTAGATTCAGGTTCAAGCTTCACTATCCAGGATAATGCTGCCCTTGTACAGCTTACTGATGCCGTAAACGTAGGTAATATTGTGCTTCACAAAAAAGGTAACGGTCTTTACAGGTTGGATTATACCCTATGGGCATCGCCGGTAGCAGGTCAAAACCTGTTGGCTTTCTCTCCTGCAACAGCTACTAACCGTTTTTATACATACAAGACCGAAAGTGAAGTGTATGCTACTATAGCACCGGCTACCACTAACTTTGAAACAGCAAAAGCGTACCTGGTACGTATGCCAAACGGCGACAGCACGACAGGTTATAACGCTGGCAGCGCAGCGCTACAGTTTGACGGAACCTTTACAGGTGTACCAAACAACGGTACTGTAACATACCCGCTGTCTACACAAGGAGCAGGATACAATGCCGTAGGTAACCCTTACCCATCGCCAATAAACATATCTGATTTCTTCGCCGCTAACAGCAATGTACTAAACCTTACAAACGGTATATACATGTGGAGGAAAAAGAACGACTACACAGTATCATCATACGCTACGGTAAGCCTTGCAGGTTATGTAGCTAACCCAGTAGCAGGTGGTGGTAATGACCAAAGCGAATACTTTAGCGGTAACCCGTCTAACTGGACAATAGCACAGGGACAAGGCTTTATTGTAAAAACAAGCGCTACAACAGGTACTCCTAACCTTGTATTTACAAACAGCATGCGCCGTACTATGGCAAGCGCCTCTCAGGTGTTCTTCAGGCAGGCAGCTTCAACCGCTTCTAAGCTATGGTTAAACATATCCAGCAGCGCTACTTCTGCAAGCCAAACGGCTATAGCCTACATGGATGACGCTACAACAGGTATGGACTATGGCTTTGATGCACAAAGGTTCCCTGATAACAGTAACATAGCACTTTACTCTGTAGCAGACAACAATAACCTTGTGATACAGGCAAGGCCGGCCTTTACAGCAACAGACCTTGTAAAACTAGGTTATATAGCTCCTGCTGCCGGTACCTTTACCATAAGCCTTGACCGCACAGAAGGTGTCTTCCAGCAAGGACAAAACATCTTCCTTAAAGATAACGTGGAAGGCGTAATACGCAATATATCAACTAATAACTATACTTTCAGCTCTGAAGCTGGCACGTTTGACAACCGTTTTGAAATTGCCTACACAACTACAGTACTTGGTACAGAAAACAATCCTGCACTAACGGCTAACGATGTGGTAGTATTTAAACAAAACAAAGCCATAATGATAAACAGTGGCAATGTAATGATGAACGGTGTTACGATCTACGACATACAGGGACGAAAAGTATACGGCCGTAACGGCATAAACGAGAACAATACTTCTATAAGCGACCTAACTGCCGAAAACCAGGTACTTATCATAGAGATAAGCACTGAAAAAGGTAAAGTGAGCAAGAGGATTGTTTACTAACAAAAACCTAATCTTCAATTTTGAAGGAGCGCCCCGCACTAGCGGGGCGTTTTTTTTAAACGCAGTGCCATAAAAAGGCTACCTTTGCAAAAACTAAAAGACATGAATAATAACGATATATTTAAAAAACTGCGTGTGGCACTGCAACTGCGTGACGACCAGATAGTGGAAATCCTTGAACTTGTAGACTTCAGGATTTCTAAGGCAGAACTGGGCGCGTTTTTCCGCAATGCCGACCATCCTAACTTTATGGAGTGTGGCGACCAGGTACTGCGTAACTTCCTGAACGGACTCATCTTACACCTGCGCGGCACTAAAGACGCACCAAAAGACCCTAAAGCACTTTTGGAACAAAATAAAGAGGCTGTTAAGTCGGCCAAACCAAGAACATCGGGCGAAGACAAACCCGCAGCAAAAGCCCCGGCCAAAAAGCCGTTTAAAAAACAGGCTCCTGCCAAAGGCAAAAAACCAATTCCGGTGGTGGAGAAAGTCCGCTTTAAAAACGGTAAGGATAAAAACTAATTCCTGAAAGTATTTTCTGTAAAAACAGAGACATCTACACAAAATTTGCACCAAAACCAACCTGCTACAACACAGGTTGGTTTTTTGCTTATAGCTACTACAGGGCACTAACAATATACCTACAATGTTGCTACAATCCCGCTACAACGGCGTTACAGCCCGTAGCAGCCATGTATAGTGGTTAACATCTCATTTTTTCATGCTAAAAATTTTACTGAACAACAGGCTTCAATACTTTGTATAATTGCCTGATGTAATTTTGCAGTATAATCCTGATGGGAATTTTACCACGAGGTTCACGAAATTTTTTCACGGAGTTCACAAGGCTATGATAATCCAAAGATTCTCAAAGGAAGCCCGAAGATACCCAGAGAATGAGAAAGATTATATCCCCTGATGGCGCGGAGTATAAAGATATATTTAGAGATTCCTCAACTACGCTGCGCTGCGTTCGGAATAAAAAAACAAATTCAAGCCGGAAGCAGGAGAGCTAGCTTACTTCTTTTTGCGGGTAGCTTTGGCAACTGCCTTTTTTACTTCAGCGGGTGGATTGCGAAAAACGCTGGTTTTAAAATCGCCTAGGATTTCGCGGTTGCGGTACCGTTCTATGTCTTCCCAGGTAGCGCATTTTTCGTTATAGGTTTCGCCGTCTACCACTATGGGCAGGGTAACGGTTTCTACCCCGGTAAGTTCCTCACCCAAATAGTCTTCCATATCAAAAACCGAGTAAAACCATTCGCGGTCGTACTGTATTTTCCGGATAGACATATCCTTTCGTATCAGGGCTTCGGTAATCTTTTTCATAACGGTAAAAGTAAAAACCAAAGATAAGGCAAACAAGGTCGGCTTACTTTGGTTTTAATATTGTTTAACGGGTTTTAAATATCGCTGTGCCCGTCGGGTTCTATGTGGATGTGAATATACGCAAATTGCGGCAATACATGCTGTATATGGTCTTTTACCGCATGGGATATGTTATGCCCCTCCTCTACAGTAAGGTTACGGTCTACCCAAACGTGCATATCGGCATGGTTCATAATACCCATTTTACGAATGTGCACCTTTTGTACAAAAACCACACCGGCTACCTCTGCTGCGAGTTCTTTTACACGTACGTTAAGTTCGGGTTGTAGTTCCTCATCGAGCAGCTCCCCTATGGCAGGGCGTGCTATTAGCCATGCGTTAATAACAATGACTACAGCCGCCAGGAGTGCCGCCCAGTCGTCGGCAACCTCATAGCCTTTACCGCCTATAAGGCCAATGGTAATGCCTATAAACGCCGCACCACTGCTTATGGCATCAGAACGGTGGTGAAACGCGTCGGCCTTTACGGCACCGCTGTTCAGCTCCTCGCCGGTCTTGATCACGTAGCGGTATAGAAGTTCTTTGGTAATGATAACCCCGGCAAGGATAATCAGGGTAAATGCCTTAGGTGCTTTGTGCGGGGTACGTATGTTATGGATGCTGTCTATGCAAATGATTACTGCCGCCAGGCATAATGCCAATGAAATACCCAGGGCTATGAGCGCCTCGGCCTTGCCATGCCCGTACGGGTGTTCTTTATCGGCGGGCTTTACGCTCCACTTCAGGCCAATGTACAGCAGGCCACTGCTTACGATGTCGGTAGTGCTTTCTATGGCATCGGCTATAAGGGCGTAGGAGTTGCCCATAATACCACCCAGTGCCTTAACCACAGCCAGTATACTGCTTACCACAATGCCCGTAAGGGTAGTTTTTAGTCCGGCAGAATTATCTGCTGTTAGTTGCTCCATGTCCCGGTATTAAAACAGGCTACAAAAATAAGCGATATTGCGGTTTATGGAGCTTATTTTTTGGTTAAACTTTGGATGGGTTGTAAGGAATCACTTTAGTAAAAAAAGCAGGCATCCCCGAAAAGAGATGCCTGCGTGCAAACAAATCAATGCTTTATTGATTATTTTCCTTAGTTAACATTTGTATCTCAGGCTCCATAATTTCAACTGCCTGTCGTGCTGTTGCTTTAGCCATAGTAGCATAAAGTTCCTTATTTTCTAATGCTAATTCCCTGAACAATGATATGGCATTATAAAGGGAATTAACGGCGTCATCAATACTTTTATATTTGGTTTTCTTTATTCTGTCATCTTCACTATACCACTTATAAAAATATGCCTTAAATTCTTCTTCACTTTTAAAATCAAGCTTTCCAAAGTCTTCTGTGAATTTGAGACCATTATCATTAATCCTTTTTTCTTTTTTAAGTTTACGGTAGGCAATATAAGTTGGCGATTCCATCATTTTCAAGTAGGCAGCCTTTGTTTGCACAAAGACCTCTTGCGACAGTCCTTTCCTTATAGTATCAGTAGTATTTTTTGGTATACCCTGAGCATGTCCAATTAGGAAATTGAGAAAGAGAAAGAAAAATAATATAAAATGCTGTATTAACTTCATTAGTTACGTCCTCCTACATACTGATTGTATTGTATAGCTAAATTTACGCTATCTTCTTCAAACTTTTCTTGATTCATAAACGCAGAATTCCAAGCATTACTATAAGCTGACGAACCTGGGTCATTACCGGCGGATAAAATACAGTATCAATTTGAGAGCTATGATATGCACTTTCAAGAGCAGTCATTTGAGCACTATGATTATCAATACAATTTTCGATACAAGATGAAGTACTTTGTGGATAAGATACTATTGGAAGATTTAAACCTAAATTAAAAATTTCTCCAAATTGTTTTGAATCTGCTTTACTCAAATATTCAAAAAGTTGTTTGTTTTTCGATAAAACTATATTCAACTTATTCGACAAACTACTGTAATTATTGTCAAATTCTATTTTGTTTTTATACTTTGTTGATGCGATATTAGAATTAATCCAATCATTCCATTCCTGATCTGAGGAAGGTAATTTTCCGATGAAAGGAAGATTAGAAAAAAATGACTTTAAAGAGTTTTTATAGTCTTTATATTCTGAAGAATTTAGCATTGCTAAATATTGAGTTTGAGCATTTTTAAAATCGTCATTGCCTAAGCGTGCAAATGCGCTATTAGTTGTAATACTTCAATCTTCAATTTTACTTTCAGATGTACATGAACATAGCATAATTGCTGCCAAAAGTGTAACTGGTAAAAAGAAATTTTTCATGGTTGAATTGATTAGAAATTATAATTGTAATGTAAGCCGAGATAAAAAAATGATGAAAAATCTTCCAAAAACAAATCTTAAAGACACTGTTAAGTTCCTGACATCATCCACGCCATCTGAATAACGCATCTATAGCTTGCAAAAAGGGTTTTATCTATATTTGCCATTCATCATTCAATTTCCAATGAAAATCAAACATCTGCTATTATTACTGACAATCCTTACGATACAATTTGGCTTCGCCCAAACCCCGCAGAAAGTAGTGGTAGCCACTGAAGACCCCTACAACCTCTATAACTTTGAACCCACCGATACCACCAGCCTGTTTTACCTGAAGTTGGTACCTAAAACCAAGCCCACCGCATGCATGGTGATACTACCGTCATCGGGCGAACTCGTAGAAAGCGTTATGGCGCAGATAACCCTGCACAAACTGGCGCTGAAAAAAGGCATGCTTGTAGTGTTCCCGTCCATCAACTGGGGTACCAATAAATTTGATGAGGAACACAAATTCCTGGATGTGGTTTTTAAACAAGTGGCAGAACAATACGCCATCCCGAAAGAGAGGTTTGTTATTGGCGGTTTTTCGGGTGGCGCTATGATTTCGCTTTCCTATGCCGAAAAAGCCCACCGCGAAACGGGAGCCACGTACATAATGCCAAGGGCGGTTTTCGCGTTAGACCCTCCGGTAGATTATGCCCACCTGTACCAACATGCCAAACGCGATGTGGAACGTAACTTCTCTGAACCCGCCGTTAACGAAGGGCGCTGGATTATGGACTCGTATAAGGAAGATTTTGGCGGAAGCCCGGAGGAAGTACCCGCCGAATATGTAAAATATTCTATTTATTCGCACAGCGAAACCGACGGTGGCAATGCAAAATATTTGCTTACCACTCCCCTGCGCATTTATACCGAACCCGACATTGAATGGCAACTCGTAAACAGGCACCGCGATGCCTATGACATGAACAGTACCGATATTTCGGCTTTGGTTAACATGCTGCAAACCAAAGGAAACAATAACGTTTCATTAATCGTAACACACAACAAAGGCTACCGCCCTAATGGTATGCGCCATCCGCATTCATGGAGCATAATGGACTCTAACACCTGCCTGGACTGGATACTTTTACAGCTGAAATAACCACCGCCACACAATAAAAAAACTTTTTTTTCAGTGTACCATACAACCTTTTCCATGCGTTATCCGTCTATCCCTATGTACACGACGTTAACCAATATAAAAAACCATCTTACACTACATGAAAAAACTGTTCTCATTTTTCTTTCTCGTAACAGGACTATTGTTAAATGCCCAGATTAAAGGAAAAATTACCGATAACGCCGGGAAGGGCATTCCGTTTGTTTCGGTTTCTGTTGAAAATACCTATAACAATACTACGGCGAACGAAGCCGGCGAATATGAAATCGGCATTAAAAGCTCAGGAAGCTACACCCTGATTTTTCAGAGCATAGGCTACAAAACCCAAAAGGCTACCGTAAAGGTTCAAAGCCTGCCGCATACCCAAAACGTAACGCTTGCCGATGACAATTACGAACTGAAAGAGGTAGTGGTTAACAGCAGCGAAAACCCTGCGAATGCCATCATTCGCCAGGCACAGGAAAACAAAAAGCAAAACAGTGAAAAACTGGGCCGTTTTGAAGCCGAGTTCTACAGCAAGGGTATGTTTAAGGTAGGCAACCTGCCTAAAAAAATACTGGGACAAAAACTGGAAGCACCAAAAGGCGTACTGGACAGCACCCGCAGCGGCATCCTGTACCTGAGTGAAACCGTATCGCACATTACCTTTGAGCAGCCCGATAAACTTAAGGAACGCATCATAGCCAGCAAGGTTAGTGGAAGTGACAACGGCTTTAGCTTTAATACGGCCATGGGTACGTTTTATAACTTTTACGATGATTATGTAGATTTTGAGATCCCTATGGTATCGCCTATTTCCAAAGCGGCATTTGGGTATTACAAATATAAATTTGAAGGCAGTACCTTCGACGACCAGGGGCACGAAATAAACAAGATTAAGGTAATCCCCAAGCGTGATAAAGAGCCGGTTTTTGAAGGTTACATTTACATTGTAAGCGGCAGCTGGGCTATCTATGCTGTAGATTTCACCATAAAAGGCTACCGCGTACAAATACCGATGCTTAAAGATTTGCAACTACAACAAAACTTTAGCTATAACAGCAATAACGGGCTTTGGGCAAAGAACTCGCAAACGTTCGACTTTACGGCGGGTATGTTAGGTATTAACTTTACCGGTAAGTTTACCCACGTGTACAGCAACTATGTTTTCCATGACGCTTTTGATAAGAAAACCTTTGGCCGTGAAGTAATTGCCTTTGAAAAAAACTCAAACAAAAAAGACAGCACCTACTGGAACACCGTGCGTCCTGTTCCGCTTACTAATGAGGAAACAAGGGACTATGTAAAAAAAGACAGCCTGCGCCAGGTGTGGGAAAGCCCTAAATACCAAGATTCCATACTTAAAAAACGTAACAAATTCCACCTGCTTGATGTGGTTACCGGTTATACTTACCACGCCAAAAGCGATACCCTTACCAAAAAAGTAAGGCGCTTTACCTATAATGGTTTCGACATCCCTATGTTTAATACTGTGCAGGGTTGGCATACCGAAAACGGCTTCAGCTACACCCGTTACAACAAAGAGCACAAAGGCTTTTATGCCGGGGTGAAATTTAACTACGGCCTTGCCGAAGACAGGTTGCGTGTTCGCGGTACTTTTAGTCCGTACCTGGGTAAAAAAGGCGGGAGCCTTACTATAAACGGCGGTAATGAAATTGTACAGTTTAACCCGTCTAACCCGATTAGCGAATACGTAAACACCGCGGCTACGCTGTTGTTTAAAAATAACTTCATGAAGCTGTATGACAAAACCTTTGCCGACATTTATTACTCTAAAGCTCCGGTAGAATGGCTTTCACTTACTGCCGGTGTGGAATACTCAAGGCGTAAGGCGTTGTTTAACAACACCGATTATGTCCTGATAAAAAACACAGACAATTACTGTTCTAATGACCCGCTGCAACCAAACAATAATTTCTCTACGCCGTTTGAAACACACTATGTTACCAAGGCATCGTTAACGGGTCGCATTATCTGGCCGTATGATTATATGACGTATCCTGACGGTACCAAGGTGAAGGTAGGCGGTAAAAACTATCCGTCACTAGCGTTTAAATATGAAAAGGCTGTGGCAGCCAACAAAGACCAATACAAATATGACTACGTAGGGTTATACAGCAGGTATCAGGAATCGTTTTCTAACAAAGGAGACTTTGGTATCGGGGTAAGTGCAGGGAAGTTCTTCGGGGCAGATAATATTTCTTTTGCCGACTACAAGCACTTTAACAGTAACCCTACCCACATAAGCATGTCTGATCCTAATCTTACGCACTTTAACCTGTTGCCGTATTATACAGAAAGCACTAACAAGTCGTTCCTGGAAATACACGCCGAGCACAACTTTAAGGGATACATAATGAACAAAATCCCGGTGCTTAACTGGCTGCAATGGAACCTTGTTGTAGGCTACCACTCGCTACTTAAACCCGAGTCTAAACCGTACAACGAGTTCACGGCAGGTTTCAGCAACATAGGCATAGGTTCGGTACGTATTTTCCGTGTAGACTATGTTCGTTCGTTTGCCGGAAGCCAGGGTACTAACGGTGTTATGTTTGGCATAAGCCTTTAATACATCTTCATAAAAACAGAAAGCGTGGCTCATGAGCCACGCTTTCTGTTTTTATATAATCGTAACTGTTTACTTTTTACCACGAAGTGCACAAGTTTTTTCACGTAGAACACAAAGCTGAATTCAATATCACACTTAGACAGTAATGTTCTTTATAACCCACCCCGCCCTACGGGCACCCCTCCGAGGGAGGGGAATTGTAGCATCGGAAAAGCAGAGTGGCATTCCCCTCCTTCGGAGGGGTGGCTGAAAGCCGGGGTGGGAAAATGTTTAAGCTACACCTTAGCCCTAGTAGTAAATACGACTACACACAGCGCCATAACCGCTACAAAGATAAACGCGAGCCTAAGGTTAAACGCTTCCGCAAGGAAACCTATAATGGGCGGTCCTACCAAAAAGCCCAGAAAGCTTATGGTACTTACCGCTGCTATTGCTGGGCCGGGAGCCATAGTAGTGCTCTTACCCGCCGCGCTGTATACCAAAGGTACAACACTCGAAATACCCGCGCCTACCAGCATAAAACCTATAATAGCCGGTACCAGGTACGGCAATGTAATAACCATTATAAGTCCGGTAAGGCTCAGGAAACCGCTTACCTGTAACGTTCGCTTTAGCCCGAAACGCGCCGAAAAACCATCGGCTATAAAACGCCCGGTAGCCATCATGCACATACCTGCAGTAAAGCCCGCGCCTACCATGGCATCTTTAGCCATGATCACCTTTTTAAAGTAAATGGTGGTCCAGTCAAACATCGTCCCCTCTACCACCATAGAGCAGAAAGCTATCAGGCCAAGGGTTATCAGTGCGGCATCGGGTTTCGCAAAGCCCGATTTCTTTTTTTCGCCTGTTCCTTTGTCGTGGTTCAGGTAACGCCAGCAGATAAATATAGAACCTATAACCACTACGGCTATTAGCATAAAGTGTACAGATGGCGGTATCTCCTGCCCTATCATTAGCGTACCTATGCCCCCGCCTATAAAACCGGCAAGGCTCCATAGCCCGTGAAACGATGCCATGATGGGGCGCTTATATAAGAGTTCGGTTGCCACCGCCTGCGCGTTTACCGATATGTTTACGGCATTGCTGCACAAACCGAACACCATAATATTTAGTGCCAGCAAATACATGTTTGGCATAAAACCAAGGCCTATGAGTGCCAGTCCGTATCCTGCAAGTGCTATGCTCACTACAATGCGGCTACCGAAACGGCTTACCGCCCACCCCGATAACGGCAATGAAAGCATAAGCCCCACAGGCATAGCAAAAAGTACGGCGCCAAACTGCCCTTCGGATATGGAAAGTTTTTCCTGGATGGTGGCAATGCGTGATGCCCAGCTACTGAAGCACAGCCCTGCCATAAAAAACAATACGGCTACTGCCCTTCGCACAATTACAGGTTGGTATTTTTGCGTCATTTTGAAACAATGGATTTTATCCTGCAAAGATAAAATTATATGTGTAGACCTGACAATTAATATTTAATTCCCATGCTGTGTGGCATTGCAAAATTACCGTAATCCGATAATGCATGTAACAATTGGCAAATAATGAATTGTTCATTTTTTTTCGGCAGGCAAATTACCTACACGTTAATTTAAGGGTCATAATTTATAAAATCTATATTTTTTTTAGATAAGGCTTGTATATGTCAAAAAATTAGTGTTATTTCGACACTTATTATTTTAAGGGTACTTTAACACTCAAACGTTATACATAAACTGAAATTAAAAACCTGGCCGCCAAGGCCGTTTCAAAAACATCAAAATTTTACAGCTTAAGTTATGATAAATTTAAAGACATTCGAAGTATGGTTCGTTACCGGAAGCCAAAACCTTTACGGTGAAGAAACACTAAAACAAGTTGCAGCACACTCTCAGGAACTGGCTAAAGGCCTTGATGCCAGCGGCAGTATCCCGGTAAGGGTGGTATATAAGCCTACCGTAAAATCTACCGAGGAAATATACGAAACACTTGTAGCAGCCAATACTGCCGAGAATGTAATAGGTGTTATTGCATGGATGCACACCTTCTCTCCTGCCAAAATGTGGATTCGTGGTCTTGCAGCACTAAAAAAACCGCTACTTCACCTACATACACAGTTTAACCGCGACATTCCATGGAGTACTATGGATATGGACTTTATGAACCTTAACCAGAGTGCACACGGCGACCGTGAGTTTGGTTTTATGGTATCGCGCCTGCGCAAAAGCCGTAAGGTAGTTGTAGGCCATTGGCAAGATCCTGAAGTAGAAAAGCAAATAGGCGACTGGAGCCGTTCTGCAGCAGGCTGGCATGACTGGCAAGGTGCAAAATTCGCCCGTTTTGGCGATAACATGCGCTTTGTAGCCGTAACAGACGGTGATAAAGTAGAAGCTGAACTACAGTTTGGCTACTCTGTAAACAGCTACGGTATTGGCGATCTTGTAGCCCTTATCGATGCCGTTACAGAAGAACAGATTAAAGAACAAATCGCGGTATACAACGCTGAATACACGGTAGCAGACGACCTTAAAGAAGGTGGTGCCCGTTACGCATCGGTTTATGAAGCCGCAAAAATAGAAGTTGCACTTCGTAAATTCTTAGTAGACGGTGGCTTTAAAGGCTTCTCTGATACATTTGAAGACCTTCATGGTATGGTACAGCTTCCGGGCCTTGCCGTACAAAGGCTTCTTGCCGAAGGCTTTGGCTTTGCCGGAGAAGGCGACTGGAAAACCGCTGCCCTTGTGCGCGCGTTTAAAGTTATGGGTGCCGGTCTTGAAGGCGGTAACGGCTTTATGGAAGACTATACCTACCACTTTGACCCGAACAACGAACTTGTACTGGGTTCGCACATGCTTGAAATTGACGCTTCACTTGCGGCTACCAAGCCAAGCCTTGAGGTTCACCCTCTTGGAATAGGTGGCAAAGCAGACCCTGCCCGTCTTGTGTTTAACGTAGCCGGTGGCGATGCGCTAAACGCCTCTATTATAGACGTGGGTAACCGTTTCCGTATGATTGTAAACGAAGTAGTGGCTGTAGAGGTTGAGAACGAACTACCTAAGCTGCCTGTAGCCCGCGTACTGTGGAAACCACTACCGGATATGAAAACAGGATGTGGTGCATGGATCTACGCGGGTGGTGCCCACCATACGGCTTATAGCCAGAACCTTTCGGCTGAAATCATCCAGGATTTTACCGAAATGGCAGGTATAGAATTTATCCGTATTGGTAAAAATACTACCATTGACAGCATTAAGAATGAGCTAAGGTGGAACGATGTAGCTTTCAAATAATTGTTGCTATTAATCAATAATGTGCCTATCTTGGCACCGCTATTATCCAAACCTTAATACAAACACAATTATGGGCAATTTTGCTACTATTGACTACGTCATATTTATTGTATATTTTTTACTTGTTTCAGGATACGGCTATTGGGTATACCGAAACAAGAAAAGCAAAGAGGAAAACGTTTCAGATTCTAAAGACTTTTTCCTTGCCGAAGGTTCACTTACATGGTGGGCCATCGGTGCATCGCTAATCGCGTCTAACATTTCTGCCGAGCAGTTCATAGGTATGAGCGGTAACGGTTTTGTGGTGGGTGTGGCGGTTGCAGCTTACGAGTGGATTGCCGCGATAGCGCTGATTATAGTGGCCATATGGTTTATACCTATGTATCTTAAAAACAAGATATCTACCATGCCACAGTTCCTGGAAACACGTTATAACCAAACGACCAGCCTTATCATGGCAGTATTTTGGTTGTTCCTTTACGTGTTTGTAAACCTTACTTCTATCCTGTACCTGGGCGCAATCGCCATAGCCGGTATTGCCGGGCCTGAGTACTTCCACATTATTGTTATAGCCATGGCTATATTCTCACTGGTAATTACACTGGGTGGTATGAAGGTTATTGGTTTTACAGATGTTATACAGGTAGTGGTGCTTGTTGTGGGTGGTCTTGCTACAACCTACATAGCCCTTACTAAAGTAGGTGAGCACTTTGGCCTTGGTGCCGATGCCATAGCCGGTTTCAAAGCCATGGTACAGGATTCTCCGGAGCACTTCAGGCTGATGGTAGAAAAACCTACACAGGATTCTCCACAGGGCGATATTAACAAATACCTTATGCTTCCGGGCATAGCCATGTATTTTGCCGGTATCTGGATTGTAAACCTTAACTACTGGGGCTGTAACCAGTACATTACACAGCGTGCGCTTGGTGCAGATCTTAAAACGGCGCGTACAGGTATCTTATTTGCAGGTTTCATGAAGCTTGCCATGCCGGTTATCGTTATGCTACCGGGTATTGCCGCTTATGTACTGTACAAAAACGGAGCCCTGCAAACCGAAATGGGTGTAGGCGAAGCCTTTAAGGCAGACAACGCGTACTCAGCGATACTTACCTTCCTTCCTACAGGTCTTAAAGGACTATCGGTAGCGGCACTTACGGCGGCAATCGTAGCATCGCTTGCAGGTAAGGCAAACAGTATCTCTACCATCTTTACGCTGGATATTTACCAACGTTACATTAACAAAA
This sequence comes from Bacteroidia bacterium, assembly GCA_046566705.1. Lineage (GTDB taxonomy): Bacteria > Bacteroidota > Bacteroidia > Flavobacteriales > Flavobacteriaceae > Flavobacterium. The sequence continues at coordinate 133,427 of JBKHWE010000003.1, read as the reverse complement.
CGGCCGATGAGAAAAAGCTGGTTATTGTAGGGCGCCTTGCCATACTTGCAGCCATTGTATTCTCTGTACTGCTTACCTGGAACGATGCCCTGGGCATAGGCGGCGAAGGTGGATTTACCTTTATCCAGAAATATACAGGCTTCTTTAGCCCGGGTGTATTTGCTATGTTCCTTCTGGGTATGTTCTGGAAACGTACCACAGGTTCAGCTGCTGTAGCAGGTGTAATTATGGGCTTTGTTCTTTCTATATTCTTTAATAGCTTTGCAGTGGATGTTTTCGGGCACGAAACCCTGCTATGGACGGCATATAAGAATGCATCGGGTGTATATGAAATTCCATTCCTTATCTGTATGGGCTGGGCATTCTTCTTTACCCTGCTGCTTATGATAGTAATGAGCCTTGCAGGTCCTAAGATTAACGCTAAGGCCTTTGAAATCGATACTAAAATGTTCAGGCTGGAACCGTCTACAATCGCGCTTATTGTGCTTACACTATTGTGTTTCACAGCGTTGTACGTTAAGTTCTGGTAATTAATTCAAACTCTAAACTCACACATATGAAATTTTTTATTGACACAGCTAACCTGGCCCAGATTAAGGAAGCCCACGAAATGGGTATTCTTGATGGTGTTACCACAAACCCTTCGCTAATGGCTAAGGAAGGTATTACCGGCCATGAAAATGTGATTAATCACTACAAAGCTATCTGCGAAATCACCGATGGCGATGTAAGTGCCGAGGTTATTGCTACAGATTACGAAGGCATGATTGCCGAAGGTGAAGCTCTTGCTGCACTGCATGAGCGTATTGTAGTAAAGCTGCCAATGATAAAAGATGGCGTTAAAGCTGCTAAATATTTTTCAAGCAAAGGCATTAAAACTAATGTTACCCTTGTATTCTCTGCAGGACAGGCATTGCTTGCCGCTAAGGCAGGTGCTACCTATGTATCGCCATTCGTAGGCCGTCTTGATGACATTTCTACAGATGGTCTTCAGCTTATTGAAGATATCCGCCTGATTTATGACAACTACGGTTTCGAAACAGAAATCCTTGCAGCATCTGTACGCCACACCATGCACATTGTAAACTGTGCCAAGCTTGGTGCCGATGTTATTACAGGCCCGCTTAGCGCGATAGAATCGCTACTAAAACACCCACTGACTGACAACGGCCTTGCACAATTCCTTGCAGACCACGCCGCTGCAGCTGCTAAAAACGCTTAATATTTTATGGAAAAGATAACAGATATTAAAAAACTACAAGCTGTAGCAAGCCAGGTACGTCGTGATATTGTACGTATGGTACACGGCTGCCAGAGTGGCCACCCGGGTGGATCGCTTGGTTGTACAGATTATGTTACCGCACTTTATTTTAACGCCATGGACCGTAAGGAAGGTTTTGATATGGACGGTAAGGATGAAGACCTTTTCTTCCTTTCAAACGGACACATCTCTCCCCTGTTCTACAGCGTACTTGCTCACGCGGGTTACTTTGACAAAGCTGAGCTTGCTACATTCCGTAAGCTAAACACAAGACTACAGGGACACCCTACCACACATGAGCACCTACCGGGCGTTCGCATTGCATCAGGTTCACTAGGTCAGGGTATGAGCGTAGCTATTGGCGCGGCTCTTGCCAAAAAACTAAACGGCGACAACAAACTTGTGTACGCTTTGTTTGGCGATGGCGAGCTTCAGGAAGGACAAATCTGGGAAGCAGCTATGTTTGCCCCGCATAACCGTGTAGATAACCTTATCTGCGCAGTAGATTATAACGGACAACAGATAGACGGCCCTACCAGCCAGGTACTTTCACTGGGCGACCTTAAAGCTAAGTTTGCTGCATTTGACTGGACAGTACTGGAGTGTGAAGGTAATGACATGCAATGCATTGTAGACAAACTTGCCGAAGCGAAAGAACTTACCGGACAGGGCAAACCTATCGTTATCCTGCTTAAAACAGGTATGGGCCACGGTGTAGACTACATGATGGGCAGCCACAAATGGCACGGTGCCGCGCCAAACGACGCCCAACTTGAAGCTGCATTAGTTCAACTTGAGGAAACGCTTGGGGATTATTAATTTAAAGATTGAAAAATTTAAACATTGAAAGATTCGTAACGATGGCAACATCCTGAATTTTTAAATCTTTCAATCATTAAATTCTTAAATGAAAAACAAATGAAAAAATATACCTATACAGAATCAAAAGATACGCGCTCTGGCTTTGGAGCCGGATTGCTTGAAGCGGGCAGGAAAAACGAAAACGTGGTGGCACTGTGTGCTGACCTTGTTGCCTCGCTAAAAATGCAGGACTTTATTAACGAGTTCCCGGAGCGTTTCATACAGGTGGGTATCGCCGAAGCTAACATGATTGGCATCGCTGCAGGCCTTACCATAGGTGGTAAAATTCCATTTACAGGAACATTTGCCAACTTTTCTACCGGGCGTGTATACGACCAGATACGCCAGTCTGTAGCCTATTCAGACAAGAACGTAAAAATATGTGCTTCTCACGCGGGTCTTACCCTGGGTGAAGATGGCGCAACCCACCAGATCCTTGAAGACATCGGACTTATGAAGATGCTTCCGGGTATGACGGTGATCAACCCATGCGACTACAACCAGACGAAAGCCGCTACCATAGCCATTGCAGAGCACGAGGGCCCTGTATACCTGCGTTTCGGTCGTCCGGTAGTGCCTATCTTTACAGATGCAGACCAAAAGTTTGAAATCGGTAAGGCATGGATGGTAAACGAAGGTGCCGATGTATCGATATTCGCTACAGGCCACCTGGTTTGGGAAGCCATACAGGCAGGTGAAAAACTTGCTGAGCTGGGTATTGATGCGGAAATCATCAACATCCACACCATTAAGCCACTAGATGCCGAAGCAGTACTTAAATCTGCAGCTAAAACAGGCTGTGTGGTTACTGCCGAAGAGCACAACCGCCTTGGCGGACTGGGCGACAGCATAGCGCAACTGCTTGCTACCAACAATCCTGTACCACAAGAGTACGTAGCCGTAGACGACAGTTTTGGCGAAAGCGGAACTCCTGCGCAGCTAATGACCAAATACGGACTTGATGCAGAACACATCGTTAAAGCCGTACAAAAGGTTATCGCACGTAAAAAATAAAGTTATAAAAACCATTTATTAAATTCAACCGGAAGCCATTTTACTGAGCCACCAGCTCTTTAAAGTGGCTTTTTTTTTCCAAAACTCACGCAAACGTTTTAATACTAATCAAAAATCACTTTACACAATTATGAAGAAGTACGTTAGCGGTGCAGCCATGCTCCTTGTACTGGCCTCATGCGCGTCGGGCAGCAAAACACCCGGCACCGTAGCCAGCCCTAATGGGAAATTACAGGTAGACTTTGGCGTAAACAACAAAAAACAGGCCTGGTACCTGGTAAAAAACAACAACAAAACCGTAATTGATACCTCGCTTGTAGGTATTGTACGCAAGGATGCCGCGTTTTTTGGCAACCTGAAAGAACTATCGGTAAGCGATAACGGTAAAATAACCGATAGCTACAAAATGCTGCAGGGCAAAAAAACCGATATTACCTACACTGCCGACCAAAAGGTACTGCACCTTGAAAACGACAAAGGTGAAAAAATGGACGTTATCTTTAACGTATCAGACAACGGTGTAGCATTCCGCTACGCGTTTCCTGACGCGTCGGGCGATGTAAAATACATCACTGAGGAAAAGACGTCGTTTAACTTTACCAAAGATGCCAAAGGCTGGTTACAGCCCATGAGCGAAGCAAAAACGGGTTGGGAACAATGTAACCCTGCCTACGAAGAATACTACCAGATGGGTGTGCCGGTAGACACCAAGGCACCTATAGGCCAGGGATGGGTATTCCCGGCGCTGTTTAACGAGGGCGATACCTGGCTTGCCCTTACCGAAACCGGGCTGGGCAGCAACTACTGTGCTTCGCACATAGATTATAATAAGGAGCTTGGTGCCATGAAAATCGTATTCCCGCAGGAAAAGGAGCGCTTTGCCCCTACCGCGGCACTATACCCTGAGGCTAAAACCCCATGGGAAACCCCTTGGCGCGTGATTGCCATAGGCAGCCTTGCAGATGTTACTGAATCTACCCTGGGTACGGATCTTGCCGATAAGGCCGTTACCACTAAAACCGACTTTGTACAACCGGGCAATGCCGCCTGGAGCTGGGCGATACTGAAAGATGATTCGGTTAATTACGAAACGACCAAGGAGTTCATCGATTATGCACAAAAAATGCATTGGCCATACTGCCTTATTGATGCAGACTGGCACAAACGCATAGGCATTGACAAGGTTAAGGAGCTTATTGCTTACGGCAAAGAGCGCAATGTAAAAATCATCCTTTGGTATAACTCTGCCGGTACATGGAACACGGTACCTTACGGGCCAAAAGATAAATTTATTACGGAAGAAAGCCGCGATAAAGAGTTTAAATGGCTGCACGATATAGGTGTGGCGGGTGTAAAAATCGACTTTTTTGGTGGTGACGGACAAAGCATGATTGCCTATTATCACGACATTTTGAAGTCGGCACTGAAACACGAAATACTGGTAAACTTCCACGGGGCTACCCTGCCACGCGGCTGGCAACGCACCTACCCTAACCTTATGACGGCTGAGGCCATTAAAGGTTTTGAGTTTATTTCGTTTGAGCAAGACGTAGCCGACGCGGCACCGGCACACATGGCCATGCTGCCTTTTGGCCGTAACCTGTACGACCCAATGGATTTTACGCCTATGGCACTGTACGAAATACCAAGGATTAACCGCAGGAGCACCAGCGCGTTTGAGTTGGCACTCCCTACAATGTTCCTTTCGGGCATACAGCACCTTGCCGAAACACCGGCAGGTATGAGCAAAATGCCTGATTATGTTGTGGACTATCTTAAGGATATTCCTGTGGCGTGGGACGAAACCAAGCTATTGGCAGGTTTTCCGGGTAAGGATGTAGTAATGGCACGCCGTAAGGGCGATACCTGGTTCATTACAGGCATCAACGGCGAAAACAAAGCCAAAGACCTTACCATAGATCTTTCGTTCCTTAAAAAGGACGGATACAAAATAACTGACGGCAACGGACAACTGTTTGAAAAAACAGCCGTGAAACCGGGCAAAACTACAGTAACGCTAAAACCATACGGTGGCTTTATCATGAAGTTTTAAACGTAAACCAGTACCGATTACCATTATGAAGGCAGCCCCCTACGGGGCTGTTTTTTTTGTGTCATTTTAGCAAAAAGGTTGGTATAAAAGCTACACAGAGATACACGGAGGAGGCACAGAGATTCACGGAGTTACTCATAAGGTTGAAATTCAAAAGATACATCTTACACAAAGGGAACGTTTATTCCTAAGAGCTATCCAACTTGTAAAAACCAAAAAAAAAATTTTCTCCGTGAATCTCTGTGCCTGCTCCGTGCGCCTCTGTGCTATAACTTCCAATCAAATACATGTCCACAAGATACCACTCCAAGGGATACCGGCAAGGTGGGGTGGGAAACTAATAAAATTTTCAAATGCTTATTTAAAACTCCGTGAATCTCTGTGCCTCCTCCGTGTATCTCCGTGTCAAAAAAACAAAAAAAACCGGTTCCCTGCCAGGAACCGGTTTACCATTAGTAAATAAGTAACCCAAACTTATTGTAACTAACCTAACAAACTATTTTTAATGCTGTTATTTCTTAGCAGAAAATTTGTAAATGGTGGTAGAGCTGTATTTCTCTCCCGGGTTTAGCACTGTAGTAGGGAATTTCGGCTGGTTAGGCGAATCCGGGTAGTGCTGTGTTTCAAGGCAAAGGCCACTGCGTTTTTCGTAGTTGCCCCCTGCTTTGCTTGGTTTGGTACCGTCTATGAAGTTACCGCTGTAAAACTGCACTGCAGGCTCATCGGTAAATACCTCCATATAACGACCTGACGCCTTGTGGTACAGGCTGGCCACTTCCTTAACCTTTTTGCTGCTGTCTGTAAACACCCAGCAGTGGTCAAAGCCACCACCTTTTTTCAGCTGGTCGTCTGTAGCGTTAATGTCCTTGCCTATTTCCTTAGCCGTTGTAAAATCAAACGGTGTACCCGCTACTGCTTTAAGTTCGCCCGTAGGGATAAGCGTACCATCAACCGGAAGGAATTTATCCGCCTTAATCTCTAATTCGTGATCCAGGATGGTTTTGTACTTACCGCTCAGGTTAAAGTAGCTGTGCTGCGTAAGGTTAACCACGGTTTTCTTATCTGTTTCAGCCTCGTACTTAATTTCAAGGGCGTTCTCATTGTTAAGCACGTAGGTTACAGTTACCTTAAGGTTGCCCGGGTACCCTTCCTCACCGTCTTTAGCCGTGTAAGAAAGTTTTAGCGATGGCGCATCACCCTCTACAGGCTCGGCAGTCCATACCCTTTTGTCAAAGCCTTTACCGCCGTGTAGCGAGTTTGGCCCATCATTAACGGTAAGTTGGTATTCCTTACCATCCAGGCTGAATTTACCCTTGGCAATACGGTTACCGTAACGGCCTATTACCGCACCGAAGAAGTACGGGTTAGACGTAAGGTACAAATCAGGTGAAGTGTAACCAAGCACCACATCTTCAAACTTGCCGTCCTTGTCCGGAGCAGTAAGCGAAAGAATATCGCCACCCATAGTGATTACTTCCATCTTCATGCCGTTTGCATTGGTAAGGGTGTACTTTTCAATTTTTACCCCCTCGGCTGTAGTGGCGTAATCAGACTTTTCGATACCTGTTTTGGTAGCTACAGGCGCGGCTTGTTCAGTCATTGGTTCTTCTTTTTTTTCTTCCTTGCAGCTAAACAGCAATGAGGTGGCCATTAGCGAGCACAAGGCAATTTTCACGTTTTTCATGATAAATTTTGGTTTGTGTTATAGCATTATGTTTACCGATATTGCCCGGCTCGGCCACAGGGCTTTGCACGGACAAATCGTGAGGACAATATCGGTAAAATAATTTAACTACTGCCCGTAATAAGCATCTTTACCATGCTTGCGGTCATAGTGTTTCTGTATCAGCGAATCCTTAAGGCGTGGTGCCGCGGGATTTATCTGCAATGTAAGATAGGCCATTTCGGCTACCGCTTCAAGCACCTTGCTGTTGTATACCGCCTTGGCAGCATTCTTACCCCAGGTAAACGGACCGTGGTTGCCCAGCAGTACCATTTCTACCTCTTCGTAAGAAAGGCCTTTTTCCTTAAAACAGTCCAAAATCTGGATGCCTGTGTTGTGCTCATAGTTACCCGCTATAAGGTGGTCTGCCATGGGAGCGGCACAAGGTATGTCTGCCGTAAGGTGGTCGGCATGCGTAGTACCAAACACAGGGATATCGCGTTGTGCCTGTGCCCATGCTACAGAATACGTAGCGTGGGTATGGGCAATACCGCCTATTTTTTCCCAATGCTTGTACAGGTACGCGTGCGTCTTGGTATCAGACGATGGCCTCATGCTGCCTTCGATGATGTTATTGTCAAAATCAACAATCACAATATCTTCCGGCTTCAGTATTTCGTAAGGTACACCGCTTGGCTTTATGGCAAATACGCCACGCTCACGGTCTACCGCACTTACGTTACCAAACGTATAGATAACCAGTTTCAGCGCATCCAGCTGCATATTGGCTTCGTAACACTCCTGTTTCAGGTCTTTATATATGGACATGCTCTTTCTTTTTGATTACGTTTTCTACAAAATTACCAAGCTCTGCATACTGCTGCATAAACAGCTCGTATTTCTCTACCTGGTCGGTCTGCGGGAAATATTCGGCTTCAAAATCAGAACCCATTTTTTTGCTGGCTTCAATCACATCACCATACACACCACCGGCTACGGCAGCGTAGATAGCAGCACCAAGTGCCGGTGCCTGGTCGCTTTCGGCAACTTTAATAGGCATGTTAAGCACATTAGCAAGCGTTTGCATGATGAATGGCGACTTACGTGCCACACCACCGATACCTATTACCGAAGTAATTTTAACGCCCTCAGCTTCAAAACGGTCTACGATCATTTTGGAACCGAAGCAAATCGCGTTTACAAGTGCCTTGAAAATATGCGGTGCTTTTGTACCCAGTGAAAGACCAGTCATGGCAGCCTTAAGCTCCTGGTTAGCATCCGGAGTACGGCGGCCGTTAACCCAGTCAAGGGCTACAGGTACCGCTTCATGCAATGGAATAGCCTCTGCCTGCTTGGTTAGCGTACGGATAAAGTTAGCATCTATCTCGTCCGCAAGTTTTGCCTTTTGCTCGTCGGTAAGGATGTCAGATGTAAGTACAAGGTTGTCTATTGGCCAAGAAAGCACGTTCTTAAACCATGCAAGTACATCACCAAAAGCACTCTGACCGGCTTCAAGACCGATAAGTCCCGGTATAACCGAACCGTTTACCTGTCCGCAGATACCCTTAACAGTATTGGTACCAATGGCACTGTCCTGAGCAATCATAATGTCGCACGTAGAAGTACCCATGATACGTACCAGTACATTCTCATCTACCTTAGCACCAACCGCACCGGAATGCGCGTCAAACGTACCTACAGCGATAACCGTTTTGGTAGTAAGGCCAAGCTTTTCAGCCCATTCAGCACTAAGGTTACCGGCTACAAGGTCGCTGGTATAGGTTTCATCGTATAGGTTACCCCTTAGCGCGGCAAGATACGGGTGCAGTTGCGAAAGGAATTCTTCCGGCGGAAGCCCGTTCCAGCTTTCGTGCCACATGGCTTTGTGCCCTGCAGCGCAACGGCTGCGCTTAAAGGTTTTAAGGTCTTTTTGGTCGGCAAGCAGGTACGTCATAAGGTCGCAATGCTCCATCCACGTATAAGCAGCATCTTTAACCGCTTCGTCCTCACGAACAATGTGCAGTATCTTAGCCCAGAACCACTCAGACGAGTAGATACCGCCTTCGTATTTTGTAAAGTCCTCGCCACCCCATGAAGCCGCAAGCGCGTTGATTTCGCCTGCTTCTTTAATAGAGGTATGGTCTTTCCAAAGAATCATCATGGCGTTAGGGTTTTCTTCAAAGCCCGGAACCAAAGCCAGCGGTGTACCATCCTGCGTTACAGGAATTGGAGATGAACCGGTAGTATCTATACAAACACCTACCACACTCTCTGGGTTTACCTCGCTGGTAGCCACTACTGATTTTATGGTTTTTTCAAGTCCTTCTATGTGGTCTAACGGATGCTGACGGAACCTGTTTGAAGGCGCGTCGCAGTACATCCCTTTTTTCCAACGGGCGTACCAGTGTACTTCAGAAGCAAGTTCTGCCCCGTTTTCTGTATCTATAAGTACCGCCCTTACTGAGTCAGTACCGTAATCAAGTCCAATTACATACTTTTTCATATACCCTATAATTGTGTGTGTTTTATTTTGTTTACAAATATAGTATTCTATTTTAATAAATGTATTTTTTACACTTATATTTTTTACGAAATTTTCACCCGTAATACCACAAACGAATACGCAGGGATTTCAGCCTCTATTTTGCTCTTGCCTGTTTTGAATTTGCTTTCTTTTGGTGCAACAGCTTCTTTGGTAAAATCGTTCTCTGCACTAAGATTGTCGTTTTTAAGCACGGTCATTTTACCTTCGGCAGCAAACTTCTTACCTTTTATATCCAGCTTGTAGCTTTGTGCTTTGTCTGACGTATTTACAAGTTTCACAATTACCTCATTGCTTGCTTTGTCAAGCACCGCAGAAGCAAACATACCGTTTTGGCCTGTTACGGCTTTACCATCGGCAGTTAGCGAAAGCAGGTTTGTACCGGCATTGTTTCCGTAAAGTTGCTGTACGTAGTAGTTTGGCGTAGCGTAGCTTTGCAGGTTGTTGAACCAGATAAGGTCCGGTGTCCACTGCCAGCCATCGGCATGGGCAAAAAGCGGCGCGTAGCTGGTCATGTACACCACATCGGCATTACGCTCAAGGCCTGTCATGAAAGCAGCTTCAGAAAGCGCGGCATTCCAGTTGTTTTTGTTTTCGGCACTGGCTATGTCCTCCGTCTGTACGGCATACTCACCCGCAAATACTTTTGGCCCTTTACGGTCGTACTTGTCATAACGCGTAGCATTCTTCTTAAACCACTCAGGGCTGTTATAGTAGTGTTCATCTACAATATCAGCTTTAAGTTGTTTCAGCTCTTTCCAGCCGTATTCAAAGTGCTCACCATCCGGAGACGGTCCACTACCCGATACGATTTTGATGTTTGGATATTTAGCGCGGATGGCTTTGTCAAACGCTTTATAACGGTTTATGTAATCAGGTCCCCACTGCTCGTTACCTACACCTATCATCTTAAGGTTAAACGGTTGCGGATGCCCCATGTCGCTACGCAGTTTACCCCACTTGGTACTTGCAGAACCATTGGCAAATTCGATAAGGTCTAATGCATCCTGGATGTATGGATCCAGTTGGTCCATAGGTACAAGTTCACCTGTGTTGTACTGGCAGGCAATACCACAGCTCAAGATAGGCACCGGCTCTGCCCCTATATCTTCCGAAAGTTGGAAGTATTCATAGAACCCAAGACCAAACGTCTGGAAATAATCCGGGGTAAGCTTATGCGAAAACTCTACATTCCAGCGGTTGATAAGCGTTTCACGGTCTTCCACGTTACCTACGCTTTTTTTCCACTGGTAACGTTGCTCCAGTGTACGGCCTTCTACGATACAGCCACCAGGAAAACGAAGGAAGCCCGGGTTAAGGTCGTATAGTTTCTGTACAAGATCCTTGCGAAGCCCGTTTGGCCTGTTTTTCCAGGTATCCTGCGGGAATATAGAAACCATGTCTACATTAATAACACCCGTTCCTGTAAAGGTAACTTTCAGTTTACCCTTGGCTACGGTTTTGTTCGCCTTCATCTGGGCGGTGTATTTTTTCCACTCCTTACCGGCAGGGCTTACCGTACTTTCAGCAATTACATTGTCCTTATCATCTATAAACTGGAAGGTAATTTTGCTGATGTTTCCGCTTTGGTTCGCAGCCATTACAGATAGATTGTACGCATCGCCTTCCTTAATACCTATACCACGAAAGCCCTCGTTTATCAGCACATAGTTCTTATCATTGTTTACCTCTATGCTGGCAAAGTTTCTGTTACCTTCTTTTTTCGACTCTATGATGTTAGCATAACCCGAATTCTTGTTCAGGGAATGCTTGCTGCTGTTTGGCTGTGACCAACCCATAAGTGGGGTATCAAACTCAAACGAGCGGTTTTTTACCAATTCGGCATAAAGGCCGCCATCGGCACCAAGGTTAATGTCTTCAAAAAAGATACCGTACATGGTAGGCTGAATCTTAACACCTGTTTCCTTGGTATCCAGTACATACTTGTTTTGCTGCGCGGTTGCAACCAGGCTGCCAAGGGCAATGGCCGAATACGCAGCGTTTTTCAAAAATTGATTTTTCATTATAATTCAGTTTGTTCTTTCAGTTAAAAATTTATTTCGATTCCGGCAGCCATACTTTCATTTCATTTACACCACGGTTACTCCAGGTGTAATAGGGTATGGCGGTAAATATTGTACCGTTTGTATTTCCTTCTATGGTATAAATACCTTTAAGCAGGTCAGGACGTTTTTTTACGGCAAACGTAGTTTTGGCATTTACCTTAATATCCTGAACATTAGTATTATCAGCAGCCTCTACCGTGTACACCAGCGGTCCGCGCTCTAACGAAACTTTACCCCTGTCGTCTGCTATCTTATCGCTGGCTTCCACCTCACGTACTTCCATCGGGAAGTTTAGTGTAGCCACATCACCTTTTTTCCAGTTACGGGTTACGGTAAAGTAGCCTTCGCTGATTTTAATGTTCTGCTTTTTACCGTTTATAAGCAGCTGCGGGCTTCCGCTAAGGGGGGCGTTAAATTTATACAATCCTCCAGGCATTACCTCATCCCTTGCCCAGCCCGGCACACGGAATTTAACGGTAAATGTTCCTTCCCTTTCCGGATTGAAGGTAACCTTAACACTGCCGTCCCAAGGGTAATTTGTTTCCTGCGAAACATTAAGCTTTTTAGTGCCCAGGCGTACTTCGGCCGTATTGCTCATGTATAGATTTACATAAAGTATATCGTCTTTGTGCGCATAGATAAGCCCCGGAATGGCCGGAATAAAACGTATAAGGTTTGTAGGGCAGCAAGAACAGTCGAACCAGGCCGAACGCGTACACGCCCCCCTGTTAAACAGGTACTTGCCATCACTCTCCAGCGCATTAGGGTAAAAGAACTCAGTCCCCTTAAGCGATATACCCGAAATAAGGCCGTTGTACATGGTACGTTCCAGCACATCGGTATATTTTACATCACCCGTAAGGTTAAACAAACGGTTGTTCCAGTATACCGAACCAATGGCCGCACAGGTTTCATTATACGCGGTAAGGTTTGGCAACTCATAATTATCGCCAAAAGCTTCGCCATCATGGCGCGCTCCTATCCCTCCTGTTATGTATGTTTTTTTCTCTACCATATTGTGCCATAACTTGTCTATGGCAGCACGGTAGGCGGCATCGTTGTATATGGCAGCGATATCAGTCATACCGGCATAAAGGTATACGGCACGTACGGCATGGCCTACCACTTCATCCTGTTGCGTAACCGGAACGTGATCCTGTGCATAAGCGCCATACTGCTCCTTTTTACGGGGATCGCCACGGTGGTCCAGGTAAAACTTAGCCAGCTTCAGGTACTCTTGCCTGCCGGTTATCTGGTAGAGTTTTACAAGGCCGGTTTCTATGATTTCATGCCCGGGTACTGCCAGTATCTGCCCTGGTTTGTCGCCAAAGGTTTTTACAAACAGGTCCGCATTTTTCAGTGCGATGTCCAGGAAATTACGCTTGCCTGTAGCCCAGTAGTGCACTGCGGCAGCTTCGTACATATGCCCTGCATTATATTCTTCATGGCTCATGTTCATGTATTCCCATCGCTCGCCTTTTTCTACCTTAACCCAGGTGGCAGGCGGCTTAGCAGGATTAATGGTACGCCATGTGGTAAGGTAACCGTCTTTTTCCTGGCCTATCTTTACAATGCCGATAAGGGAATCAAGCAATACTTCCAGTTTTTCGTCGGGCGAACTGATCAGCGAGTTTGACGCGCCTTCAATGATTTTATATACATCACTGTCGTCAAAAGGCATCTGCCCTTTTGTTTCACCTTTTTTAACCCCACCTGCAACCAGGAAGTTTTCAAAGCGTCCTTCTTCGGCACATTTTTGAATGGCATAGGATATGGTTTTTTCCTGTACCCTTTTTATAATGGGCAGCCAAAAGTTATCTGTAACCTTTACCTGGCTTATAGGCACGGCCTCTATAGGATAACCAATAGGTTTCTGACCGGCAGGAACATCATTTTTATTGGCCTGCGCCTGCGCGTATCCTAAACCGCATACCAATGCGAACAAGCAGAAGAATATCTTTTTCATAGATGAAGGTATTATTATTTCATAGGCTCTACCACAGGCCACCCGCTGTTCCACTTCATTTCTTTAATAATGAGTTTCGGGGCGCCTTTTTTGGCATTGTCATACCCGTGGAAAATAAGGTAATCCTTACCGTCAAAGGTATAGGCGCTGTTGTGCCCTACCCCTGCCCAGTTTTTGTTGCCTTCTATAACCAGTGTACCACCGCCCTGGAAAAGTTCCTTACCGGTAGCATCTACATACGGGCCGGTTACGGTTTTACTGCGGCCTACCACTACCTTGTAGGTACTGTTTTCGCCACGGCAGCAGTAATCCCAGGAAAGGAACAGGTAGTAATACCCGTCTTTCTTAAATATGAATGGCGCTTCAAGAGCGGCATCTCCCGGGTCTTTATCCTCCAGTTTAAAGCTGCGTTCACGGCGTGCTACGGTATGCCATTCTTCAGGCTGTTTGGCTATCGAAGTAAGGTCGGTATTCAGTTTTACCAGTTTCAGCCCATTCCAAAATGAACCAAAGGTAAGCCATGGCGTGTTGTTTTCATCAAAAACAAGGTTCGGGTCTATGGCATTCCACAGGTCGCGGTTAGGCACTGATTCTATGACAATACCGTGGTCTGTCCATTTAAAATCCTTGTCTTTCGGGTTTAATGTTTTGTTTGTAGCCACCCCTATCGCCGAAGTATTTTTGGCAAAAGACGACACCGAATAGTACAGGTAGTACTGCCCGTTGTGGTAGCTTACATCGGGTGCCCAGATATGCCCTTTAAAATCAGGGGCAACGGTAGTGGCCCACTTTGGCTGCTCATCAAAAACAGGTTTTTCCTTGGTCCAGTTTTTCATATCCGGCGAAGAAAAAACCGATATACCGTGGCCGGTACAGAACAGATAATAGGTCTTGTCCTGCTTTTTCATTACAGGGTCGTGTACTATAGTTTCGCCCGTAGGCAGCGCTCCCTGCGAAAAAGCGCTGCCACAAACGAAGAACAAAACTAAACGTACCCACATATGCGTAAGATGATTTTTCATATGTTTTATTTTTGGATGCCTTCAGACGTCATGATTACGCGCTTAAGGGTACCATCCGGGTTATTATATAGCTTGTCTATACATACCGAACGGCGGAAACTGCCTCCATGTGGCTGTATGGCGCCATTGTGGTAAATAAAGTACCACTGCCCTTTAAACTCAATAATACTCTGGTGGTTGGTGTTGCTGTTACCGGCAAGTTCATTTAGTATGCCTTTATATGCCCAGGGACCTTCCAGGCTTTTGCTCATGGCATAGGCTATCTTTTCCGGAAATTCATAGGCGTACGACAGGTAGTACCAGCCTTTGTTCTTATGAATCCATGGGGCTTCGGTAAAATGCGGAAGGTCTACGGTTTTTATCTCGCCCTCCATTTCGGTCATGTTCTTTTTAAGCTTTACGTAGTGGCACACGGTATTGCCCCAGTATAAATACGCCTGCCCTTTATCATCTACATATACTGTTGGGTCTATATCGTCCCAGGTAATAGCCGTTTGGGTAGTCATGTCATTGGTAATAAGCGCGTGCCCCAGGGCATCCTTAAACGGCCCCAGCGGAGAATCGCCCACGGCTACACCTATGGCTTTGCCTTTTATGGTTTTATGCTCTACACATACGTACCAGTAAAACTTGCCATTACGCTCTATAACCTGAGAGGCCCAGGCATCGCCACTGGCCCAACTGAAATCAGTAGCCTTAAGCGGCACTTTGTGCTCTTTCCAGGTTGTAAGGTCGGCAGATGAATATACCATCCACTCATTCATTCTGTAAAAATTAAAATCATTCGGTGCTTCGTCATGCCCTGCGTACAGGTATACCGAATCTTTATACACAAGGGCAGCGGGATCGCCCAGGTATTTATCTTTTATAACAGGGTTGTTAAAAGACGGGGCTTTAGCAGCTGTCTTTTTCTGCGCGGTACAGGCCAGTGAGGAAATAACGGCCATGCAAACCCATGCAACTTTCTTCATAATCGTGTTTATTTTTATACTGAATTAAATGGTTTTCTTACCCCACACCGGTTTACCGTCTGCCGTATGCCCGGAGAATGTAATGGTAACCTTACGTGGCGATGCCTCCCAGTCCCAACCGTTAAACACCTTACATTGTATGTTGTTTATGTAAATCGATTTGGTAGCGCTGTCGTAACGCCATGTGCCGGTATAGGCACCGCTTACGGTACCGTCGGCCTTTATAACCAGCTCAGATGATGTTTGTTGCACCTTATAGGCATAGTTCATGGTAATTACCTCATAGTAGCCCACAAAATCTGTAGCGGTAAACTCCTTGGCAGGCACAGCGGCATAGCGTTCAGGCGCTATCGTAGGCCAGCCGTCTGCCGTCCATTCCAGCTCACGTACGTGCCCCATCATAACAACGTTAGACGCGTTTATGCCCGGCACGTTTTCCGGAAGTCTGCCCTGTGATGAGTAATACCATTTGTTTGTAGCTTCATCCTGGAATATGGCACAGTGCGAAATACCTACCCAGCCCGTGTGGTTGTTAAACTTGTACGGGTGCGTAAGCATAGGCCAGGCCTCGGCTCCTTCCGATACGTTCCTTCCGTCAATGCCTAAGTATGGGCCTAAAATGTTGGTTGATCTTGCCACCCGTGTATTGTAGGCTACCGAAAGCTCATCATAGGCCATAAAAAGGTAATAATAGCCTGTAGTAGCGTTATAAACAATTTCAGCTCCTTCCAGCGCCTGCCACCTGTTCACGGCTATGTTGCCACGGCCGGCTATGCGCGTACCATAATCGTCAATGGTATTCAGCTGGTTCGGCTTGCCGGTTTCAGGGTTAAGCTGTACTGCGGCAATACCCGTGTGCCATGAACCGTAAATAAGCCAGTGCTGCCCTTCGGGAGTAATAACATAACTAGGGTCTATACTATTAAATTTATAGTAAGCATTCCAGTCGTTAGCACCATCCCTTATATAATCTACCACGCCATCGGGTACATTGCATATAACCTTACCTTTATCTACCCACTGGTTAGAGGCCAGGCTGCTGGTTTCCATCATACCGATGTACGCCTCTTCGCCCCATGAAGTATTACCGTCTGTACCTTCAATAAGAGCATCGTGCACTATACTGTAATACATCCTAAACTTGTTGCCCACCTTACGCACACAAGGTGCCCAGTAGCCATAGTTTATGGTTTGTATAGGAGCACGGCCTTCAGCGGCTCTTTTGGCATTAATTTCATCTTTAACCCAGTTAGGCTCCCAGGACATGGTTTCTCCTAAATATTCCCAGTTAACCAGGTCGCGTGAGCGGCGTCCATGAAAATGCCCGTGGCCGGCATGCGCGTTGCCGTAAGAGGCATCGGTCTGGTACATATAAAAATAATCACCTTCCTTTACTACCGTAGGGTCATGCACATTGGCAAGGTTCCATTGCAGCCTGTTTTCCCAACCTGCATAGGGTGTATAATTATCGGCATACGTAGGTCCCTTAAAAGTTTCGGGAGTAGGTGTAGGCGTGGGTGTAGGTGTTGTAGTGGCGCTGGAATCTTCTTTTGTACACGAGGTAAAAAAGAATCCGGCGGCCAAAACCAGCGCGGTAATATGCGCGCCTGTTTTTGCTGTATTAAACGTGGTGAGTTTCATAGATTGGTTATTTTAAAAAAATGCCGGCCTTAACGTATACCTAAGGCCGGCACTATATTAGTTGATTTTTTTACCCCAAACCGCGGTACCTGCATTGTTAAGGCCCGACAGCAGTATGGTGCTCGTAACTTTATTTTCCCAGTCGCGGCCTCGCTCCACGTGCAGCTTATCGGTAAAGCCATTGCCCCAGGTAAGGGTAAGCCATGAGCCGCTAAGCGCCCAGTGGTTAGCGCTGCTTCCGTTTATGGTACCTCCGGCATCGAGCGTAAGCGAAACCGAAGTCTGGAAATCAGGGCTTGTCTGCTCATTGGCATACCCCGGAACTACATTGTAGCCCAGTACTATCTGCTCATAATTACCTACAAGATCTGTTGAGTTTATGGCTGTTTGCGCTACACCTGCATAACGCTCCGGCGATACTATAGGCCAGCCGTCTTCTGTCCAGTAAATGTTTCGCACGTGCAGGTCCATGTAATAGCTGTCTATACCCGGCCTGCCCTGATGCGCCATAAAGTACTTACCGTTTCCGTCGTCAAACACGGCGCAGTGTGCCACGCCCTGCCAGCCCGAATGGCCGTTAAACTTATACGGTGCCAGTATCATAGGGTTGTCATCACGTACATTATTAATATCGGTTCCGTTGTAATCCAGGAACGGACCTTCGGGAGAATCAGACCTGCCCACGCGTACGTTGTACTTTGTTTGCAGCCAGTCATACGATATAAACAGGTAATATTTATTAAACTGGGCATTGTAAATAACTTCAGGCCCTTCTATATTACCATTTACCGTACCCCCTGTAAATCCACGCTGTGCCACACGGGTACCTTTATCGCCACTGCTCTTAACAAGGCCTGTAGACGCGTTAAGCTCCAGCTTATAAATACCGTCCCAGGCAGAACCGTAGTACATCCAGTGGCGGCCGCTTTGGTCTACCACTACTGTAGGGTCTATGGCATTGGTTTGTATGGTGGTATCATTTTTAGAAGTAACAACCGGACCTTTTTCCGTCCATGGCCCCATAGGTGCCGACGCGGTAGCCAGGCCTATAACACTTAACCTCGCGGTAGACGAAGACAGTGAATAATACAGCCTGTACTCATTACCCACCTTCATGATATAAGGTGCCCAAAGCGCATTAAACGGCGTGCCCCCGCTAGAGGTTATATAAGCAGAACCCTGTGCCGGAAGTGAGTTAAACACCCAGCCCATAAAATCCCACTTAATAAGGTCGGTAGATTTACGTATTTGTATACCTGGCCTTATATCGGCACCATAGCATACATCTGTACCATAACAGTAATAAGTATCGCCTACCTTAATTACCGATGGGTCGTGCACGTTACGATAGCCCCACTGGTACACGTTAGCCGGAGTGTAGCCCGGATAAGTATCGGTAATGGTATTAATGTCAAAGGTTGTTGTGGTACCACCGTCGCCACCATTGTTACCTTTATCGGTAACAGGGTCGTCTTTTCCACATGACGTCAACAGCAAAACGGATAGTGCCGCCGCCTTAAACAGGGTTTTATGCAAAATATTTAGGTTCATAGCAATAAGGTATTATTTGTTATTTCGATTCAAACACCACTACAGAGAACGGAGGCAATGTTACGCTCAGGACGCCTTTTTTGTATTTGAAATCTTTGAAGTCTTTCGGGGTAATGGCATTCGGTTTTTCAAACGAGTTGAAATCCTGCAGCTTGCCCGACGTAATGATTTTAGCAGTAAAATCCTTTAGGTTAAGTCCCTCAAGGTTAATATCTGTAGCTACTTTATCTGTAGAATGTATGTTTACCAATGATATATGGGTTTTACCGTCTTTAACCGATGCTGATGCCGATATTGCCGGAAGCGATTCGGTACCGTTCTTATACAAAGGTGAATCTATCTTAACAGGAAGCGATTTGGCATCCTGGTGCACTTTGTACAGGTGCATAACATGATACGTAGGCGTAAGCAGCATCTGGTCGCCTTTTGTAAGGATAACCGCCTGAAGCACGTTTACCGTTTGTGCAAGGTTAGCCATACGCACACGATCGCTGTGGTTGTTAAAGGTATTTAGCGTAGTACCGGCTATCATGGCATCGCGCATGGTGTTTTGCTGGTACAGGAAGCCCGGGTTAGTCCCCTCTTCCACATCATACCATCCGCCCCACTCGTCTACAATAAGCGCGGTTTTTTTCTCAGGGTCGTATTTATCCATGATTTCTGAGTGTTTTGTAACCAGTTCCTCTATTTTAAGGGCGGTTTTCATGGTTTCAAAATACTGTTTTTCATCAAATCGTGTCGACTGGCCTTTGTTTTCCCATTTTACAAATGAATAGGAATGCAGGGCCACACCTTCTATAAGGTTCCTAGGTATATCGCGCATAAGCACTTCGGTCCAGTGGTAATCGGCCACGTTAGCCCCAGATGCTATACGGAACAGCTTGCCCGTATTAGACCAGTCGCCCATAAAGGTAGCATACTGCCTGTACAGGTTAGCATAATATTCTGGTGTCATGTTACCACCACAGCCCCACATTTCGTTACCTACACCCCAAATTTTTACACCCCACGGTGTATCGCGGTTGTTCTTTTTGCGCAGGTCGCTCATAGGGCTTTTGCCACTGTGGTTTACATACTGTACCCATTCGGCAAATTCCTGCACGGTACCACTGCCCACGTTAGCGGCAAGGTATGGCTCCGTACCCAGGGTTTCGCACAGGTCAAGAAAATCATGTGTACCAAAGCTGTTGTCTTCGGTAACGCCGCCCCACCATTGGTTTACTATGGTTGGCCTTTGGTTCTTTGGCCCGATACCGTCTTTCCAGTGGTAGGTATCGGCAAAACAACCACCCGGCCAGCGCAGGTTAGGTATACCAAGTTCTTTAAGCGCGGCTATTATATCGTTCCTTATACCACGTGTGTTAGGTATCTTACTGTTTTCGCCTACATAAAAACCGTCGTAGATACAACGGCCCAGGTGTTCAGAAAAATGTCCGTAAATATGCTTGTTTATGGTTGGCGCATCGGCCTTAGCAGTAACCGTTACAGTAGATTTTTGCTGTGCAAGTATTCCTGCCGGAAGCAGCGACGATGCCGTAAAAAGTAACGTGGTAAAGATTTTGTTTTGTTTGCCCATAAAAGTGAAGATTGTTTTGAGTTTGAAATATTTGGCTTTTATTAATACCAATGCGGCGGGCCCTCACATACCCGCCGCACGGCATTAAACTGAAAAATGTATTGTAATTAGTAGCTGTCGTTTTGTACAGTACCCGGGTTGTTGTCCATTTCCAGCTGAGGGATTGGGAAGAATTCCCTGCCCGGCTGATAGGTATTAAACTCAGCATCGCGCGATTTAAGCCATGCCAGTTTGGTAGCATCCTGTAACCAGCCCCAACGACGGATGTCGTCAAAACGGTGGCCTTCTGTAGAGAACTCAAGGAAACGCTCGTGCGCTATCTGGTCCCTCATTTGCCCCTGCGACATATTTGGCTTAACGGTAGCAAGGTCAGGAAGGTTTACACGGTTGCGTACCTGCTGTATGTAGCTGTATGCCTGAGAGGTTTGCCCAAGTTCGTTAAGCACCTCTGCATACATAAGCAGTACATCAGAATAACGGTAAAGGCGCTCGTTTATACCGCTCCTCCAGTCGTATTCATTAGCAAAATCGCCATCGGCGTTCTGGTACTTCCTCCAGAAAAGGTCGTTAAGGTCGGCAGGGCTGCTGGCATATACGGTTTGGAATGACTTGCCGTATAGCATCATGCCAGGTTTGTTGTATATAATGGTAGCATCCAGCCTTGGGTCTACACCACCTGTAGTGGTCGCTTCCTGCTGGTACTCATTAAATAGTGTCCATGTAGGCTGTACGTCTGTCCATCCGAATGACCTTGGCGCATACGTAATGGCACGGGCACTGGTTTTACCCCAGTCAGATCCCGGAGCACCACCCCAACCAAGGGCAACGCCACCTGCATCGCGGCTAAACTGTACCTCAAAAATAGACTCTGAGTTGTTTTCGTTTGTAGTTGTAAAGTTATCCCTGTAATTAGATACAAGCGAGTACACGCCAAGGTTCATTACACTTTCAAAAGATGTTTTAGCACCTGCATAGTCATAGGTAAACAGCTGTGCCTTGGCAAGGTAAGCAAGGGCAGCACCTTTAGTAGCCCTTCCTTTTTCATTATTGTCAGCACCGGTTACATCAGTATAAGAAACCGGTAGCAGTTCAGCAGCCTTGGCAAGGTCGGCCTTAACCTGTGCCCAGCCTTCAGCCTGTTGTTTTTGCGGGTGGTACACCTGGTCGCTACTTAACGGGATAGGCACGTTCTTAAACATATTTACCGCATGGAACAGGTACAGCCCCCTAAGGAAATACGCCTGACCAAGAAGCCTGTTCTTATAGGCTTCATCTGCAAAAGCGATACCCGGTACGTTATCCAGCACCTGGTTAGCGCGGTAAATACCCTGGTAGTAGGTTTCAAATGCCCAGCCGTAGATAGAGGCATCGGCAATGTTAGAGTTAAACCTGCCCACGTTTGCCATGGCAGCCCATGGGCTGTTACTGCGCGAATCGTCTGACTTTGTATCTAATAGCAGCGGGGTACTCCTCATGTAGGTACCGTCTGTAATAAGGCTTGCGTATACAGCATTTACTGCTTTGGCAGCATCTTCTTCGGTTTTCCAGAAGGCTGCCTCACTATCCAGGTTAGGGTCTACCTGGTGCAGCTCTTCATCTTTTACACAGCCGGTTAGCGTAAGGGCCAGTACCGGTAGGATAAGCGAATTTTTAAGGGTAAATATTTTTTTCATGACTTTTTCATATTATTTTTTAGAAGTTTGCTTCAACACCAAATGAGAAGGTACGCGGGTTAGGGAACGAACCGTTATCAAAGCCCCTAGACAGCAGACCGTCGTTTCCGTTAAAGTCTGGGTCTACACCTTTGTAAGGCGTAAGGGTAACCAGGTTAGATCCCTGAACATACAGGCGTACTTTTTCTATGAACTTGTTTTTTTCCATAGGTACGTTATAACCTACCTGAAGGTTTTGAAGCCTTGCATAATCACCTTTTTGGATGAAACGGGTAGATTCCCTGTTGTTTTGGTTTACGTCGTTAAATGTAGGGCGTGGTACATTAGTATTGGTATTGGTAGGAGTCCAGTAGTTTAGCTCGTCCCTGTGGTGGTTAAGGATATTACCCTGCATAAGCGCGGCATACGTACCGTTAAATACTTTATTACCACCGTGACCCTGCCAGAACATAGAGAAGTCAAAGTTTTTGTAGCTGGCGTTAAAGTTAAAACCATAGCTGTATTTAGGTATCGCAGTACCCAGGTGTGTACGGTCTGCGCTGCTTATCTGCCCGTCGCCGTTTACGTCTTTAAACTTCACGTCGCCCGGCTCTGCCCCCAGCTGTGTAGCATGGCCAGCAATATCTGCCGCATCCTGGAAAATACCTTCTGCCACATAAGCAAACAAATCACCTGCACTGTAACCTACTTCTGTGATTGAAGCTGCACCATATATAGGTAGCTTGGTGTTAGATATTTTAAGCACTTCGTTTTTAAGTGTACCAATGTTAGCATTTACATCCCATTTAAATTCGTGGTCATGTTCGCTATATCCCACTGTAAATTCAAAGCCTTTATTCCTCATCCTACCAATGTTAGTGGTAATACCTGTAGGGAATGCACCTGTAGAGTAAGGTATAGGCTGATCAGCAAGAAGGTCATCTGAAGTCCTTACAAAGTATTCAGCGGTGAACTGTAATTTATTTTTGAACATACCAAACTCCAATGCAACGTTTGCTGTAGTAGTATCTTCCCACTTAATTTCAGGGTCTTTAAGGTCTATCACTGTAGTACCCGGTGCCAGTCCATTATTAAAGGTATACCCTGCAAATGGATTAACTACCGCTGAGTAATCATAGTTATCTATGGTATTGTTACCAAGAAGACCGTAACCACCCCTTATTTTAAGAGTGTCCCACCACTCCGGCAGTTTTATATCGTTACTGATTTTGTAGGCACCCGATACTGAGTAATAGTTACCGGTATCGTTTTTAGGAGCAAATTTAGATGACTTATCCTGACGGAAGTTACCCGTTAGGTAATAGGTATCGTTATAGCTATAGTTAATCCTGCCCAGTAATGATTTCCTTGTTTCACGTACAAAATGCTCACCACCGGAAATAGCATCGGCAAATTGTATCTGTGCAATTTCGTTATAGTCATATCCTACACCGCGGCTCCACATATACTCATCTCTCCAGTCTTCCATAACACTACCCGCCATAGCATCAAAATGGTGCTTACCGAAGTTAATATCGTAGTTAAGCAGGTTATCTACAATAGTCCTGGTATTGTTTGTCTGGTTTATGTTAAGTGCAGCTTCTTCCTTTGTAGTTATATAGTACCAGCCCAGGTCGCTTTGTGGTACATACATCCTGTTTTTTAGGTTCATCTGGTCAGCCGTAATCCTTGTAGTAAACTTAAGCCCTTTTACTATTTCAAGTTCGCCCCATACGTTACCTATAAAACGGTTCCTGTTAGAATCGCTCTGTACAAGATTGTTCCAGCCGATAATGTTCAGGATAATAGCCCTTTGCGTAAGGTTGTCCGTACCACCGTAACCGCCCAGCCTGTTAGGATCATAAACCGGCATGGTAGGGATGCCCTGAAGCAGGGTTGTAATGGTAGACTCACCATTGTATGATGTAAAGTTGTCTTTACCAGAATCGGTATAGCCTAATTTAGCACCGTACTTAAACTTACCTTTTTGACCGCCTACGTTAATGGTTGTAGCATAACGCTCAAACGCCTGAGGCACCTTAAGGTAGCTGGTATTTTTAAAGTAGTCTACGTTTACACTGTAGTTCATAGCTTCTGCACCACCTGTAAAGCTAAGTGAATGGTTTTGTACCATACCCGTACGGTAGGCCGATTTTTGCCAGTCTGTATCTACATTACTAATATAGTACGGGCTTGTAGGGTCGTTAGCCGGAAGTAACGGCAAACCTACGTTAGCAAACGAAGCATTTGTAATTTGCTGGTACTGCTCCCTGTTTGTTACCGGGATTGTTTTACCCACTTTCTGGAAACCTGTATAGCCTTTGTAAGAAACACTGGTCTTACCCGCCTTACCTTTTTTGGTAGTAATAATTACTACACCGTTTGCGCCGCGAACGCCGTAAATAGCCGCCGAAGACGCATCCTTTAATACCTGCATCGATTCGATTTCACCCGGGGCAAAATCATTAGGTGCATCTACAATCATACCATCTATTACAAATAAAGGGTTGTTGTTTCTAAACGATGTTATACCACGGATTTTGATGTTTACAAAACCACCCGGCTCACCCGAAGATTGCACGGTAACACCCGCTACCTGGCCCTGAAGCTGCTTGGCAACATCATAGGTAATGGTTTTTTTGGCATCTTCTACCTTTACTACCCCTACAGAACCTGTAAGGTCGGATTTTTTGGCGGTTCCGTAACCGATAACAACTACATCATCAAGCTGGGTAGCCGATGTAGAAAGCTTAGCGTCTATCACGGTTTGGTTTCCTACCGTGATTTCCTTGCTTGCGAAACCAACGTAGGTAAAAACCAATACATCGTTTGCGCTGGCCTTGATAGAAAATTTACCATCAAGGTCTGTAGACACACTGTTTGAGGTACCCTTTACAGCAACAGTAGCCATAGGAAGGCCAAGGCCATCTTCGGCAGAGGTTACTGTACCGCTAACATTTACCTGCGCCGAGGCAGACAAAACGCTTAAGAGCACAAACATGAAGCCTGCAAGCTTGCTTTTAATGAGCCCCCTGGCAGCGTCTTTTAATAATGTGGTTAATGCCATCATAAAATTAAAATTTGGTTTGTTTAATAAATGTATTTTTTACACTTCCAAATGTAATTAAAGATTATATAAAAAAGCAAATATTTTTTTAAGTTTTTTTAAAATTTTTTTTAATAAACTAATAACCACGCAATACTACATCGTTCTCGCATAAATATGTAGATTTACAGCAATATTTCAATATTCTTGCAATATATTTTCAATGTCTTAGTAACTTGCACCCAATTCACAAACCAATATGAACAGTTATCACGATCAGGAAAAAGTACTTTTAGCAGTAGACTGCATCATATTCGGGTTCGATAAAAAGCACCTGAAACTACTTTTGATAAAGAGGGATTTTGAGCCCGAAAAAGGCAAATGGTCACTTATGGGAGGTTTCCTTCGCCCCGATGAAAATATGGATGATGCCGCTAACCGCGTACTGCACCACCTTACGGGACTTAATAATGTATACCTGGAACAACTGCGCGGGTACAGCGCCCCGGACAGGGATCCGGTGGCACGTACGGTATCTGTAGCCTACTATGCACTTATTAATATTACAGAACATACCGAGCTGAATTCAAACTTTTCGGCAGAGTGGTTTGATATTAATGAGTCGCCCAGCCTTATCTTTGACCATAATGTAATGGTAGCTTATGCCCTTAGCCGCCTGCGCTACCGTGCCTCTACCAAACCCGTGGGTTTTGAGCTGCTGCCCGAAAAGTTTACCATGAAGCAGCTGCAAACCCTGTATGAAGCCATTTTAGGCGACAAACTGGATAAGCGTAACTTCATCAATAAAATAAACGGACTGGATATTTTGGTTAAAACCGACGAAAAGGACATGAACTCATCCCGTAAAGGTTCGTTCCTCTACACGTTTGACCAGGAAAAGTACAACAACAAAGTATCAGACGGATTTACGTTTAAGTTATAAAACAAAGAAAGCAGCCCTAAAAAAGCTGCTTTCTTTGTTTTTATAGATTGTTGATATTAATCTTTATTAACGTTACGTTTTTTCCACGCTTTTTTCAGCGCGGGGTAATCTATGGTAAACGCCGGATCCTGCCTTATAAGGCGGTGCTCCTCAAAGGCTTTTAGCAAAAAGCCTTCAATCATAAAGTCTTCCGGATCCACTGCCGGGGTATATTCCTTTTTGAGGTCAATGCTAAAAAGATGCGCCATGCGGTTACTCCAAAACGCTTTCCAGCCGCTTTTTTGCTCCTTTATAAGGTCGAACGTGGTTCTGCCGGTTTGCCTGTAAATCAGCTTTACAAGTATTTGCCCTTCTTTGCGAGACAGCTTTTTCAGCTGCCCCTCAAACTCGTCTTCCAGGTACTTTTGTACCATCTTAGAGTATTTTTTCTTTTCCTTATCGGTCTTAAGGCGTGCCATATTGGTATTCAGCATCGTAAGGCGTTCGGCAGCTATTTTGGCATACGGGTATACCTTAAGCACACGGCGGCGCAGTTGCAGCAATACCTTCTTTTCATCGTCTGAAATAGAATCCTTAAAATTAGAAATAACCAGCTCATGCAGCTGGGTGGTAAAGGTTATGGAATCCTGTGTAATGCTGTCCTGCACGGTTACCTGCGAAAAGGCCGTGTTTACAGCAAAAAGGCTAATGAATAAGGCAAAGAAAACCGCTCTCATCTTCATAAAATTTCTCATCAAAAGTATACAATTATACACAACTCTGCTACGTAATTTATATTTTAGCCAAAAATTATATTTATGTCTGCAAAAACCGTACTAAATGATGCTTCACTGGCATTTCTGGAGAAATATTTAAACAACGCCTCCCCTACCGGCTACGAAAGCGAAGGACAGAAGATATGGATGGACTACCTGAAACCGTATGTAGACACGTTTATTACAGATACCTACGGTACAGCTGTGGGCGTTATTAACCCTGATGCTCCTTATAAGGTAGTAATTGAGGGCCACAGCGACGAAATTTCGTGGTACGTAAACTATATTACAGATAATGGCCTTATATATGTAATACGCAATGGCGGCAGCGACCACATGATAGCCCCGAGTAAGCGTGTTAACATACATACCAAAAAGGGTATTGTAAAAGGTGTTTTCGGGTGGCCGGCCATACATACCCGCATGCGCGGCAAAGAAGAGGCTACAAAAATAGAAACCCTGTTTATAGACCTGGGCTGCTCTAACAAAGAGGAAGTAGAAAAAATGGGTGTACACGTGGGCTGTGTGATTACCTATCCCGATGAGTTTATGGTACTGAACGAAAACAAGTTTGTATGCCGCGCCATAGACAACCGCATTGGCGGATTTATGATTGCCGAAGTAGCCCGCCTGCTTAAGGAGAATGGCAAAACGCTTCCGTTTGGGTTGTATATAACCAACTCGGTTCAGGAGGAAGTAGGCCTGCGTGGTGCCGAGATGATTACCAAAACCATTCGCCCTAACGTGGCTATTGTTACCGACGTGTGCCACGACAGCACCACACCGATGATAGACAAAAAGATAGAAGGCGATACACAGATAGGCAAAGGCCCGGTTATTACCTACGCGCCTGCTGTACAAAACAACCTGCGCGAACTTATTGTAGATACCGCCGTGCAGCACGAAATACCGTTCCAGCGCCTGGCATCGAGCCGTGTAACGGGTACTGATACCGATGCTTTTGCGTACAGTAACGGCGGTGTGGCTTCGGCGCTGATTTCCCTTCCGCTGCGCTACATGCACACTACCGTGGAAATGGTACACAAAGAAGACGTGGAAAATGTAATTAAACTAATCTACGAAACACTGCTCAACCTTGAGAACGGAGAAACCTTTTCGTATTTTAAATAGGAGTTACTGAGCTACTGAGCTACTGAGCTACTGAGCAAAAATATAAAAAATCCCGGGAGTAGCTTTGCTCACGGGATTTTACATATATTAGATTAACATCAAAAACTTAGCTTATCCCACCGCTTTATTTGCTATATACTGGGCAAAGGTAATCTGTACAACCACACCATTATCGGTATAAATTTCAAAATCGCCATCGAGCTCACCGCTTAACCCTCTTAATAATGTCATACCTAACGACGAAGTTTCTTCTATATTAAAATCTTCAGGCAGCCCTTTCCCGTTATCCCTTATTATCAGGGTATACATCCCTTCGCCTGTTTCCTGTAACGAAATTGCTATAACAGGCTTTGTTTCGGCATCTTTAAAAGCGTATTTTATAGCGTTTGTAATGGCCTCGTTAAGAATAAGCCCTACAGGCACTGCCTGCGATACATCAAAATCTACACACGCCACGTTTATTGAAAAATGTATACGCCCGGCATCAAAGCTATCTTTAAGAAAATACACCAGCTCTTTTATATAACTCTCCATATTTATAACCGAAAGATTATCGTTCTGGTATAGTTTCTGGTGGATGAGCGACATGGAGTGTACCCGCCTTTGGCTATCGCTGATTGCCTGCTGTGCCGCGGGGTCTTCAAGGTATACCGACTGGCTGTTAAGCAGGCTAATTACAATTTGCAAATTGTTTTTTACCCTATGGTGAATTTCCCTGAGCAGAAATTCCTTTTCCTCTACCAGTTGGCTTAGAATAGTATTTTTATGGTTTATAATGCCCTGCTGCCTGTTCAGTATTTTGGTAATGCGTACTTTTTTACGGTAAAAAATAAAAATTACAACAGCACCGAGTATAATGAACAAACCCAGACCGTAGGCAAGGTTGCGTTCTAAACGGGCTTGTTTTGCCTTTTGCCCTTGCAACTGCCCTTCTTTAGAAAGCAACTGTATTTCATGATCTTTCTTTTCGGTTTCATAAATAGTAGCCTGCTCTGCAAACTGCATACTATTTGCCTTAGTGTACCTTTTATTTTTTTGATCCTGAAAGGAATGAAAATTCTTTAATGCCCCGGCGTAGTTACCCGATACAGAATCAAGCTGGTACTGCCAGTAATAGATAAATACATCAGCATCCATAGCATCATTAACCGACATTTTCTTGTACAATCCCAGATAATGTTTGGCCTTATCATACTGTTTGTTGGCTATGTATGTATTGATGAACGCTTTATATACATAAAAATAGTTACCCGCGTGTTCAGCATTGCCCGAGGGTACCATTTGCTGTATTTTTTGCAAATAGGCGAGTGCCTTTTTAGGTTGCTTTTTACCAAGATACAAGTCTATGTAATCGCAATGGGTAACAAGGCTTATATTTTTATCTGAAAAGGTGTAGTGCTTAAAAAGATGATCAAGCCGTTGCAGTCCTTCATCATAACGTTTCAGTTCTACAAGTGCCGCTACAGCGTTGCCATACAGGTAAAAAATATTAAGCGTATCGCTATTTTTTTCTGCAACGGGAATTCCTTTCTCACAGTAATCCAAAGCTTTTTGCGGCTCTTTAATATTAAAATACTTTAGGCTCATAGAGGTGCATATGGTAGGCAACAATATGGAGTCTTTATATTTTTCTGCCAAACGGGCCGCTAAGATGCCGTACTTCAACCCTAAATCATCTCTGTGCAAAAAGGTATAACAATCGCCGAGTTTGTCATACAATTGCTGTAACTGTTTGTACCCGGCTTTATTATAGTACAGGATAGCCCTCTCTAATACAGGGATTGCCTTGTCATCCTTAACCATATAACAATATTCATCGGCAAGCATTTCGGAGGTTTCGCCTGCTTTCTTAAAAAATTTATTCGTAACAAAGTAGCCTATCGCTTTTTGAAGGAGCGCTATCCTCTTATGCTTGTCTTTATCGGTAGTATAATAATAAAAGGCCAAATGGAGATAAACATTACCGCCCGCCTCCATTCTCCTGCCTGTAAGTAAAGGCAATGCTTTATTATAATAGTACAGTGCTTTTTCCTTCTGGTTACTTTTACAATAGGCTTGTATATAATTTACATAACAAAGCACAACATTATCAATATTCTTACCGGCCACCGCAAGCTTTTCAGCCTGACGGATTATTCCGATACTTTTTAGCGCGTCTTTACGGGTACACATAGGATTTTCGAGTAGCGTAGTGGCATTATCCAGCAACGTGCTTATGCGTTCTACAGTGCCTTTAACCGGTTCAGTGCTGCTAAATGCATGAACCGGCAGCACATACAGCAGCATGACCGCCAGAACAGCGCGAAAAAATAACTTCATATATGTTTTTGATTGTTGCTGTAAATATAATCCTAAAAACAACAACACCAAATGATTGAAATTAAAGCAATTATATATTTTACAAAAAACAAAAAAAATCCCGTAAGCATATTTGCCCACGGGATTTTTCTGTTTTCACGCGTACTGAAGACTGTGACTGAAAACTCAGAAACTCTTAACAAACTCCACATCGTCTATATGGCAAAAAGCATTGGCTCCGCCTTCAGCGATAAAGCCTATCTCTGCTTTGCCATCTTTAACCTTAATGTTTTTAAGGGTAATGGTTTGCCATGTGGCAGTATCATTTTTAATTTTATAGGATGCTGTTTTTCCTGCGCTGGCAGCATACATTTCTAGCTTTGTAAAGCCCTTGCTGTTCTGTATTTTTGCCGTAAGGGTATATACCCCGTCGGCCAACTTCACATACGGGGTAGATGTTATCACCTGGCTTACTTTGCGCTTAAATGCAACCTTATCAGTGATATTAAGGCTCTTTTCCCCTATTACCTCTTTCCTGTCGGCTTCGGTATTAAAATAGTTAAGTTGTGGTGCATTATCATCGCCTACCCTTACTTTATTACCTTCTATAACTTGGGTATCCCACCCCAGCAGAAAATCCTGTACGGGCTTTACGGCACTGGGTATTTTATTACGGTCGGCTTCAAAACTGCCGTTCATCGCGTAGTTGTTGTCTTCACCTACCGTCCATTCACCCGTTTTTTCAGTAAGATGCCACGAGCTGAGCGAATTAAAATACGGCACCGGCCCGTTAAACGACATAGGGAACCACTGGTTATACCCCAACCCATTCCCTGCAAAATCTGCCCAACGGTCGCCACAGTACAGTATGGTTTCCTGCTTACTGCCTTTTACTGACACAAAAAATCCGGTTTGTGTTACGTGTGCATAATCCTTTTCGCTGCCGTTCATCACCTGCATATCGTTAGCAGGCGTGTACGGCCCTTTTATATCATCGGCTACAAGGTAATAGGCATAGGAACAATCCCATCCGTATATGTTGGACGCGCACATATAATACTTGCCGCCGTATTTAAACATACAGTTACCCTCGCGGCTCGCCCCTTGAAATATCTTTATACAGTCCAGCAGACCTATTTTACCGTCTTTAATCCCTATTTCAGACAGGTAAATTTTGTCCCGTCCCTTGCCATAGCAATACACCAGGTAGGATTTGCCTGTATCTTCATCGGTAAAAACGGTTTGGTCGCCGGTATTGGTAGTGCCAATTAAGGGTTCCATGTTAATCTCGTTATGCTCTGTAAATTTTCCTGTAGGCGTATCGCTAACCGCTACCAACACCTTGGCACCGCGCTGTACAAACATGGCGTATTTATGCAATTCTTTTACATAAGCTACCCCAAGGCGCCCTACCCAGGTAGGGTTCATACCATTAGTAAACGCCTCAGCCTTGGTCATTACATCAGCTTCAAACGTCCAGTGTACCAGGTCGGCAGAACTATAACAAGTAACTGTTTTAAACGTGGAGGTTTTCAGGGTTACCTGCGGGGCATTGCGGTAGGTTTCGCATTCTTCATAATTTACACCATACCAATAGTAGGTCATCTTACCCGTAGCATTGGGGAATTTAAATATCCCGCCACCCTGGCTGTAAATAGGACTTCCCTCCGCGGTATCCCAAAAAATATCGTTCTTAATACTGGTTTGGGCCACAGCCGTACCCAACCACAACAGGCTAAAGGCTGCAACAAACGTTTTAATAATCATGGCTTCGGTTATTGATATGGTAATTATACTCCGTAAATATGTGTAAACATTTAAAAACGGGTATCCTGTGGTGTGCTGAGTTTTCAGTCTCAGTCTCAGTTTTCAGATTAAACAGACTAGTTAACCATCAAGCATAAAAAATCCCGTGAACATATTTGCCCACGGGATTTTTTTCAAGTCTTAAAAAGCTAAGATGCTAAGATTCTCAGAAGCTAAGATGCTTAGTTATACATTTTCTTACGAAGCTCCTGGATTTTTTCATCATCAAGATAATCGTCAAACGTCATGTAGCGGTCTATAACACCTTTTGGCGTAAGTTCTATAACGCGGTTGGCTACGGTTTGTGCAAATTCGTGGTCATGCGTGGTAAATAGTACCGAACCTTTAAAGTTTTTAAGTGAGTTGTTAAATGCGGTAATACTTTCCAGGTCAAGGTGGTTAGTAGGTTCATCTAGCATCAGTACGTTAGCGCGAAGCATCATCATACGGCTTATCAT
Source organism: Bacteroidia bacterium (assembly GCA_046566705.1). Classification (GTDB taxonomy): domain Bacteria; phylum Bacteroidota; class Bacteroidia; order Flavobacteriales; family Flavobacteriaceae; genus Flavobacterium. The sequence goes on along the minus strand of JBKHWE010000003.1, from coordinate 101,151 downwards.
ACAACGTACTTTTTCACCACCCGATAGTACACGGCCGGTCTTAAGGGCTTCCTCACCGCTAAAAATCATCTTGCCAAGGAAACCGCGTACGTATACCTCATCACGCTCCTCTTCGGTTTTAGCCCATTGGCGCAACCAGTCTACCAGCGTAAGGTCGTTTTCAAAAAACGCGTGGTTATCTGCCGGAAGGTAACTTTGTATGGTAGTAATACCCCACTCAAAGGTGCCGCTATCGGCTTTCATATTGTCATTAAGTATTTCGTAGAAGGCGCTGCTTGCACGGCTGTCTTTAGAAAAAACCACAATCTTGTCGCCTTTGGCCATGTTAAGGTCTACATTCTTAAACAACACTTCGCCGTCTATAGAAGCCGAAAGGTCTTTAACGTTAAGAATCTGGTCGCCGGCCTCACGGTCCTGGTCAAAGATAATGGCAGGGTAACGGCGGCTCGACGGTTTAATATCGTCTACCTTAAGTTTTTCAAGCATTTTTTTACGGCTGGTAGCCTGCTTACTCTTGGCCACGTTAGCGCTAAAACGCATAATAAACTCCTGTAGTTCCTTCTTCTTCTCCTCTGCCTTTTTGTTTTGCTGGGCGCGTTGCCTGGCTGCAAGCTGGCTCGATTCGTACCAGAACGTATAGGTACCGCTGTAGTGGTTTATTTTACCAAAGTCAATATCCGAAATGTGCGTACACACCGCGTCAAGGAAGTGACGGTCGTGCGATACTACAATCACGGTATTATCATAATTGGCCAGGAAGTTTTCCAGCCATGATATGGTTTCAAAGTCAAGGTCGTTAGTAGGTTCGTCCATAATCAGCACGTCCGGGTTGCCGAAAAGCGCCTGTGCCAATAGCACACGTACCTTAAGTTTACCATCCATATCGCCCATAAGGGTGTAGTGGAATTCCTCGCCTATACCCAGGTTACTCAGCATGGTAGCCGCGTCAGAGTCGGCGTTCCAGCCATTCATTTCCTCAAAAATCACCTGAAGCTCACCTACCCTTTCGCCATCTTTATCGCTAAAATCAGGCTTAAGGTAAATTTCGTCCATTTCCTTCTTTACAGCAAACAGGGTTTTATTCCCCATCATTACTGTTTCAAGCACGGTATGCTCGTCAAACATGTTATGGTTCTGGCTTAGCACGCTCATACGCTTGCCCGGCTCCAGGTGTACACGGCCTGATGTAGGATCCATATCTCCTGAAAGGATTTTAAGGAACGTAGACTTTCCGGCACCGTTTGCACCGATGATACCATAACAGTTGCCCTGGGTAAAGGTTGTGTTTACTTCGTCAAACAAAATCCTTTTGCCAAACTGCACTGATAAATTTGAAACTGATAGCATGTAAAAAATTTTTTGCGAAAATACGAAAAATAAACATTTATTTGCACCCTGAAACTACAACCTTCATTATGCTTATTTTAACTGTCCTTTAACAGCATTAAGATTTTTATAAGATATTTTTGTAGTTACGCTTTTCAATAGCCCTAAATGTACCTGAAACGAATTTACGTAATACCGCTTTTATTGCTGTTTTGCCTTGCCGCCTGTGGACGCAAGGAAAGTGGCTATAGTGCATATTTTAGCGGACAGGTAAAGAACCCAAGGCTGCCGTATGTGCTGTTCTGCAGAAATAATAAGCCTATAGACACCCTGAAGCTGGATAAGGAAAATCGCTTTTATGCAAAATTTGATTCCCTTACGCCGGGTATTTACAGTTTTAAGCACGAGCCGGATTACCAGTATGTTTACTTTGACAAAAACGACAGCATATCGGTATCTATAGATGCTGAGGATTTTGACCATTCTATAGTTTTTAGCGGACGCGGTGAGGAAAAGAACAACTTTATGATGGAGCTGTTCCAGCTGATAGACAGTGACCGCCGCAGCTCGTATGAGACCTTTGCCAAAGAGCCCGCGGCATTTACCCGCTATGTAGACTCGTCTTATGCCAAAAGGCAAACCCTGTACAATACCCGCAAAAAAGAGATCGGCTGGACTAAGGACTTTGACTTTTATGCCTCAAAACGCCTGATGCTTAACTACTATGGTTATTATGAATATTACCCTTACCTCTACGCCCGCCGCACCGGAGAGGATATAAAAACAAAACTGCCGCAGAACTTTTATGGCTACCGCAAAAAAATAAACCTGGAAGACAAGAAACTGGTTGCCTTTTCTCCGTTTATACGTTACTGCCTGGCGCTGGTAAACAACAGGGCCTACTACAGCTCGTTTAAGGGCAAGGCGCTCGATGAAAATGCCACCGCGTTTAACATCAGCAAGCTTAATATGGCCGATTCGCTTTTTAGCAATGCCGCGCTAAAAAACACCGTCCTGGACAACATAGCGTTTGCCTACCTCCTGGAAGACCAGAACATGACAAACAACACCCTGTTCCTGAAACGCTACGAGGCATTATCTACAGATAACGACCCTAATAACGAAATAAGCAGGCAGGTTAACGCCATAAAAAGCCTTATTGATGGCGAAAAGCTACCCGAAGTAAAGCTTGTAGACACTCAAAACAAACCTTACAGCCTGCAGGCTAATGTAAAGAGGAAAACGGTTGTGTTCTTCTGGACGGGCTGTGCACGCGTATTGCTGCAACAGGTGTATACCCGCGTTGCCGAGCTGCAAAAGAAACACCCTGAGGTAGATTTTGTGGCTATAAACGTAGATAATGATACGGAATGGAAAAAGAACCTGGCAGCCTACACCCAAAAAGGCGTTATACAGGTACGCGCTACCGATTTTGACCAACTGCGCACAAGCTGGGTATTAAATAAAATAAACCGTACCATAGTACTGAATGCAAACGGTACCATACATGACGCTTTTACTAACCTGCTCGACGAATCATTTGAAACGCAGCTCAAATAAAGAGCCTGACAAACAGTTATACAAACAAAAACGGTTGCCTTTTACAGCAACCGTTTTTTATAAATAAAGGCAGCGACCTCTATTTTGTATTTTCTACCACCGAAAGGCAACTCTGCAGTTCCGGATGGGTAGTTGTAAATTTGTAAAGCCAGTCTACTAATTGTTCCAGCTCGTAAGGTAATAGCATTTTTAAAGCTTTTTCTACTTCCTTGCAAAACAGTGTTGGGTCAAAGCTTACGCTTTCAAGCACTGTTTTTGTGTAATTAAACATGGATGCAGGCATATTGATTAATGATTATAAGGTTAGGTTTTAAAAGAACGCGGATGTAAAATTACAAAATATATTTACAGATAAAAAATGAATATGATAATTTTACCTTAATAAAATTTAAAATTCGATAATTTAATGCCGAAATCTACCTTTTAAACCCTCTGAGCATTTCGCGCTTACCGGGCGGACCGGGCAACTTTTGTGTCGTAAAACCGGCAGCCTTCATGGCGTTCTTAATTACCGTGCGGCAGGCATAGGTAACCAGTATGCCGTTTGGCTTTAAAGCCCTGTACATTTTGGTAAAAATTTCCTCGCTCCACAACTCCGGTTGGGACGGGTAACCAAAGGCATCAAAATAAATCAGGTCGTAAAGTTCGGTATCGGCTATGTCCTGAAAAAATTTGTGTTGCTTGATTAACGTAAATTTATCATTTATTATTGCCTCTTCTTCCCATTTATTGGCGTGCATGGCATCAAACACGTCCTGATGCGCTGCAGTGCCGCCGAGTTGGGCTACATAATTAAGCTGCCTGGCTTCTTCTAACACCACCGGATACGCCTCCACCCCTGTATAATGTATGGGCTGACCGCTCTTGAGGCTTTCCCAATACGTAATAAAGGCGTTTAGCCCCGTACCGAAGCCTATCTCTAAAATGGCAACGGGCTGCCCATTTGTCAAGGCCAGCCCGTTTTGTATAAACACATGATATGCTTCCTGTATCGCCCCGAATTTAGAATGGTAGGTTTCATTCATTTCGGGGAGGTATATGGTTACAGAACCATCATCGGTAACTATGATATCTCTTTTCAAAACTATTTAATGTAAAGTTTCATAATGCGTGGAATAGGCCCTCCGCACTTGCCTTCATGGCATTTAAGGCAGGCATCTACCCCTTCGTTAAAACGCTTTTTAGCATCGGCGGTGCCGTTGTACACATTTTGTTGTGCCTTGATAAAGCGCTCTGCATTTTCATTAAAAAACGCATCGCGGTCGCTTTCATCGGTCATCTTCGCTGTACGTATTTTCAGTATGTGCTCCGGAAATTTACCCAAAGTATCACCTTTAATAATACGCGCCTTAAGCTGTTCGTTCTCCTTGTACATTTGTTCCATGAGCAAGGCAAGCTCACTCATTTCGTACATCTTAAACTGCTTTTTAGGCTTGGCGCAATTCGCAATACTATCTTTAGCTACCGCCTTGGGAGCTGCCGCATCTTTTTTACACGCCGAAAACGAAAGGCATAACAATGCCAAAATAAATATGTTCTTCATTACTGGCTAATCAGTACGCCATCGGCCATAAATCCGTATTTAATTTCAGGCTTGGTAATCCTGGCTATTTCTTCCTCGCTCTTACCACCGTCTTTAGCATAGTGCTTCAGTTGGGCTACAGATATTTCGCTTACAAAAGCCTTACCCTGTACCACAGCCTCCTGCCCGCCCGCATTAAGCGGTACAAAAAACGCGTAGTCCTTAAACTTCACAAACGACTCTTTCCCTTGCGACAGGTCCAGCGCCATCCAGCAGCCTTTCTTCTGGCAAACATCCTTAATATCGGTCTTAAACTTTACACTTACGGTATCGCCCGGTTTCAGGGTGTTATATTTTTTAAGCATCTGCTCTTTGCTCATGGCATTGTCTGCAACAATCTTATCACCAAAAGAAGCATAATTAGCGTTTACCGCCTTAGCTGTAGCTACCTTTTTAGCAGCTGTTTCTTTTTTCTCTTTAGCCTCAGGAGCTTCCTTAGCTTCCGGTTTCTCAGGCTGCTCTGCCGCCTCCGGTTTCTCGGGAGCTTCAGCCGGTTCGGCAGTATCGTTGGTTACCGTATCTGTATCTACCATAACGGTATCGTGCTTACCTTCTATTACCGTATGTTCGGATTTTACCTCGGCTTCGTTTTTTTTGCAGGCAACAATGCTTAACAGTGTTGCAGCCACCACCACATATTTTTTCATTTGTAACGATTTTGGTTCTTTGTGTGACAAATTTATACAGATTCTTTAATTACAGCAACTTCACACCGTTATTTATATTTCTTTGTTTCAGTAATTTGTTTTTTTATTTTTCAATTTTTTTGCTTAAAACAGGGCTAACTATGATTTTTTCTTAAATTTGCGAATACGCGAATAACCCTTAACTACTATACACTAATGAGCAACAACCCTACTTTCGCTATTGAAGTACACAAAGCCCAAGACTCAAAGATAGGTTCTGTTGACTTCAACAACCTGCCTTTCGGAAACGTATTTACAGACCATATGCTGTATTGCGATTATAAGGACGGACAGTGGGGAACTCCCGTAATTGCGCCTTATGCCCCCATAACAATGGATCCTTCATCAAGGGTATTCCACTATGGCCAGGCTATTTTTGAAGGCATGAAGGCCTACAAAGACGACAACAACGACGTTTGGCTTTTCAGGCCCGACCAGAATTTTATCCGCTTTAATAAATCTGCCGTAAGGCTTGCCATGCCCGAAGTACCCGAAGATGTATTCATTGAAGGACTAAAGCAGCTTATAAACCTGGATAAGGAATGGGTAAAAGGCGGTAAAGGCAACTCGCTGTACCTGCGCCCGTTTATGATTGCCACCGGACACGGTGTTATTGCATCGCCATCGCAGGAATATAAATTCATGGTTATTATGTCGCCTGCAAAATCATACTACTCCGGTGAGGTTAAGGTACTGATAGCAGAGCACTTTAGCCGCGCGGCTAACGGAGGTATTGGCGCCGCCAAGGCTGCCGGTAACTACTCGGCTCAGTTTTACCCTACCAAGCTTGCAAATGAGCAGGGCTACCAGCAGGTAATATGGACGGATGACGCCACACATACCAAGCTTGAAGAAGCCGGTACCATGAACGTGTTTTTCCGTTTTAACGATACACTGTGTACCGCTCCTACCAGCGAGCGTATACTGGATGGCGTAACCCGTAAAAGTATCCTGGAACTTGCCGAAAGAGAAGGCATAGATGTGCAGGTACGCCCTATACTGGTAACCGAACTGATAGAAGGTATTAAAGACGGTACCCTTAAAGAAATTTTCGGGGCGGGTACCGCAGCTGTGGTTAACCCTATTAAGGGCTTTAGCTTCCAGGAAGAATACTACGAACTCCCTAAGCTTGAAGATCCGCTTTCGCTGAAAATAAAAGATATGCTTACTAACATACAGCACAAGCTTGCCGAAGATACTTTTGGCTGGACCGTGAAAATATAGTTTTCAGCTTTTAGCGATTAGCTTTCAGCAACTAGCATAAAAAAAATGCCTTAGAATTTCTAAGGCATTTTTTGTGTGTTTATAGTTCATGGTTTATAGTTTATAGTTTCACTCGAAACCACAAACTATAAACCATGAACTACAAACCTAAAAGTATCGCTGTAAAATCAGGCTTAAAGTAATTAGGGCCTTTCATAACCTTGCCGTCTTCGCGGTATATGGGTTCGCCGTTATGGCCCAGCTTGCTCATGTTGCTGCGTTGTATTTCGTCAAACACCTCTTCTATCTTATGCTGAAGCCCGTGTTCTATAATGGTACCGCACAGTATGTACAGCATATCGCCCAGGGCGTCGGCTACTTCGGTAAGATCATTGTTTTGCGCGGCCTCCAGATATTCCTCATTTTCCTCTTTCATAAGGTTATAGCGCAGCAGGTTCAGGTTTTCGCCCAGGCTGGCACGGGTACTCCCGCCTACACCAAGTTTAAATGAGGTATGGAACTGTGTAACCGAGTCGAGTTGCTTTTTCATAATCGTAAAATTTGTGAAATAAATGTACAGTGAAATACGGGCTGATGTTGTAATTTTGCGAAAAAGATTTCAACATGTTTACCACAGGCCAACTTGGTTTTGCGATTTTCTTTATCGTTGCTTTTACTACAGCACTGATTTTTGTTTACCGCAAAGACCTACCGCTGCACAAACTACATTATAAACGCACGTATCTTATTTTACTGGCATTTCTGTCGTTTATAGCACTACTGTTTATAATAAAGGTGCTGACTAAAGATACGATGCAATAATCAGCCACACTGCTTAAATTCCCCACTAATGGGGATTTTTTTTTGCACTTAATTAATGATTTTTGTATTATTAACCTAAAATGTAACCACAAATGCCACATGCAATTTATTCTGGAGATGGAGAATATGACGGAAACAGCCTGTTAGCCGTATACAATGCCTACCTTCCTAAACTAAACACCGGAGTTTATGAATTTAATACCGGTACGGTTTACAACATGTCTTGCAGCAACTACCCAAACAGGATACTACTGTTTATGAGGATAAAAAACGCTGCTAATTATGACCTTACTACCGCCACTTATGACGGTAATACGGAAGAAACCCCTAACGTTCTTATGTTTAGCCTGGACAGCAAGTTTATAGAAGACATAGACGGCTCATGCATTCCGCTAAATACTACCCAGGACATTAACGTAATATTGTTCCACGACCAGTATTACGATACCGAATATGTAAAGGATAATATTTTCTGTAAATCGGGTTCGGTATGGGAAACAGCACCCGAAGTGGAAGAAGAGGAAGAAGGAGCATTAGAATCGCCGGTTATTATTGTACCAAAAATAGGCAAAATAGGCGGCCTTAAAATTAAGACAAAACCATCATTGGCTAAATAATTATCATCTTGATGTTTTTTATAAAGAGGCTTTTAATACAACTAACCCTTGTAGCAGCATTACTGTTTGCTTCCAGGGTTAGTTCTCAATACAATAAGAATTTATATGAAATTTCAAAAAAATCGCACAAAGAGCTCCCCGCGGTGCTTATTAAAGAATTAAAAGCCCTTAACCAAAAGAAATTTACCCGTGCCGACAAAGCGCTGTACAACACCACACTGGCACGCTACTACGAAAGTACCAACCAGGACGATATAGCCCTGCAGCTCCTCCTGGAGGCTAAGAAAACCTATAAGGCAATAGACAGTACCGATGCCGTAATGGAAACCAACCTCAGGATATATATTGCCATTTATTACAGCAATACCAATACTACAGACCCTATTAATTACCTGAGGGATTACACTGCGTATATTGAGAAAAAGGGCGACAAAAAAAGTATCATGTTTGCCTACACCCTACTGGGCGATTATTACCTGATGTCTGACGATGCACGGACAAGTAAATCGTATTACAACAAGGCGCTTGAGCTGCAAAAGGTAGTACAGGATCCGGAAGGCACCTTTGCCATTTATAACAACATGTCGCAGATATACAGCGGGCTCTTAAACCAGCCAGATTCTGCTATATATTATCTAAAGAAGAACATCCCCTACCTGGAAAAATACGGTACCATAGAAGACCAGTCGTATTACCTGTCTAATATGGCCGGGGCTTACACCGTAAAAAAAGAATACGGCAAGGCTATAGCGCTTTTGCTGAAAGACTTTAACCTGAAGACCGAGCGTGCCGAATACGGTTACAAACAGGCATCGGCAGAGCAGCTTTATAAAGTATATAAAGAAGCTAAGGACTATAAAAACGCGTTTAAGTTCCAGGAGCTTGCCTACCGCTACCGCGACAGCATGAAAGAGCAGGAACGCAACATAGCCAAAAAAGATATAGATACACGCTACCGCACCCGCGAAAAAGAACTGGAAAACAAAGTGCTGAAAGCCGACATGAAAGCCAACAGGATGGTAATGTATGTTGTTGGCGGCATAAGCGCAGCCCTTATAGCCATAGGCTTTTTGATTGTAAAAAATGCCCGTCGCAAAGAAAAGATCAGCGTACAGGAAAAACTAATTGAACAGCAAAAGCTGGAAAAGGCACTAAAGGATCACGAACTGCAAAGCATAGACATTATGCTGGAAGGACAGGAGCGCGAACGCCAGCGCATAGCTAACGACCTGCACGATAACCTGGGCAGCATGCTCGCAACCCTTAAGCTGAATTTTGAAAACCTTAAAATGCGGAAGAATGGCACCGATGATACCGAAAATCTGCTGTTTGAACGTACCGATGGCCTTATAGACGAAGCCTACCATAAGGTACGCAGGCTGGCACATGGCAAAAATGCCGGCGTACTTGCCAGTGAAGGCCTTATACCCGCACTGGAAAAACTAACCGAAAAAATATCGATACCCGGCAAGCTGGAATTACAGTTTATACCCTATGGTTTTACCAAACGCTTGGATAACCAACTTGAAATAACTATCTTCCGTACCTTGCAGGAGCTCTCTACAAACATCATAAAACACAGCCGGGCTACAGAAGCTACGGTACAGCTAACCCACCACGAAGATTGCATAAACATAATTATAGAAGACAACGGTGTGGGCTTTAACCCGGAAAGTATACAGCCCGACGGCATGGGGCTGGACGCTATAAAGAAAAAAATAGCCCAGCTAAACGGCACGCTCGAAATAGACAGCACCCCGGGCAAGGGCACCACCATAATAATAGACATACCGGTATGATAAAAATAGCCATAGCCGAAGACCACCAGGCACTTATAGACGGCATGAAGGTATTCCTGGAATACGAAACCGACCTGCTTATTGTGGGCGAAGCCAACAACGGCGACCGCCTGCTGGATATAGTGCGCAGCAAAAAACCCGATGTGGTACTTACAGACATCCGCATGCCGGTCATGGATGGCATTACCGCGGCAAGGCTTATAAAAAAGGAATTCCCTGAATGTAAAATAATAGCCTTCAGCATGTTTGAGCAGGAAGAAGCCATACAAAAAATGCAGGAAGCGGGCGCATCTGGCTACATCCTTAAAAACTCATCGCTAAAAAATGTACTTGAAGCCATACGCACCGTGTACCGCGGCGAAACCTATTTTGACAACGGCATTACCAAAGCCGAAAAAAAGGAAACTGACGAAGTACCGCTAAGCAAACGCGAAAAAGAAATACTGCGCATGGTGGGAGAAGGTAAAACCTCCCAGGAAATAGCCGACGCACTGTTCATAGGTAAAGCTACTGTAGACACCCACCGCAAAAACATCCTGAAAAAACTAAACCTACAGGGTAAGAGTGAGCTTATGCGCTACTCTATGGAAAAAAAGTACGATTTTTAAGGCAAAAATCCCCATTGTTAGGTATGTTTTGCCGTACTAATTATATGCAATTTTGCACCAATATCACGCTTAACTAAGGAAGGATAAGGAAAACTTATAATTCGCATGTTTAGTTATTTGTAGTTGGTTTAGGACTTAGAAAGCCATGGCTATGCCGTGGCTTTCTTTTTTTGGCATGTAATTTGTTTACGCATTCTTAAAACAAATCATTTTTAATACTTTTACATCAATCAAAAAACAAAACACAAAATGAAAAATACTACATTAAGCATTGCTGCCGCATTAGTTATCGCCTTCTCATCAGTTAATTGTTCTTCATCTAAAAGCGGCGTGGAACGCGTTAACGAAAATGCAGTAACCGACCTTAGCGGACGTTGGAACGATACCGACTCACGCCTTACTGCCGAAGAAATCACTGCCGAACTTATGGATCACTCATGGTACAGTACGTTCGCTTCTGAAAACGCGGGCAAAAAACCGGTACTGATTGTAGGCATCATTACAAACAAATCACACGAGCACATAGCTACCGAAACGTTTTCTAAAGACATAGAAAAAGCGGTTATTAATTCGGGACGCATAAGGCTGGTACAGGCCGGTAACATGCGCGAGGAAATCAGGGCAGAGCGTGCCGATCAGCAAAACAACGCTTCGCAAAGCACTATGAAGAAGTTTGGCTTAGAGCACGGAGCTGATTTTATGCTGCAGGGTACCGTAAACTCTATTGTAGACGAAAACAAAAAAGAGAAAGCTGTGTACTACCAGATAGACCTGGAGCTTACTAACATCCAAACCAACGAAAAGGTATGGATAGGCGATAAAAAGATTAAAAAAGTTATCCGATAAATAAGGCTGCTGTCTTTTACTGAACAGATGGAAAAAGCCGGACTTTTTAGTGCCGCCCCGGTTAGGGCGGCACTTTTACTCTTACTGTTTACCTTTTCTTCATGTGCTACCTACAACATGAAGACATCTGAGGTGCAGCAGGAAATTGTAAACGGACAGTTCCGTAAAGCCTCTGAGCTTGCCGATAAGAACAAGTTTCTGGGCAAAAAACGGAACAAGCTGCTCTACTACCTTGAAAAAGGAAAGATAGAGCACATGGATGGTAACTATAAGGAAAGTAACGCGCTTTTTGAAAAAGCCTATATGCTTATAGACGACGGTATAAAAACCGATGCGGCACACGCTGTAGCGGCAACGTTTACAAACCCTATGGCAGCCCCCTATAAAGGTGAGGATTTTGAAAAAGTGGCCATTCATTACTACATGGCGCTTAACTATTTTATGATGGGGCAGCCCGATGAGGCCCTGGTGGAAGCCAAACGCATCAACATAAAATTGTTGCAGCTAAACGATAAATATGCCGATAATAAAAACAAATACACCCGGGATGCCTTTAGCCAAATCCTTCAGGGTATTATTTACGAATCTACCGGCGATATAAACAACGCGTTTATAGCCTACCGTAACGCAGAGGAAATTTACACTACAAACGGTGGGAGTTATTTCGGTATAACCATGCCCGAGCAGCTGAAACAGGATTTGCTCCGTACCTCATACACCCTTGGTTTTACGCAGGAGTACAATGAGTACCTTAATAAGTTTGGCATAACCAAACCATCGACACCCGCAAAACACAATGATGCCGAAGCTATCATTTTTTGGGAAAACGGGCTTGCGCCGATTAAAGACCAGATAGTGGTTACCGCATCGGGTGGCGGGCATTTCTTTTACGGTTCGTATATGGAAGACGGTATTGTCCATGACATCCTCCTCCCTATTCCGTTTGGTACAAACCTGGGGAGTATTAATGCCATAGCCATCCCTAAGTATGGACGCAGCTATAGCTACTATGGCAAGGCTTCGGTAACGGTAAACGGCAGGGAAAATTATTTCCAGCCGGCTGAAGATTATTACCCTATTGCAAAACAATGCCTGGACGACCGTATGCTGCGTGAAGCCGTAAACATGGCGGTGCGCTTTGCCGCGAAAAAAGGCGGCAGTGCCCTGCTTGGCGAACTGGCAAAAAAGACCATGGGCGATGACGGTGCCGACCTGGTAAGACTTGCAGCCGATGCAGCCGGTGCCATTACCGAAAAGGCCGATACACGCAACTGGCAGTCGCTCCCGGCTACCATAAGCTACACCCGTGTACCGCTTACCGAAACAGGTGATAACAAATTTATCATAAAAAAATACGGGCCAAATAATGTGGTAGATACCGATACCATAACCATTCCGTACAAACGAGGATTACAGGTGGTAAATTATTTTGATTTGGGTAGGACCCAGATAGTACCGCAACCTAAAGTAGATGCCGCTACCGGAGCTCCGGTTCCTGACGCCAATACCGCAAAGCCCGATGCTAAATTTGCTGCCAAGTATGACAAATGGATAGAGGCACCTAAGGGCATTTCATATAAATTGTCGTACTATCCGCAGGCCATAGACGGGCGTACCGTATGGGGTAAAAAGATCCTGTTTAAGACCAATGGCCTATACGATGTTAAAGTTACCTACGCTATTACCGATAAGCCATACAACAATAAGATGAAAATGGTATCTTTAGAAGAGTTTGAAAAACTGGACCGGGAGGGTAAGGCTGCCGATGTATACTATTACCTTACCGATACGGTAAAGGCAGGTGTCGAAACTCCGGGTTGGTACCCGTTTGTACAGGAAAGTGCCGATGTGTACGTAACCATACTTAAAACCGAATAATACCATTGCCATGAAAAAATTATTTACTCTACTCGCCTTACTACTGATGTTTTCGGGCTTTGCCCAAGATAAAGACGGCTGGCAGGACTGGGAAAAAACCAGTTGCTACAGCAAAATTATGTTCAGGCTGAAGTACCAGGGCAAGAACGGCGAACGCCATATATGGAAAGTACAGTTCAGGAGCGGTTACGACAGTACCATATCGTTTAACTACCGTGTGGCAGATGACAATCCCGATAACCAACCTACAACACACCGTAAAGTATTGTACGGCAAAGCGGTAAGCACAGAATCAGAAATCTATGCCGATACCGAGAACATTTTCCTGATTGTAGACAAAGTAAGCCTTTCGGCCTACCCCCAGGATTTTATTACCTGCGAATAATTCTTTTAACCTTATTTTACGGGGTTTACATAAAAGATTATCGAAATATTTATAATTTTACGCCAGTTTAAAAATCATTAATGAAAATAGTAAAGTACGTATTCCTGCTCCTGGTATTGGCAGCTATAGCACTCACCGTGTTTATAGCTACCCAAAACGGCACCTACACCGTTACCGAAGAGAAGGTAATTAACGTACCGCGCCCGGTTTTGTATAACTACGTAAGCGAATACAAAAACTGGAAAAACCTGGGCATGCTCAGCGGTGCCGACTCTACGGCTACCTACGCTTTTTCGCAGCGCAGCGCAGGCCCGGGGGCATTCATGAAATGGGACAAAAATAACGATGGTGGTAAAATAACCACTATTGCCGTTGCTGAAAACGACTCCATAGGCCAGCAGGCTACTGTAAACGGGCTTGAAAGCAAACTTTCATGGACGTTTAAGGATACGCTTTCAAGCACTAAAGTGATGGTAACGCTTACGGGCAACCTTACATTTTCTGAAAAAGCGGAAGCCCTGCTTAAGGGAGGCATTAATAATGCCTATGAAAAAAACCTTGCCGGCGGACTGGACAACCTTAATGCCTACCTAGTAACCGAACTGAAAACTTTTGATACCAAAGTAGCCGGAGTGGTAAATAAAGTAAACGCGTTTTACCTTGGCACATCGGCAGAGGGAAAAACAGACAAGGCAGCCATAGAATCTTCGGCGAAATTTTCGCAGTTGTATGATTTTGCCAAACAAAACAATATAGCCGTTAAAGGCGCACCGTTTATCATTTACAATAAAGTAAATAAAACGGCAAAAACCGCTAAATACACCTATGCCATACAGCTTAAGGAAGCCATATATACCGCTGCCGGCAGTGAATACGAAAGTGGCGAACTGATAGGTTTTAAGGCATTAAAGACTTCGCTCAGGGGCGACTACTCGCACCTGCCTAAGGCATGGAAAAAAGCAGAGGAGCACATCAGTAAAAATGCATTGCCCGAAAATACAACCGGGCAGTATGTAGAGGTATTCAGCAAAAACCCGCTTAATACCCGCAGGCCATCACAATGGGTAACGGATATCTACATCCCGATAGGCCATACCGCGGTTAACGATTCGCTAAACGGCCCGGTGCTTCCGCCAATAAATAACGCTACAACCCAACCCATACCGGCTACCGTACGCCCTGCTACGACAAAACCTGCACAGAACAGCACGGTAAAACCTGCAGCTACACCGGCTACAGGCAAACCTAACACAGCTAGTTCAACAAATACTAAACCTGCAACAAGTGCCACTACTAAGCCAGCAGCATCTTCGGTAAAACCCGGAACAGCTACAGCAAATACTGCCACAACCAGGACAGCCACCACTCCTACCCGTACAGCAGGTAATACAACGGTTAACCGCCCGGCGGCAACAAGTGGCACAACAAGGCAACCTGCAACGGGTAACGGTCCAACCACTACCCCACGCAGGGCTACAACGGCACCTGCTACGAGTAGTACGCCTAAACCACGTACCGCAACTACTAGGACTACCGTACGTAACAATACCGAAGACGGCCTTAATCCTCCGAAAGCAAATTAACGCAACACGATATACAAAAAACGCCCTGCAATGCAGGGCGTTTTTTGTATAGATGAATTCTTACTCGCTTTTAAGGATATGGCGCACTACGGTTTCGGCCGCGTGCAGCCCGAACAAAGCCGGCATCCAGCTATTGGTACCAAAGAATGACTTTTTAAAGTTAAGCCCATTGGTCATTTTAAGGCTGCTCTGGTCTGGTGTTTCTACAGAGAAAACGGCTTTAACGCCTTTGGTTATACCTTCCTTTTTAAGGCGCTTACGTACTGTTTTTGCAAGCGGGCATACATCAGTCTTACTAATATCGGCAACACGTACCTTAGAAGCCTCATATTTGCCCCCTGCGCCCATATTGCTTATAATCTTAACCTTTTTACGCTTTGCGGCAATAATCAGGTTGAGTTTTGGCGTAATGCTGTCTATGCAGTCCAGCACGTAATCAAACTCGGGTGTTACCAGCTCAAAAGCGCGTTCCGGTGAAAGGAATTCTTCGACACGTGTAAGGTTCAGCTCGGGGTTAATATCCATAAGCCTGTCGCCCACTATGGTTACTTTTGGCTGGCCCACCGTGCTGTGCAGCGCCGGCAGCTGACGGTTAATATTGGTAATATCTACCGTATCGCCATCTACAATGGTCATGTTGCCCACGCCTGCCCTTGCCAAAAATTCGGCAGCAAATGAGCCCACGCCGCCAAGGCCCACTACCATTACTTTTGAATTCTTAAGTTTTTCAAGCCCTTCTGTTTTAAACAACAGTTCGGCCCTTTCCTGCCATATTGCCATTATATAAATATACGTTTAAAGTTAGCCGCCACCTGTGCGGTAAGCGTTTCCAAATCCATGTTCTTTGCCATTGCTGCCTTTTCGTAGACGGCCGCCAGGGTTTCTGCTATCATATCGGTTTCCAGTAAAAACCTGTCTTCAGGCACTGACGCAAACACCTCACTCAACTCAGGGTTGCGCAACAGGTACTTGCCGAACGACAGGTAAAAGCCGTTGTCCAGTAACTGTTTCGCTACCTGCGCATTCTTGCTGAAGCCATGCACCACCATAGGTACATCTACTTTCAGGCGTTTTTTAATCTCAATGAGTTCCTGAAACGCAGCAACAAGATGCAAAATTACGGGTTTTTGGTATTTTTTTGCCAACAATAATTGTTTTTCAAACACAGCTACCTGCACCTCAAGCGGAATTTCGATGCGTTTATCCAGTCCGCACTCACCCAAAGCAAGGCATTCAGGCAGTTGCAGGCGCTGCTCTATAATAGCTAAATGCTCGTCAAGTTGCTCAACATCTATATGCCACGGGTGTATTCCGGTAGAAAACTGCGGCACATCAATGGCCTCGTAAGGGTATTTGTTTACTACCTCAAAAACATCGTGGTTATTGGTGTAGTGGTGGGTATGCAGGTTGTAGAGCATAGTTAATTTTCTGTTTCAAATTCCTGTTCATGATGCACATAGCTAATAACTTTTCCTTTATAACCATTGGGCAATAATTTTATCTCTAAAGTAATATCGGCACTGTCCTCCTGGTATTCCCTAAAAATAACAACAGTAAGCACATCGTCTTTAAAACCTACGCTCTTAATCTTATCCATCCAGCCGTCAAAATCGTCCATAACCATATATCCATCGCTATAATCAGAATGCTTTTCCACAGGTACAAAACTTTCAAAACCAAATTTGGAATTATATAGTACCACAGGATTATTATCGCCACAAAAGGTAAGTCCGTCATCATCTGAAGCATCAATTGCAAAATTCTTGGTAGCAAAAAGCTTAAATTTCACATTATTTATGGTGAAAGTAGTATCGCGTTTATCATGCAGGTATTCAAAAATATCTTTCCCCTCAATCCAGCCATTAAATTTCGGATTGGCTATATGAACCAAATTATACTCGTTACAATTATCTCCTTTACCGTTAATATTTATACGCTTTTTAGAGATACTGTCAATAGTTACGAGCTTACCATAATGATTCTTCGTCTCACTTATTACAGTCAGCATTTTATCATATAGCACCAAATTATCGATAAGAATAAGAGCTTTATTACTGTGCTTGATGGATTCAAACTCTTTTTTATCTTTTACCTTTATATCGGTAGTATCGTTTTGCAGATTCGGTTTTTCATCTTTACATGAAGCTAACAGCAGCAGGCAACAAATGCTAAAGAGTATTTTTTTAAACGACATGGTTGTATTCTAAGTTTAAAGTAAAACTATAAAAAAAGTCGGCTTTTTAGCCGACTGTATATATTAAGTTGAAATAAATTTAAGAAATCACCCCGCTACCCACAAGCTCATCACCTATGTGCCAAGCGGCAAACTGACCTTCGGTAATGGCACTTTGCGGTTCGTTAAACGAAATGTACATACCGTTATCAAACTTGTGCAGCGTCGCTTTTTGCAACGGCTGACGGTAACGTATACGCACCATAACAGCCATGGTTTCACCATCTTTTAGGGTAAGGTCTTCGCGTACCCAGTGGATTTCGCTCTCCTGTATGTACAGCGCCTTACGGAACAAACCCGGGTGGCTGTGCCCCTGACCGGTGTAAATGGCATTGGTTTCCACATCGGTAGCTATGATAAACAACGCCTCTTTGGTACCGCCCACGTTTAGCCCTTTGCGTTGGCCAATGGTATAATAATGCGCGCCCTGGTGTTTGCCCACTACTTTAGCCATTGTTGGGTTATAGGGTATGTTTTTGGCTTCAAAAGCCAGTTTATCTTCAACGGTAGCAAATTCTGGTTCCGGCTCAGCATACAACGGCAGGTCGGCATTTACTTCGTAAATCACGCCCTCTTTTGGCTGTAGTTGTTGTTGCAGGAATTCCGGCAGGCGCACTTTACCAATAAAGCAAAGCCCCTGAGAGTCTTTTTTCTCAGCGGTAATCAATCCCTGTTCGGCAGCTATGGCACGAACTTCGGGTTTTGTAAGCTCCCCTATCGGGAATAACGCCTTACTTAATTGCTCCTGCGAAAGTTGGCACAAAAAGTACGACTGGTCTTTATTATTGTCTATGCCCGAAAGCAGCCTGTACACTTCCTGTCCGTCTTTTTCTAAAACATCCCTACGGCAATAGTGCCCCGTTGCCACATAATCAGCACCAAGGCTCAGGGCTATTTTCATGAACACGTCAAACTTAATTTCGCGGTTGCAAAGTACATCCGGGTTTGGCGTGCGGCCTTTTTCGTATTCATTAAACATATAGTCTACAATACGCTCCTTGTACTGCTCGCTAAGGTCTACCGTCTGGAACGGTATGCCCAGTTTTTCGGCAACCAAAAGCGCGTCGTTACTGTCTTCCAGCCAGGGGCATTCGTTAGATATGGTTACGGTATCATCGTGCCAATTCTTCATAAAAAGGCCTATTACCTCATATCCCTGTTCTTTAAGCAGGTATGCCGCCACACTACTGTCTACTCCGCCCGATAAGCCTACTACTACACGTTTCATTTAAAATACATTCAAAAATTTCGATACAAAGGTACAACAAAAAAGTTTAGGTTGTTTTTTTGCTATGAATTGCACAAATTCAAAAAACAGCATTTGGGTGATTACTGTTATTCTTTTACGGCAGACGGACGTTTTTTAGCATCCATATTTTCCTCTTTTATGAGCTTGCCTCCATCGTATATTTTCCACACGCCTACTTTCAGGTCATTTTTATACAACCCCTCAGAGCCTTTATTACCATAATCATCCCTGAATACCGCCGGGCCGTTATACACGCCGTCTGTAAAGTTAGACTCTTCCAGCACCACACCTTTTTCGTTATACTTTTTGTACACGCCCTGCTTAAGGCCGTTTACATAGTTACATTCTTCGGTAACGGCGCCATTGGTAAAAAACACCTTTCTGAAGCCGTTTAGCTTACCGTCCTTATACATTTCTACAGCCATTATTTTACCGCCTCCCTGATGGTAGTATTTCCATTCGCCATCCTGCTTATGGTTTACTTCTCGGCCTTCGCTTACCTTGGCGCCTTTTTCGTCAAAAAAAGTGGTAAGGCACGAGCCGTCTGCTGCAAACACACGGGTGGCTTTAAGTATGGGCTTATCCGTATTGGTATAAAACTTAAAGGTACCGGTTTCCTTTCCGTGGTTAAAGGTACCCTCAAAGCGCGGGTGTTTGGTACCTTCATACATACCTTTCCACTGCCCGTGGCGTTTACCCTGGGCATCCATCTGGTTACTCTTTGTTTGCTGCCCAAAAGAAACTGTGGTGTATAATACCGATAGCGTAATTACTACTGTCCTGATCATGTGCTCAAATGCTTTATTTTAAAAAAACCTAAAATAGGAAAAATTATTGTTTATGGATTTACTAAAACCATGCCGAAAGAACTGTAAAACAAAAGCACCCCGAAGAGTGCTTTTTGTAACTTATTTTTTGCCTTTGGCATTTTGCTGCTCCTGGGCCTGCTCCATCATTTCCTGCATCCTGCGCGAGAAACCTCCCTGTTTTTTCGGCTTGGTTTTGTTAGCCTGAATCAGGGCGTGGATCTTATCTTCTTTTACAATGTGGTTTTTAATCACATACATAATACCTATGGTAATAAGGTTAGAGATGAAATAGTACAAACTCAGGCCCGATGCGTAGCTATTAAAGAAGATAAGCATCATTACCGGCGATATATATATCATTATTTTCATAACCTTGCTCATATCCGGCATGCCTTCCTGGGCCGGTGCCGCCATAGACTGGTCGCCTGTAGTCATCCTCATATAGAAGAAGATAGCCAGCGATGCCAGTATAGGGAACAGGCTGATGTGGTTACCATAAAACGGAATGTAAAACGGCAGGTGGAATACCATATCATACGACGAAAGGTCCGTTGCCCAAAGGAAGCTTTTTTGCCTTAAGTCAAAATACGACGGGAAGAACTGGAACAACGCGTAGAAAACCGGGATTTGCATAAGTGCCGGTAAACAGCCCGCCATTGGGTTAACCCCCGCAGACGAATACAGCTTCATGGTTTCCTGTTGTTTTTTAAGCGGGTCTTTAGCGAATTTTTCGTTTAATTCGGCTATTTCAGGCTTTATCACTTTCATTTTAGCTTGCGAAACGTACGACTTATACGTTACCGGCGACATGATAAGCTTAACCAATACCGTAAGTAGTATGATACATACACCAAACGACGAAATAAACGTAGTAAGGAAACCGAATACAGGGATGAACACATAACGGTTTATCCACCCGAAGATACCCCAACCAAGTGGCATAATCCTGTCCAGGTGCTGGCCTTCGTACTTATCACTTGTAAGGATGTTGTAGTCAGACGGGCCATAGTACATATTCATGCTGTAGCTTACTTCGCCACCCTTAAAGGCAAGCGGCATTTTTGCCGTAAACTTCTTAGTGAAAATCGTATCGGTTTTTTCGTCTTTAATCAGGTTTTCCGATGTAAGGTCGGCTGTTTTAAACGGCTCATCGGTAATCAGTATCGATGTAAAGAAGTGCTGCTTAAACGCCACATATTTTACATCGTCTACTTTCTCCTCATCGGTTTTACCCATGCCCAGTTTGTCATCTTTGTCACCTTCGTACAGGTATACAAGATTAGTATAACGGTTTTCGTAAGAAGCGCTTTTTTCGTTCCTGTAGGTTTTCATAGACCACTCTAAGTCCATAGGCTTAGCACTGTCCACTATCTGAGAAAGGCCTTGCGAACGCACCGAGAAATCAAGCATATAATCTTCCGGCTTTAGCACATATCGGTACTCAAGGAACTGGTTTTCGCCTGCCTTAAGCCTCATGGTTAGTACCTGGTTTTCACCTTCTTTACTAACAACCGGCTCAAAATACAGGTCTTTGGTATTCAGCTGCCTGTTGTCCTTTGTTTTAAACTGAAGGTTTAGCGCGGCATTGTTATTTTTTATAAGTGCTACCTGTTCTTTAGCATCTTTAGAAAAAGGCTTAAAGTTGTTCAGCACCAAATCAGTAATATAACCGCCTTTGTTAGCCACCTTAATGGTAACCAGGCCGTTTTTAATTTCGGTTACATTTTCCTTGGCAGACGGCAACCCGGCGCTGTAAGCAAATGCCCCAAGCGAACCTTTTAGCTGTGCTACTTTAGCCGAATCATTTACAGTTGCTGCAGCTGTTGTAGCTTCGGCCACATTTTGCTTTTCTACCTCAGCCTTGTTTAACTGTTCTTTTTTCGCTTTGGCAGCAGCTTCTTTCTGCTGCTCGCTAGAACTGTTATACATCATCCAGCCTATCATCAGGATGATAAGGCCAAAACCTACCAGGGTTTTAACGTCTAATTTCTTTTCTTCCATTATTTAGATATAGTTAAGCAACCGGCCTTCTCTTAAGGCAGGATGCTAAGCATTCTTTTTAAGTACCGCTGCCTTTACAAAACTTACAAATAGCGGGTGCGGATTAGCCACCGTACTCTTATATTCCGGGTGATATTGCACCCCAATAAAGAACGGGTGGTTTTGCAGCTCTATAACCTCTACAAGACCTGTATCAGGATTTACACCCGATGTGGTAAGTCCGGCTTCGGTAAGCTCATTAAGATACGCCCCGTTAAACTCGTAGCGGTGACGGTGGCGTTCCAGTATTTCGTTTTGCCCGTGGTAAATGCTGCTTGCCAGCGTACCCTCGGTAAGGTTACATTTCCAGGCTCCAAGGCGCATGGTTCCGCCTTTGTCTGTTATGGTTTTCTGCTCCTCCATAATGTTTATTACAGGGTAGGCAGTGTGCTCATTCATCTCGGTAGAGTTGGCGTCTTTCCAACCTTTAACGTTACGGGCAAATTCTATTACCGCCATTTGCATACCCAGACAGATACCAAAGAACGGTATGTTGTTTTCGCGGGCGTAACGCACGGTTTCTATCTTGCCCTCTATGCCACGGCCACCAAAACCCGGCGCAACAAGTATGCCATCTAAGCCCGAGAACTTGTCGGCAGCATTGTCTTTATCAATATATTCTGAGTGAATGCTAATAACATTCACTTTGGTTTCATTAGCTGAACCCGCGTGGATAAAGGCCTCAAGTATTGACTTATACGAATCCTGAAGCTCCACATACTTGCCTACAAGGCCAATATTTACGGTGTGCATAGGGTTTTTAAGCCTGAAAAGAAACTCGTTCCAGTTAGTCATTTCCGGGGTATTCTTCTCCGGAAGGTCCAGTTTTTTAAGCGCCACTTTGTCTAATCCTTCTTCAAGCATCAGGTTAGGCACATCGTATATGGTAGACGCGTCTATAGACTGTATAACGGCTTCTTTCTTAACGTTACAAAACGCTGCGAGCTTCTGCCTAAGATCTGCCGAAAGCTCATGCTCTGTACGGCACACCAGGATATCGGCTTTAATACCGCTTTCCATTAGTGTTTTTACCGAGTGCTGTGTAGGCTTGGTTTTAAGCTCGCCCGCGGCAGCAAGATACGGCACCAGCGTAAGATGGATAACAATACTGTTACTATCACCCAGGTCATACACCAACTGCCTTACCGACTCAATGTACGGAAGCGACTCAATATCACCCACCGTACCACCTATTTCGGTAATTACAATATCATATTCGCCGGTATTACCCAGGAGCTGCATGCGCTCCTTAATCTCATTTGTTATGTGCGGTACTACCTGTACGGTTTTACCCAAAAACTCACCGCGGCGTTCCTTTTCAATTACCGAAAGGTATACCCTGCCGGTGGTTACATTATTTGCCTGGGATGTAGGAACATTAAGGAAACGCTCATAGTGGCCCAGGTCAAGGTCGGTTTCGGCGCCGTCGTCTGTTACATAACATTCGCCGTGCTCGTACGGGTTTAGCGTACCCGGGTCTACATTAATATAGGGGTCAAACTTCTGGATTGTAGTCCTATACCCCCTGGCCTGCAATAGTTTTGCTAACGAAGCCGCTATAATTCCCTTTCCTAAAGAACTGGTAACGCCCCCGGTAACAAAAATATACTTTGTCTGATTCATTTCTTATTCCTCGTGTTGTGTTGTTGTCGTAGTAAAAAGCGACGCAAAAGTACAAAAATTAATTGACTGCGAAAGTAATTAATCAATGTATCCATTATGCTTTACAACAATTTAAAACGCACCGCATTAGACGCACGGACACGAAAATTGTTACAGTGAGCAATTGATAAATCGCTACATTAATTACGGTTTAGGATACTGCGCACGGATATTGCGCAACATTGGTTCCAGCCCGTTTAACTGGAGTTCGTATGCCATTTGCAGCTGTTCGCCAAGCTTCCCTTTCGGGAAACCCTTGCTCCTGAACCACACCAGGTAATATTCGGGCAGGTCTGAAATATAACGCCCCTCGTATTTACCGAAGGGCATTTTGGCATGTGCCAGTTTTATAAGTTCTTGTTGCTGGTTTTCTATCATGTTTACCAGTTAAACGTAACGTCCTTTTCAATATCAGGGTGCAGGCTGTGGTATACTGGGCAGGTAAGCGCGGCACGTTCCAGTATGGTACGTGACTTTTCGTCGGCATCACTTTTAAAGTCGAATACTATTTTTATGCCCGAAATCCTGCGGGGCTCTGTCCCCATAATTTTAGTCACCTCGGCAGTAGTGCCTTCCAGCGCCACGCCCATATCGCGTGCTTTTATCCCCATAATGGTAATCATACAGCTGGCAAGGGCATTAGCCACGGTATCGGTAGGGGAAAAGGCCTCTCCCCTGCCATTGTTGTCCAGCGGGGCATCTGAAATTATTTCACTGCCTGATTGCAGGTGTATGGAAGAAGTGCGTAAATCGCCCAGATAGGTTACTTTAGATGTTGCCATAAAATTTGTGTGTATGTGTTATTTGGCTTCGGTTACGGTATTGCCGTCGTTGTACTGCATTATGTAAATCCCTTTGTTGTAGTTACCGCCATTTTGCGGCACATACAGAAATTTATTTTCCACCCGTTCCGTAGCCCTGCTGCCCATAACGGCTTTAAGGTCTTCCGGCTGGAACATGCGTAGTATCATATCAAAGGTAATATCAAATCCACGGGTAGCGTATGGCGACGGATTAGCCCCGTTCTTTTCACGATACAGTTTGGCAAACAACACTTGTTGCGGGCTCTGCACATCGCGGGTTATAGACGGGTACAATAATTTAAGCTTTATAAGCTTATCCAGCGACACCTCATCATTATCGTACTTATCATTCTTTTCGGCTACGGCAAGCTGTATGCTAAAGTCTTTTTGCTGCTCGCTGATAAGCTTAACCGCACCGGTAATAGCCCCCAGGTTTTCACTGTCAATGATTACAAAGTTCTGCACGCCTTTAACCAGAAGGGCACGGATGCCATCGCCGGTTATGTTACCATCCAATACTTTAAAACCGGGATAATTTGTTTTTATAAACGTACGCGAACTCACTTTTTTACTTGACACAATGGCTACTACATTCCCCCCTTTGTTCTGAAGGTAATCATACAGTGCCGTACGCATATCTTCATCTGTAGGGATGCTGTAGTAGAGGTTATCATGGGCGGTACCGGTTTCCTTGGCCAATGGCGAAACCACCACCGCATTAGGAAAAAGCGCCGCGGTACTCTCTGCATTGTTCTGGAAAAAAGGGCCTATGATTACATCAGAACCTGTAAGGCTGTTTTTAAGCGCGGCAACATCAGATGTTTTGGTGTTTTCTTTCGCGTCCAGCACCTGAACATTTAGCGGAAGCCCCATGGCACGGGCAGAATCTACCGCTACCATGGCACCGGCATAAAAATCCAGGGTAAGGTTAAGAAACTTGTCTGTACGTATAAGTTTTGACTTAACCGTATCGGTTTCAAGCCTGTACATATTAAACGGAAACAACAACGACAGTTTTTTTGGTTCCTGATTTTTTTTAAGTGTAGTGGCAATATCGGCTATCTGTGTATTAAGCACAGGAGCAGCAGTACCCGCAGGTACTTTAATAATCATACCTTCTTTTACCCCGTCTTTAAGCTCAGGGTTCAGTTTTACCAGTTCATCATCCGTAAGGCCGGTTTGTTTGGTAAGGCTGTACAACGTTTCTTTAGGCTGTACCGTATAATCTTTGTAATCGGCTACGGCAGGTTTGGCTGCATCTGCCACTTCAGGCTCTTTGGCTTTTTCCAGTACTGCATTTTTAGCCAGCTTAAGCTTATAGCCCAGCGGCAGCGTATCCTTAACTTCCGGGTTCATCTGCTCCAGGAGCTGTACGCTCATCCCGAATTTCTTCGAAATGCTGTATTTGGTTTCACCGGCTTCCACCAAATGATACATATAGGCGGTTTCCTGTTTTTTAGCTATCTGCTTTTCCGCCTCTTTAGCCTGCGCGGCTACGCCACTGCCCCTTACAGGGATAACAAGCTTTTCACCGGTTTTAACGCCGTCTTTACCATGTCCCGGATTGGCTTTTTCAAGGTCGGCCACGGTAACATTGTATTTTTTCGCTACACTAAACAGGGTTTCGCCTGCGGCTACGGTATGCTCTTTATTAATAACTTTAGTTGAAGCATCCTTTACAGCAGTACCGGCAGGAAGGGTTTTGGCCGGAGCCGAAGGTATAAGCAGTATACTATCTACTTTAAGCCCGTTTTTCGCATCGGGATTAAGGCGATAAATATCGTATGGTGTTACAAGGTATTTTTTACTGATGCTGGTTATGGTTTCGCCTTTAGCTACCTTATGCTTTTTATAGTCCTGGCCGAATGCAGAAGAACAAAAGATAATTAAAGAAAGTGCGAACGCTAAAAAGTACTTCATGCCTATGGTTGTTTTTATCATTAAAAGACGACACAAAGGTACATTTTGTAACGGCACCCTACCGCATTTTTTACCTAATTTTACGTTAAAGGGATGCTTAGTCCTGAGAAGCCGCATAAGCACCTTCATGCTTCGGCTTTCTGCGGTCTTCCACGATACGCACTTTATCTGCCGGGAGCATCAGTAACATATTCTGGCTAATGCCGTTTACCGCATCGGGGTTAAGTTTGTAAATCTCTTTTGGGGTAACGTGGTACTTCCTGGCTACCATGATTATGGTTTCGCCCAGTTCCACTTTGTAGCCTACCGTGGGAATCTGCGGAATGGAGTCTTTTTCAGTTGAAATAGTATTATTCTGACAAAAAGAAAAATTAACACCCGCTATAACCAATACTAAAGTTAAAATCTTCATTTTCATAACCTTCCGCTGTTTTAAACTTAATTTTGACAACGGCAAGATACAAATAAAATATTCAATTTTTAACTAACTTTAACACTTAAGTTTTCAACATGTTTTGAGTATAATAGTTATAGTCCTTTAAAACCGTATCTACAAAGGCCATAGCACTGGGCTGCACGGGCACAATGCCCGTAACCTGCTCTATCTTAGACTGAAGGCGTTCCATCATGGCAAAATCAGCCACCCGGTAGCTGGCCTCGTAGGTTTCTTTAATAATACGCACATCGTTATCGGTAAGTTTTATTACCTGCGGATAGGTAGGCACATAGTCTGTAGCCAGTTCGCGCAGTATGGTGTGCGATATGTCTATACTGCTCTTAAGGCTTATCACTGCGGTACCGGCAGCCAGGTCGCCCAGCCTGCGGGAATCTTTATTTATCAGCATTACCACCACCCCTACGAGCCCCATAACTCCTGCTGTTTCTACAATACGGAATACCCAGCGGATAAGGTAGTCGCTAAAGCCGGCCTGGTAGCCATCTATCTTTATAACCTTAATCTTCATTAACCGTTTACCCACACTCTGCCCTTCCATTACACTTTCGCACAGTAATGAATACAACATTACAGGCAACCCCAGCACACCATAAACAGCCCGCTGCACCCACTGATCCTGGTACTCTATGGCATCACCTATGCCCGTTTGGTTAAGCACCAGCAGCAAAAGCAGGTAATACACTAAAAAAACACCCATATCTATAAGGTAAGCCAGCACCCGCTCGCCGGTATTGGCCGCCGTAAAATTTATGTTTACATTTTGAGTGGTGGTTATGGTAAGTTGCGACATAATTTTATATTTTTAACGCACTATGAGAGAAATCGCCTTTATAAAACAAAATAAAGAAAAATGGCTCGAATTTGAGCAGGCAATTTCGGGGAAGGAAAAAAAAAATCCCGATGACCTTGCCAGCCTATACATCCAGCTGATAAACGACCTTGCTTTTGCACAAACGTATTACCCGAAAAGTAAGGCCGTAGTATACCTTAATAACCTGGCGGCGCAAACCTACCAGATGATTTACAAAACCCGCCGCCACGAAAAAAACCGTCTTATTCAGTTTTTTAAGACCGATGTACCCCTAACCGTATACAACAACAGGCGCTATGTACTCTATGCTTTTGTGCTGTTTTTCTTCTTCCTGTTTGTAGGGGTGTTTTCAGCCACACAGGAATCGGATTTCCTGCGTTTTGTTATAGGCGATGATTATGTAGACATGACCCTTGAGAATATAGAAAAAGGCAACCCTGTGGCCGTTTATAAAATGGGCAGCAGCTGGGGCAGCGCCATAGGCATAACATTAAACAACCTTAATGTAGGTGCCAAAGAGTTTATCCTGGGTATAACCGGCGGCTTGGGTACCGCCTATGTACTGTTTAAAAACACCATGATGCTGGGCGCGTTCCAATACTTTTTTTATGAGCACAACGTATTTTGGGCCAGCGTGCGCGGCATATGGATACACGGTGCCATGGAAATCTTTGGTATGGTTATAGAAGCCGCCGCCGGGTTTGTTATAGGGGCAGGCATTTTGTTTCCTAAAACATTTTCACGGGTAGAATCGCTTAAGCGCGGTTTTAAAAACGGGCTTATCATATGGTTTAGCACCATACCGTTTACCATAGCGGCAGGCATGCTTGAGGGTTTTATAACACGTTATTCGCCCGATATGCCCATAGCACTGAATATTTTTATAATTTTGTTTACCCTGGGCGTAATTTCATGGTACTACCTTATTTATCCATACAGGGTACATAAACGTATGATGCAGGAAATACAAGCCAGCTAACCACCTACCAAGGCCAACGAGTGAAAAAACAACTTGCATATATATTACTAGCAGTACTTATGTATCTGCCGTTATATGCGTTTCAGGATGAGGATCAGGAAACGGATATAACGATAACCGATACGGTACAAAACAATAACCTGCTTCCGTTAACCGAAAGCAGTACTACTGCCATAGCGCCTCCTGAGTACAAAGACCGTAAATTTGGCACCGGGTTAAAACAAAAGTATAACGGCCGTGAATTTGACTATACTGTAAAAAAAGCACACGACAACTTTTTTACACGCTTCCTGGCTAAGGTACGGAAGTTTATACACGACCTTTTTAACGGTAAAAGCACCAGCCGTGGCAATGTACCGGTAATAGAAGCCATGGCCAGGATCATTGGCATAGCTATTATACTAGCAGCAGCCATTCTTATAATCATAAGCATAGTACGCGGTAACACATCCTGGCTGTTTGGCAAAAAACCCACTGCGATTTATACCGGTAGCGAAGAGGCCGAAGACCTTATGGAAACCGATTTTAGCGGCCTTATAAACCGCACGGAAAACGCTACAGATTATCGCCTGGCAGTACGTTACTACTACCTGTGGTTACTACAGCAGCTGGCAACACGCGGTTTTATAAAGTGGAATAACGATAAAACCAACACCGATTATTACTACGAAATATACGACAGCCGCATACGTGCCGATTTTAAGTACCTGTCCTATGTGTACGATTATATTTGGTACGGGGAGTTTGAGCTGGATAACGAATCATACCTTAAGGCAAAGAACGCCTTCAGGAAAACCATTAATACCCTGTAACTATGAAAAAACTACTGTACATAGTAATAGGCTTTGTGGTTTTGGTACTGCTCCTAGTGGCTGTAGCCGATGCTTCCGCTCCCGAAAAACCTGACTTTTCCCCTTACTATGGCACCAAAATAAAAAAGCCGCTGGGGCTGTACGTATTAGACAAAGAGGCTGAAAACCTTTTTAGCGGTGGTAAGGTTACACGCATAAAATACACCCTGGGCGATTACCTGGACTCCGTATACGACTACAGCAAAAACAGGTACATCATAAAAGGTACGTTGCTTAAAATATCAGGGCGCGGCCTGGATGATGATGACCGCACCATAACATCGTTGCTGGACTTTGCCGCCGCAGGAAATACCGTTATGCTGTGCACGCCTCACCTGCCACAGGAGCTCACAGATTCGCTGGGGCTATCGGTTATAGTACCGCCTTCATTAGATGGTGTTGTAGATGTATATATAAAAGGCCATGCCAGGGAAAAATACCGTTTTGACAAAGGCCATGCCAATGCCTACTTTAACCTGGCCGGGGAAAACGACAGCATAAAAATACTCGGGTACCAAACAATGGGGAAAATGAGCGTTCCTAATTTTGTAGAAGCCCGCTATGGCTCCGGGCGGATACTACTTAACACCCAGCCGGCTGCCTTTAGCAACTATTACCTGCTAAAAGGGAACCACTACAAATATGCCGAAGCGGTGGCATCTGCCGTGCCTGCCGGCGATGTATACTGGCAAATAGCGAATGCCCACCGCGAAACAGAGCGCGGCCTGCTGGATTATTTCCTGGCGCAGCCTGCCTTCAGGGCGTTTTGGTACCTGGGGCTGCTAACACTGCTGCTGTTTATCTTCTTTAACGCGAGGCGCAGGCAGCGTGTAGTACCCATAGTGCCACCGGTAACCAATACCACTGTAGACTTTGCCCGTACCATAGGCAACCTCTACTACCGCGAGGGGAACCACGATACCATTATTGAAAAGAAAATCATTTACTTCCTGGAGCACATACGCCGTGAGTATTTTATAGATACCTACGAGCTCAATGCGGCTTTTGTAGAAAAACTGCATGCCAAAACCGGGAAACCTAAAGCAGATATACTCACTGTTACAGAGCTTATAAAAAGGCACCGCCTTAACCTGGGCAGCAGTGAAACCGATGTAATAGCTATAAATAACGCCATAGAAAAACTACGGTTATGACAGAATATGAAAACACACTGCCCGAAGGGCAGGAACCATCACAGCAACAGCCACAAGAACCGGTACAAGAACAGCCGCAACAACCTGAAAGTACACCGGCACCCGAAACCGATACGCTAAACTTTAGCAACAGGATAAACCTAACCGCGCTTACCGCAGGCATAGAAGCCATAAAGCAGGAAATAAGTTCGGTTATCGTGGGGCAGCACAAGATGGTAGACCAGCTGCTGGTGGCATTGCTAAGCAACGGCCACGTACTTATAGAGGGTGTGCCGGGTGTGGCAAAAACCATTACAGCCAAGCTGTTAAGCAAAACGCTTTCGCTTGATTTTAGCCGTATACAGTTTACGCCCGACCTTATGCCGAGTGACATCCTGGGCACATCGGTGTTTAGCCTTTCCAATTCGGAATTTAGTTTTAAGAAAGGCCCGGTGTTCTCTAACTTTGTACTGATAGACGAAATAAACCGTGCCCCGGCCAAGACACAGGCCGCGCTTTTTGAGGTTATGGAAGAACGCCAGATAACCATAGAAGGCAATGCCCACCTGCTGGAGGCGCCGTTCCTGGTTATAGCCACCCAAAACCCCGTAGAGCAGGAAGGCACTTACCGCCTGCCTGAAGCACAGCTGGACCGTTTCCTTTTTAAAATAAGTATGGGCTACCCTACCCTAAACGAGGAAATAGCCATACTGCAACGCGAAAATGCCCTTAAGGACAATGGCAAGCTCGATGGCGTGAAAACCGTAATTACCCGTGAAGACCTTTTACACTACCAGGCTGTGGTTAAACAAATAATGATAGAGCCGCACCTTATAGAATACATTGCAAAAATAGTAAGCAATACCCGCGAGAACGCGTTCCTGTACCTGGGCGCTTCGCCAAGGGCATCCATTGCCATACTAAACGCCTCTAAAGGGTTTGCTGCCATAAACGGGCGCGACTTCGTTACACCAGAGGATATTAAAAATGCGGCCACGCCGGTACTGCGCCACCGTGTGGTTGTAGCCCCGGAGCGCGAAATGGAAGGCCTTACCGGAGAGCAAATCATTAAGCAGATTATAGACACCGTAGAAATACCCCGATAATGAAGTTATTTAAGCAGCTGCGTAGCATTTATATAAACAACTTTGCCTTTTACCTCTTTTCGGGGGTACTGGGTCTTTTCCTGCTATCGTACCTGTTTCCGTGGTTGTATAACGTTACATGGATCATCACCTATGTATTCCTGATGTTGCTCGCCGCCGATTTTATTATGTTGTTTACGGGTGGTAAACATTTTGAAGCGCACCGAAAGACAGCCGAAAAATTTAGCAATGGCGATGAAAATCCTGTAAGCATTACCATAAATAACCCCTACCCTTTTGCCATACGGGTTAAAGTGATTGATGAGTTGCCCGTACAGTTCCAGGAGCGTGATTTCAGTATCCTGAAAAGCATCGGCGCTAAAAAAAACGAAGTGCTTAATTTTTCCCTCAGGCCTACAAGGCGAGGCGAATACCACTTTGGCAAACTGAATGTTTACGTATCCAGTCCGCTAAGACTGGCCTGCCGCAGGTTTATTTTTGAAGAAGGCGTTATGGTACCGGTATACCCGTCGTACCTGCAGCTGCACAATTATGACCTTATAGCCCTGAACAACAAGCTTACCGAACACGGCCTCAAAAAAATACGCCGCCTGGGGCATACCATGGAGTTTGAGCAGATAAAAGAATACGTAACCGGCGACGACCTGCGCACCATAAACTGGAAAGCCACCGCCAAGCGCAAGCAGCTTATGGTAAATCAGTTCCAGGATGAGCGTTCGCAAAGCATTTATACCGCGATTGATACCGGAAGGGTTATGAAAATGCCTTTTGAAGGCCTGAGCCTGCTGGACCATGCCGTAAACTCGGCACTGATACTGAGCAGTGTAATACTGCGCAAGAATGATAAGGCCGGTATGCTTACGTTTAGTAAAACAACAGCAAATTATGTCCCGGCAGAGCGCCGTCCCGGGCACATGCAGCGCATACAGGAAAAACTGTACAACGCCGACACCAATTATTTTGAAAGCGATTTTGGCAGGCTTTATGCCGATCTGCGCAGGAATATTACCCAACGCAGCCTGGTACTGCTGTATACCAATTTTGAAACCGTTGACGGCCTGAAACGACAGTTACCGTACCTGAAGGCCATTGCCAAAAGCCACCTGCTGGTTGTGGTATTTTTTGAAAATGTGGAGCTGGACAAGCTTATCCGCACCAGCCCTGAAGACATAAAACAGGTATACGACCAGGTAATCGCCGAAAAGTTTGCCTTTGAAAAGCGCCTGATTGTAAACGAACTGCGTAAATACGGTATCTACTCAGTACTTACAAAACCGGAGAACCTTACGGTAGACACCATAAACAAATACCTGGAAATTAAGGCACGGGGCATCTTATAACATGAAACTGACGGCAGCAGATATAGACCGCTTAAACATAGGGCTTATGCTGCTCTCGCTCATCCCTGCGTTTTTGTTGCCGTTTCAGTGTTTTTTGTTTGTATACGCGTTCCTGGGACCGTTGCATTACCTTACCGAAATCAACTGGCTGCACCAAAAGCAGTACTTTACTTCCGCTAAAAGCGATTACCGTTTTATTGTCATCGCTACGCTAATAATCGGTATTCTGGTCTTTTTTAAGCTACCGCTGCGCGCTTATGTTTCTGTAATAACCTTTACGGTTTTTGCGGCGGCACTTGGTTTTGTGTTGTTTAAAACGGTGAAAGCCAAAGTGCTATTTACCATTGGCTCTTTTGCCCTGGGTATGGCATTGCATACTTTTTTCCCGAAGTATTTCCGCATCGCGTTTTCTACATTAATGCCCACACTCATACACGTGTTTGTATTTACCGGACTGTTTATACTGGTGGGCGCGCTGAAAAGCAACAGCAAAACCGGACTGGCATCACTGTGTGTTTTTGTGTTTTGCGCTTTGGCAACACTGCTTGCAGGGACGCATTACACTATGGAAATCATGTCGGAACAAATACGTGATAATCATACTTCGTTCATCCGGGTAAATAAGGTAATGCTTTCACTTTTTAACGCATTCGACCCTGATACACTTACCACAACCGGCATGCACAACGGCTACCGATACAGCGAGTTCCCTGTATATTTTTCTGATGCGGGCATACGGGTTATGCGGTTCATAGCCTTTGCGTACACCTACCACTACCTCAACTGGTTCAGCAAAACATCCGTCATACAATGGCACAATACCAGGCAGATTAACCTCATAGCCATCATGCTGCTTTGGGTAGCTTCAGTAGTGTTGTATATTATCGATTATAAGACCGGGCTGAAGTGGCTGTTCCTGCTAAGCTTTGGGCATGTACTGCTGGAATTCCCGCTTAACCACAGGAGTTTCATTGAGATAAAACACCGCCTGCAGGCAAAATTTACACCTCAAATCAAATGAAAAAAATATCCCTCATAGTACTTTCCCTTGCCTTTGCCTTTGCCGTAGGTTGCAAAAAGGAAGAAACCGCTACTGAAACCGTAGCGCAGGATACCCTTGGACCAACTGAAACCCAAAGTATCGCTACCGCTAAGGACTCCACCGTACTCTTTGTGGCGCGAATTGTAAAAAACAAACAGGAGGCTTTGGCACAACTTAAAGGTGCTTCGCCCGAAAAGGCAAATGAAATTTACGAACAGCTTTTTGCCAAGGATATGGAATCATTAGGCACGATAAATACATTTGAAGGCAACCTGCTGGATACGGCATATGCCACAGACGACCCGGCTGTTACTACAAAGCTAAAGGTGCTGGAAAGCAAGATAAAAACTGCTGAACTCGAAGTTTGGAGTATTGGCGAAGGTATGGCTGTAGTACGTACTGTACCCAATTATTATAAGAGCATCTTTTCGGGCAAGGTAACTGCCGATTATGACAGGTATATTTCATTGGTAGCGCAGGAAGAAAAAGAACTTTGGGAATCTGACGCGGCTGTGGCTATCTCATGGAAAGATTTGGGAGAACGGGTAATAACCTGGGAAAATTTTATGGCCAAATATCCTGAAAGCAAACTTAAAAAAGATGCTGAAAGCACGTATAAAATGTACCGTCACGCATTTCTCCTGGGGCTGGATAATACGCCTGTAATAGAATTTACCACTAACGAAATGGATGAAGAAGCACACAAAGCCTTTACAGCATTTGCTAAAAACTATCCTGAAAGCGTAACAACTGTTTACATACAAATGCTGCTGGAAGATGTTAATAATAAGGATAAAGTAGCACAAGCCGTGCGTACCGATTTTTAATCCCCATTTTTTACGATACCTTTGCGTTTCCGATAATAAGCACATGAAACAGATTACCAGCGCGCAAAACCCCTATATAAAGCAACTTGTACAACTTCAGGAAAAGGCGAAGGCCCGCAGGCAAAGCGGTACATTTATCATAGAAGGGCAGCGCGAACTGGAACTTGCCCGTAAAGGCGGTTACGAACTGGAAACGGTGCTTTTTGTTCCCGATATGCTTAATGAAACCCAGGTAAGCGCCATAGCAGGTAACAACCCGGAGTACATTCAGATAAACCGTGAGGTGTACCAAAAGCTTGCCTATCGCGATTCTACCGAAGGGGTAATTGCCATAGCCAAAACGAAAAGCCTGAACCTTGAAGATCTACAGCTTACCGAAAATCCGCTTGTCCTGGTTGCTGAAGCCACCGAAAAGCCGGGCAACCTGGGTGCTATGCTCCGCACGGCGGATGCAGCCAAACTTGACGCAGTTATTATAGCCAATCCTAAAACCGATATGTATAACCCTAATATGGTACGCAGCAGCGTAGGCTGCCTGTTTACCAACCAGATAGCTACAGGTACTACAGACGAGGTCATTGCCTTTCTTAAACAGCGTAAAATAAACATCTACTGTGCCACGTTACAGGATTCGGCGCTGTATCATGAACAGGATTACAAGGCAGGCAGCGCGCTTGTTGTAGGTACCGAAGCTACCGGTCTTACCCAGGCGTGGCGCGATGCCAGCACCCGCAACATAATTATACCCATGCAGGGCGAAATTGACAGCATGAACGTATCGGTTGCTGCGGCAATCCTTATATTTGAGGCCAAACGCCAACGCGATTTTAAAATTTAGATGATGAAAAGTATACTTACCGTTTTTATAGTACTGTTGTCGTCCCTGTCGTTTTCACAGGAAAACGACGAGTTTATTTCATGGGAAACGGCAAAGGTAAACAACAAAATACCGCTTACCCTTACGCTAAAGGAACTTGAAAACGTATACAAGCGCAAAGCCGACAGCATTGCCGCCCCACTGCCCGACCAGGTATGCGGGACTGAAGATGAAAAAAACGCTAAAATGTTCTACCACAGAGGGGTACGCTATGAAATGGACAACGGTGTTATGAACTTCCGGGAGATTGATTTTTCGGTACGGAAAAATATGTTTTTCCAGCATAAGGACGACTGGTTTGACAGTACTACCACGCTGAAAAATTTTGCCAGGGTATACCCTGTTGCCGCATCGCAGGCCGAAGAGGAAGAAGATGAGGAAGACGGCCCGTGGAGCATTGTTACCCTTTTCCCTAAGGAAAAAGATGCCGACTGCCTGTGGCTGTTTTACTTTAAAAAAGGGAAGCTACGCAAAATACGTTGCGAATTCAGCTGTGAGTAATGCCCGGACCCGGAACCTACCATAACCCCATAAACGGCGAGTATACCACCATACTGCAAAGTGCTGAAGATACTAACGGCGCGTACACCCATTTTGAAGTCAGCCTTACACCCGGTGGCGGCAATCCGCTGCATTACCACAAAGGTTTTACCGAAGAATTTACCGCCATTAAAGGTAAATTAGGATTGCAGCTTGGACATAAAAAATTCCATCTACATCCCGGGGAACATGTAGTAGTACTGCCAAAAGATCATCATAAGTTTTATAACGATACCGATGAAACCATCATCTTTAGGGTGAAGCTTACTCCTGCCCAGCCCGGTTTTGAGAACTTTTTAAAGGCAATGTTCGGGTTGGTAAACGACGGAAAAACCATTACCAAAAACCAAATCCCTAAAAACATGTACCACACCGCCATAATGTACCACTGGGGCGATACCCACTTTAGTAATCCCTTAGCTAAACTTATTGCTCCCCTATTTGGCCTGTTTTATAAAAGGGCAGTTAAGAAGGGCATTGAACAGCAACTGCTTGAAAAATATTGCCGTTAGGTAATCCCGATATAAATTGATAAATTTGCATTTTTCAATTATATATGAAGCCAAAAGATATAGAACGGATTTCGAAAGCGCTGGGCGACCCGCACCGCTTACGCATTATGCAGGAGGTTAAGAAAAACGGCTGGATGCCTTGCGCGCACCTGTGCGATATGATTGATTTGGCACAGCCCTCTGTGTCGCACCATATAAAACAGCTTACCGATGCCGGACTGCTTATAGCCGAGAAAGAAGGCAGAAATATACGCTACACCATTGATAATGATGTTTTTGGAGGATACATTACGTTCCTGAATTCATTGGTAGAAAAATAATATATAGAAAAATATAAATATATTAATTTATTCACTACTATTGCATAGTGAAAGCCAAGATACACGGGCAGGATTCAACTGCTCTTTTTTCGGCTTAAAAACATTGAAACATTTATATACTTAAATTTATTATTTTCATCATGAGCTTAAAACTTGAAGGAAAAGTAGCCATAGTAACCGGCGCATCTAAAGGAATAGGTACCGCAATAGCCAAGAACCTTGCTGCGGCAGGTGCGGCTGTAACCGTAAATTACGCCAACGACGAAACAGGCGCTAACAAAGCCGTGAGCCAGATAACTGCCGACGGTGGACGCGCCATAGCGGTTAAAGGTAGTGTTACAAACGAAGCCGATGTGCAACAATTGTTTGAAGAAACCGTAAAAACCTTTGGTCGTGTAGATATTCTGGTAAACAATGCCGGTGTGTACGAATTTAGTCCGCTTGAAGGGATTACCAGGGAGCATTACGACAGGCAGTTCAACACAAACGTTTGGGGTGTAATCCTTGCCAGCCAGCAAGCCGAAAAGCATTTCCCGGAAACGGGCGGCAGCATTATTAACGTAGGATCTGTAGTAAGCCGTAAAGGTTTCCCTGCATCGGCTGTGTACTCGGCTACCAAGGGAGCGTTAGATACCATAACCCTTAGCCTTGCTACAGAACTTGCTCCTAAAAATATACGCGTTAACGCCGTAGCACCGGGCATGATAGAAACCGAAGGTTTTGCTACAGCCGGTATTAAAGGCAGCGAAATGGAGGCACAAACCATAGCATCTACCCCACTTGGCCGTCTTGGTCAACCCGATGATATAGCCCGTGTGGTAACCTTCCTTGCCTCTGAAGATGCAGGATGGCTTACCGGAGAGCGCATTACAGCTGCGGGGGGAATCAGGTAATTTTTGTTTGTTTTAGATTTTTTTTCTCTGTGTCTGCAAGCCCTGCCATTATGGTGGGGCTTTTTTTGGTTATGTGGTGATTTGGTAATGCGGTTATTCGATGTGTAACTGTTTATGGTTTATAGTTCGGGAACGCATAACCGAATTACCAAATAACCGCATAACCCAATTTGACAAATTAACGAATCAACAAATCCACTTGTTTTAAATTAAGGAAATTCATATATTTAAGGCAGATGACGAGTATTATGACCGAGATTGATATAGAACAGGAAAATAAAGCGATAGCAAAAGAGTATAAAGAACTGCTTCGCATAAGCTACCAGACCCTGAGCGATGAGGATAAAAAACTGATTCGCAAGGCGTTTGATGTAGCCGTAGATGCCCATAAAGACCAGCGTCGCAAATCGGGCGAGGCCTATATCTTCCACCCCATCGCGGTGGCCAAGATCGTGGCATCTGAAATCGGATTGGGTGCAACTTCTATTGCTTCGGCGCTTTTGCATGATGTTGTAGAAGACACACACATTACCGTAGATGACATCCGTACGATGTTTAACCCGAAGGTAGCCCAGATTGTAGAGGGGCTTACCAAGATAGCGCAGGTGAAGACCGACCAGGAAATATCGCTCCAGGCAGAAAACTTCCGGAAGATGCTCCTTACCCTGAACGATGATGTTAGGGTAATACTTATAAAACTTGCCGACCGACTGCACAACATGCAGACCATGGAGAGCATGGCCGACTACAAGCAGGCAAAAATAGCCAGCGAAACCCTGTACATATACGCCCCGCTGGCACACCGCCTCGGGCTGTACAACATAAAAAACCAGCTGGAAGACCTTGGCCTTAAGTATACTGAACCTGCCGTATACCACGACATTGTAAGCAAAATGAAGGAAAGCAAGGAGGAACAGGACGCTTACATAAAGTCGATTAGTGACGTGCTGTGCAAATCACTGGATACCGAAGGGATAGAATACACCATTAAAGGCAGGCCGAAATCAATCTACTCCATCCGACGTAAAATGCTGGCACAGGGTGTAACGTTTGACGAGGTATATGATAAGTTTGCACTACGCATTATTTATAAATCAAACACGCACGATGAAAAATTCATCGCCTGGAAAATATACTCTATAGTAACCGACCACTACCGCCCCAGCCCCAGCAGGCTGCGCGACTGGATTTCATCGCCTAAAAGTACCGGCTACGAAGCCCTGCACATTACCGTTATGGGGCCAAAGGGCCGCTGGGTAGAAGTACAGGTACGCAGTGAGCGCATGGACGAGGTGGCAGAACGTGGCTACGCCGCCCACTACAAATACAAGCAGGGCACCAACAATGAGGAGCACGGCCTGGAAACATGGCTGAACCTGCTTAAGGAAGCCCTGGAAAACACGTCGGCAAATGCTGTAGATTTTGTGGAAGACTTTAAGCTGAACCTCTACGCCAAAGAGATTTACATTTTTACCCCTAAGGGCGAAATTAAATCACTGCCTAAGGGGGCTACGTCGCTTGATTTTGCCTTTAGCATACACTCAGAAGTAGGCATACGTACCCGTGGTACGCGTGTAAACGGCAAGCTGGTACCGCTAAACCACGTGCTAAACAGCGGCGACCAGGTGGAGGTAATTACATCGCCAAACCAAAAGCCTAACATGCACTGGCTGGATTATGTTACTACCGCCCGCGCCAAAAATAAGATTAAGAACGTACTTAATGAAGATACAAAACGTATAGCAGAAGACGGCAGGGAACTCCTAACCCGTAAGCTGCGCCACCTTAAAATTACGCTTAACGAAGCTACTATAAATGAACTGGTAACCTACTTTAAGCTAAAAACGAGTCTTGACCTGTTTTACCGCATAGGCATAGGCAGCATAGACAACCAGCAGCTTAAGGATTACGCGGCGCTGAAGAGCAACACGTTTATGAACTTCTTTAAAGGGAAGATTCGCAAGTCGCCCACCGTTGCCCCTGAGCAGATACAAAAAGATGAATTAAGCAAGAATTATGATCTGCTGGTTTTCGGTAAAAACGACGACAAGCTGGACTACAAGCTGGCCAACTGCTGTAACCCTATCCCGGGTGATGAAGTATTTGGTTTTGTAACCATAAACGAAGGGATAAAAGTACACAAGAAAGACTGCCCTAACGCCATTAGGCTACAGAGTAACTTCGCGTACCGTATTATCCAGGCGAAGTGGATAGACAGCAGCCAGGAAGAGTTTAAGGCTACCCTCAAAATTACCGGTATGGACAGCCTGGGGCTTACCAATGAGCTTACCAAGGTAATAAGTAACAACATGCATGTAAACATACAAAGTATATCGCTTAACGGTAACGCGGGTGTATTTAACGGGCAGGTTACCGTGGTGGTACAAAACAATACCATACTGAAAAAGCTTATTGAAAACATTAGAAAGATAGACGGCATAGATAAAGTAACACGGATTTATAATAACTAAAGATGAGCTTATCTAAACATACAGGCATCAGAACAGTTACCCAAAAGGAAAATGTATTTTGCCATTAAAAAAGACGTCTTCAGTTATAGCAGTATCTGCATTTATTGCGTATTTACTAATAACAGTGAATTTATAATTGATGAAGAAACTCCCGGTTGGAACCGGTTCAGGATGGCTATCCGGGAACACTGTACTATTGATGATAAATGGATTTCGCAGATAACCCAGCCTGCTTTTAAAGGGCATGAAATTATTCTTTTCAGCAAAGGAGTACCTGCTGCCGATTAAAATTTCTACTTCAAAAAAAATAGCGTATCTTTGCGTGTATTTTGCCTAACACTATGGAAAATAATAAAAATCAGGATATTGTAAAAAATGTCTTCACCAAGTTCCTTGAAGACAAAGGGCACAGGAAAACTCCTGAACGCTACGCTATCCTTCAGGAAATATATAACAGCGAAGAGCATTTTGATATAGAATCCCTCTATATTAAAATGAAAAACAAAAACTACCGTGTAAGCCGCGCCACGCTGTACAATACAATAGAGCTGTTACTGGAATGCGGCCTGGTAAGACGCCACCAGTTTGGACAGAACCAAAGCCACTACGAGAAATCGTACTTTGATAAACAGCACGACCACATTATCATGACCGATACAGGGGAGGTAATAGAGTTTTGCGACCCGCGCATACAGAGCATAAAAAAGACCATCGAAGAAATATTCGGCATAGATATTCACAACCATTCGCTTTACCTGTACGGACAGAAAAAGCAGGTTATCGCCGAAAATGAATAAGCCGCTGTAAAGCAGCGCACTAAACCAACCCCTAAACGGATTGGTTTTTTGTTTTTAAGGACACAATGGATTACTAACAACATAAACAACACAAGAACAAGAATGACCGTAGATTTGCTACTCGGGCTACAATGGGGCGACGAAGGAAAAGGAAAAATTGTTGACGTACTTACATCCGGCTACGATATCATAGCCCGTTTTCAGGGTGGGCCAAATGCCGGCCACACACTGGAGTTTGACGGTATTAAGCACGTACTAAGAACCATACCTTCGGGGATTTTCCACCAGAACTCTGTAAACATCATCGGTAACGGCGTGGTTATGGACCCGGTTGTTTTCCAGAAAGAACTGGAAGGCCTTGAAAAGTTTAACATCGACATTACATCGCGCCTGCTTATATCGCGCAAGGCACACCTTATCCTGCCTACGCACCGCCTGCTGGATGCAGCAAGCGAAGCCAGTAAGGGTAAAGCCAAAATAGGATCTACACTGAAAGGCATTGGCCCTACGTATATGGACAAGACCGGACGTAACGGTATCCGCGTGGGCGACATAGAACTTGCCGACTTTAAAGAGCGCTACCGCCACCTTGCCGAAAAGCACGAGGCCATGATAGCGTTCTACAACGTAGAGCTGGAGTATGACCTTGCCGAACTTGAGGAAGAATTCTTCGCGGCGGTTGAAGTACTTAAAACCCTAAAGTTTATAGACAGCGAAGAGTACCTTAACAGTGCTATGAAAGCAGGTAAATCTATACTTGCTGAAGGCGCACAGGGTTCGCTACTGGATATTGATTTCGGTACCTACCCTTTTGTAACCTCATCTAACACTACAGCTGCCGGTGCCTGTACAGGATTGGGTATTGCCCCTAACAAAGTAAAAGATGTATTCGGGATATTTAAGGCGTACACTACCCGTGTAGGCAGTGGCCCTTTCCCTACCGAACTGTTTGACGAAGATGGCGCTACCATGGCACGCGTAGGTAACGAGTTTGGCTCGGTTACAGGACGTGCAAGACGTTGTGGCTGGTTAGACCTTGTAGCGCTTAAATACGCGGTACAGGTTAACGGTGTTACCGAACTGTATATGATGAAAGGCGACGTTCTTAGTGGCTTTGACACCCTTAAGATATGTACAGCCTATAAGTATAAAGGCGAGTTAACAAATTATTTCCCATACAACATAGAGCCCGAAAACGTGGAGCCTGTGTATGTAGAGAAAAAAGGCTGGGCTGCAGATCTTACCGGTATGAGCACCTACGACGAGCTTCCGGATGAGTTTAAAGAGTATATTGCCTTTATAGAAGCGGAACTTGAAGTACCTATTAAGATCGTATCTGTAGGACCGGACAGGACACAGACCATACGTAAATAAGCAACATTTACCATATAAATGCAAAAACCCGGGAAGCGTTTCCGGGTTTTTTATTGATATTTTGGTCTTCTTTACGGTACCAGTTTCTTTGGCTGCGCCGGCTTAAGCACCTGTTTCGGTATAAGCGTCTGTAATGGCTTAAGCTGGTCCAGGTTCAGGTTAGCCTTTTGTAGTAACGATGCTACCGTCATAACATTATTAGGTGTCATGTCATCGCCCGTTACACGGATAAGCCCCAGGCCTGTACCGGGATTATGGGCATACACTATAAACTCCTCTATATGCTCCCCCTCGCCTTTAGTACTCAGGTTAGCTCCCATACCCTGAAAGTTAAACTTCATCAGCTCGTCATACTTATCTGTCTTAATAATATTAAGCACATTTGCAGCTTCCTTTTCGTACGATTTAGCATCGGTACTATCTGCTTTATAAATCAGTATGTTTATAGCATGGATAGACTTCAGGGCACTTCTTTGCTCATCGGTCAGGGTAAGCTTATCCGTATTTATAATAGACGGTGAAAGATCTACCGCCGAAAACCCCGGCTGTTCGCTCTTGTCTACAAAATACGTTTGCATGGTAGGCTTACCGCTGCATGAGGTAAGCAGCGCAACGGCAGCCGCTGCCAGGATGTAAAATAACCGTACCATATTACACTTTCTTTTTAGCAACCTTCTTCAGCTCGTTACCGCCCGGCAGGCTCATCCTTTCGGTAAGCATGGAAATATCATCCAGCTCAAAGTTACCCGTAAGCGACATCAGCACGGTTTCATCGCCTTTGGCACCGTCTATAAACATCAGCAATTCCTTTACCTGCTGCGTAGCGCCTTGCTTTACGTAGATTTTAATACTCTTGCCGCCATCGCTTATGCGCATAAGTTCCTCCAGCGGATTGCTTTTCAGGTAACCGTCTACGGTAGCCTTCATATCGCCGGCATACTTACCATTAGACGTAGTAAACACCTTAAGGCTTTCCAGTTTTTTTACAAGGCCCAGGTAACGCTGCCCGTCTTTATCTTTCGGGTCTATCTTTACATTAGACATCAGCTCGAACATCTTTTTATTTACAATAACCGATGTTATCCCTGTTTTGTCTTCAAACTTGCTAAATGGCGATGCCTGCGCGTTTACTATAAAGGGCATGGCAGCCAGCAACAGGGCAATAAACAGCTTTTTCATTTTTTTATATTTTAAAAAATTCTTGGGTTCAGATATTCAGCTTATTTAAGCTTTTTCAGGTCGTTAAGATTAAGCGAACCGGTAAAGCTCATAACCACAACCTGCTTATCGCTCTCTACAAAAAGCAGTGCCTCGCGGATTTCAGAGGCTTTACCACCTTCCTTTACAAACACTTTTACTTTAGACTCCCTATCGTTTACGGCAATCAGCTCGGTTAGCGACGTTTCCTTAAGATAAGAAGCCACGGCTTTGCTAAGGTCTTTTTTATGCCTGCGTTCAGATGTGGTAAAAATCTTCAGGTTATCCATATTTTTTACCAGGTCAAGGCACTTCTGCGTTTTTTCGCCGGCATCTTTTGCCTCAAGGCTTCCGGCCATTTCAAAGAGTTTCTTGCTTATGCAAACCGACTCTATACCCTCTACATTCTGGAATTTATCAAATGCTTTTGTTTGTGCAAAGCTAACGAAAGGCGCTATGGCCAATAGTGATGTGATGATTATTTTTTTCATGACTGTTCTATTTTTTGAAGATTGATGTACGTGTTTTTTCATATTCGCCAATGTAGCTCATGCCTTCTACGCCTACATTTACGTTT
Organism: Bacteroidia bacterium; assembly: GCA_046566705.1. Classification (GTDB taxonomy): domain Bacteria; phylum Bacteroidota; class Bacteroidia; order Flavobacteriales; family Flavobacteriaceae; genus Flavobacterium. The sequence continues at coordinate 57,436 of JBKHWE010000003.1, read as the reverse complement.
TTAGAAAGCATATTAAGTGCCTTTTGAGTTTCCTGAAAGGCCTGTTCAGGATTATCATAGGTACCCAGTTCTTGTTGGTTTGTTGTATTTTCAATTACTGAAAACCAGGTTACCATACCTGCCAGCAGCACTACCGATGCCGCTACCGAAATCCACTTTCGGTAATCGCGCTTTTGTTCAAATACCAGCGGCTTGTTGTAAGTAGCATTATCCTGGGTATTAAAATACCCAAACATATCCCTGTACTGCTCCAGGTGTGGCGCCACATTTCCCGAAGCGAAATACGCTTTTAGTTGTTGCTCCTCTGCTACCGTGGTTTCGGCATCAAAGTATTTATCCAGTAGTTGTTCTATCTTATTTAATTCCATAGCTGTGTTTTTTTGTCATTTCATCACGCAGTGTTTTTCGTGCCCTGCTCAGGGCCACCCGCACTGCGGTTTCATTCATATCCAGTATTTTGGCTATTTCTTCAAACTCATATTGTTCTATATCCCTCAGCTGCACTATAAGACGTTGCTGTTCGGGCAGGTTTTTCATTATTTTTTCGGCCCATTCCCAGCTGTCACGGTCTTCTACCTGTTTCTGAAGCCCTGCATCGCTGCTGGTGTAGTTGCTGTGTACAATCCTCATTTCAGAGGCCTGCTTACTCTTAAGACGATCCAGGCAATAATTTTTTGTCATGGTCATGGCCAGCGCCTCTACGCTTTTGTAGCCATCAAGCTTTGCCCGGTTATTCCACAGCTTTACCAGCACCTCCTGGGTAGCGTCTTCGGCCTCCTCTATGCTCACGAGGAGTCTTCGCGAAAGCCGGAACACTTTGTCCTTAAATGGCGAAATGGCCTTTATAAACTCCGCCTGGTCCATAGTTCTGTGGGTTGTTTTTATATTGGTTTATATAAGCAAGACGAGTAGTGTCTTTTTTTGTTACAGGGAATATTAAAAATATTTAAATTTACGTTTTTAAACTAAAAATTCGCTCAATGAAAAAGATAAGCATCCTGATGTGTTTTGCCCTTACAGGCTTGTTTGCACTACAATCGTGTGAGGACATGGATGACCAGGTTGTACCCGTAAACGACTTTATATGGAAAGGGCTTAACCAGTTTTACTTATGGCAGGAAAACAAGCCCGACCTTGCCGACGATCGTTTTGTAGACCAGGCCGCACTGAGCGCTTACCTGAATAATTACAGCCCAGGGGCATTGTTTGAAAACCTGCTGTACCGTACAGATGGCGCCGGCCAACGTATGGACAGGTTTAGTGTAATGGTATCAGACTACCGCGCGCTGGAAAACCTTTTACAGGGTGTGGCAGTAAGCAACGGCATGGAATTTGGCCTGGTATACAGGGATGCCGCCAGGACAAAATACTATGGCTATGTACGCTACATATTACCTAATAGCGATGCCAGCAGTAAGGGGCTAAAACGAGGCGACCTGTTTTACGCGGTAAACGGTACCGAACTTACCCCTGATAATTATTCGGAATTACTGTACGGGCAGTCTACGTATACACTAAACATGGCCGATTATAATGCTGGAACCGCTGTACCTAACGGGCAATCGGTAACGCTTACCAAAACACAGTATGCAGAAAACCCTATTTATGTAGCCAACACCTATACCACCGGCAGCCACAAGATAGGCTACCTTATGTACAATGGCTTTTACAGCAGCTATGACGCGCAGCTAAACGCTGTTTTCGCGCAGTTTGCTTCAGAAGGTATTACTGATCTGGTTTTGGATTTGCGATACAACGGCGGCGGTTCTGTAAATACGGCAAGTTGCCTTGCCAGTATGATAACCGGACAGTTTAACGGGCAGCTCTTTGCCCATGAACAATGGAACAAAAAAATGCAGGCTTTTTACGAGGATAAAAACCCGGGCTCGTTAAACGTTAATTTTCCTGCAACCATAAATACCGGAGGCGCTATAAACAGCCTTAACCTTAACAAGGTATATATAATAGCCACAGGTGCTACGGCATCGGCCAGCGAACTGGTTATTAACTGCCTTAAACCCTACATAGATGTTACTGTTATAGGAACTACCACCTACGGTAAAAACGTAGCATCGGTAACGTTGTACGATTCTTTTGATTTTTCTTCTAAAGGGAAAAACCCGGCGCACCGCTATGCCATGCAGCCTATTGTGCTTAAAACAACAAACAAGGATGGCTTTGGCGACTACACCGAAGGGATACTGCCAGATACACGCCTTGCAGAAGCTTACGGCAGTATGGGTATATTAGGTGATCCAGGAGAACGCCTTTATAGCCAGGCCATACTGATGATAACCCAATCCGGAAGAATGGCACAAAGCAGCCCGGATGTAACAGAAACCTTTAAAGACAGCAAGTCCATACGCCCTTTTGGCAAGGATATGTACATAGAAAACCTGCCAAACGTACCGCTCCCATAAGTAACAGAATTTACTTACACAAAAACAGCACCGCCCATTACTAAGTAATGGGCGGTGCTGTTTTTGTATACCTAACCTATGATTATACAATTTCACGCAATAACCTCTGCATACATACGCAGTATACCGTTTTCAGGATTACATAAGCCTTACGTACCAACTCTTTAGCAGGGTATTCTTAGTCATTTATATACATGCAGCCAACAAGCCTTACGTTAATTATATAGTACCCTAACACAGCCTTCTACAGGCCTGGAAATACCAATCAAAAACCATTTAACAAGCTTTCCGGTGGATAAATAATATACCGAAGCCGCAGCATTACCACCTATCGATACAATACTACCGGAACACAGTATAACGGCCAATAGCGGAGCCAGATGAAATAGTATAAAAGCAAAAAGGGTTTGCCATTGGCAAACCCTTTTAATTATGATTTAAAGCGGAAATTACTTGATAGTAAGTGTTACCCTACGTACCGTTTGACGTGCCACTTTAGATTCTTTATTCACAGAGTTATCTACTCCTTTACCTACGATAGTAAGACGCTCAGGCGCTATACCAGCATCTGCAAATATCTTCTTAACCGTTGCAGCCCTTCTTTCAGAAAGCTCCTGGTTGTATTTAGCAGAACCCACTTCGTCAGCATAACCTTGCAGTTCAGCAGTCTTATCAGCATGCTCCCTTAGGTAAGTGATAAGGAATGTAAGTGCACCTGTAGAGGCATGAGTAGGCTGGTCTGAGTTAAAGTCGAAATAAACGTTAACATAGCCTTCGTTGATCAGGTCAATAACTTCACTACTTCCTGTAGGAGTAGACTCAGACGCTTTCACTTCAGCGTAGTCAGCTATACCATTGTTGTTAAGGTCGATATTCCTACCTTTAGAATCAACAAGTGCTCCTGAAGGGGTATTTGGCTCAGCATCAAGATAATCCGGCACACCGTCTTTATCTACGTCGTTCATCATCGTTTCAAGTTCAGAAACTCGGTTTTCAAGATCTACGAACTTATCTTCTTCATTATATACATACCAGTCAGCATGTTCTGAATGTTTACCCAGTGCAATGTTAAGGCCTATGGTAGCAGCATATAACGTGCCGTCAAAACCTTGTGTTCCTGCCGGTTGGTATAGCGGGCCACCATCCCATGAACGCTGCATAGAGAACGAGTTCATCATGGTAAAGTCACCTGTAAGGGTAACTTTTTTAGAAAGTTTAAGCTCACCTGTAAAACCAATAAGGAAGTTACCTATGTTATCATTTTCAGTAATCCTGTCATTTCCGGTAAGCATACCTACGCCCACACCCGTGTGTGCAAGTACGTTAATCCTTTTTGTCCAGTTTTCAAACTCCATAATCCTACCGATGTTAGCTACACCTTCAAGGCCTACTGTATATACATCTGTCTGGAAAGGAGCCGAAGATTTGTCACCTATAAGCCTGTGTGAGTTAACATCCAGCTTAAAACCAAATTTGGTATTAAGCATGTACCTTACACCAAGGTCAAGCGTGTAAAGGCTATAACCATCTACGTGATAGCCAGGGTTAAGAGGCTTAGACACCTTGTTGATACCACCGCCAAACTCAACGGTCCATTTGTTGTAATCTTTCGCACCTTGATCCTGGGCATTCATGCCCTGGGCCATGCAAAGCAGTAATAGGGGGAGTACAGCTTTCTTCATAAAATAATCGTTTTGTTTATCAGTACGTTTAATTTTTCAGTAAAAATAGTAAAATATAGTTTACAAAATATGCCTTATCTTTATAAAAGCAAAAGAACCATATAATTATGTTTGAAACAAAAAATCCATTCAGTTTAAAAAAAATATCTGATTATCAATACATTAAAACAGATATTACCAAAAAATATGTAACAAAATCCGCCGCTGCGCACGTAGTTTGGAAAACAAAAAACGTGGACCAAAGACTGAATTTTATCAAAAATTTAGCAAATACTTTAACAATAAACAGGCAGTTGCTTGCAGAAACCGCTGTTAATGAAATGGGAAAACCCATTACGCAGGCACTTGCTGAAGTGGACAAATGTAAAATTTTATGCGAATTTTACCTACAAAATTCGGAAAAATTTTTATCCCCAAAAAAAATAACCTCCGATGGCACTGAGAGTTATGTATTATATGAACCATTAGGTGTAATTTTAGGTATAATGCCATGGAATTTTCCCTACTGGCAGGTCTTCCGCTTTGCCATACCTACTATCATAGCCGGTAACACCGTAATGGTAAAACACGCGAGCAATGTGGCCGGGTGTGCCCAACTGATAGAGAAACTGTTTACAGAAGCCGGCTTCCCGGATCATATATACACCAATATATATGTAGAGGGCAGCAGCGTTAAAGAAATTATAGCCCAGCCCGAAATACAGGCCATCTCGCTTACCGGAAGCGAAAAGGCAGGCGCATCGGCCGCTACGGCCGCTGCGGCAGACATAAAAAAGGCGGTACTGGAGCTGGGCGGCAGCAACGCCCTGATAGTGCTTGCCGATGCCGATATAGAAAAAACGGTTATAGAAGCCGTAACGGCACGTTTCCAGAATACCGGGCAAAGCTGCATAGCGGCCAAACGTTTTTTGGTACACCAAAGCGTATACGACACCTTCCTGGAGAAATTTACAACCGCCGTTGCCGCGCTAAAATCAGGCGATCCTATGGATAAGGACACCTACATAGGCCCGCTGGCACGGGTAGACCTTGCCGAAGAAGTAGAAAAACAGGTAAACAAATCTGTAGCTATGGGTGCAAAAATAGTATTGGGCGGCAAACGTAACAACGCGTTTTATGAGCCTACGATACTAACCAACGTAACACCCGGCATGCCCGTTTTCAGCCAGGAAGTATTCGGCCCGGCTGTACCGGTTATGGCATTTAATACGTTTGAAGAAGCCGTAGAACTAAGCAACGGCACCGAGTTTGGCCTTGGGGTTTCTGTATTTACTGAAGGCATAGCGGCAATTAAAGAAAAGCTACACCTTTTTGAGGAAGGCGCGGTGTTTATAAACGCGCTGGTAAAATCAGATCCTGCCCTGCCCTTTGGCGGGGTTAAGCGTTCAGGATTTGGGCGGGAGCTCGCCGAAGACGGCATTAAGGAGTTTGTAAACGTAAAAACAGTTTATATTAAATAATAAAATCGCCCTTAATAAGGGCGATTTTGTATTATATGGATGTACTGATGAGGCTCCTATTAATAAAGGCTCTTTTTCCTGAACCTGTAATAACATGCAGCCACTCGTTGCTTTGCCCTAACAGGGTTACGGTTTCGCCCTTAAGTGCGCTGCCTACTACTGCCGATTTAGACGAAGGTGACAGCCTGAGGTTAGCAACCGATTTTACCAGCAGCTTCTCTGTAGTGTACAAATAGGGCAATTGCTTTTGTGCAACGGCATTAACCTGATATACAAAGGGCAGCGGATTTACCGCTCCTCCCCTGTAAACCCCAAAGTGCAGGTGCGGTGCGGTAGTGCGCGCATTGCCGGTATTACCCACGAAACCCAAGGTATCGCCGGTTTTTACCTGCACACCATCGGTAACGCTTATTTTGTCCAGGTGGGCGTAATAAATATGGGTGCCAAAATTCCGGTCCAGCAGCCACACCTGCTTACCACCTATCCCTTTTTCGCCGGTATAGGTTACGCTGCCATCGGTTACGGCTACTATAGGTGTACCTCTTTTGGCAAAAATATCTATACCTTCATGTTTGCGTTTTCCGCCATCGCGTTCCATACCCCAAAAACTCCCAATGTCTTTATTACCCTTACCCGCTACCGGAAAGGTATACAAGGGTTTCTTTTCCATACGGAAAACGAAAGCACTGTTTAGCGAGAGTTCCGGCTGAACGATTATCTTATACGTACCGCTTACCAAAGCAGGCAATACAACAGAGCGTTCGGCATTTTCATTGGCATGGAAATGTTCCCAGCCTTCATCTGACCGGTACAGCACATCTATAAATACCTTATCTGAAAGCGAATCAGTAGCTACCGCAGCCTGTAACATTTCTCCCTGCTGCAAAACAACATCGTAACTATAAGCCGGGCTTTGGTTCGTCCTGAAGTAGCCACGCTCCGCATAGGGCAATGCCACCTGAAGGCTATCCTTTAAAGCGGTATCATACGATTGCTGCCACTGCTGCGCCATTTCGGGTAGTACGGCAAGTTCCTTTGCATATTTTTTGCGTGGTGTAAGCGGGTTTACCGTTTCGGCTACTGCCGAATAACCATCTTTTAGCACCGATTTTACTTCGGCGCAACCCATTAATAGAAAAGCAGGGACTGCCATAAGAAGCACCCCTGCAATCATGTAGTTTATTTTTTTCTTTCTCACAGCATGTTATATACCAATAGCATGCCATAAAATGTTAAACCAAAGGCTACTAATCGGCCAGTACGTTATGCCATAGCCTGTCGCGTTCCGGCGCCACTTCATGTGCGTGGTCATACACCAGTACGGGAACAGCTTCATTAAAAACATATTTATTGGCACGTACCAGGCCCGCATCTTCATTAATATGCACCACATCGCCTTGTAGTTGCATATAGCCCCATAGTTGCTGCTGCGCCATATTATTTTCGGGCAAAGCGACTCCCACCACATCATGGGTAACGGTAGCCCAGGCTGAAGTACGCATCCATGCGGCGACAGTATTGTTTTGAAATCTATCTTCCGCCACTGAGAAACAAATCGCCTTATCTACTTTATATTCTTTGGCAAACATTGCGGCATTAGTAGCGCCCTGCCCGCTTCCGCAAACAATGATTTTAGAGTAATCAGGAGTGCCGTTTGCAAGATAGTGCCCCCAGGCCTCGCCCGGATACCTGGCATTAAGGTAACCCAATAATTTTACCAGCCGGTTTTGAAGGCTCTCTGTTTGGCTAACCGATATTAAAGGCGAAACATCCTGGCCGGTAATCATTTCCTTTCTTGCTTTAGCAAAGCTTTCTGCATCTGCCGAAATTGCGGCCTGTTGTATAAACGCCACATCATTTACATACCTCAGGCTCACCACATGATATCCCTGCGACGCGGCATAGGTACCAAAGTCGGCCGTCTCAAGCGGCAGCCTTCCATAATCAGGGAGGTATACTACGAGTTTATTAAGCGGTGTTGCCGAAATATCATAAAACGCCATATGGGGTTTATCAGCATAGGTTTGTATATTGGTGTCGGTTACGGCGGGCATAACGCGTCGTTCCACACTGGCCGAAACAGTGGTATCAGCGTCATCGCAATCAGAAGAACAGGATGCTGCCAACAGGCAAGCCACCCCAAAAACAGGGAGTAATATTTTTTTCATGGTACGGTTTACAGACTAATTGTTTGTCTTAAAAGTAACAAATGTTATTACCCTTACGCCATATTTAAGAATTGTTTAACGGCAAACAAAAAAGCCACACCGTAAGGGTGTGGCTTATATAAGAAAAATATTATTTTACTTAGTCTATGCGTGTAATCTTGGCACCAATAGCACGAAGCCTTTCGTCTATACGCTCGTAACCACGGTCTATCTGGTCGCTGTTTTGTATGGTACTGGTTCCTTTTGCAGAAAGCGCAGCGATAAGCAGCGATATACCGGCACGGATATCCGGCGACGACATTAGTATACCTTTTAGTTTCGATTTAAAACCAAGGCCTATAACGTTAGCCCTATGCGGATCGCACAGTATAATCTGCGCGCCCATATCTATAAGGCGGTCTACAAAGAACAGGCGGCTTTCAAACATCTTCTGGTGAATAAGCACACTACCCCTGGCCTGTGTAGCCACTACAAGTACTATACTTAAAAGGTCTGGCGTAAAGCCCGGCCACGGCGCATCGGCTATGGTAAGGATAGAACCGTCTATGTAGCTTTGTATCTCATAACCATCGGTATGCGCGGGGATGTATATATCATCGCCCCTGCGCTCCAGCTGTATACCCAGCTTACGGAACACACTTGGTATTACACCCAGGTTTTCCCAGCTTACGTTTTTAATGGTAATTTCGCTTTGTGTCATAGCGGCAAGGCCTATCCAGCTGCCTATTTCTATCATATCAGGCAGTATGCGGTGCTCGCAGCCACCCAGGGTTTCCACACCTTCTATTTCCAGCAGGTTACTGCCCACACCGGTAATTTTTGCCCCCATGCTGTTTAGCATCTTACACAGCTGCTGCAGGTAGGGTTCGCACGCGGCGTTGTATATGGTGGTTTTACCTTCGGCAAGTACGGCAGCCATAACTATGTTTGCGGTACCGGTAACCGATGCCTCGTCTAGCAGCATATAGGCACCTTTAAGCCTGTCGGCTTCTACGCCGTAAAAAGAATCTTCTTCGTTATAACGGAATTTAGCACCAAGGTTAATAAAACCCTCAAAGTGCGTATCCAGCCTGCGGCGGCCTATTTTATCGCCTCCCGGCTTAGGAATGTACCCTTTACCGAAACGTGCCAACAGCGGCCCTACTATCATTATAGAACCACGAAGACCGGCACCTTCTGTTTTAAAGGCATCACTTTCCAGGTAGGTAAGGTTTACCTCATCGGCCTGAAAGGTATACGCGCCGTGTCCCAGTTTTTGTATTTTAACGCCAAGGTTACCCAAAAGAGTAATCAGCTTGTTAACGTCAATAATGTCCGGAATGTTAGTAATGGTTACTTTTTCGGAGGTAAGCAGCACGGTATTAAGCACCTGTAGCGCTTCATTCTTGGCGCCCTGAGGTGTAATTTCACCTTTAAGCGGTGCTCCTCCTTCAATTTTAAATGTTCCCATGAAACGGATTAAAGTTTAGGATTTTCGGTTATTGTTGTTCTTGGTGATACCCTTTTTCTGGCGGGCATTATTATTATTGTTGTTGCTGTTATTGTTGCTTCCCGCATTGTTATAAGCCTTATTACTCAGCTTTTTATTAACCCGCATAAGGTCGCTGGTCGTAGAAAGCTCCTCATCGGTACTTTGCAGGTTTATTTTCCCGGCCGACATTTCGTACAGGTGTTCAAAGATAACATCGTCTTTAACGGTATCCTTGTTCCAGCTCAGGTACGATTTTTTCATATGGTTCGCTATAACAATAATCAGGGCGTCCTTAAGCGGGCCATCTTCCCAGCTGCAGGCTACATCTACCATATATTTAATGTTATTGCCATAAAAGCGGAAACGCGGAAAGTTCTGCGGGTACTCCAGCCTGTCGGGCTTCTGGGCTAGCAACTCCCTGTTTGGCGTAGGGTACGGCGAATCTACATCTATATTAAAATCAGACATTATAAACAGCTGGTCCCACAGCTTATGCTGAAAATCAGGCACATCGCGCAGGTGCGGGTTAAGATTACCCATAACCGTAATAATGTAACGGGCAGCCCTATTACGCTCATCCCTGTTAGGCAGCGCAGTAGCCTGTTCTATAAGCTTTTGCAAGTGCCTTCCGTATTCGGGTATAATAAGGTGCTCACGCAGTGAGTTATATTCCAGGTGCTCTATGGTTTGCTCCGCTTGGTATCTCATAGTAAAAAGATATTGTTATAAAGAAATAATGCCTTCTATAGTAGAAAGCTCTTTGTATTTAGCCACTATGGCTTCGGGGCCCTGCATCTTTACGTGTACAGATACGCTGGTATACTTACCCGTTTTAGACTGGTTTGTTTCTATAACCGCGCCCATATTGTTAAAGGTATTTTCTACCGTTTGTATTTTTTCAGTATCTGTAGGCACTATAAACTTAAACAGGTATAGCGCCGGCCAATCGGCAGATCCGGCAAGCTCTTCGGTAAGACGCCTGTAAAATTCTTCTGTCTTGTTATCCATCCTTCATTAAAAATAAAAGCAAATATACATTATTCCCGCCTATTATACAGTGGTGTGCAAATAATATAAAACACCACGCAACCCTTTTATAAAAGCGGCATCTAAGCAGTACTATTTTAGGTTATATTTAATTATTAGTGCAGCCGTATTACACCTTGTTCTACGGCTGCTTTTTTATATACGGTTAAATAAAAGGGATAGGGCAACCACACTTACCGCCGCCATTATATAGTAACTGTAAGATATAACATATGCCAGCATAGTCCTCTTCCCGAAAAGCCGTAGTACAAAAAACAGCGAGGTACCTATTACCAGGTTAAGCGACAACCACATAACCAATAGCCTGCCTAATGCCATATTGTCCTGGTGCATTACATTATTATATGCCATAAAGTGCAGCATAATAAACAAGGGCAGCCATATAAAATACAGCCCTGCCAGCACATGGTATGCCATGTGTTTTGCATCGATTTCTTTCATGTTTATGGTGTGTTACGGTATTTTAACGCATTTTGTCGGGTTTTTATTGGGTAACAAACACAATTTTTAGTGCTGAAATTTCGTTTTAAGGATAGGAAAGAATCGAAATCGCAGCGAACGATATGCAAAAAATCATTGATTATTTACAGCTTTATTTATTCGATAATTATGTTAAGAAATAATTTAGCTAAACACAAATAATTATTAACAACGCTATAAACTTCGTATATTTTTATATAATTTTATAACTGTAATTTTTTGCCCCCCAAACAATTACAGACCCCGGTAAATAATTTTATAATTTGATTAATGCTATTTGTATGAAACTTAAAGATCTTAAAAACTGGCTTAACGGGCTGAATGAAGAAGAGCTGGAAAAAGAATTGTACTACAACTCTCTTGACTACGGAATTTCGGGAAAAGTAACCGAACTTAACCGTAGCGATGAAAACCAGTACTATGTAGGTGACGACCCCGTACTGCTGCACACCCGTGAAGACCTTGTAAAAAGAGGGTACACCCAAAGACAGATTAATGATATGGATATAGAAGTGCCTGCCGGCTGCTACTATATAGAACTTAGCAACGAATACAGTATACTGGAACGTTTTGCGCGCTAATCCGTAATACACGGATTAACACTTTATTTTGTCATCTGAGCGGTAATATTTGGTAACTTTAAATTTAGTTAACAATACCTTTCAGATGACAAAATCTATTTTAACCATTACCCTAAACCCTACTGTAGACAAAAGTACCAGCGTAGAACACATTAAACCCGAAAAGAAATTACGCTGCGAAAAACCCAAATACGAACCCGGTGGCGGTGGTATTAACGTATCGCGCGGGCTGGTTCGGCTGGGCGTAGCTTCTACCGCTTTCTTTACCTCTGGCGGGCGCACCGGCAAGCTCCTGGAAGAGCTCCTTGCCGAAGAAAACGTAAAAACACTCCCTGCCCCAACAAAAGCCGAAACCCGTGAAAATTTTATTGTGGTAGAAACCTCCCACAACGGGCAGTATCGTTTTGGCATGCCGGGCGAGGATATTTTACCCCAAGAAGCCGATGCTATTTTCGATACCATAAGCAACCTCTCCCCTACGCCCGATATTACTGTAATAAGCGGCAGCCTCCCTCCCGGTATAGATGCGGCATATATAGGCAAACTGGTAAAAGCCCTGAAAGATAAAGGTTCGCTTATTATAGCCGATACCAGCGGCGATGCCCTTACCGAAGTACTGAAACAGGGGGTGTACCTGCTTAAACCCAACCTGGGCGAACTTAGCGCGCTGACCGGGCAAACCGAACTGGATAACGACACCGCCGACGAAGCCGCAAAGCAACTGGTAGATGAAGGCAAAGCAGAAATTGTTGTGGTTTCACTTGGCCCTCAGGGTGCCTATCTTGTAAGTAAAGACGAAAACATATTTGTTCCTGCACCATCGGTAAAAAAGAGGAGTACCGTGGGCGCCGGCGACAGTATGGTTGCCGGCATGGTAAGCGTACTATCACGCGGAGGCAGCCTGACCGAAATGGCACGCATGGGCGTAGCCTGCGGATCGGCAGCGACCATGGCAGAAGGTACGGGATTGTTCACCAAAGAAAATGCGGAAAAGTTGTATAAGTGGCTTAATAAGTCATAAAGTCGAAAGTTCTTAAAGTCGAAAGTTCTTAAAGTCGAAAGTCATAAAGTCCTGGAAAACGTAACGAGCCGTATTAATTACAATTATTATACTCCCAGGACTTTATGACTTTCGGCTTTAAAACTTTATGGCTGTCTAAAGGCTTCCCAACTCAAAAGTTAGCGCCACATAGTACAATCCGCCTATGGTAGGGCCTGCGGCGTACTGATAGTATCTGTTGTTTAGCAGGTTGGTACCGCCTATTTTAGCATTGGCAAAAATGGAAGGTATTTTTACATTTACCTGGGCATCAAGGGTGGTGTAGGCCGGTACATCGCCATTGGCAAGGGTACTTTCCCAATAGAAGGCATCCTGCCAGCGTACGGTAACGGTAAAGCCTACATTTTTAATCACCTGCCTGTTACCAAATGAAAAATTGGTTACCCATTTCGGCGTGTTAAATGCCGTGATGAATATATCGGGCCCGCCGTTAGAGAGCAGGTTGTTATAGCTTACGTTTGCCCCAGCGGTGTAATCTTCATAAAAATTATAGCGTACCCCGAGTGATGACCCAAAACTCTTGTAGGTATTGCTGCTGTTTGTAAATACACGGTACCTGTCCTGAGCACTGCGGGTAAGCATGGCCAGCACAGCTGCATCACTGCCCACAGCAGCGTTTTGCGGTACAGCCACCTCTACCTGCCCCAGGAAGCCTTTATAAATATTATAGTACGCGTCCCAGTCTATAGATACCCTGTTGTTAGCCACCACGCTCTTGTACCCTACCTCAAATGAGTTGATTTGTTCCGGGCGCATCTGCGGCAGGTTAGCCACATCGAGCAGGTTACGGTTAGCCAGTGCGGCCTGGTTACGTGGTGTACCGGCATCTACAGCGGCATTAACTGCGGCGTTAAACGCGTCTATAGAAGTTAAGGTATATGAATTTTCAAGGAAGCCAATGCCCTCATTGACCCTTGGCAGGCCGCCCACACGGCGCACATTACCGTTGTTTACAAACGAAAGTGCCTCAAACAACGACGGGAAACGGAACCCATTCTGGAACGATGCCCTGAAGTTATGGTTTTGCTTTGGCGAATACACTATGGCAAAACGTGGGTTGTATTTGGTGTCAAATTCCGGGTTGCGGTCCGCACGGATGGAAGCATTTAGTTTTAGCTTATCGTTAAACAAACGCTTGGTAACCTGCGCGAAGGCACCATATTTTTCATATTCCTGTTTTTTTCCGAAAGACCCGTTGGCCAATGGCACATTACGCTCATTTAGCGGACGCGAAAAATCTACAAAGTTATTGCCATCGGGCGTTACCAGGTATTGCCTGTAATCGCCCCCCACCTGCAGGTCGAATATCTGTACGTATTTAGAGAGGTCGTACTGCCCCTCTATGTGGTACAGTGCCGATTTTTGTTTTAGCCATGCGCCACCCGTAGACGGTGCACCTGCCACACCAGAATTGGCATGATCCCAGTTGTTTGTAGCGATAATCGTATTTTTAAGGGCATCAAATTCCGGTGTTCCGGGTTCTACACGGCCGGCATCGGCAGCGGTACGGGCATCGGCAAAAGCCTGAACCAGCGTACCGCCGTTAGCTAACGAAGACTGTAGCGCCGACTGGAATGTATTCCTCCACGCGGTATTGCCCGCATGGGTAAGATCCAGGTTATCGGCAAGGGGTTTCAGGTTATAGCTGTTGCCTGTTTCTTCTATAGAGGTATACGCCCTTACGTAAAACTCCTCCCCTTTAAGCTCTACCTTATGGTTTTGCACGGTAGCGCCATCCAGCCTGATTTTATTTCCACGCTGAAACGTACCGTCCATAATACCGTAGCGGTACACATAGCTCAGTTCCAGGTTATCTTTAATTTTATAGTACGCCCCGGCATCAAACTTGGCATTGGTTACTTTCGGGTCTACCAAATCTTTTTCCAGGTAACCCGTACGCGACACGTTAAAGGTACGCTGCTGCCCGTTTACAGGAGCCGTTACGGTAACACGGTTGTTACGCTCGTCGCCGTAGTTGTTCCAAAGGTCGGCTGCGGGGTTGTTTACTCCTGAGAGCTCGTTAAAGTTCGGGTTGGCCGTAGCCAGGTTATTTGGGTTTTGGTCTGTAAGCGTGTTCGATATCCAGTCGGTACCCGTAAAATAGGAGCCGTTTACCTTAATGGCAAATTTGTCCTTAAACACGTGGGCGTAGCGTAGTGCCGCCTCGGTCATTAACGATGCCGAAGCATCATCTGCCCCCACGTGGTTAACGCCGTTTCGCAGGTATAGGCTTAGCCCCTGATGGGTAAAGGGGTTGCGCGTTTGCAGGCTGGCAAGGCCGTTAATAGCGTTCATGCCATACAGTGCCGATGCCGCGCCCGGCGTTACCTCCATGCTCTGTATATCCAGCTCTGTGGGGCCAATGGCATTTCCCAGCGGTACGCCAAGGGTTGCCGCCTGCACGTCTACCCCGTCTACCAGCTGCATAAAACGGAAGTTGTTCGGCACGTTAAACCCTCTTGAGTTAGGCACCTTAAGCGTAAGGCTCGAGGTAAGCAGCTGTACGCCTTTAACGTTGTCCAATGCTTCGTAAAACGATGGCGCGGGATTATCTTTTATAGCCTTGATGTCTATTTTTTCTATGGAAATGGGCGATTGCAGTATGCGTTCCTCTACCCGGGATGCCGATACCACCACCTCGTTAAGCAGGGTATTCTCGGTATGGAGCTCTACCGAAATTTTGCTTGCCGCCGACAGCACCTTTACTTCTTTTGACTGGAACCCAATACCTGAGAATACTAACACAAACGGAAACTGTACAGGGGTAACCAGGGTAAACGCACCGTTTTCATCGGTAGCGGTCGCAGCGGTGCTGCCCTTAACCGAAACGGTAATACCCGGCAGCGGTTGTTTCAGTTCGCTGTCGTACGCCACCCCGGTAACCTGTACACGGGTGTCTTGTGAAAAGGACGGGAAAGAGATAAGGAAGAATAAGGAAAATAATAGGTACAGCAGGTATTTCAGCTTCATAATTAGGGTTATTGATGCTGGCAAATATATAAAAAATACAAAGCCTACCGTTTTTATAGACTAATAAAATACAAGTTGCTTCAAATAGATAAAATGATAATTATGATCGAACTTTAATATTTATTTGGCAATTTATTACGACTATTTTTAGGGTTTTATCATCACCTTTGTAACATATCAATAACCAGTTATCCCATTAGTATGAAAAAGAACATCGACTTAAGCACCATTAAAAATTTTATAGCTACCAATGCCCTAAGTGGAGATGTTATGCTGATGCTGCATCCGCGTAACTTTGAAAAACTGCTAAAAAAAGGCGGTAAGAAAGTAAAATCGCTTTGTATACAGGGCATTAACATCATTGCCGATAACAGCAATGAAGTAAACGAAGGCGAAATAGATATACTGGAGGTAAAATTCAGTTAAGGTAAAAACAACTCCCCCCCGGGAAAAGCAAAACAGCGGCTGTAAAGGCCGCTGTTTCTGTTTTTATATAATAAAACGAAATTACTTACGCTCTATATCCCTAAGGTTTTCCATTTTTTTCATTTCCAGGAAACCTTTAATATCTTCAAAGTGTTCCTTAACACGCTTGTTGCCAAACTCAAATACCTTGGTGGCAAGTCCGTCAAGGAAATCCCTGTCATGCGATACCAGTATCAGTGTACCGTCAAACGCCTTAAGGGCTTCTTTAATAATATCCTTGGTCTTCATATCCAGGTGGTTGGTAGGCTCATCCAGAATAAGCACATTAACCGGCTCCAGCAATAACTTAACCATAGCAAGGCGTGTACGCTCACCACCCGAAAGCACCTTTACTTTCTTGGTAGTATCTTCTCCACTAAACATAAACGCGCCAAGAATGGTTTTTATCTGCGTACGGATGTCACCTTCGGCTATGCGGTCTATGGTATCAAACACGGTAACTTCACCATCCAGCAATGCCGCCTGGTTTTGCGCAAAATAACCCACTTTTACATTATGGCCTATTTCCAACGTACCGCCATCGTGGCCTATTTCGTTCATCAGGGCCTTGATCATGGTTGATTTACCCTCACCGTTTTTACCCACAAAGGCTACTTTTTCGCCACGCTCTATAACCATCGAGGCATTTTTAAACACCACGTGGTCGCCATAGGATTTGTCCAGCTCCTTAACAATTACGGGGTATTGCCCCGAACGCGGCGACGGCGGAAATTTCAGGCGTAATGCCGATGTATCCAGCTCATCTACCTCAACGAGCACCAGTTTTTCCAGCATTCGCACACGCGACTGTACCTGTTCGGTCTTGGAAAAAGTTCCTCTGAAACGTTCGATAAACGCCTGGTTATCTGCAATGAATTTTTGCTGCTCCTCGTACGCTTTTTGCTGGTGTACACGGCGGTCCTTTCGCAGCTCTAAGTAATGCGAATACTTGGCTTTATAATCGTAAATACGCCCCATAGTTACTTCTATGGTACGGGTGGTAATGTTATCTACAAACGCACGGTCGTGGCTGATAACCATAACGGCCTTGGCACCGTTTACAAGGAAATCCTCCAGCCACTGTATACTTTCTATGTCAAGGTGGTTCGTAGGCTCATCGAGTAGGATAAGGTCGGGCTTTTGGAGCAGGATTTTAGCAAGCTCTATACGCATACGCCATCCACCACTAAACTCAGATGTAGGCTTGATAAAATCCTCACGAAGGAAACCCATACCTATAAGCGCCTTTTCTACCTCAGCCTCATAATTCACTTCCTCTATAGAATAGAATTTTTCGCTAAGCTCAGACACCTTTTCTATAAGCTTATAGTAGTCATCCGACTCGTAATCGGTACGTACGGTAAGTTCTTCGTTTATGGCGTCTATTTCGGCCTTCATTTTAAAAACACTGGCAAACGCCTTGCTGGCTTCCTCAAAAACCGTGGCATCGTCTTGCGTAAGCAGGTGCTGCGGCAGGTAAGCGATCACCGTACCCTTGGGTGCCGATATAGAACCGGTACTGGGCTTATTAGCCCCGGCTATAATTTTTAGCAGGGTACTTTTTCCCGCACCGTTTTTACCCATAAGGGCTATCTTGTCGTTTTCGTTTATAGAAAAAGAAACGTCGCTAAACAGCGTGGTACCGCCAAACTGTACCGAAATGGCATCTACAGTAATCATTTACAGCAAAATTTTAAGCCGCAAAGATAACAATAGCCCCATAAGTTGCCGAGGTTTTATTTTGAATTTTAAATGATAAATTCAGGATGGTGTTGTTCCCTTAACAATTATAGATTTTCCTTGCCTTTGCATTAAAAAAAACATAAATTTGAGTATAACACATTTAAGATGAAACCATGGATAAAGGGCGGCATGCTATGGGCCGCATGGATGTTTACTATTATGACGTTTGTATACCCGTACATAATAAAGTTATTTTTTGGCGATGAAGATGCTTTTGACCATTTTGGGGTAAGGGTGGTTATAAATGCCGTAGTATTCAGTATTACCGGCCTGTATATAGGGTACAGGAGCCAAAAGAAAAAAAACAGTAAGCAAATTGATGGATAGTTTTAAAAAATATAAAATAGCCATTGCCATCTGGGTAGGCTTTATGTACTGCGTTACCACATTTTTGTTCCCGTATATGGGCTGGAGCCAAAACAAAATAGAGGTATCGCAGGTACTTGTTAACCTGGGGTTATGGACAGCTGTGTACTTTGTGATTATACTGTTTCAAAAAAAAAGGTTTAACCAAAACAATAAAGACAATGAAAAAGTGGGTTAGGTCCGGCCTGGTATGGGGCGGCATATTATACGTTATTGTCATGGTCGTTTTCCCGATGATAGACCACGAGAGTTTTGACCTTGAAAAACTGCTCCTGGGCTTACCGTTATGGGCAGTTGCCGGGCTATGCATAGGCTATCTTTTTGAAAAGAAAAAGCACAAGAAGCCTAAGGCTACGGTGTAAGTCTTACTTCTTAACCTCAAACCATACGGCTTCTTCTCCGTCATAGTCAAAGGTTTCTATTTCCCGGAGGCCTGACTTTACCAAAGCATTGCACGATGCCGTATTGGCACGCAGCGCTGTAGCATTTATGACAGAGATACCAAGTTGGGTAAAACCATACGATATAAAAAACTTTGCCGACTCCGTGGCATATCCCCTACCCCAAAACTGAGGCAACAGGCGATAGCCAACATCATAGAAACGGTTATGCCCGTTTACATTGCTTTCCAGTTTTAATCCGCCCCAACCTATAAATTCGTCGGTTTCTTTAAGGAATGCCGCCATACGGCCCACCCCGTTGGTTGTATACTGGTTGATTACCGAGGCAAGATACTCCCGAACCTGGTCTATATGCGTAACGGGATTGTTTCCAAGATATTTGTGTACCTCGGGATTTGAATCCAGCTCAAACAACAGCACATCGTCTGCCGGTGTAAACTCACGGTAATATAAACGTTCGGATTTGGGTTTCATTTATGCTTCAAATATATCGGCTATGCCAAAATCAAGCTGCGGAAACAGCGGACTTTTCATCATATCGTCTTCGGTAAGCGGGCGTTGCCCTGAGTACTTACCATCTATAAGACAGTAAATAAATACGGTTTTTTCGGCAGGTTCTACAATCCAGTACTCCTGCACGCCGGCTTCCTCGTATAAGTCAAACTTTATACCCAGTTCCTTTTTAGAATTTCCGGGTGAAAGGATTTCTATAACAAGGTCTGGCGCACCGTTGCAACCACGTTCTTCCAATTTGTCTTCATCACAAATAACGCACAGGTCGGGTTGCACTACGGTATATACATCCTTATCGGGCGTGCTTTTTTTACGATTGAGCAATCGAACGTCAAATGGAGATAAATACAACTGACACTTACCTCGTGCAAAATTTTTAGCAAGCTGTATATGAAGCCTTCCAACAATCTTTTGATGTGTCCTGCCAGGTGCAGGGCTCATTTTAAATACCTTACCTTTAAGCAGTTCTAGCCTGTCCTGAAACGTCCAGGTAAGGTAATCGGCATAAGAGTAGGTCTTATCCAGATCAAGCTGGCTAATATCGGTAATGGAAGGCATACGTTTACTTTTTTATAAAGATATGAAATTCAGGGTTGATTTACTCCTCCTCTTTTTGTCCTTCCGAATCGTCATCTGATTCTTCTTCAAAATCGCCCTCAATATCCTCTTCGAAGTCATCTTCAAAGTCGTCATCAAACTCATCGTACTCGTCCTCATCTTCTTCGCCTGCTTCCATAAACAGTGGTTCCACCATAAGACGATCGGCAAGGAACTCTACCCTTTCGGAAATCACATCGGTAAAAAACACACGCTGGGTTTTGCCGATGCTTTCGCTAAGGCGTGTAATTTTAGGTTCCTGCCTGGTACGCAAAAGATCATCAAGGTCGTCTATAACAAATATTTTCAGCTGGTTTACATCAAACCCGGCACCGCCAAACATATCGTTAAGACGAATAGGCGTACCTATAAGCACATCTATCCCTATCGAAATCTGGTTCTTGTCCTCGTCCAGGTTAGTTTTATCGTGTACGCCGTAAATGCGCAGGTCGGTATTTTTACCCAGCTCCTGGAACAGTTCCATCATTTCCAGCATCTTTTCCTTGTCCTTAACCATAACCAGTGCACGGGGCGCTATCTCATCCTGAGGTGCCTTGTCCAGCTTCTGTATGATGTTAATTACAATAGCCGTGGTCTTGCCTTCTTCGCGCAGGCCGCCTATAACCAAATCGGCTCCGCTTTTTATAGGGCCAAAGGTTTCGCGTTGCAGCTCAGTAGGTTCTGTAAGCCCGGCTTTCTCAAGGGCTTGTTGCAGGTGAGGGAGTATCTTTTTTAATTTCACGTTCTTGAATTATGAATTACGAATTTCAAATTACGAATGCCCAACCGCATTGCTACATTGAGGCACTGATACATTGAAAAAATTATATTTTATTTACTTGCGAAAAGCTTCACGTCGGTTTCAGAGATTTCTGAGCCACCCAGTATTATAAGGCGTTCCACAACGTTTCGCAGTTCGCGTATGTTACCCGTCCAGTCGTATTCCTGGAGCAGTTGTATGGCTTCCGCCGAAAAACGCTTCTGGGCATTACCCTGTTCATCTGCTATTTTTTCGGTAAAGTGGTTTATAAGTAGCGGAATATCATCCCTGCGGTCGTTGAGTGCGGGCACCTTAATCAGGATAACGGCAAGGCGGTGGTACAAGTCTTCACGGAAACGCCCTTCGGCTATCTCCTTTTTCAGGTCTTTATTGGTTGCCGCCACTACACGCACATCTACCTTAATATCTTTCTCGGCCCCCACACGCTGTATCATGTTTTCCTGCAGCGCGCGCAGCACCTTAGCCTGCGCGGGCAGGCTCATATCGCCTATCTCATCCAGGAAAATGGTACCCTTATCGGCCGCTTCAAACTTACCGGCACGATCTTTAACCGCACTGGTAAACGCGCCTTTTACGTGCCCAAACAATTCGCTTTCTATAAGCTCGCTGGGTATGGCGGCACAGTTCACTTCTATAAATGCCGCGCCACTACGCTCACTTTTTTCGTGCAACTGGTGTGCTACAAGCTCCTTACCCGTACCGTTTGGCCCGGTTATCAGTACGCGCGCATCGGTATGGGCTACCTTTTCTACAATGTCTTTTATATGCTGAATGGGCTCGCTAGTGCCTATCATTTCGTAGCTCTTGCTTACCTTTTTCTTCAGCATTTTGTTTTCTACTACCAGCGTTTTACGGTCCAGCGCATTACGCACGGTGTTCAACAGGCGGTTTAGGTCGGGTGGTTTTGAGATATAATCAAAAGCCCCCAGGCGCATGGTATTTATGGCTGTTTCAAGGTCGCCATGACCGGAAATCATTACAAACGGAATTTCGGGTTTTATCTTTTTTACGGCTTCCAGTACCTCCACACCATCCATCTTCGGCATTTTGATGTCGCACAGTACCAGGTCGAAATCGTCGTTCTTTATTTTTTCAAAGCCCGCATGTCCGTCTTCGGCTTCCTCTACCGTATAGGAATCGCTCTCCTCGCGGAGGATTTTGCCCAGCACACGGCGGATGGCTGCTTCGTCTTCTATTACTAGTATTTTTGGCATAATTGATTTCAGATTTTAGAATTAAGATTTCTGAATGAATTTGAGATTTCAGAATTTAGATTTCAGATTAAAAAAACTGAATACTGACCACTCTTACTCCCCTTTGGGGCAGGGGGCTTACCCCTTATACCTCATCCACTTAAATATTTCTTTGTACGTAGGTTTTTTGCCATACATAAGGATACCTATGCGGTACACTTTTCCGGCAAACCATACTACCCCTAAAAACGTGCCAAACAGTAAGCCCATAGATACTATAACCTGCCACATAGGCACGCCAAACGGTATACGCATCATCATGACTATAGGTGATGTAAGTGGTATCATACTAAAAACCGTAGCCACCGTACCGTTAGGATCGCTGATTACCGTAAAAAAGCCCACATACACGCCAAGCATTAGCGGCATAATGATAGGCAATACAAACTGCTGGGTATCGGTTTCGCTGTCTACCGCGGCGCCAATGGCCGCGTAAAGCGAACTGTACAGGAAGTACCCACCAATGAAATAGATAAGGAAGCAGACAAACATAAGCCCTAATGGTAATTTGGCAATTTCACTGAATACCAATTCCAGTCCGCTGCCTGAAGCCTGCGCCATTTGTTCCTGCGCCATACCGGCACCGCCGCCCATTTCTACATTAAGCAGGCTGCCCACAACAGTAAACAACACCCCTCCGAGTACCGCCCAGATTACAAACTGTAAGATACCCGCCAGCGATGTACCTATGATTTTACCCATCATTAGCTGGAATGGCTTTACCGACGATATGATGATTTCTATGATACGGTTGGTTTTTTCCTCAATAACACTACGCATTACCATATTACCGTAAATGATTACAAACATCATAATCAGGTAACCGGCAAGGCCGCCAAAAGCTACTTTTATATAGCTCGCCTCTTTGTTGGTTTCCTCACCGCTAAACTTGCTCAGGCGTATGGTACTCTCTGCCTGGGCCTTTTCTATCTTGTCATAATCCACATTAAGCACCAGCAGGTTTATCTTGGTAACTTTATCATTTATTACTTTTTCAATAGTAGACACAAGCTCCATGTTAGGGCTTTCGGCAGAGATGAACTCTACCTTTTTTTCCAGGTCATTGGGCGTAGTTATAGCAGGTACATACAGCAATCCCTCATAACTTTTAGAAGCTTCTTCTTTGGCTGTAGCCAATGGCATAGCACTTAAATCGATATAATGGTAGTGGTCGTCGTTTTTCAGATCAGCCTTAAGCGCACCAGTGGTGTCGTGCACCGCAATGGTTACGAGTTCGTTATTGTTAAGATTGGCAAGATAACCGATAAGCACTGCCATACCCACAAACAACAGCGGACTAAGGAACGTCATTACAATAAACGACTTGTTTCGCACCTTGGCGTTAAATTCCCTTTTTATGATTAATGATAAGCTCATGTACTATTTCTTTTGGCTAACGGTTTGGATAAAAATGTCGTTTACACTCGGTATTTTCTCTACAAAGTAGGTTACCTCACCGTGTTGGAGCAGGTACTGCATCAGGTCGCGTGGGGTGTGCCCTGCAGGTAGTGCTACCTCAAGCTTCAGTTCGTCGTCAAGGGTTTTAAAGTTGGCTTGCTTTGTAGTGTATTTTGTACTGATGTCTGCCAATAATCCCTGGAAGTTTTGCGGCGCAATGCCCACCTCATAGGTATTTGTACGGTATTGTTTTTTTACTTCCTGAAGCTGCCCTTCTATAAGCTTGTTACTTTTATGGATAAGCGCTATGTAGTCGCACATGTCCTCTACGCTTTCCATACGGTGGGTAGAGAAGATAACGGTGGTACCCTTATCGCGCAGCTCCATGATTTCGTCTTTAATCAGGTTGGCATTCACCGGGTCGAAACCACTGAATGGTTCATCCAATATCAGCAACTTTGGTTTGTGCAACACGGTAACCACAAACTGAATCTTCTGCGCCATACCTTTACTCAGCTCCTGGATTTTTTTATCCCACCAGCCTTTTATATCGAGTTTTTCAAACCAGTAGTTCAGCTGTTCTTTCGCTTCTTTTTTAGAAAGCCCTTTTAGCTGTGCCAGGTACAGTGCCTGCTCGCCCACGGTCATGGTTTTATATAGCCCACGCTCCTCCGGCATATAGCCAATGTGTGATATGTGCGACGGGTTCAGCCTTTCTCCATCCAGCAGTACCTCGCCGCCATCGGGCATGGTTATCTGGTTGATGATGCGTATAAGGGAGGTCTTACCTGCGCCGTTAGGCCCCAGCAGGCCGTAAATGCTGCCTTTAGGTACGGTTAGCGATACACTGTTTAGCGCGGTGTAGTCGCCATACTGCTTTACAACATTTTTTACTTGTAGAATTGGTTCCATGCTTCGTTATTGGTCTGTAAAAATACTCAATAATTTTTGATTGTAGATTTCAGATTTTAGATTTCAGATTGAACTACACTTGTTAATTTCAGAATTTAGATTTTAGATTTCAGATTGAGCTACACTCAAGTCTTAAAAGGGCTATTTTCATTTTGAATTTTACCACAATGGGCACAAAGTTTTTTTCACGAAGTTCACAAGATTGGGGTTCTATTATTAACGTTGAAGTTCACAAAGCTCAGTGCTCCCTGTGGAAAAAACTTTGTGCCCATTGTGGTGAAATCTTAATTCTGAAATAAAAAAAACCCACCCTTATAATGCGTTAGCGTACAAGGATGGGAAAAATTGCTATGAAAAAGAAAAATTCACTAGTTGTTTAGTGAAGTTTCAAATGTATAATTTTTTCTTAAATTATGAAAACATATCCTTAACTTTTTCGAAAAAAGATTTGTCACTTTTCTCCGGTTTTGGTGAAAAGTTCTCATCATTTAAGGCTTTTTCAAAGAACTGTTTTTGCTCTTTGTTCAGGTTTTTCGGGGTCCACACGTTAACGTGTACCAGAAGGTCGCCGGTTCCGTAGCTGTTAAGGCTTGGTAAACCTTTACCTTTCAGTCGCAGTATTTTACCACTCTGAATACCGTCTTCAAGCTTAATGCGCACCTTGCCGTTTACGGCATCTATGTCTTTGCTGGTGCCTAAAACCGCCTCCGGATAGCTTATGTACAGGTCCAGGTGCAGGTTTTCGCCTTCGCGTTTCAGGGTCTCGTGTTCCACCTCTTCAATAGCCACGATAAGGTCGCCCGCAAGGCTGTTAGAACCCGGGGCATCATTACCCTTACCAGACACCTTTAGCTGCATGCCATCGGCTACACCTGCAGGTATTTTTATGGATACGGTTTCGTCTTCCATTATCATACCCTGCGCATCGGCATTGCTTGGTTTGCTTTCCAGTATCTGCCCGCTACCACCACATTGGTGGCATGTAGTGGCCGACTGCATGCGGCCCAGGATGGTATTGGTTATTTTAAGCACCTGCCCGCTTCCGCCACAGGTAGGACAGGTTTTATAGCTTACGCCCTTTGCCTGTACCTTACGCTTTACCTTTACTTTTTTCTCTACGCCGTTTGCTATTTCCTCTAGGGTAAGCTTCACTTTTATGCGCAGGTTGCTGCCCTTAACCCGGCGCTGGCCACCGCCACCGCCAAATCCGCCGAAACCGCCGCCGCCAAAGGCACTGCCGAAGATGTCGCCAAACTGGCTGAAGATGTCGTCCATGTTCATGTGGCCACCACCGCCACCGCCAAATCCGCCCTGGTCAAAGGCCGCATGGCCGTACTGGTCGTAACGTGCTTTTTTGTCAGGGTCGCTTAGCATTTCGTAGGCTTCGGCGGCTTCCTTAAACTTATCCTCGGCGGTTTTGTCGCCCGGGTTCTTGTCAGGGTGAAACTCTATCGCTTTTTTACGGTAGGCTTTTTTTATCTGGTCTGCCGAAGCACTTTTATCGATGCCCAGTATTTCGTAATAATCTTTCTTCATGATGCCTTCTGCAATTAATTACCCAATACTACTTTAGGGAAACGGATTATTTTGTCGCCCAGCTTATATCCTTTTTCCACTACGTCTACAATTTTGCCTTTAAGGTCTTCGGTAGGCGCCGGGATTTGCGTAATGGCCTCCGCAAAATCAGCATCAAAAGCATCACCTGCCTTAAGCTCTACCTGTTCAAGACCTTTAGACACTAAAGTATCTTTCAGTTTGTTATGTATAAGTTCTACACCTTTCAGCGCGTTCTCATCGCCGCTTTTTGCTATCTGTGCAAGGGCACGGTCAAAATCATCCAGCACCGGAAGCATGGCCTGAAGTACCTCCTGGTTAGCCGTCTTGAACAAATCAATACGCTCTTTAGAGGTACGTTTTTTATAGTTTTCAAACTCCGCGAAAAGGCGCAGGAACTTGTCTTTTTCTTTGGCAAGCTCTTCACTCAGCTTTTCTTCTGCCGTAAGTTCCTCTGCCGAAGGGATACCCTGCTCTGCCGAAGCGTCAGCGGTTTGCTCCGTTTCGTTTAGTAGTTCTTCGTTATTCAGTTCTTTTTCGGCGTTGTCAGCATGCTCACGGCTCATATTTTAAATATTTTCTTAAACATTAATTCTCTAAGTTGTCGCATAGCGACGTGCAAAAGTATTGCCATTTTTTTAAAAATGCCAATTTGTCATTTATATACCGCGCATGTCAAATGATATTTTTGTATTTTAGGGCAACCAAAACCAAACAATTATGAAATCCCTACTGAAAATTACAGCTGTATCTATTTTGTTTTACTGCAATCTTACCACTGCACAAGACATGAAATATTACACCGAAGAAAACGGGAAGCTGCTGCCAACTACCAAAGTGGCTTTTGAAAAAAGCATAGACCACAGCAAAAATGTAGACGTGTACCTGGAAAATAACGAAGGACAAATAGGTGTACTTTATATCCGCAGACGTGAAGGAAAACTGGATGCGGAGCAGATGACTGCTCTTAAAAAATATCTTAAAGAATATAGCAGGAAGGATATTAACAAGGACGAATATATTGTTATTGATTACATTACTGCCGCCCCTGTTAATGATAGTATATCATGGTTCTCCATATGGAATAAAACAAGCAAACATTACACGAAAAAGATTAACAGGATAACTTCTTCTAAAAACTTCGTTGTATATAATATGGAGGGAAGAACCAGGTGGATTCCAAACGGAGATAAAAAAGATTGTATTGCTGATAAAAATAACGTTATACTAAAACTTTTTTTTGTAGCACAGGCCAATTACGGCAATGCCGCTGTAATCCGTCCGGATGGCACGTATATAACGCATCTTGGAGAATATGGCCCCGATGAAGTATACAACATGATAAAAACTCTTAAGGCAATGCCTTAGTTCTCATTACCCAGTGAATTTACCACCGCGCTTTCCAGCGAAAGGAATTTAAACTGGTAGCCCGCTTCTACTATTTTACGGGCGCTAACGTTTTGGCTGTCATACAGCAGCGTACTCATTTCGCCTAAG
The DNA here is from genome assembly GCA_046566705.1 of Bacteroidia bacterium. GTDB lineage: Bacteria > Bacteroidota > Bacteroidia > Flavobacteriales > Flavobacteriaceae > Flavobacterium. The sequence continues at coordinate 30,617 of JBKHWE010000003.1, read as the reverse complement.
GCAAGGTTCATTACAAAACGTGGTATATTAGGCAAAAACAAGGGCTTTTCTACAACGCCGGCTATGGTTTTTACCATTTCGTTTTGCGTTACCGGGTGTGGCGCTACGGCATTGTACGCGCCCTCCAGGCCATGCATAAGCGCATGGATATAAATCCCTACAAGGTCGTCTATATGTATCCACGACTGCATTTGGTTACCACTGCCAAAGGCAGCACCAAAACCCAGCTTAACCGGACCGGCAAGTTCCTTAAGTACCCCTGATTTTCCGCTGAGCACAAGCCCGGTGCGTATTTTAGCCACCTTAATGCCCAATGCAGCAACGGCATCGGCGGCAGCTTCCCATTTTTGCACCACCATACCCAGGAACGAATTGTCACGCTCCGGGCTGTCTTCGGTATAAAAAATGGTATCGCTACTGGGATAAATACCCGTAGCGCTGGCCGAGATAAACTGGTGTACGTCGTTCTCGGTATTCTTTAGCAATATGGCAACTACATTAGTACCTAACACGCGGCTCTCCAGGATTTCCTGTTTATAGGATGCTGTCCAGCGTTTGCTTATGGTAGCCCCGGCAAGGTGTATTACAGTACCCACATCATCCAGGCAGGACGGGTCTATTTCACCTTTTTCGGGATTCCAGTAGTAGCCATTGTAAAGTTCTGTATGCTGTATCTTTTTTTTAGATGTAGTAAGGTAATTAACCCCGTAACCGCTTTTAAGCAAACGCGCTACGAGTTCCTTACCCACAAGGCCTGTAGCCCCGGTGATTAAAACCCTCATACCCCTATATTTATTTACAAAAATACACCCCACTAACCATCAGGCCCCAATAAAATCGGGGTTTAACGTATGTTTAAGAAAATTTTAGGTAATCAGGCTGGCTACTTCACTTTAATGCTCCATTCAAACTCCATTTGACTTACCACGTCGCCGGCTTCGTCTACCCCTGTAGATTTCATCCAGAAAGTTTGCCCCTCACCTGTAACAATAGCGTTTGCTATGCCGTCTTTAATAAGGTTACCATCTGTACAGGTAAAGGTTATGCGCCCTTTGGCTTTTTTGGTAAAGGTGCATTTATTGTTAGCCACCAGCATGGATATTTTGCGCCCGCTTTCCTTTATATGGAGCATTACCAGGGCACCGGTGGTTAGTTCGGCAGCCATGGCCTGTACGGCAAAGTACATACTGTTAAAAGGATTTTGGTTTATCCAGCGGTGCTTTACGGTTACCACACACTGTTCTTTATTTATCTGTTTTACCCGTACCCCGCTCAGGTACGCCGACGGTAACTTAAAGAGCAGAAAGGTATTAAGCTTAGATGGCGAAAATTCCATTATAATAAGGTTTTACGCTAATGTACAACTTTATATCGAATACATGAAATGTTAAAATTTTGTTAAATCACACTACTATGCGATACAAACTACCTGATTAACTATATATATTTGCATAAGAAATTAATGGTTATAAGAATATACTAGGTCATTACAGCTATTATAAGAACAGTAAATAATTAAAAACATAAAAAGATACCGGGGCCGGCACCGGAGAGTTAGGAGTTAGTCATCAATCACAATTACCGCGTACTGCAAGCCGGCAGCAGCACGCAAACCAGAGTTCATCATCAATCATCATTTTAATCATCAAATCAAAAAACGAACAGGTATGAAACTATTTATCATTACAGCCCTTACAGCATTCACCACCATGGTAGCAGGGGCACAGACCACAGAAACAAGGGACGCTAAACCGGCAACAGCCCTTGAGGTAAAAAACGGCATACAGGTAGTGCTTACACAAGGTACCACCCCATCGCTAAAAGTAGAGGCACAAAGCACAGACCAACTGTACAATGTAGCCACCGTGTACCGAAAAGGCACACTAAGAATATACCTTAAGGATGCCGAAGGTGTTTTAGCCCCGGTTAAGGTATATGTAACCGAGCCAAATATTACCAGCGTAACGGCGGTAAACGGCGGGAGCATAAAAATGGACGGCCGCCTGGATACCGAAACCATTGACATAAAGCTGGCAGGCGGTTCCGGCTTTAACGGCGAGGTAAATACCACGGGCCAACTGCACGTTAAGGCTGCTTCGGGGTCTACCTTCAGGGGGGCGGTACACGCGGGTCATTTTTATGGAGAGGCCTATGCAGGCGGTGTTATTAAGGCCGTAGGCGAAGCTGCCACTGCCAGGGTATACAGCCGGGGCGGTACCATACACGCAGGCAAGCTGCTTACTAAGGCTACCGAAGCCATAGCCCTGAACGGAGCGGCAGTATTTGTATATACTAAAGAACATGTAAAGGTAGAAACAGACGCGGCTTCGACCATTACCTACTATGGCGACCCGCAAACGGCATCAACCGGCGACGATACATACAGCATACAAAGGGATACCCAAAAATTATCTCTTAACAATTAAAAAAAAATGAGGATCTATGAATGTTGAGAACACCAAAGCCCAGATGCGTAAAGGCGTATTGGAGTTTTGCATCTTATCGGTTTTAAAAGAAAGTGAAGCCTATACGAGCGAAATACTGGACACGCTGAAAAACGCAAAACTGCTGGTGGTGGAAGGTACGGTGTACCCCCTGCTTACCCGGCTTAAGAACGACGGCCTGCTCAGCTACCGCTGGGAAGAATCTACATCAGGACCGCCACGTAAGTATTACGGCCTTACGGAAAACGGAAAAGTATTTTTAAAAGAATTGCAAAACACCTGGACAGAATTGTCTGACGCAGTAACTACAATAACAAGTCAAAACGCCAGTAACCATGAATAAGACAGTAAGTATAAACTTAGGCGGAATGTTCTTCCATATAGACGAAAACGCCTACCAGAAGCTGAACCGCTACTTTGATGCGATACGGCGCTCGCTATCGCCAGATGGCAAAGACGAAATCATGAGCGACATTGAGGCGCGCATAGCCGAAATCCTTTCTGAAAAGGGTAAAACCGATAAGCAGGTTATAGGCATGCGCGAAATTGACGAGGTTATTGCCATTATGGGAGAACCCGAAGATTATAAGATAGACGAAGAAACCACTGCCAGCAATGCGGGTAACTTTAGCGATAACTTTAATGCTTCGGCCGGTAACGCCTTTGAATACTACCGTACCAAGAAGTTTTTCCGCGATGAAGACAATGCCGTAATAGGTGGTGTATGCGCCGGCCTTGCCCACTACTTCAGGATAGAGCCGCTATGGATTCGTATTATCTTTATCCTTACCCTTATCATGTCGGCCGGGACAACCAGTGTGGCGTACCTGATACTGTGGATACTGATACCGGCTGCCGTTACCACGGCCGAAAAGCTGGAAATGAGGGGCGAACCCATTAATATTTCGAACATAGAAAAGAAGGTTAAGGAGGAATTTAATAATGTTAACGACCGCCTTAAAAACGTAGACTACGACAAACTGAACAACAACCTTAAGCATGGCGCAGGCCGTGTAGGCAGCGGCGTGAGGAGCATACTGCGTTTTGCAGGCCGTATTATAGGTGCCTTCCTGGTATTTGTAGGCGGTATATGGCTGGGTGGCTTGCTTATAGCCCTGCTGATTACCCTGTTTGCCACTACGGCTACCGCGCCGTTCTGGTATCCGTACATAGAACTGTTTAACGTTACCGATGCGCCTATATGGCTTGTGGCTTTCTGCGCGTTCTTTACCATAGCGCTGCCGGTACTGGGTATGTTCCTGCTGGGGCTTCGCATACTTATACCGCACATACGTACAGTAAACAGCGTGGTAGGCTCTGCCATGGTTATGATCTGGGTAGCCAGCATAGCGGGTTGTGTATACTTTGGCATGCGCCAGGGAGGCAGCTATAGCCACGATGGCAAAATAATTACCACACATGACCTTAATATTGCCACAAACGATACGCTTAAGATACGTTTCCGATACAACAGTTATTTTGCTAATGATGTATGGGACACAGACAAGGTAAGGCCGGAACAGGACTCACTGGGTAACGACCTGCTCTACAGCAATAACATAAGCTTTTTTATAAATAAGGCCGATGGCAAAAAGGCGTACGTACAGATAGAAAAAACGGCCAGCGGCAACTCTAAGGCTGAAGGCCGCAGCACTGCCGAAAAAATTAAATACGGCTTTAAACTGGAAGGAAGCACCCTGGTACTGGATAACTACCTGCTTACCGACCTGGAGAACAAATGGCACGACCAGAATGTGGAAATACACCTGTACCTGCCGGAAGGGTTTAAATTTAAAGCCGATAGCAGCCTGCAGCGATATGATGAAACCGACGATAACTTCTTTAACCTTTGGTTTGATAACGACAGGCACATCTACGAAGTGGGCAACAGCAAGGTGTATTGTGAAGACTGTTTTGATGAAAGCGGCGAGCAAAAAGACAGCCGCTGGCAGGATGACAGCAACGATGCAGCAGTAGGTGCACCGATGACCGACGAAGACATTAAGGCTATGGAAGCCGAAACCCGTGCCGATATGAAAGCTACTGCCGAAGACCTTAAGGAACAGGCGAAGCAAATGAAAAAAGATGCCGAGGAGATGGCTAAAAATGCTGCCGATATGGCTAAAGAAGCTACAAAACCATAATACCTGCACCACATGATACGCATTATCCTACTGGCTACAAAGGCTGTAATAGCCCTGGCCGCAACATTATTTTAGCACTACATATTTTTCAATTTTTCAGGTTACATAGCGTTTGAGATGCCCCGCCCGTAAGCGGGGCATTTTTTTTACACCTGTTGGTGTGCAGCAATAAACTATCCAACAGCTATACCTACACTAATCCCGTAGATACAAATAGCATAGGACAACTGTAATATATATAATTAAGGGGCTATCTCAAAATATTGATTTAAAGAGATTTCTCCTATCGTAGAAATGGAACATGTGATTAATACATTTGAGACGGCCCTGTTATATATCCGGGCACCAGATATTCTAAAAGTATAATTTTCCGGCAATCTAAGTAACTCAGCAGCTAAGTAGCTTAAAAAAAGGGCTGCTTCATTACTGAAGCAGCCCTAATGCATATCTAATCGGCTAAATAGCTTAGAAACTCAGCAGCTTATTTAGAAACCATTTTAAGTTCGAATACAAGGTTAGCATTACCAGGAATTTTACCCCTTGGTGCGCCACGCTCACCATAACCCAGGTGCGAAGGGATAAAGATGATGGCCTCATCGCCGGGATTCATTTTTTCAAGGCCCTCCAGGAAGCCCGGTATCATACCTGTTTTAGTACCTACAGTAAAAGGAATCGGCACATAGGCACCGGCAGCGTCTTTTTGTGGTATATAGTTATCCATATCTTTAGCCACCTGTGCAATGCTTGAATCGAAAAGGAAACCATCTTCCAGGTAACCCGAGTAGTCTATCATCACTTCAGTACCATCGGCAGGCTTGGTACCCGCTCCTTTTTTAGTAATAACGTACGAAAGGCCTGATTCTGTTTTAGTAGCCTTAGCCTTCATTTGCTTAAAGTATTCCAGCTTGTCTGCCTTAAACTTTGCAGCAGCATCAGCTTTTGCTTTCTGCTCAGCAAGCGCTTTTGCGTTAATATCCTTAAATACCTTTGGTGCGTTAAATTTTTTGGCTTCTTTACCTACGCGAAGTATTTTTACACTGGTAATTTTATCGCCCTGTTCTATAGCATTTACCACATCCTGTCCGCTAACCACATGGCCAAAAACAGTGTGGATACCATCCAGGTGCGGGGTAGCTTTATGGGTAATAAAAAACTGGCTGCCATTTGTAGCAGGGCCTGCATTAGCCATGCTCAGTATACCGGGACCGGTGTGTTTAAGGTCTGATTTAATTTCGTCGGCAAACTTATAGCCCGGCCCGCCCGAACCATCGCCGTTAGGGTCGCCACCCTGAATCATAAAATCTTTAATAACGCGGTGCCATGAAAGGCCATCGTAAAATTTCTTTCCTTTATATTTAGCATCCACAAACTCATTGGTACCTTCGGCAAGCGACACGAAGTTAGCCACGGTAAGCGGGGTTTTCTGGTATTCCAGTGTAGTGATTATAGTGCCTTTGTTAGTAGTAAACTCGGCATACATGCCATCTGGCAATGTTTTAGGGTCTATTTGCTGTCCAGCGTTAGTAGAGGCACCCATGCACGAGGTAAGGAGTGCTATAAGGCTTAAAAAAAGACTTGTCATTTTTTTCATTTATAGTTAATTAATTCTTCTTTGTAGTATCGGCTTTAATATCATTTAAGGTTACGGTACATATAAGCGGCTCGTTAGTACCTATGCGGTCGTTATCGCCGTGGTAGCCAAAGCCCATATGCGACGGGAACAGGAACGTTACGGTTTCGCCCTCGTTCATCAGCTTAATGCCATCGCGCAGCCCCATCATAATGTTTTGCTTATCTACCTTGTACACCTGCGGGCGCAGTTCGGCCTGGCTGTAAATCACGTTACCTTTTACATCCTTAATCTCATAATCAAAATAGGCAATGTCGCCAAGTTTTGGTGTAATGCTATCGGTAGTAACCTCTTTGTCATAAAAATACCAGTAGCCTTTGTTTGAGGCTAAGTATTTTACATTAGGCGTACTCTTCATTATAGAATCGAGCTTCTGCTCCTCATTGGCAATAAGCTTTTTGTTTCGCTCAATGCTCTCTTTCATAAACGTACCCTCGCTTTGCGAAACCGGCCTGCGGGCCTGCTGCTGTGAGCAGGCGGTTAGGCTTATTGCCATAACCAATACTATAACACCTAATGCCTTTTTCATTATTATCCTATATTAATGTGTGCTAAAGTAGCAATAAATTTTTGTATGGTAGCCTTCATAGACAGCGTACTGCGCCCACCGGCAGCATTGATGTGCCCGCCTCCGCTAAAATGTTCGCGCGCGTACTGGTTTACATCAAAGCCGTTTTTAGAGCGGAACGATATTTTTATGATACCCTCATCTTTATTTTCGGTAAAAAAGGCGGTAAACATAATCCCTTTCATGCTAAGGCCGTAGTTTACCACGCCCTCGGTATCGCCTTTAAGGTGGTTAAGGCGGTTAAGCTCGTCTTGCGTAAGGAAACTGTATGAGGTGTGGTATTCGGGTAGTATAACCATGTTTTCCAGCGACTGCGCCAGGATTTTAAGACGGCTGGGCGAATTGTTATCAAACAGCAGGCTGTGAACGGCGCTGTTGTCTACACCCAGGTCTATAAATTCGGCCACAATGCGGTGCGTAGTCCCTGTAGTGGTATGGAAACGGAACGAACCCGAATCGGTAACAATTCCGGTATACAGGCACGTGCCTATGGTTTTGTCCAGCAAATCGCCTTTACCCAGCTGTTGTATAAAATGGTACACCATTTCGCAGGTGCTGCCGTACTGCGTATCGCTAAAGGTAATAGTAGCATAGGTATCGGGCTTCTGGTGGTGGTCTATCATTATAAACGGCGCGGTAAGCTTGCCCAATGCCTGCTCCATAGCGTCGCCGGTACGGTTCAGGTGGTTAAAATCGAGCGTAAATACCAGCTCCACGCTGTTTAGTATATTTATCCCTTCGGGTATGTCTTTTTCAAAAACCTTTACGGTTTCTATACCCGGCAGCCATGCCAGGAAATCAGGAAACTCATTAGGGCTTACCACTACAGGCTCATGGCCCAGTTTCAGCAAAAAATGATACAGGCCAAGGGTAGACCCCAGGGCATCGCCGTCGGGGTTACGGTGGTGTATAATGGCAATTTTTTTCGGTTCGGCCAGTAGTTCCTGTGCCTTCGCTATTGCTTCGCGTGTCATCATGGTGCGAAAATACGTTTTTTTCTCTGTACAGCCAATTTTGTGCCAGTTATGAGGAGCGAATAAAAAGAGCCTGCCATACACATTGCTTTGTAGGTGCATTCTTTTAAATAACCTGATTTTTTTTACCACAATGCGCACAAAGTTTTACGCAAGGTTCACAAAAGTTATAAATCCTTGCCTATTAATATGCACAATGGTTTTCATCCCGAAAACTATAAAGTACACAAAGCGATATGCATTTGCCCTATTAATCTGTACAACAGGCAAGGATATAGAGCCAAGTATTTAAAGACCTGTTATTTCACGCTGTGGCTGGTGCATGTAAAAGTACACGCCCGGTGTTTTATACACGTTGTCTGCCACAGGTACATATTCGTTATTTCCTGTCAGGGGCCTGCTTTCGCCACTGGCCTCAAACCGAAGCAGCCCCAGTACCTCCTGCTGGTTATCGGTATCTATAACGTGTATACTGCCCGCCTTGTCGGCACCTGTACCGCTGCTTAGTATGGCTTCGGCTATCATTTCGCACTGGGCGCGCTCTTTAGCGGCATCGGTATACCGACCAAGCTCTTTAAAGCAAAACGTGCGGTACTGCTTAAGCAATATGCTAAAGGGCTTATATTGTACCAATATATTACTATACTCCAGCGCGTGCTGATAATCGTCTTGGGTGGGATTTGGCTTACTCAGTATTTCATTAAAACCATCCAAAGCCATAGCGGCTGCCGCCGTGTGCACATTTCGCGCTATAAACAGGCTGCCGTAGTACAAGTGACGCAGCTGGTCTGTAGTAAGGGTTTCATCGGCCTTATTATAACGGGCTTCAAGCGACGGGTAATAATAAGGCGATACCTTATCCTGTATATCTTTTTCTATGCGGGTGTAATCAGGTACTGTAGTTTCCTGTGCAGCGGCGCCGGCTCCCATTATTATGATGGCCAACAGGGTAATGATCGTCTTCATGATGCCTTCTTTTTCTTACCTTAAAGTTACGGTAACATGTATGCCGTTTTTCTTAACGGATAACCAATTGGCATAGCTTTAGCAATTAGCAGTCAGCTATCAGCAGTCAGCCATCAGCTATTAGCTTTCAGCATAGGAGTAAAAATAGGTAAACCACACCCCCCTTCAGTATCTAAGGGCTGAAAGCTGACAACCAACAGCTAATAAAATATTTTCACAATTTCAATTAATGCCTTACTTTTGCGCATGCAACACAACGTACTTATTTTAGATTTCGGTTCGCAATACACACAGCTTATTGCGCGCAGGGTTCGCGAGTTAAACATCTTCTGCGAAATTTTCCCTTATAACAATCCACCGGCCGACCTGTCGTCGTACAAGGCCGTAATACTATCGGGCAGCCCGTTTTCGGTTCGTGCTGAAGACGCCCCTCATCCTGAACTTAGCGAAATTCGTGGTAAAAAGCCGCTTCTTGCCGTATGCTACGGTGCACAGTACCTGGCCCACTTTAACGGTGGTGAGGTAGCCCCGAGCAACATACGTGAGTACGGCCGTGCCAACCTGAGCTTTATTAAAGAAGGCGAACCCTTTCTTGAGGGCGTATCTGAAAACAGCCAGGTATGGATGAGCCATAGTGATACCATAAAGAAACTGCCTGAAGGCGGTGTGGTACTTGCCAGTACTAAAGACGTGGCGAATGCCGCGTACCGCATAGAAGGCGAAACTACCTACGCCATACAATACCACCCTGAGGTATACCACAGTACCGATGGTGCCAGGATGCTGGAAAATTTCCTTGTGAAGATAGCCGGTGTGGAGCAAAACTTTACACCAAGCTCTTTTGTAGAAGATACCGTGGCCGAGCTGAAAGCCAAAATAGGTACCGATAAAGTGGTGCTGGGCCTTTCGGGTGGGGTTGACTCTACCGTGGCGGCTGTGCTGCTAAACAAGGCCATAGGCGATAACCTGTACTGTATTTTTGTAAACAACGGCCTGCTGCGTAAGGACGAGTTTGCAAATGTACTGCATCAGTATAAAGACATGGGGCTTAACGTGAAGGGCGTAGATGCCTCTGAGCGTTTCCTGTCGCAGCTTGCGGGCGTAGACGACCCCGAAACCAAGCGTAAAACCATAGGCCGCGTTTTTATTGAAGTATTTGATGACGAGGCACACCTGCTTACCGATGTGAAGTGGCTGGGCCAGGGTACCATTTACCCAGACGTAATTGAGTCGGTTTCTGTAAAAGGGCCGTCGGCTACCATAAAGTCGCACCACAATGTGGGCGGTCTTCCTGATTATATGAAACTGCAAATTGTAGAGCCGCTACGTATGCTGTTTAAAGACGAAGTACGCCGCGTGGGCCGCAGCCTGGGTATAGACCCTGAGCTGCTGGGACGCCACCCGTTCCCGGGACCTGGCCTCTCTATCCGTATCCTGGGCGATATTACCCCTGAGAAAGTACGCATACTACAGGAGGTAGACCATATTTTTATACAGGGGCTAAAAGACCATGGCCTGTACGACAAAGTGTGGCAGGCAGGCGCTATACTGCTACCTGTAAACAGTGTAGGCGTTATGGGCGATGAGCGTACGTATGAAAAGGTAGTTGCCCTGCGCGCGGTAGAAAGTACCGATGGCATGACAGCCGACTGGGTACACCTGCCCTACGAATTCCTTATGAAGATAAGTAACGAAATTATAAATAAGGTTAAAGGCGTTAACCGCGTGGTGTACGATATTAGCTCTAAACCACCTGCTACCATAGAGTGGGAATAACCAATATTTAGATTTTAACATACAGCGCGCCGCCCTACAAGCGGCGCGCTTTTTTTTATTATGTTTCAATAAGGTTAACAATTAGTTACCCCGCAGCAGTTAGTCGGTATTATTGCGCATTTTATCGAAAAATCGAATTTTGATTAAAAATTTACAATGTAAAGTAGTGTTAATACGCTTTAACTATGCTAATTTTATAACGGTTATTAAGGGGATATTAACCGTATTACTACTACTAAACAAAATTTTTGGGGATGAAAAAAACACTACTATCGCTTGTATTTGGCATAGCTGTTATAAGTACCGCCTTTGCCCAGCAGGAGCAGGACAAAAATGAAAACATATCTACGCATAGTATTGCCATGGGCGAAACCGTGCTGGTTATAGCCAAGAAATACAAAATCTCACCCAGGGATATTTACGATTACAACCCGGACGCTATAGAAGGCATTACACCAAACGGCGTACTGCGCATTCCGCTACACAGGCAAAGCCAGCCTAAGGCAGAGGTAGCAGCCAAAGTTAAGGAAGATGTTAACTACAACTACGGTAGCCCGGCGGCAACAGCCGTAACCCCGGAACCAAAAACCGAAATAGCTGCCACAACCATTGCACCGGCGCCCGCACCACAACCTGCCGCATTTACTCCACAGGGCATGCAAACACTACAGCATACTGTACACAGCGGTGAAACTTTGTATTCTCTATCGCGCAAATACAATACTACCGTTAAGGAGATAGAAAAAGAAAACGCATCTAAGCTTAAAGGCGGCCTTGAAACCGGTACGGTGCTAAACATAACCACCATACCACGCGTGGGCGACCCAAGCCAGTATGTAAACCACAATGTGGCAGGCGGCGAAACGCTTTACTCACTGGCACGTAAATACAATACTACCGTTGAAGCCATTACCGAAGCAAACCGTGTGACCCTTAAAAAAGGCCTGCAAAGTGGGCAAAAGCTTACTATACTACCGGGCAATGCCACAGCAGCGCCCAAGCCGGGCGACAGCCAGATAGCTGTTAACGATAAAATATCGCCTAACGGTACTATAGAGCATAAAGTACAAAACGGCGAAACCCTTATGGGCCTTGCCACAAAATACAACACTACGGTAGACGATATTACCGCGACCAACAAAAACAAGGTAAACAGCGGTGCCGTACAAACGGGGCAAATCCTTACCATACGGAACAATTCTGCAATCAGCACTATTAACGAATAGGTTTGTACTCACTTTAATTCAGGATTTCCAAAGAGATCATTTATAGCATTACAAAAATTGTTTATCGCTACAGGCAGCACTTTCGGGGGAAAACGGTGCTGCCTTTTTTTATTGAGTTTCTTAGATGCTGAGTGGCTTAGTTTCTTAGATGCTGAGCTTTTTATGAGAATGTTTGGAAGATTAGATATCATATAAGAAAACAAAGAAAGGGAAACAGTACACTTTATACTGTTCCCCTTTCTTGTTTATTAGTGATCGCTTTTTAAGGCTATGCAAATATCTAAAACTGTACGATAACTTATTATACTACCTGAACTTATACGCCATCTAAAAATCTCAGAAACTAACCGGCTCAGCATCTCAGCGGCTCTATTTATCCTTATCCTCTTTCTTTGCCAAAACAGCACTGTCGGCAAATTTTTTAAGGGTAATAACCAACTTCTCGGGGTTGCCAAACACTTCAGTCACTGATTTACCCGATGCACTCATAACAAGGTTTTCGGCTACCATAACACTGGCTTTGGTATAGCTCTCGGTGGTAAGCTCCATTTTCTTCGCGGTAAAGCGCTTACCGGTAAACTCACTCATGTTGTCCAGGCGCACAGTAGCCAGCCCGGCATCGCCCTCTATAGCCGCCGCTGTTTTCTGGTACATATCCAGCTTAATTTCTTTACCATTAACAAGCGCCTTTATCTCGGCATCCTTACGCATGTCTATGGTTGTCTTGTCGCTTTTCAGGTTCAGTTCGGCCTTGGTCTTATCGTTCATGCTCAGGCCAAAATACCTGCCTTTTATGTTCATGTACAACTTGGCGTAGTCAATACTTTTTACGTTAAGGCTGTCTATCTGCATATCGGTTAGCGCGTAGAGTATGGCCTCGTGCTTGGCGGTAATATTTTTAAGGGTAGCTGTATAGTTTACACGCACGGCTATTTTCTTAGCCGATGTAATTTCCTTGCTCGTATATATACGCAGGGTATTGCCCTTAACCTCGGCGGTAATAACATCCTGCAGGTTATCATCGGCCTCTATTTCCAGGGCTTTGGCGGCACCGGTAACCAGGTAGGCCTCAATGTTGTCTTCAATTTCTATGTTGTCAAACGGCTGTAGCTCTTTCTGTACCACGGTAACGTTCTTAGAACCCTTAATTTTATCACGCTTTTGCGCAAATGACGGCAGGGTAAAAACCAGGAGTGCTAGTAAGGCAAACTTCTTCATTGTGTCGTAACTATTGGTATTGGCAAATATAACAAAAAAGCCTTACGGGCTTCTTTTTAGTTGCTGAGATTCTTAGTTTCTGAGTTTTGTAAAAAAGCCGCTGAGCCGCTGAGCTTCTGAGTTTATTAGACCGTTGGATTATTAGACAATTGAATTGTTGGACTTTCAGACTTCACAAAAAGCCCCGTAATGTATAACACATCACGGGGCTTTTTGTTTTCAATTGCGAAGAAGCCAATTGCTCAGAAACTAAGACCGAAACTTCCAGTCAAACTCATCCTTGGCATTAATTATGGCACCGAGTTCCACACGGATTACCTCGCCAAACTCTACCTGTAAAATGATCCAGTTGTCTTCGTTAAACTGGTTTTCAACCGAATCAAAATGCTCTGAATCAAATGCCTTAAGTCCGCTTTGGTTCAGCACAGGCACCAGTGTAGCCCAACTTTGGCCAAGGATCTTATTCCCCTTAAGCTCTAAGTCAGGATTTGAACTGATAAGGTAGCCCAGCCTGAAATCTTCATCGGCATAAAAGGTAAGCCGTAGTTTTTTATCGTTGTACAGGTAAATGATGTTGCCGTCTTCGTCTTTATAGGTACGCGACGGTGCACCGTACAGGGCGGTAACATCTTTTTCCTTCATGCCAAACAGCAGTTCGGCTATACCTGATTTCAGGTTGATTTTCATATGTTTTTTTTTGCAAAGATAACAGTTACTCTTTTATAAGGCGCACATTTCCGTTGGCCTTTCCGGTAACGCGTACTGCATAGGTACCCACAGCGAAAGAGCTGATGTCTATTTCGGTTTGCGGGCCGTCTATATAGCCCTGCCCTACAATTTTGCCCATCTCATCAACAATGGTATAGGTGCTGCCAATAAAACGGTCAGGGCTTTTCAGGATTACCTTATACGACCCGGGTACGGGCGCTATAACAAGGCCGTTGCCAAAACTGTCCTTCTGCGCTTCATTGCCCAGATACTGTTGCAGGTACGGGCCAAGATCTACCGTATAAACCCTTGCCGGTACATTGATAAGGCCTGCCCGGCTAAAGTGCTCGTTGCTTATATAGTAGTTAAGCCCGTCCTCTGAGGCTATGCCCTCGATTTGCAGGAAGTTCCCCTGAAAGGCCAGCCTGCGCTTGTTCCCGCCAAAAAAATTATCGCCCTGAAAATCATACATCAGGTAAATGAACGGCGAAAGCGTAGTGGTATACCCGCACAATGCCAGTATGCGCGCATCCTGAATATACGTAGCCCCGGTAATGAGCCCGTTAACATTATAGGTACTCATAAGCGTGGCGGTATGGGCGCCGGGCGTTTTTGGCAGGCGGTATACACTGGTACGCCTGCTTACCCATTGCTTGGTAAAAAGGTAGATATAATCGCTGCTTACCACCATGGCCTCACAGTCGAAATCAGTATTGTTAGCACCGGTAGCGTTAAGGTTGGGCTGGTCCGGGTAACTGAAACTGATTGTTTCGGGTACGGGCGTGCCGGCTATAAGCCCGCTCTTTGCTATGCGGAGGATGCGGAGGTTGGCACGGTTGCCGGTGGCGTTGTTACCAAAGTCGCCTACGTAAATGTAGTTGTTATCCTGGTCTATGTCTTCCCAGTCCTGATTTATGGTACCGGGCAGGGAAAGCGTTTGGTCTGTGCTACCCGTTACAGGGCTTATGCGGTAGAGGTTGGTATCGGTATCGTCATTGTGGGTATAGAGCGCGCCACCCCACAGTACCAGCCCGGAGGTTTCGTCTATGGTTTGCGGCAACGCTACCGAATACGACGGGGTAACCGTAGCCGAAGCATAGGTGCAACTGCCATCGTTTACCGAGGCGTTAGGATTATAAGTAGCCGAAAGCGGATCGGTACAGCCATATACGGGCAGGCCGGCATCCTGGGCAAAGGCAATCCCGGCATGTAACGTAAGGTAAAGTAGCAGGTAGATCTTTTTCATAGCGTTTTCATTTTACTGCCTTATAAAGTTACGCCAATAAATACATGGCTGCGTGGGCATTAGCATGGCTTTACAACAGTTTTACAATTTTGTTTGCATAAATAGCGAATCAATGATTTAAATCCAAGCATTTACTTACAAAAAAGCTATTGTTTCGTTAAAGCACTACCAACTTATGGGTACAGTTGCTAATTTTAACTGTATAATACAAAAACACATACCATGAACAAACTGATACGCGCATTAATCGCCGGATGGGGCGCCAAAAAACTGGGCGGTGGCTGCATAGGCACCATCATCACCTTTATTATTATTTACTACCTGTTGGGGTATTGTGAGAGGTAGGTGGTTATGACGATGCGGCTGCAGCGGCAGCGGCTTTTTGTATATCTATACCATATTTTACCATAAGCACAAGTGCCAGGAAATCCATATTCGCATCCGGTTGAATATCCTTACTAAGGATAATTTCATACAGGGTGCGAAATTTTTTCCAGCTTACCTTATATGTGAATTCTGCCAAGGGTTCGTCCTTATAATTCATAAGTTTATAACCCGACTTAAAGAAAGCGCGTGTTTTTATCTGGTAAAAATGGTGCGCCTCCATACGTGGCGTTATGATACACTTGCCAAAGCCCGGCACATAGCTTGCCACCTCCTGTTCACCCAGGTACAGCGTATACTTCCGTTTCCAGAAACCCTGGCCTTTTAAGTCATACTGCTCATCTCCTACCTCAATGATACAATTAGCCGAATGCCATTTCGGGTATACCATCCGGGCAGCAAGAGCATCGTCATAATACAATTCGAAATCGCGTTTGCTGTTGTGGATTTGGATGGTGTAGGTGGGCATTTTTTTAAAATTTAAAAATCGCTGTGTGAATGAGTTTGGCTATCATTGTGAGAGTTATGATGAGAATGATCAGCATTGTTGTGAAAATCGGCTGCGTTATGGTTATTATCGTGGTGCGAATGATGATGCAACGTATCAAGGTCATTTATTGAACTTTGTTCTTGTAGAATTACGGTAATATCATGTTGATTAAATAACTGTTGATGAGCATCCATCAAACTATCATTTGTATTAAAAGCATCACTTTCAGTTTTTTCAGTCTGGCTTAAACTTTTTAATATACCCGTGACTATAGCAATAATGATTACGGAGAAGATAAAAACAAAAAACATATCTGGCATAGCTATTTGATTTTGGCTAAAATAAAAGTACGAAAACTCTTGAAACTTTTGGAGCAATTTAGCTTAAAACGCAACACCGCAAAATTACAACATCCCTCCCCAAAAAGTACTGAAGGTAATTGTTCAGTAAGCCCCCTTAATTCCCCAAAGGGGGATGTAAACCCTATACATAACACCATATACAATGTGTAGTAAAAGGTATTATTTTAACACCCTGACTATAAACCAATAACACTTTTGAGCTATTACAGCTGTAAGCCCTCCTGTTAAGGGAAAGTAGCAGCTCTGTAAGTACTAAAGTAGTAACCAAAATTCACTGCTAAATTGATAGCTACGAATTACCTCACAAAAAAGTCCCGCCGTGGCGGGACTGATTCTATATCATCGAAAGGTCAAATTAACGAATTAACAAATCCACAAATTAACCTAAAAACTACATATTCCTACGGTACTGTCCTCCCACCTCAAACAAGGCAGCAGTAAGCTGACCCAGCGAACAGAATTTGGTGGCTTCCATGAGCTCCTCAAAGATGTTTTTGTTCTGTACGGCAGCCTCCTGAATAAGCGCAAGTTGCTCTTTAACCTTCTCAGCATTAGCGTTATGCAGAGAGTCAAGGGTTTGTATCTGGAACAGTTTTTCCTCTTCGGTAGCGCGGATAACCTCCGCCGGAACCACGGTAGGCGACCCCTTACTGCTCAGGAAGGTATTTACCCCTATGATGGGGAACTCGCCCGTATGTTTAAGTGTCTCATAATAAAGGCTTTCCTCCTGAATTTTAGAGCGTTGGTACATGGTTTCCATAGCACCAAGTACTCCGCCACGCTCTGTAATGCGGTCAAATTCAGCCAATACCGCTGCTTCCACAAGGTCGGTCAGCTCCTCTATGATAAACGAACCCTGAATCGGGTTTTCGTTCTTCGCCAAACCCAGTTCCTTATTGATAATCAACTGAATAGCCATTGCCCTGCGCACACTTTCCTCAGTCGGCGTGGTTATCGCCTCGTCATAGGCATTGGTATGGAGCGAATTGCAGTTGTCGTATATGGCGTAAAGTGCTTGTAATGTGGTTCTTATATCATTAAAATCAATCTCCTGCGCGTGCAGCGAACGCCCCGAAGTCTGTATGTGGTACTTCAGCATCTGGGCACGTTCGTTAGCGTTGTATTTGTTTTTCAATGCTTTAGCCCAAATCCTGCGCGCAACACGGCCTATTACAGCGTACTCAGGATCGATGCCATTACTAAAAAAGAACGACAGGTTGGGCCCGAAATCGTTAATGTCCATGCCACGGCTCAGGTAATACTCCACATACGTAAATCCGTTAGCTAACGTAAAGGCTAACTGCGTAATAGGGTTGGCACCCGCCTCAGCAATATGGTACCCGGAGATAGAAACTGAATAGAAATTTCTTACGTTTTTAGTAATGAAATACTCCTGTACATCACCCATCAAACGCAGGGCGAATTCGGTACTGAAAATACATGTATTCTGTGCCTGGTCTTCCTTTAAAATATCGGCCTGAACTGTACCCCTAACCTGGCTTAATGTCTTGAATTTTATATCGTTATACACATCCATGGGCAGCACCTGGTCACCCGTTACGCCAAGCAGCATCAGTCCTAGACCGTCGTTACCCTGTGGCAGGTCGCCATTGTAACGGGGACGCTCAGTACCCTTGGCTTTATAGATGGCTTCTATCTTCGCATTCACCTCATCTTCAAGGCCATTGGCTTTGATATACAACTCACATTGCTGGTCTATGGCGGCATTCATAAAGAAGCCCAGCAGCATTGGCGCAGGCCCGTTTATTGTCATACTCACCGAGGTCATGGCATGCGCCAAATTAAAGCCGGAATACAGCTTTTTGGCATCGTCTAGGCAACAGATGGAAACACCTGCGTTACCTATCTTTCCGTAAATGTCAGGCCTGTGACCTGGGTCGTTTCCGTAAAGCGTAACACTGTCAAAAGCAGTAGATAAGCGCTTTGCAGGCATACCTAAACTCACGTAGTGGAAACGCCTGTTGGTACGCTCGGGGCCACCCTCGCCCGCAAACATACGGGTAGGATCTTCGCCTTCGCGTTTAAAAGGGTAAAGCCCTGAGGTATAAGGGAATTCACCCGGAACATTCTCCTGTAGGCACCAGCGCAGTATATCGCCCCAAGCCTGGTATTTCGGCAGGGCAATTTTAGGTATCTGGCTGTGCGACAGTGATTCAGAATGTGTTTGTATCTTAATTTCCTTGTCGCGTACCTTAAAGGTGTAGACCGGATTTTTGTATTTGTTTACCTTTTCATCCCACGTGAAAATCACCTCCCAGTTGTACGGGTCGAGATTCATCTTAACGCGGTCAAATTCGCCAATCAAAAGCTTTACAAAGTCGCTGTTAGCCTGGGTGTTAGCCAACGGTTCGGTATCTAAACCAAACTTCGTCAGTGTTGCTTTTACATTGGTTACCGACTCAATGGTCTTGTAAATTCCATATAGCTTTTGGGCTACATCCTGCTGTGACACAACAGTTTGGTCGTATTTGCGGTTGTTCTCGGCAATCTCGCTAAGATAGCGTGTCCTATGAGGAGGAATTACGAAAATCTTCTCGCTCATTTCGCGGGTTATCGTAAAATCCGACTGTAGTTCCGCTCCGGTTTTCTCCACGATTGTATCCATGATTTTTCGGTACAATGTGTTCATTCCCGGGTCGTTAAACTGCGATGCGATGGTACCGAATACCGGCAAATCATCAGGTTTTGCATCCCAAAGGTTATGGTTGCGCTGGTACTGTTTCTTCACATCCCTAAGGGCATCAAGTGCACCACGTTTATCGAACTTGTTTATGGCTACGACATCGGCAAAATCCAGCATATCAATCTTTTCCAGCTGGGTAGCGGCACCAAATTCAGGTGTCATTACGTAGAGCGATACATCGCTGTGCTCCAGTATCTCGGTATCGCTCTGGCCAATCCCCGAAGTCTCCAGGATTATGATATCATACCTCGCCGCCTTAAGTACCTGTATGGCTTCGGCTACGTATTTAGAAAGGGCAAGGTTGCTCTGCCTTGTGGCTAGCGAACGCATGTACACCCTTGGGTTATTGATGGCATTCATACGGATACGGTCGCCCAGGAGCGCGCCACCCGTTTTGCGCTTACTCGGGTCTACCGAAATAAGCCCTATGGTTTTCTCAGGGAAATCAATGAGGAAACGGCGTACCAACTCGTCCACCAGCGACGATTTACCCGCTCCACCCGTACCGGTAATGCCCAACACCGGGATGTTAACTCCCTCATTATCTTTATGAATGGTTTCCAGCGTAGGTGCAGCAACTTCAGGGAAGTTTTCGGCAGCCGAAATAATACGGGCAATAGCCGTAGGTACTTTCTCGGCCAGGTGTTTTACCTCACCGTTAAGACTTTCGCCCAAAGGATAATCTGACCGTTGCACCAAATCATTTATCATGCCCTGTAAGCCAAGCTCACGGCCATCATCCGGCGAATAAATACGGGTAATGCCGTATTCATGCAATTCGCTGATTTCAGACGGAAGGATTACGCCACCGCCTCCTCCGAATATCTTAATATGCCCGGCACCTTTCTCTTTCAGCAGGTCATACATATACTTAAAATACTCATTATGACCACCCTGGTATGAGGTCATGGCTATAGCATTGGCATCTTCCTGTATGGCGGTATTCACTACTTCCTCCACACTGCGGTCATGCCCCAGGTGGATTACCTCCACGCCGGTAGACTGGATAATGCGGCGCATAATGTTTATGGCGGCATCATGTCCGTCAAACAACGATGCGGCAGTTACGATGCGTATTTTATTTTTAGGAATATAAGGTTTTACGGGTTCCATTCTGAAATATATTCAATTTTACCTGTGCAATTTAATAATTTTATGAGGATTGTAAAATTTTAAAGCGAAAATTAATTGTTTATTTCAACAAAACGTGTTAGTAACGCCGGGTTGATTACATTTGTTGCCTGAACCAATACAATATCCATGTCCGGAAGCATACATACCACCTACAAAGCACTGAGAGGGCTAACCAAATCAGAGATGTATGCACAATATCTGGACCCGGATTCAGATCTTGCTGTTTTAGCCCGAAAAAGGGGAATAAAAAAGAGGGTATTGGCAGTGCGAAAGCTAAAGTGTACGGTAAATAAACAGTAATTTTTTATCCCGAAAATGAAAATCGCAACGCTGAATATTGACTGGGCTAAAAAGCTAAAACGCACGGAAACAGAGGCTTTTATCAATCGGCTTGAATTTGATATAATGGTCATTACCGAGGGTATCGACCTTAATCTTCCAAACTTCCCATACAAATACCTTTGCGAACCCATCCCAGAAAATACGGTATATGAAGGACAGGACTACCTAACCCTGACGGCTGGCGAAACAGCCTACCGTACCATCATCTATTCTAAATTTCCCTGTATAAAATTGCATGAGGTCAATGACCCAAGATCATCGCTTGCAGTGGAACTGGAAACGCCGGTAGGGCGTATTATAATCTACGGTGCTATTGTAGGGACATTGTATAGAATAAAGCCTTATGCCCAAGTAGAATTAGAAAATCTTTTAGCAGATTGCAGGAGGATTTACGAGTCAAATAACAACCTTTTTATAATTGGCGACCTGAATACCTCTTTCAGGGAAGATGAAACAAGGCATTGCATCAATAATACTACGACACAAGCGCTTAGCATCTTATTTAACGACCTCAACCTGATTGTACCTACGAATATTTTGGCAGAAAACATAGATCATATTGTTACTCCTAAAGCATTCGGAGATAAGATTACAGAATGTAAAACCTTTGTGGATAAGGATATTGTCAGCGACCACAAAGGGGTTTATATTACCCTTTTGTAAATACCTACAGTTACGACCTTAAATCACAATAATTTAAACATTTACCGCGCTATATGCTCTATAATCCCGTCTTCCATAAATACCACACGTATGGGGAACGACTGCGCCGGTATGTTTGTAGGGTACCAGTTGCGCCCCCGTTCAGAAACCAGTATTAGCCCTTCGTCATCGCCCAGGGCGGTAAAATCATCGCGGCGGGGTTGGCGTTTAAATACGGGTATGCCCTGTTCCTTAATCAATAGGTCGGCCAGCTCAGCAACACGGCTCGTTACCAGGGCCACTTCGCTAAGCCCCATATAGGTTTTATAGCTAAAGGGGTCGGCATCGTAAGCGCGGGTTGGGTAGCGGGTTATCATCTCTACGATGTTCCCGTTATTATCGTAAAAATAAAACGATTTGGCATCCCAGTTTACAAAGTTGGAAATATCGTTACCCGGCTCTACCTCAATAATTTTAGTGGTTTTTGCAATAAAATTATGACAGTCAAAAAAACGGTTGTTAGGTACATCTATGGCAAAGTGGTATACGGGCTTTTCATTTACCGACTTTTTAAAGATAAGTTCCGTACCGCCAATTTTAAAGAACAGCAGGCTGTCGGCTTCTTTTTGGATGGGACTGAGGCCTAACACATTTTTATAAAACTTTTCGGTTTCCGGCAGGTTGTCGCTATGCAGTTCTACTTCGAGGATATTCATGATGTACTGATGGTTTTGTGCTATTAAAGTTAGTGAAATATAATTACCAATCCCCTACCTTTGCCCCTGTAATTTACCATCATAAAAAATGCGTTCTAAATACTATGCGGCAGCCATAACCGCTTTTGCCATCTGGGGGATGTTCAGCTTTGTATTGCGTCCGCTGCACGCCTACCCATCGCACGATATACTGTTTTACCGCATCTTTACCTGCGTGTGCCTTATGGTGCCGCTAAACCTGCTCCTGCGCAGGAAACAGCTTAAAGAAAGCCGCGCCTACTTTACATCACTCACCAAAACCGAGCGTACCAAACTCCTATGGCTTACCCTGCTGAGTTCGCTTATGCTGGTGGCCAACTGGTTTATTTTCATCTACGTAATGAACCACATCAGCGTTACGGCGGCATCGTTTGCCTATATGCTGTGCCCTATACTTACCACCGTACTGGCGTATTTTATACTGCGAGAAAAACTTACGCCCCTGCAATGGTTTGCCGTATTTATAAGCGTGTCTGGCTGCGTACTCTTGTCGCTGGGCAACTATACCGGCGTGTTTTACAGCCTGCTCGTAGCGGGTTCTTATGCACTGTACCTGGTGTTACAAAAGAAATTCGCGGGGTTTGACAGGTTTGTACTGCTTAGCGTACAGCTTGCCCTTACCGGCCTTATGCTAGTACCATTTTACTTTATATACAGCAAAAATGTGCCGCAAGAACCTGTGTTTTACGGGTACATCAGTTTAATTGCCGTGGGCTTTACCATCCTGCCCATGTTCCTTAACCTCTTTGCGCTAAAGGGCATAAAATCATCTACACTGGGCATACTCATGTACCTTAATCCATTGATAGGATTTGGATTATCGGCTTTTTACTATAACGAGCCCATTACACCTAAGCAGCTTTTCGCCTACGGGCTTATTGTGGTTTCCATCGTAATATTCAACATAGGCAGCTACCTGCAAGCGCGTAAAAACACTGCCTGAACCGGCTTGGGTAGTACAGAGAAAAATGACTAGATTGCAGCACCAAACAAAACCTGCTGTTATGAACGTTATTATTATTGAAGACGAAAAGCCTGCAGCGCGCCTGCTGCAACGCAAACTGGCCAAACTGAATGTTGAGGCATCGACCATGCTGCATTCGGTTGAAGAATCCCTGCAATGGTTTGGCAACAACCCGCAACCCGACCTTATTTTCCTGGACATACAGCTAAGCGACGGGCTTTCGTTTGAAATTTTTGAGGCCATGCCCATAACCAGCGCGGTGATTTTCACCACAGCCTATGATGAGTATGCCCTGCGTGCCTTTAAGCTGAACAGCATTGATTACCTACTTAAGCCGATAGACGAAGAGGATCTGGAAGCGGCCGTACAGAAATATAAAGAACGACTGCCTAAGCAGGAACCCGTATCGCTTAATTTTGACCAGATAAAACGCATGCTGGCAGGTGGCACTGCTGAAAAAGCCTATAAAAAACGCTTTACCATAAAAATGGGGCAACACCTTAAAATGGTAAATGTAGAGGACATAGAATGCTTTTACAGCGAAAACAAAGGCACCTACGCCCATACCACAGACAACCGCGATTACCTGCTGGAAACCACCCTGGAACAGCTTGAAACGGAACTCGACCCGAAGCAGTTCTATCGTGTGAGCCGTAAGTTTATTGTGTCGGTTACTTCGATAAAAGATATTTTGGTATATACTAACAGCCGCCTGAAGGTGGTACTGCCTACTTATAAAGACGACGAGGTTATTGTAAGTCGAGAGCGTGTAAACGATTTTAAGGAATGGCTGGGGTAAGCGGTTATTCGGTTATTTGTTAATTCGGTGAGGCGGTTACGAGGCTTTTGAAATTTTTAAATGGTTCAATTTTTAAATCTTTCAATTTAGGTTTACTTTTGCACCGCTAATGCACTAACACAACAACATGACTACTGAACAACTTTACAACCAGATTATTGCAAAAAAATCGTTCCTGAGCGTGGGGCTCGATGTGGATCTTACCAAGATACCACAACACCTGCTGCAAACAGAGGACCCTATTTTTGAGTTTTGCAAAGCCATCATAGATGCCACGCACGACCTTTGTGTGGCCTATAAGCCCAACACCGCTTTCTTTGAAGCATACGGACTTAAAGGCTGGCAGGCGCTTGAGAAAACCATTACCTACATAAACGCGAACCATCCAGAGATTTTTACCATAGCCGATGCCAAACGTGGCGACATAGGTAATACCAGCGCCATGTATGCCAAGGCATTTCTTCAGGATATGGATTTTGACAGCATTACCGTGGCCCCGTACATGGGCAAGGATAGTGTGGAGCCATTCCTGGCGGTGGAAGATAAGTTTACCATCCTCCTGGCACTGACCAGCAACGAGGGCGCATTTGATTTCCAGACGAAAGATGCCGGTGGCAAGGAACTGTACAAAACGGTACTTGAAACCAGCAAAACCTACAAGAACAGCCACAACCTTATGTATGTGGTAGGTGCTACAAAAGCCGAATACTTTACCGAAATCCGCCAGATAATCCCTGATAGCTTTATCCTGGTACCAGGTGTGGGCGCGCAGGGCGGCAGCCTTCAGGATGTATGTACATACGGCATGACTGATAAGGTGGGGCTTTTGGTTAACTCATCGCGTGGTATTATTTACGCTTCTACCGGTGAGGATTTTGCCGAAAAAGCACGTGCCGAAGCCCTTGCCATTCAGCAGGAAATGGCGGAAATACTAGTGTCTTCAAGACTGAAAGCCCTTAAATACAACTCATAAATTTTCGTTTACCCTTAAGTAACCTGAAACTTGAAACCTGAAACAAAAATATTTACAGACCAGCTTGGTAATAACATATCGCTTAAAAAACCGCCTGTGCGCATTATATCGCTTGTGCCCTCGCTAACCGAATTGTTGTTTGACCTGGGGCTGGAAGACCGCATTGTGGGGATTACCAAGTTCTGTGTACACCCGTACCACTTTAAGTCGACCAAAGAGAAAATAGGCGGTACCAAAAAGGTGCACACCGAGAAAATACGCTTGCTGCAACCGGACATTATCATAGCCAACAAAGAGGAAAATACCCGGGAAATTGTAGAAAGCCTGCAAGATATAGCTCCGGTATATGTTACCGATATTAATACCATAGACGACGCGCTGCATATGATTTCTGAGTTCGGAAAGTTGTTCTCTGTGCGTACCCAGTCGCAATTACTCACCGATAAAATAGAACACGCCCGCGCTGATTTTGCCCGGTTTATGGAGGGCAGGCCGTGGCAGCGTTCTGCATATTTTATATGGAAGGATCCTTATATGGTGGCGGGAAAAGGCACATTTATAGACGAAATGCTGCAACTGAACCACTTTAGCAACATTTATGAAGCTCGTGAAGAACGTTATCCCGAAGTGATTGCCCAAAAAATGCGCATACAGGGCGACCCTGAAGTTATCTTTTTACCAAGCGAACCCTACCCGTTTAAGGATGAAGACGCGTTTGAGTTGGGCCGCTTTACGCACCACGCCAAAACCGTTTTTGCCGATGGCGAAATGTTCAGTTGGTACGGCAGCCGCATTATAAAGGCATTCTCGTATTTTAAAGAATTACAGGAACGGACTACGGAGCCGGCGTAAGATTTTAGAAAAATAGTTTTGTAGAAATTTTATCTCCCCATTTTATCCAGTAACGCTACATACTCCTGGGCGGTATCCAGGTTTTCATAGCCCTGTTTGTCCAGTTTACGACCGTCTTTGTCCAA
This sequence comes from Bacteroidia bacterium, assembly GCA_046566705.1. Classification (GTDB taxonomy): domain Bacteria; phylum Bacteroidota; class Bacteroidia; order Flavobacteriales; family Flavobacteriaceae; genus Flavobacterium. The sequence goes on along the minus strand of JBKHWE010000003.1, from coordinate 5,191 downwards.
TAATACCACAAATGGGAAAAAGCCGTCACGGTTGTACTTTTCGGCAAGGATTACATTTTCGGCATTTACGTTAAAGGGTTCGGGCATGCCTTTCTTCTGGGGGAAGTCGGCACGCAGCAATACCCAGTGTTTTTCGGCTTCGGCCTTAAACTCGGGGCTTGCCCACAGTAGCTCATCCAGGCGGGCACAATTGGCGCACCATCCGGGCCCGGAGAACACAAGGAGAATTTTTTTGTTGGTAGTGGTTGCTGCCTTCTTGGCAGCGCTGAGTTCTGTGTACCATTCCTGGCTGAAACCTACGGCATAAGTCAGTAAGCACAAGGCAATAAGCGACTTTTTCATACCCCTCAATTTTTAAGTAAATGTAATAAACCGCCGCAAATATCAAAACGGTTTTAATACTATTTTTTGAGTTTTATTCATCATTTTTCACAATCCACGGACAATGACTGAAATAAAACCATTCAGCCGCTGCTAAATTAACTTCGGGCCGTATAATAGGGCGCTTCGGGTCACGGTTTACCGCCACGTTCGCATGTACGTAAACGGCTACCTCCACTCCCCTTTCAGCATAGTCCTCCTTAATGTATTTAGCGGCCTGCCATAACATATCGGGGTGGTTTACAATTCGTGTACGCTGCCACGGCAAGAAATATTTTTCAAGTGCAATTTTTTCCTTAACCGCATTCCCTTTAGGAAGTACATATATAGCAAGGTCGCCGGCTTGGTGGTACAGTTTCATACGCCAGCTCAGGCGGTGGCCTTCTTCGGTATAAAACACATTCCCGGGAATAACAAAATGACGTAATGGCAACAATAATTGTATCAGCACATACGGTACAAGCACATATTTTACAAGGTGATTAGCATTAGCGGGAGCATTAAGGCGGAACTCCTCTTCCGGTATGGGCGGTTTTTTAGGGAAAACCCAGCGGCGCACTTCATCGGGTGGATAAAAGAAACACAGCATGCTTAGCGATAAAAAAGGGAATATACCTATATGAAGGCTCATGGCATTAAATAAATGGAACCCCAACATGGCAAGCATCCCTATGGTTCGGGTACGCCTATATAGCAGTACAGGGACAATGAGCAGGTCAAACAACAGGCCGCCCCAGGCCAGGATAAGGTGGAACCAATGCTGCTGGGTTATAAAGGCATGCGCCGGGTTACGGTGGCGCGACATAAGGATACCGGTAAAGCTACCGTCTATCCAGCCGGGATAAAACTTGGCTACAGCGGCATAAAAATACACTATACCCACCTGGAGCAGGATTAAAAGCCGGCACCAGTTAGGCATACTGTACCGTTTCAGTTTAGGGTTAAGATGTACATCAAGGCTGGCATAGCGGTTTGCGGGCATAATAAGCAGCATAAGGCACAGTAGTAACACCAGGTAATGGTGGTTGTTATAAATAACCTTTTGCATAAGGTAAGCCCCGGTAAACAGCAGTGTTAGCACTGCCAGGCTGTACCGGTAGGCAAGCCCAAGCGCAACACCCAGCGCGGCAACACCCATTATACCAAAGTACCAGTACATGCCGCTACCCGGAAGTGGCTTAACCCATTCAAAACCTATAAACGGGAAAAAGTATTTTGGCGAAATGTAGAGTTTGGTTACTGTACCGTCAAAGATTTCGCTAAAGGCATGCCACGCAAGCAGCAACCCGAAGGCAATCCTGAAAAAGATAAGGGGTGCGTTGTCTACACGCCTAAAAAGGTAATTGGGCAGCATGATATGTAAGGGGTTTGCCATAAAGATAAAAAAAATGCCGATACCTTACGGCAGCGGCATTTCTTAACTAACCCTAACTAATGTGTGAAAAAACCATTTATTGTAAAAAGCAAATTACTGAAAATGATTTATTTAAAATGTTAAGACTATGTTATGTATTCCTGTAATGCAGTAAGTTAACTCTTACTATCCTGAAGTGCAAAAACCCTTTGTAACAGGGCACTTGTGCGGGCAGCAAGATTATTTCGTATGTCTTTTTCTTCAACAGCTATCATTTTAAAAACACCGTCCAGCGCTTTATTGGTTACATAATCATTGAGGTCAGGGTTTACTTTAGTTACAAGAGGTATAGTATTGTATTTGGTAATCATATCTTTCCAAACCCTGTCTGCCCCTACTTTGCTGAATGACGCGGTAACCACCGGATTAAACTTAGCGTACAACTGTGTAGCCGTGGTACGCTGCAAATATGTGGTAGCCGAATTATCTGCACCAAGCAGTATATTCTTAGCATCGGTAAACGTCATGTTTTTTACTGCCGATACAAATATGGGCGTGGCCTCTTTAACGGCGTCTTCTGCAGCGCGGTTCATTAGTTTCAGGCCTTCATCGGCCAGGCTGCCCAGGCCTATTTTGCGCAGGCCGCTATCTACCTTTTGCAGTTCGGCAGGCAACAATATCTTTACCATTTCGTTTTTATAAAAACCATCGGTAGCGGTAAGCTTGCTCACTTCCTGTGTTATGCCTTTATCCAGCGCTTCCTTAAGCCCGGCAGCAATATCGGCATTGGTTACAGCTACCTGCGGAAACTGCTGGGCCACCTGCTGCAGTTCGGCGCACCCTGATAGCGTAAGGCACAGTGCCGTTAGGGGTATGATAAGTTTTTTCATGTTCCTGTGTTTTATTTACTATAAAGCAACGCATTTTTTTGCCAAAACCGAAGCACTGTTGTGGTAATTTTATGCTAAAAATTGATGAAATAGTTCAATGTATATAAAACAGATTATTAATTACCTTCGCACACTATAAAACGCTACGCACTATGTCTTTTACCATAAAAACAGCCTGTAGTACCCTGGTACTGCTGTTTACTGCTTTTTTACTCCATGCCCAGGAACCGGAGCCTACGCTTACCGACAGTATTTTTACGGGTAACGCCCCGGCCGATTTTGAAAACGGCAATATTGGGCAGCGTTTTGCTTATGACATGGGCAGTATTTATAAAGGCATACTTTTTACCTACTCCGGCCCTGCACGCTGGAAAAAAAACGACTTTATAACGGCAGGCGCTTTTGTGGGCGGTACGGCGTTACTGCAACTGGCCGATGAAGATGTGGCAGATTACTTCCGCAAGCAGGGGAAAAAAGTACCCGAAGGCTGGCAACGCGCGGGCTGGTATATGGGTAAGCCACAATATAATTACGCCTTTACCCTGGGGCTGTATGCTACAGGGCTTATAAGCAAAAATGCTAAAATACGCCGTGCCGGGGTGGTTATTATCACGGCAGCCACTACAGCCGGATTGCTGCAAACCGTATTAAAAACCACTACAGGCCGTGCCAGGCCGGGTACCGGGCTGGATCATCTTACCTTTCAGCCGTTTTCTAAAGGTGAGGGCTACCACTCGTTTCCGTCAGGGCATTCTATACTGTCTACCACAGTATTTTATGCCATGTCTAAGCAGTTTAGCAATCCATGGGTTAAGGCGGGCTTTTATACCGCCGGGCTGCTTACGCCGGTATCGCGCATGTGGGAAGACGCACACTGGATAACCGATGTAGCCGTAGGTGCCGGTATAGCTGTTATTTGCGTAGAGTCGGCAGAGCGGTTCCTGAAACGGAATGAACGCTATACAGCCGACCGGGCAGCCGGCGTTAAAAACAAAAAAATATCGTGGAACATACGGGCCGGTTTAAACCAGGTAGGTATTACCGGAACGTTTTAAAACCAAATAACCACGCCGATAAGCGTGGTTATTTGGTTTTATACACAACGTGCTATCCGGAGCACGAAGTTGTATTTTTGTATCTACTTTTTATCCTGCATGGCAAAAACATTTTTCAGCAGGTCAGACGTACGTGATTTTACATTAGTACGGATATCCTTTTCCTCTACCGCTATCATTTTGTACACACCGTCAAGCGCCTTGGTTGTTGTGTAATCTGTAAGGTCAGGGTTAACCTTGGTTACAAGTGGCAGGCCGTTGTATTTGTTTATAATTTTTTCCCAGGCAGCGGTGGCTCCTACCTCATCAAGCGACGTTTTTATGATCGGGCTGAATTTATCATAGAGTGGCTTGTTGGTTGTGCCCTGCAAATACGTTGTTGCCGAGTTATCCGCCCCCATGAGGATATTTTTTGCATCGGTAAACGTGATATTGGTAATCGCGCTTACAAAAATAGGTGTAGCCTCTCCTACGGCTTTTTCCGCTGCGCGGTTAAGGAGCTTAAGTCCCTCATCGGCAAGGCTCGCCATACCCAGTTGGCGCAGTTTTTTATCTACTTTTTGCAGTTCATCCGGCAAAAGGATTTTTACCGCTTCGTTTTTGTAAAAACCGTCTTCGGCCATTAGCTTGGTTACTTCTTTCTCTACCCCTTTATTCAGGGCTTCCTTAAGCGCTGTGGCTATATCGGTATCAGACACCGCAACGGCCTTAGCAGCAGTTGCAGCCTTAGCGGCAATAGTAGCGACTTTAGACTTTGCCTTGGTTGTGGTCTTCTTTTTGGTTTGGGCGGTGGCTGTAAACAAACCCGCGATTACTAATACAGACAGGAATAGCTTTTTCATTTTACTGTGTTTGAGTTTATGCCAAAGGTAAACCAAAAACCATTCCAACAACAAAGGAAAAACCGCCCTAAAACTCATTTTTACCTATTTTATCGGGCTTTCCATATTCAGTTTTTCTACAGAATACCCCATTTAATTTGGCCCCTAAAATTATATGCTAATGCTTACCCTAAAAAATATGAACCGGTTTATATTTATCCTTTCAGTATTTATAACACCTTTTTCTTTTTGCCAGGTAAAGATCCTGTTTGATGCCAGAAAAGCAGAATCGGCAGGTAACGCCGACTGGGTTATAGATGCAGATAACCATAACCTGGGCTTTCGTAATGGCCCTGCCGTATTAGGTGCCGGAAGCGAGTCGAATCCGCAACGTTACCCCACCCCATCGCAAACCGGTATAACGGCAACCACCGATGAAACCTATTGGAATGGCGCATTATCGGCATGGGCCATAGATTGTGTAAAGCAGGGCTACACAGTAGAAACTCTGCCTTACAACGGGCAGATAACCTATAATGTACATTCTAATCCTCAGGATCTTAGTAATTAATTCAAGTTGCTAGTTTTGGTTATAAAAGAAACAAAGCAAAGGATGTCTAAATTTGTTTTGCCGACAAATAAAAAATCCGATGCTTTGCAAAGACAAAATTATTTCAATTTTTTGTTTAA
>JBKHWE010000002.1:0-30926 GCA_046566705.1 Bacteroidia bacterium | reverse complement strand
CCGAACAGAGAAGTTAAGCCCGCCTGCGCAGATGGTACTGCATCTTGTGGGAGAGTATGTCATCGCCTTTCTTTATTAAACCCTGTGTCTGAAAGACACAGGGTTTTTTGTTTTAATGCGATGTCTTCGACTTCGGCTCAGCCGTACTGCCGCATATCGGGAATCAACATGAACACTACCAAAACTTGTAGGATAAGCTTTATTGGGGATAGTTTAGTTAATCTATAAAGTAATAATTCTACGTTGTCCCACCCTACAATAGTGATACATATAAAAATCTTCGTTAGATAAGTAATGATGCTTTACTGATGTGATTATTACATAAACTTTACTAACCAAATGAGGGAGGCAACTAGCGGAAAACTCTTTAGCGGGTAAGCTTAAATTGTTGATTTTCATTGTTCTGTGTTTTTATTCATATTAATCTTATCTTAATGTTTATCATGAATCCGGTGCTACATTTCAAAAAGTCACTTTAACTTATGTATGAAAAAAGCGCATGGTAACCTATTACGGCTGTCAATTTTATATAAAAGATCCGCCTCATTTAAGAGATGTAAAGCAAGTGTAAACTACTCGTAAGTAAGTTGTAGACTTAATCCTGTCGGATCAAATATCCACTAATTTAGCTCAAAATCTTTGATGTAAGAGGCAACTATTTTGTTCTTAACAAAGGGACAGGAAAAGCATAAAAAAAGCCCCTACGTTTAGCGTAGGGGCTTTTCAGCTTAATAATTGTATTTGTCTAATCGATTAGTAAACAATACGTTTGCTTACTTTTCCTTTGGCAGTTTGTACTTCTACAATAAGTACTTGTTGTTCTGCGGTTAGGTTAGTAATCGCTGTTTGTGTATTATTTACATTATCCTGGCTGTATACTTTAGCACCACGGATGTCATACACCGTAACGCCGTTTATAATTGTATTTCCGGCATTGATGTTAATAACACCTTTTTTACCGTAAACGATAACGCTGTCAGGATTTAGGATAACATCATCGTTGCCCAGCGTTCCTTCTGTGGTGTACACAATTTCGAAACGCTCGTTAAACGTACCTGCTTCCGTAGCAAAACTATAAGCACTTTCTGAAAGGTTTGTTAGCGTAAGCGCCACTTTATCTTTCAGGTAGATGTTTTGGCCTTGTGCAAATACACCATCCTTACGGTTAAGCGATACGGTATATGTAGTTGCCGTAGGCGCTACATATCCCATTGGCACCACATCGGATGTAATAAATTGTGGCCTGGCCTGTATGGTAAGCGACGTATTTTCGGCAACAGAGTACAGGCTTATGGTATTGTTCTCTGCAAATTTCCTTGCATCGTAACCTAAGTCAAAACCTGTAGTGGTACCTTCCATGTACGCTATTGCAGTTTGAGAACCGGCACCGTTCTGAGCAGTAAGGTTGATCCACATGCGTGAAGCTGTATCAGCTCCTGTCCTCAAGAAGCTTACGCCACCTACCGGTATATTACGGCGCATGGTGTTTGTAAAGTTAAGTACAGGCGATGCCGTATTGGCCGCTTTAACAATAAAGCCTTGGCCCGGAGCTATCAGCCAGGTATTAGACTGGGCAGGATTAGCATAGAAGGCTTCATTTTCAGAACCTCCGCCTTCAGATGGGTTGGCTACAAAGGCACTTAGCGAAAGCGTAGCATACGATGAGCTTGAACCACTGTTGCGTTTCCTCCACAGGTAGATACCCGATGAAGCATCTAACGATTGGGCATTTGCCGTAAAGAAGTCAGCAAGGTTTATTGGCGATGGGTATGGGTTACCCACTGCACTAAAGCGTGTGCCTTCTGTAGAAAGCGGCTGGCTTATGGTACCGTTATGTGGTTCACCGGTAAATGTACCGTTAAACTGTATGGCTTGTGTACCAGCGTTATAACCTGCTGTTCCATCTGCATTTGGCATACGGATAAGATACCCTTTTGCGGTGTCAAAGTCAGTAGTTGAAGCGGCAACAGAGGTATAAGCATCAGTAGCGGTGTTGTACGCGTAGAAACGGTTTGAAGAAGTAGCCGCGGAGAAATCCTGTAGGTTTTGGCCTGCAACAGGCGATGCCCATAGGGTGTAATCAAGCCTGTACAGGCTGCTGCTCTTCTTGTTGAATACAATTTTACCGCTGTTAGCATTAGTGGTGGTAGCTGTTCCCTGTACAAGGGCGCCACCGTCTTCTACGGTTAGTGTAGCATCGGTAGCTACAGTAAGTATGTTGTCTACGTTAAGGTTAGTACCTGATTTTACAATAAGTGCCGCACCTGTATTTACTGTTAGGTTATGCGCATTGGCAATGCCCGATGCTATAACCGGGTTATTACTTGTTACAGCGATAACTACATCGTCTAGCGTAGTAGGAACTTCACCACCACACCAGTTGCCTCCTGTATTCCAGTCGGTACTTACCGTACCGATCCAGTCGTAGCAGTTTGGCGATACATTTCCGAAAACAGTAACATCATCTATACGGAATGTACCTGTGTTAGACGAAGCACCTGTACCATCAGCACGTTGTGTACCGTACGGATATAACCTGAACGTTACCGTGCCACCTACCGGAGTACTGAAGTCGGCAAAATCCCAGTTAAGGTACGTACCTGTAGTCGGCGTAGCCGGAGCGTTGTACTGTACATAGTTAGACGTTGCAAAACCATCGGTACTATATCGTATGGCCAATTGGCTTGGCGCACTGTTACTTGCCTGGCGGAAGAAGTAAAGCGACTTAAGGTTCAGCTTGTTACCGGCAGCCGCGCTTACACTGAATTCAATGTATGAAGCGTCGTTAACAGTAGCCGTAGCGTTAAGCGTAGTAGAGTTGAATACGTTTCCTGTCGACTGACAGGTAATCGTAGTACGTGTTACTTCAGTACCTGTAGCATTAACAGGGGCTAGGGCTAAGTTCCCGTTGGTAGGACAAGCCGACGCACCGGTAAACTGGTTCAGGTAAAGGCCTTTTTGAACTGTAAGCGTTTGGCTGGTGCTTCCCGCGTTATAGTTCTGGCTGTCTGCCTGAGACGCTGTAATAATAGCCGTTCCGATACCTGTTATGGTAAGTGTGGTACCGTTTACTGCAGCTACCGCCGGGTTAGAGCTGGTATACGTAACTGTATTTACAGCCGAAGTTGTAGAGAAGCTGGTTAGCGTAGCGGCAGGCTCAAGGTCAGACTTGGTAGCGAATGCGGCAAATGTAATGGCCTGGTTCGCTTTGGTAATAGTACCGTTAATTGTTGGCTGTACTATAGTATAGCGGTAGGCCTGTGCACCGGTAAGGGTGTAGGTTGTTGTAACCGGAATGTTTGTACCGGCGTTCACATCGCTAAATGTAGCGGTACCGGCAACCAGGGTTACCTCGTCTGTACCAACAATTCCGAATAATGTTGCACCTGTAACAGTAGCGGCAGCAGTACCATCATACACTTTGGTAGTTACCACAGCGCCTGTAACGGTAAGTGGTTTGGCCAAAATATTTAGAGGCTGAACCACATCGGTAGCAGCGTTATAGTTGCTGTCGCCCGATTGTGATGCCGTGATGTTTACTGTACCCACATTATGTATGGTTACGGTAGTACCCGATACCGATGCAATAGCAGGGTTAGAGCTCATATAGGTTACTGCAAGGCCTGATGTGGCTGTTGCAGCAAGTTCAAACGGAGCATTACCATACGTCTGGTCAGCAAGCGGGTCAAACGATATGGTTTGGTTCGCCAAGCTGGCAGAAGTAACCACAAGCGTCTGGTTTACCGGTATGGCAGCGTTATAGTCTGCTGTTGCTGGCTGAGAAGCTGTGATTACGGCAGAACCTATTCCTACAATGTGTACGGTAGCGCCGGTTACAGTAGCTACTGCCGGGTTAGAGCTGGTGTACACTATAGGGTTAATAGCCTCTGTCGCTGATGTAGCGGTAAGGTCAAAGTCAGGGTCGTTTACGTCTTTAGACGGAAGTGCGTCAAACGTAATTACCTGGTCGCCTTTTTCTACGGTAAATGTAAGGGCAGCCGTACCGGTTCCGGCAGCGTTTGTAGCCGAAAGGGTAACGTTAAACACGCCTGCATGCAGTGGGGCACCGCTTATAACACCGGTTTGTGTATTTACGGTAACACCATCAGGAAGACCTGTAGCATTATACGTTGCAGGGGCATTTACAGCCGTGATTGTGTAACTTGTTATCGGTTGGTTAAGCGCACCCGAAATAGACAGGTTGGTATTGGTAACTACCGGGGCAACAAGGCCCGGTGCGAATGCTATACCACGGAATACTGTGTTTGCAGGTGCCGTGATTATCTGGGTAAACGTGCTGCTTACCGCAGTAGCTGCATCGGCTGTATCTATAAGGGCGTAAACACCGGCCTGTGCACTGGCGTATACTTCTACAGCGCTGCCGCTAACACGGGCAGCAATACCGTAAAATGCAACACCGCTTACAGGAACCGCAGTACCTGCCTGTGTCCAGGCACCACCATTGGTAGATACCCATTTAGTAAGGCCTATAGTAGTGGTAGATGATACCACATACATGTTGCGTACGCCATTTCCACGGTCTACTATGGAGTAGGCGTAAGGATCGGCTGTTGCAGCAGTTATCGCAGTAGTAGTTGACGCTGTAGGCAGCCCTGTACCTACGGTATAGATACCTGCCGTACCCGATGAACTGCTCACATAAAGCTGCCCGTTAAAGATAGAAACCGTACGGGTATTGGCAGGAGCCGAAATTACCTGTGTGGCGGCTGTACCACCATTTTCTATAGTGTAGATACCACCTGTGGCACCGGCCGTCCAGTAACGTGAACCATCCTGCGTTGCCGCCGAACGGATGTTGTTTCCTGTGTAAAGGCTTGAGCCAAGTGATGTAACGGCAAACTGCGCGTTAGCCGACATACGGCCTACCACACGGTTGTAGGTGGCTGATGCCGTACCTGCTATGCTGGCAATGCCTACAGGAGCATCATAACCGGTTACGGTTAGGTACTGGCCGTCGCCAGATAGGTTTATCTGACCTTCAGAAGTAGCGCTACCGCTGATTACCACACGGCTTCCTGCTGTAGCAGAAGGTACCGGTATGGTTACTGTAGCCGCGCCGCTTGTTGTATATTCAGAGAAGTATACCGGGGTAGCAGCATTGCTTAGTGCAGCTGCACCTGAACCCGCTCTTAGTACTACTATATTACCTGCTGTAAACTGAGGAGCTACAACGGTAAGCGTTTGTACTGCAGTAGCAGCGTTGTAGTTTTGGTTACCTTCCTGTGAGGCTGTGATTATAGATGTACCCGCGCTTACAATATGGATGGTACCTGCTGTAACCGTAGCTACGGCAGTTGTACCACTGGTATACGTAATAGGGTTTACCGCCGAGGTAGCCGAAGTGGCACCTGCTGCAAAATCAGCATCAAGGGTGGTTTTTGTGCCAAATGGGGCAAAAGTTATTACCTGGTCTGCCTTGGTAATGGTACCGGTAAGGGCAGGCTGGGTAAGGGTATAGTTGGCACTGTTATCACCTGAAAGTACAAGGTTAGATGTTACCGTTTTATTTTCACCGGCATTGGCATCGGCAAAGGTACCGTTACCGGATACGGTTACTGTGTCACCCGGAACCACACCATCAAGTGTAGCGCCCGTTATAGTGGCAATATCTGTACCGTCATACGGCCTGCTGTTTACCACAGCGCCGGTTACTGTAAGGGCTTTTTTAGCCACAGTAAAGGTTTGGCTCTGCTCTGCGGCAGGGTTGTAGCTGCTGTCACCGGCCTGGTCGGCATAGATGGTTACTTCACCTGCACCTACTATGGTTACTACATCGCCGCTTACGGTAGCAACGTTAGCATCTGAAGTAGTGTAGGTAACCGTAAGCCCTGAAGAAGCTGTAGCCGTAAGTGTAACAGGGGCATCTCCGTATACTGCATTGGCAATAGCCGGGAAGGTGATCGTTTGGTTAGCCAGGGCAACCGAGTTTACGGTAAGCGTCTGGATAACATCGGTTGCAGGAAGGTAATCCGCGTTACCGGCCTGTGAAGCCGTGATGTCTGCAGTACCTACACCCACAATTTGAACGGTAGTGCCCGATATAACAGCAACACTGGTATTAGAACTTGTGTATGTTACGGCAAGTCCTGAAGAAGCTGTAGCCGTAAGGCTGAAATCAGCGTCGTCCTCGTTAACCGCTGCAAGAGGGTCAAAGGTAATAACCTGTGTACCCGGAGTTACGGTGATAACCACTGTAGCCGAACCGGTACCATCGGCATTGGTAGCCGAAACAGTTACGCTGATAGGGCTGCCTGTAGTAGTGGCAGGCGTTCCTGAAATAACACCGGTTACGGTATCTATAGAAAGACCTGTACCTTTTAGTCCGGTCGCGCTGTATGCTGTAGGCGTGTTCGTAGCGGTAACAGCGTACGTAAATGCCTGGCCTACCTGCGCTGTAGCCGTTAGCGGGCTGGTAATAGCAGGGATTTCAGGGGTTGGTGCAAAGGCAAGACCTTTAATAACCGAGTTACCTGTAGTGGTATACAGTGTAGTAGTACCGGTAATGTTTATAGTACCTGTACCACCGGCATCTGTAAGCCTTACAATACTGTTGTTTGTACTTGCACCTGTACCTGTTGTTACATAAAGATAGGTATTGGCACCGTCTTTCTTGGCTACAAGGCCAAAACCTCCAAGGGTTGTAGTAGCATAGGTTCCTTTGGCTTCCCATGCCGTACCGTTGTACACATACTTGTAATACGTAGCGTTTACCGAAGCATTGTTTATAATGTAATAAAGCACATCATATACGCCATCGTTGTTAGACGACACAAAGTAATAATCTGTTGGGTTGCTCAATGTGATTCCGCCAAGGGCAGTGAATGTGCTGCCTGAAGCGTAGCCTGATACCCTGCCGATAGCCGTACTGGTCATAGCGTATACGGTAGTGCCGAAAGGCTTAACACCCCTGTAGTTTCCGCTTACGCTGGCTGTTGTGGCGTTATTAGTGAAAAGACCACCCTGATCGGCAATGAAATAGTTTAGATTGTCTACAGTGGTAGCACTCCTGGTTTGGTTACCGCTGGTACCGGTGTACGTAGTAGCAATGCTAAGTGATGAAGCACCCGCACGCTTAAGCGATACAACCGCCCTTGGGTTAAGCGTATTGGCATTCGCCGAAGTTGAAGTGTTGTTAACACCTGTAAAGAATACACGTGTACCGTCGGCACTGTTGGTTACGTAACCGGTAGACGTAGCGCTACCCGATATACGAATAGCCGATGTTCCTGTACCCGGTATTGCTATAGTATTTATTGGAGAAGCTTGCGAAGCCGTAGCCGGGCTAACTTCAATAACACTTGCTGTAGTGTTGTTAGCGCTTGCAGCGGCAACAACCGCAATAAGGTTACCCGTTGTAAATGGCGGAGCCACTACTATAAGGGTTTGTGTAGCAGTGGCTGCGTTATAGTTTTGGCTTGCCGCCTGTGCTGCTGTTATTGTAGCCGTTCCTATGCCCACAATGTGGATATTACCGTCTACTATAGTAGCTACCGCCGGGTTAGAGCTGGTATAGGTAATAGCGTTAACAGCCGAAGTAGGTGATGCGGCACCCGGAGCAAAATCAACATCCTGGGTGTTTTTGTTTGGCAGTGCACCAAACGTTATCACCTGCTCAGCAGGGGTAATTGTACCTGTAAGGGTTGGCTGCGTAAGCGTATAGTTGGCACTGTTTGTACCTGCAAGGATAAGGTTAGCCGTAACGCTGATGTTTGAAGCAACGTTGGCATCGGCAAAAATACCGTTACCAGATACGGTTACCACATCATCATTAATTACACCTACAGGGGTAGCACCTGTTATGGCAGCTGTAGTAGTACCGTCGTATACTTTAGTAGTTACCACCGCGCCGCTTACCGTAAGGGCTTTTGGTGCAACGGTAAACGTTTGGCTTACCTGTGTAGCGGCATTGTAGCTGCTGTTACCGGCCTGGTCGGCATAGATGGTAACTTCGCCCGCGCCTACAAGGGTTACATCAGATCCTGATACCGTAGCCACAGCTGTGTTAGAGCTGGTGTAGGTTACGGCAAGGCCTGAAGTGGCCGTAGCGGTAAGTGCAAATGAGGCATCGCCATAGGTAGCATTTTCAACCGCTGGGAATGTTATCGTCTGATCACCCGGGTTAACCGTAAGTACAAGGGTATTGCTGCCTGTACCATCAGTATTGGTAGCCGAAATGGTTACATTTATAGTACCCGCAGTAGTAGGTATCCCTGAAATTACACCTGTGTTAGTGTCTATAGAAAGCCCTGTGCCTGTTAGGCCTGTAGCGTTAAACGATGCAGGCGTGTTGGTAGCCGTTACCGTATAGGTAAATGCCTGGCCTGCCTGCGCCGTAGCAACCGTAGTGCTTGTAATAACCGGTGCATTAGACAGCGGTGCAAACGCGATACCTTTTATAATAGTACCCGCAGCAGCTGTATAAAGTGTTTTGTTATCGGCAGTGGTTACCGCTATGTTTTGGTTATAACCGGCTGTATCGGTAATACGCATTACCTTATTTGCCGTAAGGGCACCCTGACCCGATGTAATGTAGATATGGGTAGCTGTTCCTTCTTTTTTTGCAGTAATACCAAAACCACCAAAGGTAGTGGCGTAGGTACCGTTTGCCGTCCAGCTGCCTGAAACCAGTGAGTATTTCTTAACGATACCCGCTGTGTTAGACGTTGCCGTAAGGATGTAAAGTACATCAAAAGTACCGTTGTTTGCAGAAGATATCATGTAGAAGTCCTGTCCTGCACTTTCCGGTGCAACACCTGTAAGAGGGGTGTAAGCCGTAGCCGTAGCACTATCTAATGTACCTACCGCGATTACCGATGATGACGCTGCAAAACCGTATACCATACCTCCGAAAGGCTTAACCGACCTAAGGTTTGTGGTTACTGTTGGTACTGTAGCGTTGTTGGTATAAAGACCACCCTGGTCTGCTATATAGTAGTTGGTGTTATCAATACTGGTAGCACTCCTTGGCTGGTTACCGCTGGTACCGGTATAGGTAGTGGCTATATTTACGGCGCCTTCATGGCTAACGGCTACAACCGCCCTTGGATTAAGGGTGTTTGAGTTGGCCGAAGTATTGGTGCTGTTAAGCCCGGTAAAGAATACCGTTTTACCATCGGCGCTGTTGGTTACATAACCTGTAGAGGTAGCGCTCGATGAAAAACGTATGGCCGAAGCACCTGTACCTGGAACCGTGATCGTTTTTACCGGAGCGGTCTGGTCAAATGATGTAGCGCTTACTTCGGCTACACTTACGGTAGTGTTGTTACCGCTGCTTGCAGCTACCACTACCGCAAGGTTACCATCTGTAAAACGTGCATCAATAACCGTAAGGGTTTGCGTGGCGTTTGCAGCGTTATAGTTTTGGCTGGCAGCCTGTGTAGCTGTTATGGTAGCTGTACCTGGGCCTGCAATATGAATATTACCGCCAACGATAGTGGCTACAGCCGTATCTGAACTGCTGTACGTAATAGCGTTTATGGCCGATGTAGGCGACGTAGCACCCAGTGCAAAATCAGCATCGGCAGTAGTTTTGTTTGGCAGTGCGCCAAAAGTAATTACCTGCTCTGCTTTGCTTATTGTACCTGTAAGTGATGGCTGTGTAAGTGTATACTTGGCACTGTCATTTCCGGCAAGTACAAAGTTTGTAGCTACCGCTATGTTTTCGCCGGCATTAACATCGGCAAAAGTACCGTTGCCCGATACGCTAACCGTATCGCCCGGAACCACGCCGCTAAGCGTAGCGCCTGTAATGGTAGCCGCGTTCGTACCGTCGTATACTTTTGTGGTTACGACAGCATTGCTTACCGTAAGGGCTTTCGCCGAAACAGTAAACGTGTCGCCGGCCTGCGGCGCGGGGTTATAGCTGCTGTTACCGCTTTGGTCGGCATAGATGGTTACTTCACCCACGCCCACAATAGTTACGGTATTACCCGATACGGTGGCTATGGTTTCGTCAGAGCTGCTATAGGTTACCGCAAGGCCCGATGAAGCCGTGGCACTAACGGTAAACGGAGCGTCACCATATACGGCATCCGATATAGGGCTGAAGGTAATGGTTTGGTTGGCCAATGCAGCCGATGTCACCGTACTTGAGGCTGTTGCTATGGCTGCGCTCTCCGCACCTGTGCTCGACGCGATGATGTCGCCTGAGTATGATCCTACCGGTGTAGTAGCCGCAAGGCGTACATATATGGTAGTGGCTGTCACCGTTCCGGCAGCACCTACAGTAATAGGAGTTCCGTTTAAACCAACATTTGATGTAAAGTTGGCTGTAGTAGAAATTTCAAAACCGGCAGGCGGGTTAATGCCGATGCCGGCGGTAAGGTTTTGCCCCGAAATACTAAAAGAGGTAGTAGCTGAAGCTGTACCCTGCGTTGTAGTAAGAGCATCCAGTGTACCGGTATAGGCTATGGTAGGTACCGCTATGGTAAGTGTAGACCCTGTAGGAACCGAAGTGCCTATGGTAACGTATGATGCACCGGCGTTAACCAGGTTTGTGGTATACGCAATGCTGTTTAGCGTTTTGTCTGAAACAATGCTTGGTATAAACGTAGCACCGCTGGTTGCCGTGCTGCTTACATTACCTATAACTAGGTAGTTTTTAGCATTACCCTGTGTAATGGCGGTGTTCGTTATAACAGCGAATGTTATCTGGGTTCCGTTTACCGTTCCTGTAGCAAGTGCTGCTGTAATTTCAGAAGTATCGGCTGCGCCGTTGTTGTTGGTGTCTTCAAGTAACCTGAAGTTGGTAATATCTGTTCCGGCAATGGCTGTACCCAGCTGGTTCAGGATAAGTTTTTTTATGGTAGAGTTACCTTCGTTAGCCGTAAGTGTAAAACCGAAAAGCACGGTATTGCTTACACCTGTTTGTAATGATGAAGCCACCGGCGAGGTGGTGCTCTTAGATACGGTTTGCCTTATTGGAGAAAAAGCAAGACCCCTGAAGGCGTTGTTACCCGATATGGTACGTAGTGTAGTAGCAGTAATAGCAGCGGTACCGTTATCAGTACCGCGAACCAATAGTGTAGGGCTCGTAGCATAGATTACCGCGCCGTTAGCACCTGTAGAAAACGCGTAGTTGTTCCAGTCTACCGCTACGCCTGTAGCTGTGGTAAGTGTCATACCTGTAGAAGCAGCACTCCAGCTACCGCCACTGTAGGTATTGGCTGCAGCATTGTAGGTACCGCTATAGGTATAACGTACTACCTTATCGGTAGCGTTAATGGTATATATGGTACGTGCATCCGGACTTACTGCAAAGCCCAGCGGGGCAGTTGCATTAACAAGGTTGGCAGAAGTTGTAGAAGCTGCTACAGGCTTGCCTGTACCCACGCTGTACACACCGGTAAGTGTACCTCCCGATGTAGATGATGTAGAATAATACAGCTGGCCATTAAAAATATTAATAACCCTTGTATTGGTGCTTGATGTAGATACGGTAGTTACGGTAGTACCGTTATTTGTATAACGGGTCCCTATGCTACCCCCCGAAAACCAGAAATTGGTTCCGTCGTCGCTGGTAGCGCCCCTAAGGTCGTTTGCCGTACTGTAAAAAGTACCTGTAACACCGGCGCCCATGGTACCATTACCACTCAGGGTCCTGGCGGTACCGTTACTCGTAAAGGTGCTGTTTGCAGCACCTACCGCCGCGGCGTAACCCGGTATAATAAGGTAACGCCCGTTTTCTGAACGTGACAAGGCCCCGGCAGCGCTGGCTGTACCCGAAATTACAACGCCGCTTGTACCTGCAGGTAACGCTACGCTGAAGCTTGGCGCGCTCTGGCTTGCAGTAGTAGGAATGTATTCCTCTGCTACAATAGCCGTACCAGTGTTTGCTAAAGCTGCCGTATTGGTAACTTTAAACACGGTAAGGTAGCCGTCGTTAAACTGGGCGAATGCACCGGTTGTAATAAAGAACATGGCGGCTAAGAGCATCCGGAGGATACCGGATTTTAGCGCCCGTCTTTGGTTAAAAGTAGTAATTGTTTTTTCCATATAGGCGGTGTTAAAGTTCTTAAGCATAAAGGGATATATGAGGTATCCCTAAATTCCTGCGAATAAACGACCGCTATGTTATACCTGCTTTAACAGCTATTTAACGAATTGCAAATAAATATAGGTTAATGAACGTTTAATTTACTTTGAATTAACAATATAAGCCTTACGTAAGATATTTAAATTATGCATTATTGATAATAATTCATTCCGTTAACCCTGGTTTAAAACACGAAGTGCGTCAAAGTATATTAAATGTTAATTTTTTCTCAATAAAATCCATTTATTTATTTTAAAGATATTAAAGCGGCCTGGGGCTTTAACCTCATTGTCTGTAATTTTCTATATACCTACTTTTAGTTATACACTGATTTTTTTGTAAATAAATAGGGAATAGCCTAACAGGCTATTCCCTAAATAATGTACGGGTATTATTATGATTTTATTTGTTCATTTCCCGTAAGTAGGCGCGGGCTTTTTTACCGCTTTCTTTAAGGTCTGAAGCTTTCCATTTTCCGTCAGATGACGCGGTAGGGTAGAGCACGCTGCAGGTTTCGTCCTTGTCTGAAACCGACCACGTAACCCAGCTAAGTTTACGGGCTTCCATCCAGTCTATCCAGGCCTGCCATTCGGTAGTATCAAGAGGGCCGTCGCCGGTGGCTTCCATTCCCGCGCATTCCGATATGAATACGGGTAGTCCTGATTTTATGGCGGCATCGGTACGGTCGCGCAGGTATTGTTTGTGCGTGGCCGCGTAAAAGTGTACCGTATACATAAGGTTGCTGTAGCCCTTAATAGGATCGGCGGCCGGGAGGTTTATGTCCTGGTCCCAGTGCGGACACCCTACAAGGATGATGTTTTTAGGGTCATTCTTCCTGATTACTTTTATTACCGCTTCAGAATACGCCTTAACCTCAGGCCAGGTTTCTTCATCGGGTTCGTTAAATACTTCGTAAATGATGTTAGGGTACTTCGCGTACTTTTTGCTCATTTCATCAAAAAACGCTTTGGCTTCCTCCAGGTTTACGTTGTGGCTGTGCCAGTCTATAATTACGTAGATGTTACTCTTTATTGCCCCGTCTACCACGTTGGTAATGCACTTCTTTACAAACTCAGGATTGTCTTTGTAGGTTTTGCCTTTGTCGCCCACCTCTATACCGGCGGCGGCGCGTACCACGTTTACATTCCAGTCGTCTTTAAGCCACTGTACGGTTTTGGCGTTGTAAAAACGCGGCCAGAAACTGCTCCACCCGTAGCTCATGCCACGCAGCGAAACCGCCTTGCCATGGCTGTCTGTAAGTTGGGTACCCTCAACATGAAGCTGCCCGTGTTCTTTTACCTGGGCAAACGTCATTGCAGTAAGCAACAACGCAGCAGCGGTTATAATCTGTTTTTTCATAATAGATTATTTCTTTTTGGTTAGGCGTAGGGTTATTACATCGTGAGCCGGTACGGTAGCTTTAAACGCTTTTTTAGTCGTAGCAGTGCCTTTGTCTTTTTTATCCCAAAGGTTTTTTACGGTATAGGTAGTCTTGGCAAAATCAGTAACGTGACCGAAATCCGCATCCTTCAACTCGTTCTTAGCCCAGTCGAAATCTACGGTTTTCACCTCTTTGCTACGGTTAAGGAAGGCTATTGCCCAGTCGCCATTAGCAAGCGGTTTCGCCCAAATTTCAAGTCCATCCTCAGCCGATACCCTGTAACCCTGCACACCCAGTTTATCCTGGTTTAAGGCGATTACTTCTTTATTGGTAAGTACCTCAAGTGTTTCTGTGTCCATATTCCTAAGGTCGTTACCGGCTATAAGTGGCGATGCCAAAATAGCCCACATGGTAAAATGCGCGCGGTCTTCGCCGGGGGTAAGTTTACCGTTGCCTATTTCCAGCATATCGGGGTCGTTCCAGTGGCCGGGGCCGGCGTATTTCCTAAGTCCGTCCTGCATGTCTACGATTTGCATTACACCCCATGATTTCCAGGTACCGTGGTCTTCTATACAGTCAAAACAGTTAAAAATATCTCCGGTAGTCCTCCACAGGTGGCCTACGTTTTGTCCCCATTCCCACGGCTTGTCGGTGCCCCATTCGCAGATGCTCAGTACTATGGGCCTGCCTGCTTTTTTAAGCGCGGCGGTTATGGTTTTGTACGCGCCTTCGGCTTTAAGGCCTTCGGTATTGCACCAGTCGTATTTCAGGTAATCAATGCCCCAGGAGGCGTACTGTTGCGCATCCTGAAACTCGTAACCACGGCTGCCCGGGCGGCCACCGCAGGTTTGGCTACCGGCATCGCTATACACGCCCAGTTTAAGGCCCTTGCTGTGTACGTAATCGGCCAGGGCTTTCATTCCCGACGGAAAACGCTTGGCATCCGGGTGAATGAACCCCTGCGCATCACGGTCGCCGTGCCAGCAATCGTCTATGTTTATGTAGGTATAGCCGGCGTCGCGCATGCCGTTAGCCACCATGGCATCGGCCATTTCCTTAATCATTTTTTCGTCTACGTTGCAGGCAAATTTATTCCAGCTGTTCCACCCCATGGGCGGTGTAAGGGCAAGCCCCTGGTATTTTGTGTAATCCTGCGTGTAGTTGTTGCCCTGCGCGGCTGCCCCGGTTATGGCGCAGGCGGTGAGCAGCGCGGTTAATAGATTTTTCATTCTGAATGGTTTTTTAAAAATAATATTCCCCGAAGGTTACTTTCGGGGAATAGCTATATAAGGTATTTTAGGTTAATCTACAGTAAAGCCTATGTTGTCAAAGTAGTACACGTGTGTTTTTCCTGTGTTTTCCTGAAACGATAGGTTTTGCATGGCGGCAGGTATGCCTCCCATTTCTTCCCATGTAATTTTTACATCCGTCCATATAGGGCCGGTTGCAAATGAATGGCTGTTCATACTCCATCCGGTACCGTTAAAGATCCATATAAGGTTACCCACGTCTTCAGAACGTACTGCGAAATGGATACCGGTGTATTGCGACATGTTTTCCTGCCAGCCCCAGTTGCCCTGTATGTTATCCCAACCCGGAATGGTTTTTTTGATAAAGCTAGTACCCTGGAAGGCCTTGGCAAAATCAGTTTCATACGTATGGTTATTCCACGATTCAAAATTCCATGGCGCGTAAAAAGCATCGTCATAAATGGCAGTACCTACCGCGCTTACCATCCACGTATTGCTACCAGAATCTGTGGTAACTTTTACATACTTACGGTCAGATCCCGGAGGCATTACCGCCACAATCTGGGTTAGGGTAGAGGATACTACAGTAGCTTCCACACCGCCTACCGAAACTTTTGGCTCTAAAAAGTAGGAACCGTAAATGGTAAACTGCTCACCCGCCGCGGCATTTATAGGATTAAAGCTTACTATGGCAGGGGCAGGGGGCAATACCCTAAAGCTATAGGTATCTGTACCGCCCGGCGTTTCCACTTTCAGTTCGCTTGGCACGTTTTCATACGGTGTATTCCGGTCTATGGTTACCAGGATTACATTATCTGTAACCAGTGTAGCGTTAAAGTAGGTATCTACGTCGTTAAAATAAATTTTCCTGGTACCGGTAAAGTTTTTACCGCGTATGATGTACATATTATCGGCAAAGCCAAACTCTACCAGCGAGTCGTTCTTGGCCAGGCTTACATTTTCTATTTCCGGTGCGCCACCTTTATTGGTGTCATCATCGCACGAAAACAGTACTGTTAGCGACAGCATAGCCATAACGGCAAACAGTATCCTGAATTTATTTGTTTTCATTTTTACGGAATATTTTTAATGATTAGTCAAAGTTGTATGGAACCGGAGCTTCCAGAAGCTTAGGGTTTTTAGCCACTTCGTTATCCGGGTAGTTCATGTAAAAGTCGTTCTCGGCAGGGGTAAAGTATTCCGCGGTCCATTGGTTACCCCTGTTCTGGGCAGCAATAATTGCGGTAGCCTGCGCCCTTGGCAGCCTGCCCAGGTCGTACCAGAACTCACCTTCAAACATAAGTTCTTTACGGCGTTCCTGGAAAATGTCGGCAGCGGTAATGGTAGTCTTGGCAGTAAGACCTGCACGGGTACGTACCGCGTTGTATGAAGCAAGTGCTCCTGCATCGCTCGTACTGGCACCACCGCCCAGGGTAGCTTCGGCATGGATAAGCAGCAGGTCGGCGTAGCGCATAATGTAGTTGTTGTTCTCCATCATGTTCCAGCCGTCTATATTGCCTATTGTTGATTTGTTTGTACCGTCGGCTATACCCATAACGTACTTTTTAATGGCAGCGCCGGCACCCTGTCCGCCTATGTCTGCGGCAGATGGCACGGTAAAGCCGGTTTGTACAACGGTACCTCCGCTAACGCGAACCTTAATATCGGGATATACGTCGCCCGGCATCATTATGGTTTCTTTTCTCCTTATGTCGCCCGGTTCCCAAATGGTAAGTACATCCTGAGATGGTGCAAATACACCGCCATAACTTGCGTTAGAGGTAGTAAGCGCTCCGGTGCTGATACCAAACTGGGTGTTAGAGTTGTTTGCCGAACCGTAACGCCCGTCTACAAACCATAACAAGCCGAAGATGGTTTCCTCGTTATTATTGTTTGTATACTCAAACAGGTCGCCAAAGTTTTTTGTAGGGAGTTCCGCACCGCCCAGCAGTTTAAACTCTCCGCTGTTTATAACCTGCTCTGCCATAGCTTTAGACTCCGTATATTTCTTCTCATACAGGTATACCTTAGCCAGTAGCGACTTCGCCGAGCCTTTGCTTACACGCATGTTACCGCTATAGGTAGCCGTGCGCATTTTTTCCTTAAGCAGCTCTATGGCTTTCAGGTAGTCGCGCTCCATAAGCGTATAGATGTCTGCTACCGGTGCAGTAGGTATTTTTGGCGCGGTAAGGTAATCCGTGTTGTTTTCTATAAGCGGCACAGGTCCCCATAGCCTAACCAGGTAAAAATAAGCGGTAGCACGCATAAAGTATGCCTCGCCCATGGTGTTGTTAAGTACTTCTGTACTAACGGCGGGGGCTACACGGCTGGGCAGGTAGTTTATAATATCGTTAGACTGCGCTACAATACCCCACAGGGCACCCCAGGCACTGTTTAGTTCGTTGTCTGAACCGTTCATGGAAAAGTTCCTTAGTGCGTTTACGTCAGATGAGCCCGTGTACATATTACCCGAACCTACTTCGCCCACGGCATACATAAACTTATTGGCAAACTGGAACCATGACCTTGAGTAGAGTCCGTTTGTTATGCTTTCTACCTGCGCGTCGTTCTTATAGTACGACTCCAGGCTTATAGAATCCTGCGATGGGCGGTTGGTAAACTCATCCGTACACGAACCCATTAAAAGAGCAAAGGCAAGGGAGGCACCTAGTAACCTGTAGTTTTTAAAATATCTTTTCATTTTTCAATTTTTTTAGAATTCAACATTTACACCTACAGAGAATGTGCGCGGGGTAGGGTATCTGCCGTTGTCAATACCGGTAAGCAGCGCGTTTTGGTTAAACGAACCTATTTCTGGGTCGTAACCCCTGTACTTAGTAAAGGTGTGCAGGTTTTGTACGCTGCCGTAAATCCTTAGCCTGCTCATTTTTACTTTACTTATAAGCTCTGAAGGTAATGTGTAACCCAATGTAAGGTTTTGTATACGCAGGTACGAACCGTCTTCTATATAGCGTGTAGAAATCTGGTTGTTTACAGAACTTGTAGTGTTAAGTGGCCTTGGTACGTTAGTATTTGTATTTGTTGGTGTCCAGTAATTAGCCGCATCTATAAGGGCGTTTTGGTACAAACCGGTGTTTGTAGTACCCGACCTGTAGGTAAGGTTCAGCACGTCGTTACCATAGCTTCCTGTAGCGAATACCGAAAGGTCTACGTTTTTGTATTTGAAAGTGTTGGTGAAACCAAAGGTAAACTTAGGGTGTGGGTTGCCTATAAGGGTACGGTCTGCCGGGGTAATTTGCCCGTCGCCATTAATGTCGCGGTATTTTACGTCGCCCAGGCTGGTTTCTCCTGCACCAGTACCTACGTTTTGACCGAATTGTTTAGGAGCGGCATTAAGCTCTGCCTGTGTCTGGAAGATACCATCGGCTATGTAACCGTAGAACATACCTATCGGCTGGCCTACAACAGTGTTGGTAACGTCATACGACATATAACCGTTAATGTTTACCGGCTGCGTAAGCGAAAGCTCGTCCTGTATGCTAAGCAGTTTGTTTTTGTAGTGAGAGAATACCAGGGTAGAGTTCCACTGAAATTCACCTTTTGTATTGTAGCCGAGGGTAATGTCATAACCTTTGTTTTCCATAGAACCAAGGTTAGATACCGGAGCCGACATACCGCCATAACCCGGTGTACCGGTAAGATACGTAGGTAATGGCACTGCAAACAGGAAGTTTTCTGATTTTTTGCGGTATACGTCAAAACTTGCTGTCAGGCTATTATCAAGTACGCTAAAATCAATACCCACGTTAGTCTGTTTCATGGTTTCCCACGTAACGTTAGGGTTACTTATGTTTGTAGGCTGATAACCCGGACCAAGTTGCGATGAGCTCTGTGTTAATAGTGCACCATACTGGTTATTTTCTATTTGCTGGTTACCGGTTTCACCGTAACCTACCCTTAGCTTAATGTTATCTACATACTTACGGGTGCTTTCCATGAATTTTTCATTACTCACTTTCCATGAGCCTGCTACCGCAGGGAATGTACCTACCTGCTTGCTCTTATCGCCCGGATAGAACTTAGAAGAGCGGTCGCTCCTCATGGAAGCCGAAAGGCTGAAACGGTTGTCAAAATCATAAATCAAACGCCCAAAAACAGAATAGATAGAGGCACTGCCTTTGTATCCCGTAGCTTTTGTTTGCGATGGGTCGGCAAGGTTTAGCGTGTATATATCATTAGTGGCAAAACCTGTAGCGGTAACCGTTATGCCTTCCCAGTGGCTGTCGTTAGCCTCCTGGCCCGCAAGTACCGTAAAGTGGTGCTTGTCTATTGTTTTATCATACGAAAGCAGGTTTTTAATGTTGGTACTGTACCAGTTTTGCCTTCTTTCGGTAAGGTCGGCATAGGCGTTTGTCTGTACGCCCCATGCGTAGCTCGGTATAAAATCAGTGTGCTCGCTTATTTCGGTATTGGCTCCTACTTCTATGCGGTACTTAAGGCCTTTAAGCAGTTCGGCTTCAGCGTATACGTTACCCAAAAAGTTTTTACGTATCAGTTGGTTCTTTTTCACCATGGCTTCTGCCACAGGGTTAAAGTAGGTAACGTTCATGCTGTTGTCAACCGGACCCGCATAGCTGCCGTCAGGATTTCTGACCGGTATATCCGGCGATTGTAACAGGGTGTTACTGATAAGACCGCCAAAACTCTGGTTTATTGTAAGCTTTTCATTGGTAATACCCGTGTTCGTTGTTGCACCTACACGTAGCCAGTCTTTTACTTTACTGTCTACATTAAGGCGAAGTGTATACCTCTTGTAGCCCGAACCCAGCAGCATACCTTCCTGGTCCAGGTATCCGCCGGACAAGTAATATGATGTGGTTTCTGAACCGCCCGAGAATGAAAGCTGGTGGCTCTTGGCTATAGCTGTCTGGTATACTTCATCCTGCCAGTCGGTACCCTTACCCAGTAGTTCCGGGTGGGCAAACTCAGGGCGTAGCAACTCATCGCTCAGACCAAACGATTTGGTAAGGTTGTTTTGGTACTGGGCAAACTGCCTCAGGTCCATAACATGCAGCTTTTTGTAAATGCTTGCTGCTGATGTATAGCCTTCGTAAGATACTTTACCGGTACCTTTTTTACCTGATTTTGTAGTGATGATGATAACACCGTTAGCACCACGCGAACCATAGATGGCTGTTGCCGAAGCATCTTTAAGGATGTCTATGCTCTGGATGTCGTTAGGGTTTATCATAGATAGCGGACTCACGGCATTGTTACCTGCGCCACCGCCTGTGCCGAAATCGTTTGAGGCAAGAGGCCTGCCGCTCATTGATTTTCCGGTTGCATCTCCAGATACCGGTACACCGTCTATAATATAAAGCGGTTCGTTAGTACCGCTTATAGAGGTGGTACCGCGTACCCTTACAGATACCGCGCTACCCGGCTGCCCAGATCCGTTTGTAACCGTTACACCCGCTGCCTTACCCTGTAGCATCTGGTCTACCGTGGTTTGCTTCAGGTTTTCAATATCCTTGGTACGGATAGAGGATACCGAGCTGTTAATGTCTTCTTTCTTTTGTGTACCGTAGCCTATAACCACTACCTCGTCTAGTGTTTTAGAGGCTTCGGCCAGTTTTACATTGATTTTGGTTTTGCCCTTTACGGTTACTTCTTCGGTGGTGAAGCCTATAAAGCTGAAAACAAGCGTACCGCTTTCCGGTACGTCAATAGTGTAATCACCATCCAGGCCTGTAGCCACAGATTGCTGTGTACCTTTAACGGTTACACTTACCCCAGGTATGGTCATCCCTTTTTCGTCAGACACTACGCCGCTCACCTTGTGCTGTGCATGCAGGGTTCCTGCAAAGCAAAGCGACATCAGGTAAAACAGCGCCCGTCCTTTGGTACACCATTTTGTAACTTTGTGTAATGTATTACCCATAGTAAAATTTTGTGTTTGGTTAGCTACTAATTCGCAGTTAATAAGGTTATAAATTTAGCTATCAATAATTTTAGGGTTCTTTTATTGACGAAAACAAATTTAGAGCTAAGCCCGTGCCTGTGTTAATATTATTTTATCATTTAATGATGGTATTTTCTCTAACGTTTGCGTAACTTTTATACAGTAATATATATGTATGCATAAAAACCTCAATAATTCCTTGTTTTACAGGGTTTTATTGAGGTTGTGTTTTGTTTTGAAGCAATAAACTGCTGGTATTTTTTTGTCAAATGCATACCGCTAAAGAAAGCGTTTCATGCCCTGGAACTCGTCTCTGTACAAGCTTGGGGTAGTATTTTTTATGCTTTTAAAAATCCGGTTGAAGTTGGCTATGTTGTTAAACCCGCTTTTGTAGGCTATTTCGCTTATGCTGAGGTCTTTTTCTATGAGCCATCGGGCAGCATACCCCACACGGATGTCGTTGAGGTAGTTTACAAACGTTTTGTTGGTGCGCTTTTTTATAAAACGGTTAAACGATACGGGGCTCATGCTTGCCACATCGCTCACATCGTCCAGGGTAATTTTTTCGCTGAAGTTTTTTTGTATGTATTCGTACACCAGCTTCATTTTGTCATCGTCTTCAAAAACGTCGCTGTCTACGGTATACGTGCTTAGCATGCGCTGGCTTCGCGAGTTAGCCATATCGTGGAGTATGGATATGATTTCCAGGAAATAGTCCATGCCATCCAGCTTGCTTATACGGCGGAAACGTTCGGCAAGTTCGGTGGCGGTTTTTTTAGAGAACAGTATGCCGTGGTTGCTGCGGTTAAACATGTCCTTTATGGGGCGCATTATACGGCGTTCCAGCAGGGTACTGTCAAACAGGTCGTTGTGGAACTGTATGGTAATTTCGTTAATGTCTTTATTTTTACACTTGTTCAGTTCCCAGCCGTGGGTAAGGTTAGGGCCCACGAGTACCAGCTCCACATCGTCTATTTCCTCAATGTGGTCGCCTACAATGCGTTTTACGCCCTTTCCGCCCAGTATAAAGTTGATCTCATACTCAGGATGGTAGTGTATGGGAAATTCAAAAGTGTCCTTGTGCCTGTCAAAAACAAGGAAGCTGTCGTCCTTTGACAGCGGGGGTATTTCGCGGTGAAATTTTTGGTTGTCCATAACTACTACAACGTTTGTAATTTTTTATTGCAATAATGATAAAATAGTATTAACACTTCTTGGATGCTCGTTATATCTTTGGCATTATCAAAAAAGCATTGATAAAATTATACGGTTGGGAATTATAAATCAAATAATTTAAGAATTTTACAATGTTTTAAAATTCTTTTTAGAGATGCATGCAAATATAGATGAAAAATAATATTACCATACTTTTAGCCGGAATTTTTCTTGTATCGTGCAAAGGCGCATCGCAGCCTGCAGCCGTTACAGGCACGCTTCCGGCAGATAAAAACGCAACGCCCGAAACCGTGGCGCTGTATAAAAATTTATTTAAAGCACGGGAAAAAGGTTATTTCTTTGGTCATCAGGATGCCCTGGCGTATGGTGTAAACTGGCGTTATGAAGAAGGCCGCAGTGATATAAAAGATGTAACCGGCGATTACCCCGCGGTATACGGCTGGGATCTGGGACGCATTGAAAACAAGGCCGATAAAGACCTGGATGGTGTACCGTTTGTAAACCAGAAACGCTATGTGGAGCAGGTGTATAAATGGGGCGGGGTTAATACCTTTAGCTGGCACATGAACAACCCGCTTACCGGCAAGGACGCCTGGAACAATGAGCCTGGTACGGTAGCTTCGGTACTGCCCGGTGGCGCCAAGCACGAATTGTTTAAAAGTTGGCTGGATAACGCCGCTGCGTACTTCCTTACGCTCAAGGGCAAGGATGGTAAGCTGGTGCCCATTTTGTTCCGTCCGTACCATGAATTTACCGGGAATTGGTTCTGGTGGTGCAAAAATACTACCACCCCTGAGCAGTTTAAGGCGCTTTGGAAGTTTACGGTAGAATATTTTGAGGGCAAAGGCGTGCATAACCTGCTGTATGTGTACAACACGTCAGATTTGGGTGTGCAGACCAAAGCCGATTTTATGGAATACTATCCCGGTGATGCGTACGTAGACATGGTGAGTTTTGATATTTACCAGGGTGGGGAAGAGGTTGCCAAACGCGAAAAGTTTGCTGCCGATACCCATCGCCTTGCAGGTATAATTGATGAAGTAGCGCGCGAGCACAACAAGCTTTCGGCTATTGCCGAAACGGGCTTTGAGCAAATTCCGTATGCTACCTGGTGGACAGAAACCCTGACCAATGCCATAGGAAGCAGGAAAATTTCATACGTGCTGCTATGGCGCAACCACGGCTGGAACGAGCAGTCAGACCCGCCGCGTATGCATTACTATGCGCCGTACAAAGGCCATAAGTATGAGGCTGATTTTGTAAAATACTACAAACAGCCGGAAACCCTTTTTCAGAAAGAAGCGACGAAACTAACCCTTTATAAAAAGTAACAGTACCACAGTGTACCATTAACCAAATGAGACTTACAGCTATAGACCTTACCATAATTGCCGCCTATTTTATACTGATGGTGGCAATAGGAATAATAATGAAAAACCGCGCCAAGCGCAGTAAAGACAGCTACCTTATGGGGGGCAAGGTACTGCCTTGGTACATGCTGGGACTTAGTGATGCCAGCGATATGTTTGACATAAGCGGTACCATGCTACTGGTTAGTATGGCGTTTTTATACGGCTTTAAAAGTGTTTGGATTCCGTGGATGTGGCCGGTATTTAACCAGGTGTTCCTCATGGTGTTCCTTAGTAAATGGCTCAGGCGAAGCAACGCTACCACCGGTGCTGAATGGCTCGGTACGCGTTTTGGGCTTACCGATAAAGGCGTACAGAGCAGCCACGCCGTAGTGGTGGTGTTCGCGCTGATGCTTTGTGTAGGCTATATGGCGTATGCCTTTGTGGGTGTGGGCGAATTCCTTGAGATATTCATTCCGTATGATACGATTAAAAATGCGGTGCCATTCCTGGACCAGAACCTGGAGCAGTTTGCAGCCGGCAGTGCCGAATACAAAACTGCCCTGCTGGAAGCCAAGCATTTTACAGCGCAGTTTTACGGCGTAAGCATTTGTATAGTAGCTACATTTTACAGTATTGTAGGGGGGATGCACGGTATAGTACTGGCCGACTTTATAAAATACATGATTATGATAGTATGCTCACTGTTTGTGGGTACCATAGCCATGGTGGCACTTGCCGATAGCGGTGTGGTGTTTACAGATAAAATGCCCCTTGGGTGGGATAGTCCGCTGTTTGGAGCAGAGCTGGGGCTCGACTGGCAAACCATACTACCCGAAGCGCAGCACAAGCTGGAGCAGGACGGTTACAGATTGTTCTCTGCCGTGGTAGCCATGATGTTCTTTAGCGGCGTGCTTAAGAGCCTTGCAGGCCCTGCGCCTAACTATGATTGCCAAAAAATATTAAGTACCAGGTCGCCTGAGGAAGCCAGTAAAATGAGCGGATTCATCTCTATCATACTACTGCCTATCCGCTATTTTATGACTATGGGGTTGTGTATCTTGGGTGTGCTTTACTTTAAAGACCTGGGCATAAACCGCACGGCAGACGGCATCAACTTTGAGAGCATTATGCCTGCCGTTATAAACAAATACCTGCCTGTAGGGCTTGTGGGCCTTGTGCTTGCCGGTTTCCTTGGTGCGTTCATGAGCAACTTCAGCGGTACGCTAAACGCGGGCCAGGCGTATATAGTAAACGACATTTACCTGAAATACTTTAAACCCGATGCCGACAGGAAACAGATCATCCGCATGGGCTACCTTTCAGGTACTATTATGGTAATCCTTGGTGTAGGCCTGGGGCTGCTTATAAAAGACGTAAACATGATATTCAACATTATCACCGCAGGGCTGTATGGGGGCTTTGTGTGTGCTAATGTACTCAAATGGTACTGGTGGCGCTTTAATGCTACCGGTTTCTTCTGGGGAATGCTTGCCGGCATCATTGCCAGCGCCATACCACCGTTCTTATCGGTTACGGGCATCAGCCATTTCTTTGATGGTACCCGTATGCTGTACTTTTTCCCTGTGTTTTTTGTAATACAGTTGGCTGCCTGTATTTTGGGTTCTTACGCGGCGCCTCCGACGAATACGGAAACACTGGTGAATTTTTACAAAACCGTAAGGCCGTGGGGTATGTGGAAGCCCATACACGAGCTTGCACAACAACAAGACCCGGACCTGCAAAAGAACAGGAACTTTGGCATCAACATGGCGAACGTGGCCATGGGCGTTGCCGGGCAAATCCTGCTTACGTTGCTGCCCATGTACTTTATTTTAAGTAAATGGACCGGGTTTTTTACTGTGCTGGTACTGCTTGCGGTAATATTTGTAACCATGAAAAAAACATGGTGGAACAGGCTTACCGATTTTTAATGACCAAAAAAATTACACCAATTATTACAAAAGGTATTGGATATGATTACTGAAAACACGGTTAAAATACCGAATTACGACGCGCTGGTAAAAGCCCACCGTGAACTGATAGAAAAGAAGAATGCCCCTATAGCAGAAAGTAACGGTATTTATACCCGTTATGCAAATCCTGTGGTAACGGCAGCACACGTGCCGTTGCACTGGAGGTTCGACCTTAATGCTGAAACAAATCCACATGGGCAGGAGCGCATAGGCTTTAACGCCGCGTTTAATGCCGGTGCCACCAAGTGGAACGGTAAATACATTATGTGCGTTCGTGTGGAAGGGGTAGACCGCAAGTCGTTCTTTGCCATTGCCGAAAGCCCTAACGGTGTAGATAATTTTGCCTTTTGGGACAAGCCTGTGGTTATTCCTCAAATAGAGGGCAACCCCGATACTAACGTGTACGACATGAGGCTTATTCAGCACGAAGACGGCTATGTGTACGGTATTTTTTGTACCGAGCGCAAAGACCCGAACGCCCCTAAAGGAGATACCAGTTCGGCTATAGCCAATGCAGGTATTGTGCGTACCAAAGACCTGGTTAACTGGGAGCGCCTGCCCGATCTTATAAGCAGGACCGGTCAGCAGCGTAATGTGGTGCTGCACCCTGAGTTTGTAAATGGTAAGTATGCCGTATACACACGCCCTCAGGACGGTTTCATTGATGTAGGCAGCGGAGGCGGTATTGGCCTTGGCTTCATCGACAAGATGGAAAACCCTGAAGTGCTGGATGAAAAAATCATTTGCGGTAAGGTATACCACACCATTTATGAGCTGAAAAACGGTCTTGGCCCAGAGCCAATTAAAACCGAAAAAGGTTGGCTTCACCTGGCGCACGGTGTGCGTAACACCGCGGCAGGACTGCGTTATACGCTGTATATGTTCATGACCGACCTTAACGAGATAGATAAGGTTATCCACCACCCGGCGGGTTACTTTATGGCTCCCGAAGGTGTGGAACGCGTGGGTGATGTAAGCAATGTACTTTTCGGGAACGGCTGGATTGCCGATGAAGACGGTACAGTGTACATTTACTACGCGTCGTCAGATACACGTATGCACGTAGCGGTTTCCAGCGTAGACAAGTTGGTAGATTATGTTATCAACGCACCTGAAGATACCTTTACTTCGGCGGGTTCAGTACAAACAATTATAGATCTTGTAGACAGCAACAAGAAGTTTTTGTAATGGCACAACTTAAGGAAGCCATGCGCCAGGAGCTGGACAGCATACTGGCGTATTGGGAAAAAAATACCATAGATACCGTTAATGGCGGCTTTATAGGCACCATAGACAGTAACGAACAAAAAGACTACTCAGCCGAAAAAGGCTCCGTGATGAATGCCCGCATTTTGTGGGCATTTGCCGCGGCATATCCGGTAACGCGAAACGAAAGCCACCTGGAGCTGGCGCACCGCGCGTACCACTATCTGGCTACTTATTTTTATGATAAGGAGCACGGCGGACTTTTCTGGAGCGTAAATGCCGATGGTTCGCCAAAGGATACCAAAAACCAGATTTACGCCATATCATTTGCCATTTATGGTTTGACGGAATACTATTCGGTTACCCAAAATGACGATGCCCTGCAGCTAGCCATCAGTCTGTATAAAAAGATTGAGGAGCATAGTTTTGATAAAGAGTATTCGGGTTACCTGGAGGCTTTTACCCGTAACTGGCAACCCATAGATGACCTTCGCCTGAGCGAAAAGGATGCCAACGAAAAGAAGACCATGAATACCCACCTGCACATTGTAGAGGGGTATGCCAACTTATATCGTGTATGGCCTGACTCGGGGTTAAAGAGCGTTATTACGCAGTTGCTCATTACCATAAACAACCATTTTATGGACATAGACACCGGGCACCTGCACCTGTTCTTTAACGAAGAATGGGTAGAAAAACCCGATGTTATATCGTATGGGCACGACATTGAGGCAGCCTGGCTATTGCTTTGGTGTGCCGAGGTCATTGGCGACCCGCAGCTCATTGAAATTTATAAAAAACACGCCATCATCATGGCCGATGCCACCTTTGAAGGCGTAGATGCCGATGGCGGACTTTGGTATGAATATGACCCGCACGAAAAGCATCTCATTGCTGAAAAGCACTGGTGGCCACAAAGCGAGTTTATGATAGGCATGGTAAACGCCTGGCAACTTACGGGCAACCAAAAATACCTGGATGCCACCGAGCGTAACTGGGCTTTTGTACAACAGCACATACTTGACGCTAAAAATGGCGAATGGATATGGGGCGTGTACGCGGATTATGCACCAATTAATAAAGATAAGGCCGGTTTCTGGAAATGCCCCTACCACAACGGCAGGGCGTGCCTGGAACTAATAAAACGCCTGTAACAAAAAGGAAGTAAGACGCCTTAAACCACTCATTAGTTTTTTATTGGGTAAAGCCTGCGAAGCTGTTGTTTTGCAGGCTTTTAAATTTTATGCGCCTATAGTTTTCAATACTGAAAATATAGTACGTTTTTTTGACAAAATAGCAGTATTGCGAAAACGTTTGAAGGCGTAATTTGCACTAACCAAAACAGGGAGCAGAGTATCCCTTTGGCACTAACACACTATGAAAAAGACATTACTAAGCGCTATGGCACTTGCCCTGATTTTTTCGGCATCGTGCAGCAGCGATAACAATAATGGGAGCGGTACAACCACTCCCGTAGAAACGGATACCGACCCTATGACCGTCGCCAACGTGCGCACTTACATGGCAGACCCTAACGCCACTGCCGAAACCGTGGCATTGTTCTACAACCTGCGTAAGCTACAGAAGACGAAGTTCCTCATAGGCCAGCAGGACGCGTTTAACGGCTTTTACCAGGAGGTTTCAGGAAGTTCTGATATTAAAAAGAATACGGGCAGCGACCCGGCACTATTGGGTTCTGATTTTATGTTCATTACCGACAACCAAAATGATGGCACCGCCCAAAACTGGTTCCATCAGCAGGAAATAATCATTACCGATGATGCCAAGGAAGCCTACAATAAAGGTATGGTTAATACCTTTTCCTGGCACCTGCGCGAGCCGTACCGTGGGCTGTCGTTTTATACCGATGATATGACGGCTGAAGAAAAAGCGAATGCTTTCATAAGCATACTACCGGGGGGCGAAAACCATAACTACTTTAAGCAAAAGCTGGATAAAGTGGCGAGCGTACTGAACAACCTTAAAGGTGCTGATGGCAAGCTGATACCGGTTATCTTCCGTCCGTTCCATGAGTTTGACGGTAGCTGGTTTTGGTGGGGCGCAGCGTACTGTACGCCTGACCAGTACAAACAGGCATGGCAGTTTTTGGTAACGTATTTACGTGATACCAAAGGGGTACACAATGTGCTGTATGCCTATTCGCCCGACAACAGTTATACCACATCGGCTGCCTACCTGGGGCGTTATCCCGGTGACGCGTATGTAGATGTACTGGGTATGGACAACTATGGTGATTTTACAGGCAGTACATCGGGGGTAACCCGTGCCAACAGTAAGCTTGCCATGCTGGGCACATTGGCAAAAGACAAGGTAAAAATATCGGCATTAACCGAAACAGGCTATCGCGTTACGGCTACTACAAGTCCCATTTCGGGGTTCTTTAGTACCAATATGTACACTGCCCTTACCGGTGGCGACATCAGTGTGGCATACGTAATGTTTTGGAACAATGATGCTTCTGGTTATTATGTGCCGCCTGCCGGGCAAGCCAATACGCAGGATTTTAAAGACTTTACAACGAAATCAAAATCGGTACTACAGCAAAACATTCCCTCGCTGTATACCCTTGCACAATAAAATTAAATTTGGGTTAAGTTTTTCGTAACGGGCGTGGTTATAGAGGTGTAACCACGCCCTTATTTTAACCCCTTAAAACAGTATCTTTACTATATGGGTAATATTTTTAAGAACACCATGGCCCTTACGGCGCTGGCGGTAATTACATCGTGTACGGCACAAAAAAACAACGGCCCTGAGCGCATTACCGTTAAGGGAACCGAATTTTATAAGGGCAATACACCCTATCATTACATAGGTGCCAACTACTGGTATGGCGGCCTGTTGGCCAGTAAAAGCGTGGGCGACCGCGCCCGCCTTGCCAAAGAGCTGGACGAGCTGAAAGCAAACGGCATGGACAACCTCCGCATACTGGTAGGGGCAGAGGGCGGTACCCAGGATTTTACCGTTAAACCCGCGCTCCAACCGAAGCAGGGTGTATATAACGACGATTTGCTCGACGGGCTTGATTACCTGCTGGATGAGTTGCGCAAGCGAAATATGTATGCCGTGCTCTACTTGGGCAACAACTGGGAGTGGAGCGGTGGCATGGCGCAGTACCTGGAGTGGAACGGTAAAGGCACGCTGCCCAATCCGAACATTCCGCCGAATACGTGGCCGCAGTTTATGGACTATGTAAAGCAGTTCCACCAGTGCGCTCCGTGTCAGGAGGCCATGAAACAGCACATTGCTAAAATTATAAGCCGTACCAATAAGTACAGCAAACTGAAATATACCGAAGACAATACCATTATGGCATGGCAGGTGGCTAACGAACCGCGCGTGTTTACCGCCGATAACGAGGGGCATTTTACCACCTGGCTAAACGATGTGGTGGCTACCATAGACAAGCTGGACGGTTACCACCTTATATGTACCGGTAGCGAGGGTAAGGCGGGTTCGGCAGATGACATAGGCATCTACGAGCGCACCCACAATAACCCGAAGATAGACTACCTTACCATGCACATCTGGCCGAAGAACTGGGGCTGGTACAAGCACGAAACCCCTGCTGAAACCCTACCGGTAGCCATAACCAAAACCATGGAATACATCGACCAGCATATAGCCGTTGCCGAAAAACTGCACAAGCCATTGGTACTTGAGGAATTTGGCTTGCCACGTACCCACGAAAGCCTGGACAGGAACGTGCCTGCTACCGACCGTGAGGCATACTACAAGGCTATTTTTGATAAACTTGAGAGCAGCGTTAAACAGCACAAAGCCTTTACCGCGCTTAACTTCTGGGGCTATGGTGGCACGGGAAAAAATAACCCGGTACAGGGGCATTGGCACGAGGGCGATGCTTTTACTGCCGACCCGCCACAGGAGCCTCAGGGGCTCAATACGGTTTTCAGCACGGATACTGCAATGCTAAAGATGGTTAAAAAGTATAACGTAGCGATACGTAAGTAAGAGCCGAAAGGCTCTTTTTTTTATTTATAATTTATAGGTAAATGGAATGATGTTTGTGTTATATTTAATTGAAAATATTGAATTATTTGTTGTTTTTTACATAAAACACATCGTAGGTAAATAGAAACAAATGCTATATTTGCCGCCTTATAAATCACCAAATCAAAAAAATATGAAGTTTAAAACTACATTTTATTTATTGTTTTTTTATGCACTGGTTGTTACTGCTCAAAATGATCTCTGCGCTAATGCTACTACGGTAACTCCCACGGCAACATTTTCTACCATTCCGGGAAGTTTTAGCGGTGTTCTTTTAGATGGAAACGCTTCTACCTGCGCTCCTAACACATCTCAGGATGTATGGTATAAATTTGTAGCTACCGACCCAACACTGTACCTTGAGGTAAGTAACGCGACAAATATAGGACTTGATGTTGCTATGGAGATCTACACAGGCAGCTGTGCCGGTACTTTACTAACATGTCTAAACAATGCTACTGCAAGCCAGGGATACGAAGGTTATTTCAACAACAATTTTGTTGTAGGGCAAACCTATTTCATGAGGATTTTGAATACATCTGCGAATATTTCAATCCAAAATTTTAATGTTGGCGTTC
>JBKHWE010000001.1:0-6020 GCA_046566705.1 Bacteroidia bacterium | reverse complement strand
CGTTACGCACGGTTACGGTATGGCTTCCTGTGGCGACACTATTAAAGCTAGCCGTGGTTTGGAAAGCACCGCTGTCTAATTGATATTCTAATCCTGTTATTGCATTGGTTACGGTAATGCTTCCTGTAGCGGTGGTACAGGTAGGCTGCACTGCTGTAAGCGTTGGAACTGCCGGTGCTGTAGGTGCAGCATTTATAGTTACGGTAGCCGAATTGGTACATCCTGCCGCATTGCGTACGGTTACGGTATGGCTTCCTGAAGCGACACCATTAAAGGTAGCTATGGTTTGGAAAGCACCGCTGTCTAACTGATATTGTAATCCTGCTGCCGCATTGGTAACGGTAATGCTTCCTGCTGTAGTACAGTTAGGCTGTGTTGCCGAAAGTGCCGGTACAGCCGGAGTAGTGGGCTGCGCGTTTATGGTTACGGTAGCCGAATTGGTACAGCCAGCCGCATTACGCACGGTTACGGTATGGCTTCCTGCTGCTACGCTGTTAAAGGTAGCCGTGGCCTGGAAAGCTCCGCTGTCTAACTGGTATTGTAATCCTGTTGCGGTATTGGTTACGGTAATGCTTCCGGTTGCGGTAGCACACGTAGGTTGCGTAGGGCTAAGTACCGGTGCTGCCGGTGTAGCAGGCTGCGCATCTATAACAGTAGTAGACGAATTGGTACAACCGGCCGCGTTACGTACGGTTACGGTATGGCTTCCTGAAGCTACACCATTAAAGGTAGCTATGGTTTGGAAAGCACCGCTGTCTAACTGATATTGTAATCCTGCTGCCGAATTGGTTACAGTAATAGATCCAGTAGGGGTAGTACAGTTTGGTCGGGTTGCCGAAAGTACTGGCGCGGCCGGGGCATTCGGTACGGCATTTATGGTTATGGTAGCCGAGTTGGTACACCCTCCGGCATTGCGTACGGTTATGGTGTGGCTTCCCGGAGCTACGCTATTAAAGGTGGCTGTAGTTTGGAAGGTTCCGCTGTCCAGCTGGTATTCCAGACCGCTGGCAGCATTGGTTACGGTAACGCTTCCGGGTACAATGCAGGTAGGCTGTGTAGCCGAAAGGGTAGGAGCAGCCGGTGCGCCTGGTACGGCATC
This sequence comes from Bacteroidia bacterium, assembly GCA_046566705.1. Lineage (GTDB taxonomy): Bacteria > Bacteroidota > Bacteroidia > Flavobacteriales > Flavobacteriaceae > Flavobacterium. The sequence continues at coordinate 4,921 of JBKHWE010000001.1, read as the reverse complement.
TATAGTTATGTTTGCCGAATTGCTACATCCTGCGCTATTGCGCACGGTTACCGTATGGCTTCCCGGAGCTACGCTGTTAAAGGTAGCTGTGGTTTGGAATGCACCGCTGTCTAACTGATATTCTAATCCTGCCGCCGCATTGGTCACGGTAATAGTACCGGTAGTGGTAGTACAGGTAGGCTGTACTGCCGAAAGCGTTGGTGCTGCCGGTGCGCCGGCCGGTGCGGCTATGGTAAAGTTAAACGGTGCCGAAGTACAGCCCGCCGCGTTCTTGGCTACAATGTTGTAACTGCCTGCGGTAAGGTTTGTAAAAGACGGGTTGCTTGTAAACGTGGCACTGTTAAGGCTGTAGGTTATTCCGGTACCTGTAGGGTTGGTAACCAGTGCGGTTCCGCCTGTTGCACACGTAGCCGGGGTTACAGTTACAACAGGTATGGGTAGTGCGCCGCCTATGGTAAGCAGTGCCGCGTTGCTGTATAGTAAACACGTAGGTGTTGTTATATAACAGTAGTATTGTGTTTTGTCCAGTGCGGCAGTAACATTGTTTATGGTAAGTGTGGCGGTGGTAGCGCCGCTATAGGTAGCATTATCGGTTACATTTACCCAGTTACCTGTAGTGTTTACCGTCCTCCACTGGTACGCAACGCCGGTGCTGCTGCCAGATACGCTGGTGCTAAAAGTAGCATTAGCACCCTCGCATACCGCAACGCTTACGGGTTGTGTAATGGTAGGCGGGACGATTGTTACATTTTCGGTGTGCCTGCCCAAGTCAGTACATACTTCTCCACCCCTACCTGATATGTACCAATCCGAAGCATTGTAATTCATAGTAGGTGCAAGAGCTGTTGGGTTGCGCCTGGCTGTGTACCCTGTATAAGCGGGAGCACGGGCATCATCTTTATATATCCCGTTTTTCTTTAGTTTTATTTGGTCATCTTCATTTATTCCACCAATTGCATTGGAGGAAAGAGGTAATGAAGTACAAGTAAGGTCACCGTTACCCGATTCTATAAGCATGGTACCATGAGAAGGGATAGTACCTCTAAGGGTTATGGTGTATTGTGTTCCTCCCCTCGGACTGGCATCACCGATAGTCTGGTAACATTCCAAAACATAGGTGTCAGGCCCGTTAAAATTTATATCGGAGCGGGTAGGATTGTATAATTCCACTACGCCTCCACTACCTCTTTGGTCATCAAATATCTCTGATATGTATACGTCAATATTCCCGCATTCTTTTTCCAGTATGCTAAAGTTGCTGTTCGGTTGTACAGGGCAGGTAGCTGTTTGAAACGTTACAGCCCCCGCAGTTGTGCCGCTAGGTACTACTGCCGTAAGGGTGGTGTTAGATACTATATTATATGCTGTAGCCGGGATGCCGTCAAAAGTAACGCCTGTTATGCCGTTAAAACCGGTGCCGGTATAGGTTACTGTAGTGCCCACCGGGCCTGTAGCCGGTGTAAAACTGCTTACAGTGGCTGCATTACATAATGATATAACGCTGCCGTTAAGGGTAAAATCATCTAAGCGGATGTTACCCCCGGTAGCGCCTGTCAGGTTAAGGCGTACGGTTACGAGTCCGGTAAGTCCGGTTATGGGTGTACTTACGTTGGTAACGCCTATACTGGCACCTCCAGTACCTGCGGTGGCACCGCTGCCTACGGTGGTACCGTTTATGATGAGTTGCCAGTTTGATGGCCCCGCATTGGTACTCCGGGTCCAGAAGTTAAAAGAGGTTATAGAAGCGCTAAAGCCCGACGCCACATTAAAGGTCATCTGATAATACTGGTTGGCTTGTGCATTAGTGCCTAATTGTAAAGCGTTATCGCCATTGCCACCGCTACCGTTGCCACTTGCCCATGCAACGTTTCGTCCATTTGTCCATCCAGGGCTGCTAAGACGGGGATTTATAATATCTGGTGGTGCGGAATACGTGCCTGTTCCTGTATAAACTGTTGAAAACCTATGCAGATAGATCTGCGCATGTGCAGGGGTAAAATCAAGCAGTAATGTTAAAAATAATAGTAGTCCGAGAGCTGTTTTGTAAAGTCTATTCATGTTCCTTTTGGCATCCTAGTAAACGGGCCGAAGTTATAAGATATTGTTCTACAGTTTGTTATTCCAGTGCTTATTAGAGAGCCCGCAAATGTAAATAAAAACAGGCACGGTAGTATACTACCGTGCCTGTTTTAACTATTTAGTAATCTATTAACGTACTTCGCGGTTCAGGTACACCCACCCGGTACGGGTGCCTCCGGCCATTTCCAGCATATAAAAATACGTGCCGGTAGGCAGTTCCTGTCCGTTATCAGTCTGGCCATGCCACTCGTCGCGGTAGTTGCGTCTGTGGTATACTTCCACGCCATAACGGTTTACTATGGTAATTTTTGTAACGTCCATGCCGGCAAGGTCAAATTTATCGTTCATGGTATCGTTGTTTGGCGATATACCTTTTGGTATGTCGCACACCACGCTTATTACATTAAAGGTATAGGTATCGGTACAGCCTCCCGGGGTGGTTACGGTAAGCTCAAAATCTATCGGGAAACTACCCGAAGTAAGGTCGTTATCGGTTTTATACTCCGTTACATTAAACGTAGTATCGGTAGACAGTACCATGGCCTGCCCGGCACGGCGCCACTCAAAGGTAGCGGTAGCCATGTTAAACGAGTTGTTTTCGGCGATTCCTTCCAGTATATAGTTGTTGCCGTTTATGGTAGGCCTGCAATCCTGTAGGCCGCCAAGTTCCGGTAATCCGGTTTGCGGCGCGCCTATGGTAAAGCTACCCGATGTAGCAGTACACCCGGCGGCGTTGCGTACCGTTACGCTATAGCTGCCTTGTGGTGCTGCAAACAGTGTTGATGTTTGGAAGTTAATACCATCAAGGCTGTATTCGTAGCCTGTACCTACAGGAGAGGTTACGGTGAGTGCGCCCAGGGCATTGGTACATGTAGGAAGTGTTACAGTAACCTGCGCTACCGCAGGCATAGCAGGCTGTGGCCCTACAACTGCCGGGCTTGCCGATACTGCGGTACATCCGGCGGCATTACGCACTGTTATGGTATAGCTGCCTTCCGGTGCTGCAAATGTGGCCGATGCCTGGAAGTTAATGCCGTCTATACTGTACTCATATCCTGTACCTGCAGGCGATGTTATCATGATAAGTCCCGTTGCGTTAAAGCAGTCCGGAGGTATTACTGTAGCTAGAGGTGCTGCCGGTGCAGCCGGTGCAGGGTTAATTACATACGGCCCTGATACAGCAGTACATCCTGAGGCATTGCGCACGGTTAGCATATAGCTGCCTGATGGCAGGGTAAGGGTAGTGTTGGTACGAAAATTAATTCCATCGGTACTAAATTCGTATCCGGTGCCTGCCGGTGGGGTTATGATAAGTGTACCGTTAGCGCTGGCGCAGGTAGGCTGTGCGGTTACCACTGCTGTGGCTGCCGGTGGCACAACCGGTGCCGCGTTTATGATATACGAGCCTGAAACCGATGTACAGCCCGAAACTACATTACGTGTGGTAATGGTATATGTTCCCGCAGTCAGGGTAAAGGCTACTCCTGCCTGGAAATTGATACCGTCTACGCTGTATTCGTAATCAGTACCAACAGGCGTTGTTACCGTAAGCAAGCCATTGGCATTGGTACAATCCGGCTGTGCAGGGTTAACCTGAGCCTGTGCAGGCGCGGTTGGTGCCGCATTTATGGTGTACGGGTCAGATACCGAGGTACAACCCGAAACTGTGTTGCGTGTGGTTACGGTATATGTTCCTGCAGTCAGGGTAAAGGCTACTCCTGCCTGGAAATTGATACCGTCTACGCTGTATTCGTAATCTGTGCCAAGGGGATTTGTCACGGTAAGCGAACCGTTAGGATTGCTACAGTCCGGTTGTACAGGGGTTGCTATTGCAGGTACAACTACCGCTGGTGCGGCATTTATGATATACGGATCAGATACCGAAGTACAACCCGAAACGGTATTGCGTGTGGTTACGATATAGGTACCTGCAGGGAGATTAAAAGCTACCGCCGTCTGGAAGTTGGTTCCGTCTGTGCTGTATTCATAATCTGTGCCAAGGGGATTTGTCACGGTAAGCGAACCGTTAGGATTGCTACAGTCCGGTTGTGCAGGGGTTGCTATTGCAGGTACAACTACCGCTGGTGCTGCGTTTATAGTATACGAACCTGAAACCGATGTACAGCCCGAAACAACATTACGTGTGGTAATAGTATATGTACCTGACGCCAGGGTAAAGATAACGCCCGGCTGGAAGTTGGTTCCGTCCACGCTGTATTCGTAATCTGTGCCAAGGGGATTTGTCACGGTAAGCGAACCGTTAGGATTGCTACAGTCCGGTTGTGCAGGGGTTGCTATTGCAGGTACAACTACCGCTGGTGCCGCGTTTATAATATACGAGCCTGAAACCGATGTACAGCCCGAAAAAATATTACGTGTTCTAATGGTATATGTTCCTGCAGTCAGGGTAAAGGCTACTCCTGCCTGGAAATTGATACCGTCCACGCTGTATTCGTAATCAGTGCCAAGAGGCGTTGTTACGGTAAGCGAGCCATTGGCATTGGTACACGTTGGGTCAACAGGGGTAGCCTGAGCCTGTAACGGCGCGGTTGGTGCGGCGTTTATGGTGTACGGGTCAGATACCGATGTACAACCCGAAACCGTGTTGCGTGTGGTTACGGTATACGTTCCGGCAGGCAGGGTAAAGATAACGCCCGGCTGGAAGTTGGTTCCATCCACGCTGTATTCGTAGTCCGTGCCAAGAGGTGTTATTATGGTAAGCGAACCATTGGCATTGGTACAATCCGGCTGTGCAAGGGTAGCCTCTGGTTTGGCAGGTGCCGCTGGCGCCGGAGCTATTATATATGGTAATGATACCGACGTACATCCGGTAAAGGTATTA